>NZ_UIGI01000001.1:1870479-2493973 GCF_900446255.1 Buttiauxella agrestis | reverse complement strand
GAGAGTTTGCATCTTCACCTCGCTACCACTGCTGATTAGGATAAGCGCGTTGCAAATACTGCATTTCTGCCAGGAGCGGGCCGAGGTGCTCGGTGTGCAGCCCTTGCTTGCCGCCGCTGCGGTATTGCGCCTCCTGCGGTTTGACCAGCGAGGCATCATGCAGAGCGCCAAATACTTGCGCTTCCCAGGCTGCACGCAGGCTACGCGGGTCAACCGCAATACCCTGTTCTGCCAGACTGATTTCCAGCTCGTCGGTCTGGAACATTTCGCCGCTAAAACGCCACAGTTTGTTCAGGGATTGCTGCATTTTCTGCTGTGAGAATTCTGTACCGTTGCCCAGGCGAACCAGCCAGCCACGGCTGAAACGCAGGTGGTAGCGCACCTCTTTAATGGCTTTCGCCGCGATTGCGGCCAGTTGCGGGTCGCGGCTTTGAGCAAGGCGCTCAAACAGTTCGACATGCCAGGCATCCAGCAAATACTGGCGCATTAGCGTGTCGGCAAAATCACCGTTTGGTTGTTCAGCTAACAACAAATTGTGGTACTGGCGTTCATCACGGCCAAACGCCAGTTTGTCTTCATCAAGCTGCTCGCCCTGAAGCTCTGCCGCGTAGCTCAGGAAATTGCGTGCCTGGCCGAGTAAATCCAGGCCAATGTTTGCCAGCGCGAGGTCAATTTCCAGCTCTGGCGCGTGTCCACACCAGCCGGTTAAACGCTGGGCCAGAACCAGACAAGTGTCACCAAGGCGCAGGGTGTATGTGGTTAACGGGGAATAAGTCATTTCGCGCCTCACATGTGCTCGATGCCATCAGGCAGGGTGTAGAACGTGGGATGGCGATAAATTTTGGTTTCCGCCGGATCGAAAAACGCACCCCGTTCTTCTGGCTGCGAGGCAATAATTTCGCTCGCTTTCACCACCCAAATCGAACAGCCCTCGGAGCGACGGGTGTACGCATCCCGTGCGTTTTCCAGCGCCATTTGTTCGTCGGCGGCATGCAGGCTGCCCACGTGGCGATGCGACAGCCCTTGTTTACTGCGGATAAATACTTCGTATAACGGCCAGTGAACATTGCTCATCAGTTTTTCCTTTAAGTCGGGCGTAAATGTCGGATGACGCTGCGCTTATCCGACCTACAAATTCTTTATGCGACTTTTTGCGCATGTTGCTTTTCTGCGTAAGCCAGCGCCGCTTCACGAACCCATGCCCCCTCTTCCCAAGCTTTACGCTTGGCGGCCAGGCGCTCTTCGTTACACAGTCCACGACCGGCGATCACTTCGTTAAATTCTTCCCAGTCGATTTCACCGAACTCGTAATGAGCGGTGGCTTCGTTGAAACGCAGATCGTTATCTGGAACCGTCATGCCGAGCATTTCCACCTGTGGCACGGTGTTGTCGACAAAACGCTGGCGCAGTTCGTCATTGCCAAAACGTTTGATTTTCCACGCCAGGCTTTGGGCGCTGTTCGGCGAGTTGTCGTCGTTGGGGCCAAACATCATGAGTGCTGGCCACCAGAAACGGTTGATTGCGTCCTGCAACATCTGGCGTTGTTCATCGCTTCCCTGTGCCAGAACCATGCAGGCTTCAAACCCCTGACGTTGGTGGAAACTCTCTTCCTTACAGATTTTCACCATCGCCCTGGCATACGGGCCGTAAGAGGTGCGGCACAGCGCGACCTGATTAACAATGGCCGCGCCATCAACCAGCCAGCCGATCACGCCAATGTCGGCCCAGTTCAGCGTGGGATAATTGAAGATCGAGGAATATTTCATTTTTCCGTCGAGCATCTTTTGGTAGATGTCTTCCCGCGCACAACCCAGCGTTTCCGCCGCGCTATACAGATAAAGCCCGTGCCCGGCTTCGTCCTGCACCTTCGCCAGCAAAATCGCTTTACGTTTCAGGCTCGGTGCACGCGTCAACCAGTTGCCCTCAGGCAACATGCCCACAATCTCGGAATGTGCGTGTTGCCCAATCTGGCGAATCAACGTTTTACGGTATTCGTCCGGCATCCAGTCCTGCGCTTCAATCGCAATTTCCTGTGCGATTCGCTCATCAAAGCGGTGTTGTTCAGTCACGTCATCACCTTTTATGATTCAATTTAGACTCACATAATCGGTTTATGTGAATCACTTAATGATTAAAAGTTACAGATAAGTTAACTAAAACAGCAAAAATAACACGTACGCTTTGTGAGCGTTATCACGATATATTTTCATAAATCGTTATTAAACATACCGATATGAAAATCACCAAAACCACACTCAATCACATTGTTAACAAATTATTAAATTACAGCTTGATTTTTATGATTCACAAATCAAACATTGATTGCATTAAACGTAATACTTAATGAGGTGTGAGATGCAGCAGTTAACCAGTTATCTTTCGGGCCAATGGCTGATGGGTCATGGCAAAGAACGCACGATAAATCATGCAATTAGCGGCGAAGCGTTGTACCAGGTGACGAGCGAAGGACTGGATATGGCGCTGGCTCGTCGTTATGCCATCGACAACGGTGGCAAAGCTTTACGCGCCATGACCTTCGTGCAGCGCGCCGCCCTGCTCAAAGCAGTGGCGAAACATCTGCTGGCAAACAAAGAGTCGTTTTACGAGGTTTCTTACCAGACGGGTGCGACACGCGCTGACAGTTGGGTGGATATCGAAGGCGGAATTGGCACGCTGTTCGCCTATGCCGGAATGGGGAACCGCGAATTACCGGACGACGTGTTGTGGCCTGAAGACGAAATGATCCCGCTGTCGAAACAAGGCGGTTTTGCCGCTCGCCATGTGCTGACGTCAAAATCCGGCGTGGCATTGCATATCAACGCCTTCAACTTCCCGTGCTGGGGCATGTTAGAAAAACTGGCGCCGACCTGGCTTGCGGGAATGCCTGCGATGATAAAACCAGGTACGTCCAGCGCTCAGTTAACTCACGCGATGGTGAAATCTATTGTCGATTCCGGGCTGGTGCCGGAAGGTGCGATCAGCCTGATTAGCGGTGGCGTGGCTAACCTGTTTGATTTGCTCGACGAGCAGGACGTGGTGACGTTTACCGGTTCCGCACAGACCGGCCAAAAGTTACGTTGTCACCCAAATATTATCGCCCGCTCAGTCCCCTTCACCATGGAAGCAGATTCCCTGAACTGCTGCGTGCTGGGGGAAGATGTCACGCCTGAGCAGCCTGAATTTGCGCTGTTCATTCGCGAAATCGTTCGCGAAATGACGGCCAAAGCCGGGCAAAAGTGTACCGCTATCCGCCGGATTATCGTTCCGCAGGCGCAACTGGAGAATGTGACTCAGGCGCTGAAGGCAAAACTTGAAAAAATCCAGCCCGGCGACCCGGCGCAGGAAGGCGTGAAAATGGGCGCGTTGGTCAGTCTCGAACAGCGTGATGATGTGCAAAACAAAGTGGATCAGCTGATCGCGGCTGGCTGCCAGGTGGTTGTGGGTGGAAAAGCCGATACCACACGCGCTGGGGCATTCTTCCCGCCGACGTTATTGTTATGCCAGCAACCGGGTGAAACACCCACCGTACATGAACTCGAAGCCTTCGGCCCGGTCGCCACCGTCATGCCTTATCACGATGGCGAACATGCGATGGCGCTGGCGCGTGCAGGCCAGGGTAGCCTTGTCGGAACGTTGGTGACGGCGGATGGTGACATTGCCCGTCAGTTTATTCTCGGTGCGGCGCGTGCTCACGGGCGTATTCAGGTGCTGAATCAGGAGTCGTCAGTGGAATCTACCGGGCACGGTTCTCCGCTACCGATGCTGGTGCACGGCGGGCCAGGCCGCGCGGGCGGCGGTGAAGAGTTAGGCGGCCTGCGGGCGGTAAAACATTACATGCAACGCACAGCGATTCAGGGCAGCCCTTCTATGCTGGCCGCCGTGAGCAAACAGTGGAGCTATGGCGCGGCAGTCAAAGAAGATCCGGTTCATCCTTTCCGTAAACATTTTGAAGAGCTGGTCATTGGCGAGAGTTTGCTGACCGCCCGCCGCACCATTACCGAAGCCGATATTGTCAATTTCGCCAACCTCAGCGGCGACCATTTCTACGCGCATGTCGATAAAATCGGCGCGGCAGAGTCGTTCTTTGGCGAGCGCGTGGCCCACGGTTACTTTGTGGTGTCTGCCGCCGCCGGGCTGTTCGTCGACCCTGGCGTAGGGCCAGTCATCGCCAACTACGGGATGGAAAACCTGCGCTTTATCGAGCCGGTCAAAATCGGCGATACCATTCAGGTGCGCCTGACATGTAAGCGCAAAACGGCCAAACCGCAAAAAACGGCGGAGGATAAACCGGTCGGTGTCGTGGAATGGGCGGTAGAAGTGCTAAATCAGGACAACCAATCCGTGGCGTTGTATTCCATTTTGACGCTGGTTGCGCGTAAGAATTAGCCCATTTTTGTTGGATGACTGCTGTCTGGTGGATAAGCGTAAGCCTTATCCACCGTTATTTTGGCAAAACTAACAAAACACCTGGCAAGCAGCACAATATATCCGGCTCAGGAAGTTGTTATGTTGAATTCAGGCTTATTTATAAAACCCACAACAATAATCGACATCTTCCAGGAGTGAGAATTTGATGAATTTAACCACCGGAAAAAAAGCCCTGGCTTTAGCCATTGCACTCCTGATTTCTTCGCATGCTTCGGCTCACGGCGGTGAAGCGCATATGGTGCCGATGGAAAAAACATTGGCTGAATTTGGCGCTGATGTGCAATGGGATGATTACGCGCAAATGTTCACCATCGTTAAAGATGGTGCGTTTGTGAAGGTAAAACCCAATACAAAATCGGCCATGGTGAATGGCAAGACTTTGCAATTACAGGTGCCGGTCATCTTCAAAAATAAAACCGCTTATATCTCTGAAGATTTTATTAACGAGGTTTTCCAGTCTGGCCTGGATCAAACTTTCGCGGTCGAGAAAAAACCCCATCCGCTTAATTCCCTGACGGCGAATGAAATAAATCAGGTGGTCAAGGTAATTCAGGCCGCACCTGAATATAAAACCGGGAGCCGCTTTACCGAAATATCACTCCATGAACCGCCGAAGGATCAGGTCTGGCAGTTTGTACTGAGCGGCCAGGCGGTGACGGCTCCGCGCATGGCCGACGTGATTATGCTCGATGGGATTCATATTGTTGAAGGCGTGGTGGATTTAAACGCCGGGAAAGTGGTGTCCTGGAAGCCAATTGAGGGCGCGCATGGCATGGTTCTGCTTGATGATTTCGCCAGCGTGCAGTCAATTATTAATGGCAGCAAAGAATACGCAGATGCGCTGAAAAAACATGGCGTAAACGATCCGAGCAAGGTGATGACTACCCCACTGACCGTGGGATATTTCGATGGGAAAGACGGGCTGGAGCAAAACCAGCGCTTGCTGAAAGTCGTGAGTTATCTTGACGTTGGCGATGGTAATTATTGGGCGAACCCTATCGAAAACCTGGTAGCGGTAGTCGATCTTGAGCAGAAGAAAATCATCAAAATCGAAGAAGGCCAGGTCATTCCGGTGCCGATGAACCCGCGTCCGTTTGATGGCCGTGACCGCACGGCACCGGTTGTTAAGCCGCTGGAAATCATCGAGCCGGAAGGCAAAAACTACACCATCACGGGCGACACCATTCACTGGCAGAACTGGGATTTCCACCTGCGCCTGAACTCGCGCGTTGGGCCGATCTTGTCAACGGTGACTTATAACGACAACGGTACCAAACGCAAAGTGATGTATGAAGGCTCGCTGGGCGGCATGATTGTGCCTTATGGCGACCCGGATGTGGGCTGGTATTTCAAGGCCTATCTGGATGCAGGCGATTACGGCATGGGTACGCTGACCTCCCCCATTGCACGCGGAAAAGACGCACCGGGCAACGCTGTATTACTCGATGAAACGATTGCCGATTACACCGGTAAACCGACCACCATTCCCCATGCGGTGGCGATTTTTGAACGCTACGCCGGGCCTGAATATAAACACCAGGAAATGAGTCAACCGAATATCAGCACCGAGCGCCGGGAATTAGTGGTGCGCTGGATTAGCACAGTCGGTAACTACGATTACATTTTCGACTGGGTATTCCATCAGAATGGCACCATCGGCATTGATGCGGGCGCGACGGGTATTGAAGCGGTAAAAGGCGTGAAAGCCAAAACCATGCACGACGAAACCGCCAAAGACGACACCCAATATGGCACGCTGATCGACCATAATATTGTCGGCACCACCCATCAGCACATCTATAACTTCCGCCTTGATATGGACGTCGATGGCGAGAACAACAAGCTCGTCGCACTTGACCCGGAAGTGAAACCAAACACGGCGGGCGGCCCGCGCACCAGTACCCTGCAAATTAATCAGCATGATATTGCTACCGAGCAGGAAGCGGCGCAGAAGTTTGACCCCGGCACCATTCGTTTGCTGAGTAATACCAGCAAGGAGAACAAAATGGGCAACCCGGTTTCGTATCAAATCATCCCCTATGCAGGTGGCACGCATCCCGTGGCTACCGGCGCGAAATTCGCCCCGGACGAGTGGATTTATCACCGTCTGAGCTTTATGGATAAACAGTTATGGGTGACGCGCTATAACCCGGATGAACGCTACCCGGAAGGCAAATACCCTAACCGTTCGGCGCATGACACGGGTTTAGGGGCTTACACTAAAGATAATCAATCGCTGGATAATCAGGATGATGTGGTGTGGATGACCACCGGCACCACCCACGTCGCCCGCGCTGAAGAGTGGCCAATTATGCCAACCGAATGGGTTCATTCGTTGCTCAAACCGTGGAACTTCTTTGACGAAACGCCAACGTTAAATCTGGCGGGGAAAAAAGAAGCGAAGTAATACAGAATGGCGACGGGAGTGAATATCGCTCCTGTCGCCTTCAACTCTCATCACCCAGCCGGGTGATGGCCCTGCGCAAGTAATTCAGTACTGTCGTGGCGGCCTCCGTCATCGACGAGTGATTCAGCGTCACCGCCCCGACATCCATATATGTGGTGCTATCCGCAATGTTGCGACGCATAACGCGCAAACCTTCAAGCGACCATGGGCGATAAACCAGGTCCGACAATATCGTCACGCCCTTTCCTTTTGCCACCAGGCTGCGCACCGTTTCAAATGAGGTGGTGGTAAAGCTGATATTTGGGCTGCCACCCTGCGCGCGCCAGTGCTCTGTGATCACATCCGGGTATTCGTCGGTATCGAGCAATAAAAATGGCAGGTTTTCGATATCGGCAAGATGAATGACCGACTGGTTTAATAGCGGATGCCCCTGGGCCGCCCACAGGCGACGAGGTGAACGAATAAAGATTTCAGTATTTAACGCGCTGTCTGGCGGAATATTCGAGGTTAATAATAGCGAAAAGTCTGTTTCACGCCGTTTTAATGATTCGGTTAATACCTGCGGGTTGGCTTCGATAAAGTTGATCGTCATTAATGGGAAATGCTGCTCAACCTCAAGAATAATCGCCGGTAATAAATAAGCGGAAAGGGTTTTGGCAATGCCAATATTCACCGTGCCTTTTTCCAGTTGGGGCTGATACAGCAAATCGTCTATCGCAATCTGGCTGTCATTAATTATTTTACGTGCGTAATGCGCAAAGCGCTCACCGGCGGACGTGAGCTGAATCCCTTTTGGCAGACGAATAAATAACTGATTGTTGAGTGCGGATTCGAGATTACGCATCGCCACCGTCATTGATGACTGCGAGATATTACATTGAGACGCGGCTTTAGATATCTGTTGCGTCTGTGCTAAAGCGATGAAAAATTCTAGTTGCCGCAATGTGAATCTCATAGTTTTAAACTATACCTCGCCACGAAAAAGATGAATTAGATTTTCACTCCTCGTAATTTTAGCATGGTAGTCCACAAATCGATGTTCTTATTATCCTTCGGGTATGCATTGAATCTATAGCTGAGTGGCTTAAACCGTCTTCAGGAACTCAAATTATGCCGTATTTACTGTTAAGCCTTGCTGCCTGTTTCTGGGGCGGAAACTACGTGGTTGGCCATGTGTTAGTGGCGCAGGTTGACCCTATTGTCCTGTCGGAAGCCCGCTGGATGCTCACCGCGCTGTTGCTCATCAGCCTCTATTTCCGCCAGATAAAAGCGCAGTGGGCGGCGATGACGGAGGCAAAATACACGGTGTTTTTCCTCGCATTGTGTGGGCAAGTATTATTCCCGGTGACGCTGTACGTTGGCCTGCAATATACCTCTTCATTAAATGCGGCGATCTATTTATCCACCACGCCCGCTTTGGTGTTGTTGATCAATAAGTTTATTTTCAAAGAGGCGATCTCCCGGCGCAATATTTATGGCGTGGTGCTCAGTTCGTTGGGGGTGATATATCTGGTGATGCAGGGCGACCTTCTACATTTGAATACGCTCAAAAATTTGAACCGAGGCGATGTCTGGACAATGGCGTCGGCCATTAGCTGGGCACTTTATTGCGCTTTCTTACGCCTCAAACCCAAACAGATTGGGGGCAACGCCTTTGTCGCGGTGAGCGCGGCGATTGGCGCCATCGTTCTGCTGCCCGTTTTATCGTTTTACTCGGCAACTCATTTTGGCCCGCCGTTAAAGTTGTCTTTAGATCCGGGCTTCATGTTGGGGCTGGCTTATCTGGTTATCTTCCCGTCATGGCTGTCTTATCTGCTGTGGAATAAAGGGATTCAGGCGATTGGTGCGACACGGGGTGAAGTTTATTCGCACCTGATTCCACTGACCGGCGGCGTGTTTAGCGTGCTGTTTCTCAACGTGCCGTTACACGGTTTTCACCTGATCAGCGCCCTGCTTATTGCGCTGGGAATTGCCCTTTGCTCGATGGCTCCAAAGCAGAAGCCTTTAGCTCCTGACCCATGCAGTCGATAAAATATTCGTAAGCTGGCGTTAGCACCTGGTCTTTTCGCAGCATAAAACCAAAGGTGATATCGGGAAGTTGCGTCTGAATATTTAACGGCACTAACTTGCCAGGCCCGGTGCGCGCCCGCAGTAAAAAATCTGGCCAGATGCTGACGGTATTGGCATCTTGCGCCAGCGCGGAATAAAGCCCCAGAGAAGTGCAGATATTCACCTGCGTGGGTTCCTGCACGTTTTGTTCCCCCGCCAGCTGTTGCCAAAACGGTTGCCAGCTTTCCCGGGTATGACTGCACAGCCATTGCGCATCACACAGTTGATTGAGATTTTCAGCGCGGGCCAGCGGGTCGTCTTTCGCCACCGCCAGAACTTGCGGCCAGTGCTGCAAAGCAATCAGACGAAATTCAGCAATGGGGTCGGTTTGCGCCACAAATGCCAGGCACAGGTCAAAATCGCCATTGCGTAATCCATCAATGATTTGCCCTGGCATACCTTCGTGAACGTTCACTCTCGCCTGCGGGAAGCGTAGGCGAAAGCGACGCAACGCCTCATACACCGGAACGGTGGCTGAAAGCAGTGACACACCAATATTTAAACTGGCATGCGACTGCGCTTTCATGGCGGCAATTTCTTGTTCGGCGCGGCTGATTTCGGCCATCACGGTGCGAGCGTAACGCAGCAGCGTGTTGCCATAAGCGGTGAAACGCACACCTGCACCGCTGCGCACCAGTAGCTGTACCCCCAACCTGGATTCCAGTTCTTTGATACTGCGCGTGACACCCGGTTGAGATAATCCCAGCTCGCCAGCGGCGCCTATCAGCGTTCCGTGTCGGGCCACCGCCACTAAAATCCGCAATTGAGATGTTTTGATACACCCTCCGCTATAACCGTTTGTTATAGGCATAAGAAACTGGAAATTGACCAATGATTTCAGTCTCTTCTAGCATCATAAAGCCGGTCGTTTTGCGAACTCAGTATAATAGAGGGCTTTATAAGTGGTGAACAATAACCTTGATTTGACGGTAAATATTGCTGAGTTAGTAGCATTACGCCGTGATTTGCATGCCCATCCCGAAATTGCTTTTGAAGAAACCCGCACCAGTGAACGTGTCGTCAACTGCCTGCAACAATGGGGCGTGACTCATTGGCGCAATATTGGCGGCACAGGCGTTGTCGGCGTGGTGGAAGGCGAACGCGGCCACGGACGCACTATCGCCCTGCGTGCGGATATGGATGCGTTGCCGATGGAAGAAGAAGGCAACCCGGAATACCGCTCGACTCGTGCCGGAGCTTTTCACGGTTGCGGCCATGACGGACACACCGCCATGCTGTTAGGCGCGGCGCAATGGTTTAGTCAAAACCGCGATTTTGCCGGGAAAGTGGTGTTTGTGTTCCAGCCCGCCGAGGAAAACGGCGGTGGCGCGCTGGCGATGCTGGAAGCGGGTGTTGAAGCCCAGTTCGACTGGGATGAAATTTACGGCCTGCATAATGCTCCCCATTTTGCGCCCGGCACCTTTGGCGTGCTGGACGGCGCGATGCTGGCCTCATGCGATGATGTGCTGATCACCATTGATGGCGTGGGCGGACATGGCTCCGCGCCAGAACTCACGCGCGACCCGGTCATTGCCGCAGCCCAACTGGTCTGCGCGCTACAAACGGTAGTCAGCCGCACGATCTCCCCTTCAGAAATGTCGGTGCTCAGTATCGGCAGCATTCATGCTGGCAGCACGCCGAACGTTATTCCGGCTCATGCCTCGCTTGCAGGCACCTTGCGCACCTTTAACGAGGCGGTACGAACTCAGGCAAAACGTCGTATTGAGGCGATTTGCGAAGGAGTGGCAAAAACCTGTGAGTGTGAGATTGCCGTGCGTTTTGCCAACGGTTCCCCGGCAACCGTGAATCATCCTGCTCAAGCCGAGGCCGCAGCCCAAAGTGCCGAAAAGGTGTTTGGCGAAGAGAACGTCTTACGCAGTTTCCCGCCGATGAACGGCTCAGAAGATTTCTCAGAGTTTCTGCTGCGCAGGCCTGGTGCTTACGTGCTGCTCGGCCAGGGCGGCGTTTTTTGCCATCACCCACATTATGATTTTAACGACGATGTCCTGCCGCTGGGTGTGCGCTATTTCATCACCCTCGCCCTTGACCGTCTCTCAGCATGACAGCCAAAACTGACTACCACCGGAGCTTAAGATGAACAAATACGTTGCAGGGGTTTGTGGATTGCTGGCATTGACGGTCTGCCAGGCCGTTGGGGCTCAGACACTGCGTTTTGGCACTGACCCCACCTATCCACCTTATGAGTCAAAAAAACCTGACGGCAGTTTGGTTGGGCTGGATATTGCGATTGGCAATGAAATCTGCAAAACCGCGGGCGTGACCTGCCAGTGGGTCGAGTCCGGTTTTGATGGCTTAATTCCTGGCCTGAATGCCAAAAAATTTGATGCAGTCATTTCCTCAATGGCCCCGAATGCGCAGCGCCAGAAAGTCATCGACTTCAGCCAGACATTGTATGAAGACGACAGCCGTTTAATTTCTGCCAAAAATGCGCCGTTGAAACCTGATTCAGCGTCACTAAGCGGGAAAAACGTCGGGGTGTTACAGGGTTCTGTGCAGGCGAAATATGCTGATGCGAAATGGCGCTCGCAAGGTGCCAACGTGACGGAGTACCCGGATCAACAGTCGATTTACGGCGATTTAGCCAATGGCCGACTGGATGCGACCTTTGTCGTTGCCACCTCCGGGCAATCGGCGTTTCTCGACCAGCCGATTGGCAAAGAGTACGCGTTTTCGGGCGAGCCGGTGAAAGACCCAATGCTCTCAGCCAATAGTGCGATCGGCGTGCGCAAAGGTGATGAACAGACGTTGAAGCTCATCAATGACGCACTGACTAAAATGACCCAGGATGGCACGGTTGCCCGGCTGGAAAAAGAGTATCTCGGCAAGCACTAAGCTACCGCTGTCTCAGTGATGGCTGAGACAGCGCAATTTATCGTAAAGTTTACATTACACACTCTGTAACCCTCATTTGACGACTTCACCACAATCCCTTACCCTGCGCGGCATAATCTCGTTATTACAAGCGTAAATTCAGAGGGAAGCGTGAAGAATCGCACTCTTGGCAGTATCTTTATCGTCGCCGGAACCACTATTGGCGCAGGAATGTTGGCAATGCCGCTGGCTTCTGCGGGCGTGGGTTTTGGCGTCACATTGCTTTTACTGGTCGGCCTGTGGGGGTTGATGTGTTACACCGCGCTGCTGTTGGTGGAGGTTTACCAGCATGTATCCGCCGACACCGGCCTTGGCACCCTTGCCCGCCGCTACCTGGGGAAACCTGGGCAATGGCTGACCGGCTTTAGCATGTTGTTCTTGATGTACGCCCTGACGGCGGCGTATATCAGCGGCGCGGGGGAGCTATTATCGGCAAGCCTTAGCCAGTGGTTCTCTACCGATATTTCAGTGACCAGCGGGGTTTTGCTGTTCACGATTGTTGCCGGAGGGATTGTCTGTATCGGCACGCACATGGTGGATATGTTCAACCGCGTGTTGTTCAGCGCAAAAATAGTCATGTTAGTGGTGATGCTGGCGCTGATGATGCCGCACATCCACCACACTAATTTGCTGACGTTGCCGCTCGAGAAAGGCCTCGCGCTTTCGGCGATTCCGGTGATCTTCACTTCGTTTGGTTTCCACGGCAGCGTGCCGAGTATTGTCAGTTATCTTGATGGCAACCTGCGCAAACTGCGCTGGGTGTTTATCATCGGCAGCGCCATTCCGTTAGTCGCCTATATCTTCTGGCAAATCGCCACACTTGGCGCGATTGACTCGGGTGTATTCAGCGGGCTGTTAGCCAGCCATTCAGGGCTGAATGGTTTGTTGCAGGCGGTGCGTGAAGTGGTGGCCTCGCCGCACGTCGAACTGGCGGTGCATCTGTTTGCCGATCTGGCACTGGCGACGTCGTTCCTCGGAGTTTCGCTGGGGCTGTTTGATTACCTGGGCGACCTGTTTAACCGCAATCGCAAGGCCTCCGGGCGCATGCAAACCGGGCTGATGACCTTTGTGCCACCGCTGGTATTCGCGCTGTTCTACCCGCAAGGTTTTGTGATGGCGCTCGGTTATGCCGGTGTGGCGTTGGCGATTCTGGCGCTGATTATCCCGTCTTTGCTGGTCTGGAAAAGCCGCCAGCTACAAACGGAAACGGTTTACCGTGTGGCTGGCGGCAAACCGTTGCTGATTCTGGTGTTCGCCTGCGGTATCGCCGTGATTGTTATTCAGGCGTTGATTGCCAGCGGCGCGTTACCGGAAGTGGGTTAATTACACCAGTCCGGTATTTACCCGTTTGCCTATCTCTTTAAGCTGGGAATACTTTTCCAGCAGAGATGGGCCGTCATCAAGACTCATGGCGAACATCCACATGTACGTCATGACGGAATAAATATGCCCGGCGTTCCCGACGCCTTTCGCGGTCATCAGGAAGATGGTCGTGGCAAACAGGAACGCGGCGGCAATACCAATCGATAAATAACCGAATGCTTCACGGTCAGACAGGCGGATACGCACGCGAGCTAAAAAGTCGTAATGCTTGTTTAGCGTATTTTCACTGGCTGTGCCGACGAACCCGACCTCTTTTTCCAGCCTGTCATTGAGCTTTTCATACAGCATTTCGTTTTTGCGCGTATAGCTCGGCAGGAACAGCGAGAAGAAAATCAGCACCGCCAGACACGCCACCCCGGCCCAGAACTCTATCGTCAGCAGCATCACCACGGCACCGATTATTGATGCCACGGAAGTAATCAGCAGCGGCAGGTGTGTTTCGAAGAAATTGACGAATTCACGTGACAACGTCACTCGTGCAGCGATAGTCGAATGACTATGCGCATCTTTACGTTGCGCCACAATCACCGGCACAGCCAGTTCTGCGTAGATTCTCGCAAAGGTGCGGGTGTCCATGCTGCGACGTGCCGCGCCAATCGCCCACATCACAAAGACCACCAGCGCATACAGCAATGCATGAAGTGGCTGGCCTTTGATAATGGCGTTAATCGCAAAACCGGCCATCAGCGGGTAAAGCAGGTAAATGATGTTTTCGGCGACCACCAGCATCAGAGTAATGACTAATTTTTTACTGTGGAGTTTTGCGAGTTTTTTGATGGTATTTAATGCACCGCGTGAAGGCTGAAGCTGCGCGGCTTGTGAAGTTTCCATGACTTTAATTTCTTTAGTTGTTATTCTTGAGCGGTTGCTCAAAGAATGAAAAGAGTCTATTTGAGCACTTGCTCAAAGTCAACCGGGGGTACTGTGATGAAAGAAAAAGCATCTGTTCTGAAAGAGAATATTCTCGATGCCGCGATCGTGTTGTTCACTGAAAAAGGGGTGGAAAAAGTCACCACGCGTGAATTAACCGAGCAAGTCGGCATCGCGCGCAGCCATATTTATCACTATTTCCCCGACTGGCAGACGCTGTGTCTCGAAGCGTTTTCGCGCTTCATGTATGCGGAACTGGAAACGTTTAGCCAAAAGTCTTGCGCACTGCCGCCTGAGCAGGGTTTGAAGATTTTTATTGAAGATTATTTGCCTGACCGCGCCGATGCGGTTTGGGAGCTGTATGGTTCGTTGTGGCGTCTCGCGGTGCATAACAAAGTGTATGCCGACTTTGCGCTAACGCTGACTGAAAAGTGGGATGCGTTGCTGGCGAATATCATTCGCGCGGGCATTGAAAGCGGCGTATTTCGCCAGACCGATGTCTGGCGAGTGACCCGCCAGCTTGGAGCGTTGCTGAACGGGTACTCGGATCAACTGATCATCGACAGCGCCCCGCTGGCGAGAGAACAGGCGCTGGAAGATATTTATGGCTTTATTGAGCAGGTTTTGCTCGTTGTTAAGCGTTAATCAAGGATAAGTAATGCCGGGTGGATTCACCTCAGACGCCGCGACTTCTTCGCCCTTTTCTCCCCAACGGTCGAGAACTTGCTGGTATTCACCCCGTTTCACCGCACCATCAAGCGCGGCTTGTAAGGCATAAACCAGCCCGTTACCTTTTTTGGTGGTAGTGGCGACATACGCTTTTTTAGGCCCAAGCCCCACAACGCGCGTTTTCCCGGTTAACGCCGCTTTATAGGCGGCCACACTTTGCGGGCCAAACGTCGCATCTGCCCGGCCAGCCTGAATATACAGATTCCCGGAAGCGTCGTCCGTCAGGTAAATCGGCTGGGCGGGTTTACGCCCTTCGCGTTCATTTTGCTCATTCCAACCCAACAGGATCTTTTCCTGATTGGTGCCGGAACCCAAAATAATCCGTAACCCGGCAACATCTACCGGGCCTGCAATTTTTTGAATCGGACTGTCTGATTTCACCGAAAACGCCAGGGAATCTACGCGATAGGTCGCAAAATCAAACTTCGTTTTACGCTGCTCTGTAACGGCGATATTCACCAGTGCCACATCATATCGCCCGGACGTAATCCCCAGCGGCCAGTCTTCCCAGGCGGTCGGCACCAGTTTGAGTTTCAGCCCGAGGCTATCGGCCAGCAAACGGGCGATATCCGGATCGCTGCCGATCCTGGTGCGGTTATCACTCGCCAGCATCGCCAGCGGCGGCGAATTGAGCGCGGAAATCGCCACCGTCAGCGTTCCCGGTTCCACAAATTGATAGTTCTGCGGAATTTTACCGATAGCAATCGGGTCTTTAGCCGTATGTATCGGCTGTTCATTCGCCTTCAGATCCAGGCTTCCCTGAGCAAAGCTCGCGGTACTCAAAACAATCAGCGCCAGTGGGACAAATTTCATGCCTGCTCCTTAAAGAACTTTCGATAAAAACTGACGCGTTCGCGAATGTTGCGGATGGTTAAGCACTTCGTCGCTGCTACCTTGCTCAACAATTTTGCCATCCACCATAAACACCACGTTATCTGCCACTTCCCGGGCAAAACCGATTTCATGGGTCACGACCACCAGCGTAGTACCGGAACGCGCGAGCTTTTTGATGACGTCCAACACTTCGCCCACCAGTTCAGGGTCAAGCGCTGAGGTGGGCTCATCAAACAACATCACTCGCGGGCGCAGCGCCAGAGCGCGGGCAATGGCGATACGTTGTTGCTGCCCACCGGAAAGATGCCGTGACCATGCGTCCGCTTTATTACGCAGACCCACCACATCCAGCAGTTGATACGCCTGTTCAACCGCCGCTTTGCGACTGAGTTGCTTATGGGCAATCGGCGCTTCAATCAGGTTTTCCAGCACCGTGAGATGCGGGAACAAATTAAAGTTCTGGAATACGTAACCGACATTCACGCGCTGACGCAGGATCTCTTTTTCTTTCAGCTCATACAGTTTGTCCCCGGACTGACGGTAGCCTATGTAATCGCCGTCAATCTGGATAAACCCTTCATCAACACGTTCCAGGTGGTTAATGGCCCGCAATAAGGTGGATTTACCGGAACCTGACGGCCCGAGGATCACGGTGACTGAACCCGGTTCCAGCTCGAGGGAAATATTATCCAGCGCTTTATGGCGGCCAAAATATTTACTGACGCCAGTAATCGAAATATGACCGGTTGGATTATGGGAGTGGAGCATGGGCGGCCTCCTGAGTTTGCAGTACGGGCTGGCGTGGTGCCAGGCGGGCCGGACTTTGTTGATTGATGGCCGAGCGGCGTTCACTGCGAGCCAGCCAGCGTTCGACCAGATGCTGAATCAACGACAGTACGCTTGTGATAACCAGATACCAGACCGCGCCAACCATCAGCAGCGGGATCACTTCCTGGGTGCGGTTGTAAATCATCTGAATGGTGTAGAACAACTCCGGCATCGCCAGCACATAAACCATCGCCGTCCCTTTCGCGAGGCTGATAATTTCATTGAAGCCGGAAGGCAAAATGGTCCGCAACGCCTGCGGCAGAATAATGCGCACCGTACGTCGCCATGCCGGAAGCCCTAACGCCGCAGCCGCTTCATATTGCCCGTGATCGACGCCGAGAAACCCGCCGCGAATAATCTCCGCCGTATACGCGCTTTGCACTAACGTCAGCCCGACAACCGCCGTTGAAAACTGGCCGAGCACGTTAATGGTCTGATAGCTTCCCCAACTGATTTGGGTGAAAGGAATACCAATCGAAAGCGTGTCGTACAAATAGGAGAAGTTATAGAGGATGATCAGCACCACAATCAGCGGCAGTGAGCGAAACAGCCAGATATAACCCCACGCCAGACTATTCAACAGCCATGACGATGAGAGTCTGGCCAGCGCCAGCAATCCCCCAAATACGACACTCAGCGCGGTGCCAATCAATGTCAGCAGCAATGTTTGCGCCAGCCCTTCCAGAATCACCGGATCAAAGAACCAGCGGGCAAACACGCTCCACTCCCAGCGCGGGTTAAACGCTACCGACTGAACCACAATCGCCAGCACAAACAGGGCGACAATCGCCCCGAAAGTGCGCCACGGATAACGCGCCGGAACCACTTTGATAGTTGATGGGGTATTTGAAGGTGTATTTGAAGGTGTAGTCATGATGATTCCTCAGGCCGTTTTCAGCTGCGCAACGGTGAGCTGTTTGGTAAACCGTAAGCGCCCGTCGAAAGGAGCCACGCTGTATTCTTCGCGGTCGCGGTAGATATCAAACTGCGGTTGGTAATCCAGGCTCAGATACAGCTTTACCGCTTCCGGCTGACGAAAGCCGGTGGTGAGATAAAGATGGCTGTAACCGGCAAGCTGCGCCCTGTTTTCCAGCTCCCGCATCATGCGCTGGGCAAGCCCTTGCTGGCGTAATTCGGGATGCGTCCAGATACGTTTTATCTCGGCGGTATATTTATCGAATGGCTTATACGCGCCGGTAGCGATAATCTCGCCGTCACGTTCAAGCACGATGAACAACCCTTGAGGCGCCAGATACCATTCGGTTAATTCCACTTCCGCATCACGGGAAAAGTAGTCCCCATAACGCGCTTCATACTCGCCAAACAGCCCGGCGATAATAGGCTGGAGTTCTGATGCTTCCGGGGAAACATCACGAAATTGTTCACTCATGTTCGTCTCCTTAATCGCCAAGGCCTGCCGGGTTGATTTCAGATGCCGGGATTTGCTCGACGCCTTCTCCCCAGCGGTTCAGCACTTTGTTGTAATCGCCATTCTTGATGACGCCGTTAAGTGCGGTTTGTACCGGATCAACCAGGCCACTGCCTTTCTTGAGCGTGACGGCGATATGCGCCGCTTTCGGCCAGCCGCCATCCACCACGCCGACTAATTGTGTTTTCTGGGTTAACGCCGCTTTCCAGGCACCGGTCACGTTCGGGCCAAAGAAGGCATCGGCGCGACCTGACTGCAACGCGAGGGTTTGTGCGGCATCATCTTTGGTGTAAACCGGCGTGAAAGGTTTAAGCCCTTTTTTCAGGTTCTCTTCGTTCCACGCCAGCAAAATAGATTCCTGGTTAGTGCCTGAGCCGACGATAATGCGCAGCCCGGCAATATCTTCTGCTTTCTCAATCTTCTTAATCGGGCTATTGGCTTTCACATAGAACCCGAGCGAGTCTTTACGGTAGGTGGCAAAATCAAATTTCTGTTTGCGATCTTTGGTGACGGTAATATTGCTGATTGCCGCATCGTATTTCCCTGATGTCACGCCCAGCGGCCAGTCCTCCCAGGAGGTTGGCACCACGTTAAGCTCCAGCCCTAAGCTGTCTGCCACCAGGCGGGCAATATCCACTTCACTGCCCAGCAGCGTTTTGTTGTCTTCGGCAAACACCGTCAGCGGCGGTGAGTTGAGTGCGGCAACCGCCACGGTAAATTTCCCCGGCACCGCAAAGCGATAGTCTTTAGGCAGTTGTGCTACCGCAGCCGGATTCACGGCGGTATTAACAGGCGTTTTATTGGCTTCCAGGCTGACGCCAGTGCCGTTGATCGTGACCTCCTGTGCGAAGGTTTGTGCCGATGACAGTGCCAGAGCGATAGTCAGAATTAGCGATGTTTTGTTCATAACAGGTTCTCTTTCTTATTTTGATTTTTTTGTCGGATGACGCTTTTACAAATATTGATTAACCGGACTCGCCAGCCCGAGGCTTTCGCGCAGCGTGGTCCCTGGATATTCGGTGCGGAATAACCCCCGGGCTTGCAGAACCGGAACCACTTCATCCACAAAGCGTGGGAAGGTGTCCGGCGTACCGCCCTGAATGATAAAACCGTCTGCGGCGTGGCTTTCGAACCACTGCTGTAATCCGTCTGCAACCTGTTGCGCGGTGCCAGAAAAACGCGGGCGAGGCGATGCCGCTTCCAGCGCCACCTGGCGTAATGTCAGATTGCGCTCGCGGGCATTACGTTTGATTTCATCCGTGGTGCTACGGAAACTGTTCTGCCCCAGGTCCCCGATATCCGGGAACGCTTCATCCAGCGGATACTGGCTGAAATCGTGATGTTCAAAATAGCGACCGAGGTAATTCAGCGCATCGTTAATCGAAACCAGCGCGGCGGTGGTTTGATATTGGTTTTCAACGTCGGCGGCATCTTTACCGACAATCACGCTCACACCCTGGAAGATATGCAGATCTTCAGGCGAGCGACCGTGACTGGCCAGTTGGCCTTTCACGTCATGATAAAAATGTTGCGCTTCTTCAAGGGTTTCATGATGGGTGAAAATAGCATCCGCATGGCGTGCGGCTAATTTTTTACCATCATCAGAAGCGCCCGCCTGAAATACAATTGGGCGACCTTGTGGGGTGCGAGAAATATTCAGCGGCCCTGCCACTTTAAAGAAATCGCCGTGGTGATTTAAGGTGTGTAATTTATTCGCATCAAAAAACTGCCCGCTTTCTTTGTCACGAATAAACGCATCTTCTTCCCAGGAATCCCACAGCCCTTTCACCACATCGAGATATTCATCCGCAATGCGATAACGCAGCGCGTGTTCCGGGTGTTTCTCACGTGAGAAGTTCTTCGCCGAACCTTCCAGCGGTGACGTCACCACGTTCCAGCCCGCGCGGCCTTTGCTTAAATGGTCCAGGCTGGCGAACTGGCGTGCGACCGTAAAAGGCTCGCTGTAAGAGGTGGACAGCGTACCGACCAGCCCTAAATGTGTGGTCACGCTGGCTAATGCCGACAGCACCGTGAGCGGCTCGAATCTATTCAGAAAATGCGGAATAGATTTTTCGTTAATATATAAACCATCCGCCACAAATAAAAAGTCCAGCTTTCCAGCTTCGGCTTTTAATGCCGTCTCTTTGACAAACTCGAAATTAATACTGGCATCCGCAATAGCTGCCGGGTGACGCCAGGCCGACATATTCCCGGACGCGCCATGTAATATGGTGCCCAGGCGCAATTGTCTGTTGTTTGACATGGTGGTTCTCCAAATAGTTAATTGACCAGTAGCGCCTGTTCAGCAAGTGTGGCGAAATATCTCGCCGCATCTTCTATTAATGCTTCATCCGGATTAAATGCCGAATGGTGTAAACCGTATGCGCTGGCGCTGCCAATGCTGACAAATGCGCCGGGAATGTTTTGCAGATAAACCGCGAAGTCCTCGCCGCCCATGTGCAGTTCAGAGGTTTGGGTCTGATATCCAAAATCTTGTGCGACCTGCATCGCAAAAGCCGCCCATTGTTCATCGTTGAGCAATGTTATTGGCCCGTTAAACCATTCCACTTCTATGTGTGCGCCAAACGCACTGGCTAAACCGGCTGCAATCTCACTGATTCGTTTCTCAACGTGACGTTGAACATCGGCGTTATGGGTACGCACGGTTCCTTCGAGTTCGACGTGTTCAGGCAACACATTCCAGGTATTCCCTCCCTGAATGCGTGTGACGCTGACGACCACTGAATCCAGCGTGTCGATATTGCGGCTGGCAATGGTTTGCAGGGCAATCACCAACTGGCTGGCGAGCACAATGGCGTCATTTCCCTGATGTGGACGGGCAGCGTGCGCACCTTTCCCCTGCACCCGCAAAACAAAACGGTCAACGTTGGCATAAAACGCGCCGCCTCGGGTGGCAAAGGTGCCTACCGGTAAACCAGGCTCGTTGTGCATGCCGAAAATCGCGGTCACGTTTTCCAGCGCCCCGGCTTTAATCAACGCTTTCGCGCCGGTAAAGTTTTCTTCCGCAGGTTGGAATAACAAGCGCACGCGCCCGGCCAGTTGCGATTCCCGCGCTTTTAATAACAATGCGGCACCGAGGATCACGCTACTGTGAACGTCGTGCCCGCAGGCGTGCATCACCCCTTCATTGTGTGAACTGAACGCAACGCCGCTGGTTTCCTGAATCGGCAGCGCGTCAATATCCGCACGCAGCGCGATCATCTTCTCGCCCTGCCCGATTTCTGCCACCACGCCGGTCGCCAGTGAGTAAGGCAATAACCGTATGCCAGCAGATTCCAGCCAGTGGCGTATCCGCGCGGTAGTTGCCACCTCTTCCCCCGACAGTTCCGGGTTCTGGTGGAGTTCACGCCGCCAGTCGATAAGCTGCTGTTCAAATGTCATCTGCGTCCCCTTACCAGGCATCATGCTGGGCAGCAAAATCGAGGTGCGATATGGCAGGCTGAACGCCAGCTAACAAACGCAGCGATTGAAGACGAGCGACCGGGTCGGCAATCGGGGTATCAATAATAAATTCGTCGATAGCGAACTCTTTGCTCAATGCCGCAAGCCCGGCGTGAACCGTCTCCGCAGTGCCTTTTAGCAGTGAAGGTTCGCGGCGTTCGATTTTTTTGATGGCGCTCCCCGCCTGGCGAGCAAACGCGTGGGCCTGCGCTTCACTGGCCACACTGACGCGCTGGTTGTTTTCCAGTTCAACACTCCAGATCTCGACAAGACTGGCTAATTGGTCAGCTTTTTCAGCGTCAGCGGCGACAATCACCTGCACCGCCACTATCGTGTCGAGCGAACTGCGGCTGCGCCATGAACTCAATACTTCGCGCATCAGGGCTTTGTCCCCATTCAGATGGGCGGCGTAGACAAAATTCCAGTTCAGGTTTGCGGCAAGCGTCGCACTTTCAAGACTGGCACCTAACAAGAATCGATCGGCGCTACGAGCGGGAACCGGCGTGGCGCGCAGGGTTTCTTCGTCATCTTGTGCGGCAGGTAAAGAAAGCCAGTTATCGAGCTGGGCGAGTTGATCGGCAAATGAGGATTTATCCTGCACGCCGCGCTGCAACGCTTTGGTCGAAAGCGGTAAACCGCCAGGCGCTTTACCAACACCGAGATCAATGCGCCCCGGTGCCAGGTTCGCCAGTAAGTTGAAGTTTTCGGCCACTTTATATGGGCTGTAGTGCTGCAACATCACCCCGCCGGAACCGACACGAATACGGTTTGTTTGCCCGATGATCCACGCAATAAGCAGCTCCGGTGAAGGGCTTGCCAGCCGGGCGGTGTTATGGTGCTCGGCAATCCAGAAGCGGTGATAGCCCCAGGCTTCGGCCTGTTGTGCCAGATGCAACGTGTGCTTCAGCGCCTCAGCAGGCGTGTCATCCTGAGCGACCGGGATTTTATCCAACAAACTGATTCGATAAGACATGCAACAAACTCGTGTTGATTAACATGCCTTCATTAATAGGGATTCGCGCTACCTGAGTGAAACAATTAATTTACATTTGGTTATCCAGAATCTGGATAAGCCGATTTCGCTTCCTGTTAAAAGCTCACAAATGGTCTATTGTCGTGTTTATCATTCATAAAAAGGTCTTTAATAATCTATTAAATATGGATCAGACCAAATATGAGCCATTTAAATTAAAAAAAAGACAATAAAGCTCACGCATGATACATTTTTGTATCAAAGGCTCACAGACAACCATTTCCCTGCTTAAATGAAAAGAAAGGGGTCAGAAATGAACTACGACACCACTACGCTTGCCGACAAACTGCATGCGATGGGCGAATTATTGAATGACGTTAAAAAAGCGGTGATTCTGCGGGCGCAGGAATCAGACCTGGCCGTAAGCGAACACGTCATTAGCGAATCAGCCCAACTCGGGGCGCAACTCAACCAGCGCCGCAAAGAGCTCGACATCGACCTGGCAACACTTGAGCTGCAAACTGGCGTGTCGGCATCCACGCTCAAACGCCTGTTTAAAGATCCGGAACAGGTCAAATTTGGCACGGTATTACGCGTTGCCGAGGCGCTGGGGGTGAAATTATGCGCCGCCGTGTAGAGGTCTGGTTATACGGTGAACCGGTGGGTGAGCTGCGCCAGGACGACAACGGTTTTGCATTTAGCTATCGCGCAGATTACGTCGGCCCGCCGCTGTCGCTCAGTTTACCGGTGCGTGTGGGTCATTTTCAAAGCCCGACGCTGCCGCCCTTTTTTGCCTCGCTGGCACCGGAAGGCTGGCTGAAAATGCGCTACAGCCAATTACAGCAGCGCGACGAGCATGACCTTCTCGGGATGCTTATCGATAACGGTAAAAACCTGATTGGTGCGGTGCAACTGGTCAGCATGCAAGAGGATTAACGATGCGTTGCCCTATTCTTTTGACGCCGCTGGTGCAGGCCAAAGAGCGAGAGTCCGGCTATTCAACCAAAGGGCTGAAGCACCTGACTGGCTCTGGCAAAGTGAACCCGCAGCTAAGTTTTACGCGCAATGAATTTATTCATGAATTGCCCAAAGCCCAGCGCGGGATGAGCATCTCCGGCTATCAGCCTAAATTGCAAATGGTGGTGCGCGACGGTGAATTTGCCGTGGTTGAACACCAGGGCGAATACATCCTAAAACCGTCCCCGGCAGAATTCCCCCATCTGGCGGAAAACGAACACGCCACCATGACGCTTATGGCGCGGCTGGGATTTGACGTGCCGCCTCATGGGCTGGTGAGATTTGCGTGTGAAGACAACCAAGCCACGCCAGAGTTGGCCTTTGTGATCCGCCGCTTTGACAGAGACATTCAAACCGGGGCGGCAATCCACCAGGAACAACTGGATGCGGCGATGAATGTCGGCGAAAAGTACGGAAAAACCGGCAGCGACGGCAAACAGAACGTCAGCTATCAACAATTAGCCGAGTTCCTGACGCAGCATGTGAATAGCAACCTCGCCTTTAAAATCGACCTGTTCCGGCGCATTGCTTACGCGTATCTGCTGGGCAATAACGATATGCACCTGCGCAATTTCGGGCTGATACACCCGCGTATGGGCGAGCCGACGCTATCGCCGGTTTATGATTTTGTCTCGGTTGCGCCCTATCCGGCCATTTTTAGCTCAGGATTTATGGCGCTGCCGTTACTGAGTTGCGAGGAAGGCGAACGCGAGTTAGCGCCCGGTTTTAAAACCGCATACGGCGAATATCTGGGTATGGATTTCCGGGAACTCGGCCTGGCGATAGGATTGACCGACAAACTGATCGTCAAGTTATTAAGTGATTTGCAAAAAGAGAGTCGCATTGTGGAAGCGGTATATCGTGATTCGTTTATGCCGCCCGAGGCGATTGACGCCACGCTGCGTTGTTACCATCAGCGCCTGGACAGGTTGATGCGCCTGGATGAGGCGGAATTGTAGATTGGGAAATGTCGGGTGACGCTTGCGCTTACCCGACCTACGGTTTGCTTTGTTAGTAGCTGTTTTTATTACCGTTGCTCACTGGCGTCTGGCTGAATAACGCCAGCCGGGCATCCAGCGCTTGTGTATAGAGCATGGTATCCACGCCAACCGCGACGAAATTAGCGCCCCACTCGATGCATTTTTTCGCCATTTCCGGGTTAACCGCCAGGAATCCCGCCGCCTTCCCTGCATGACGAATGCGGCGAATGCTCTGCTCAATGATGCGCTGCACTTCCGGGTGGTTGGCGTTATCCGGATAACCCAATGATGCGGACAAATCTGCCGGACCGATAAAAATCCCGTCGATACCATCGACTTCCAGTAAAGCGTCCAGGTTATCCAGTGCCGTTTTGCTTTCGGCCTGAATTAACACGCATAATTCATCGTTCGCCTGCGCCATATAGTTTTCTACCCGCCCCCAGCGGGCGGCGCGAGCCACACTAGCGCCAACGCCACGGGTTCCAAGCGGTGGGTAACGTGTGGCGCTGACAATCTCGCGCGCCTGCTCAGGCGTATCCACCATCGGAATAAGCAGAGTGCGGGCGCCAATATCCAACATCTGCTTAATAATGCTCCGCTGTCCTTCAACGGGACGGATCACCGGCTGGCTGCGGTAAGCGGCAATGGCCTGCAACTGATGATAGAGATCCTGCACGGTATTGGGAGCATGTTCACCGTCTATCAAAAGCCAGTCATAACCTGATGTCGCCGCAATTTCAGCCAGGTAGGATGAGGTGCTACTCAACCACAGCCCAATTTGTACCTCGTTGTTCAAAATGCCCTGCTTAAACGGATTAGATAACAGCGAATTCATACCGATTCCTTTTTATTAATTCGTGTTAGCGGTGCCTGTTTTGCCACGCTAAGAGTGAAGATAATCAACGCACCGACAATGGCGATGCCAGCCAGCGCCAGCAATCCTGCGGCATTGCTGTTAAAAGCCGTTTCCGCTTTGACTCGAATAAGCGGTGCCAGAAAACCGCCAACCGCGCCGAACAGATTCACAAAACCAATGCCTGCGGCCAGCGCCGTCCCTGAAAGAAGCTGCGTGGGCATCGTCCAGAAAACCGGTTGTACGGCAATAAAACCAATGGCCGCCACACACAGCGCAACAATGGCGAAAACAGGGCTGACTAAGCCAGAAACCCCAATACCCACGCCCGCGGCCAGCAGCGTCAGAGCCGCCACATTTTTACGATCGCCGGTTCTGTCGGAGTAACGCGGGATGTACCAGGTACCAAACAGAGCGGCTATCCAGGGAATGGCGGTGACCAGGGAGGCGGTAAACCCGACTTTGGTGCCCATCAGTTCTGCGACCTGGGTGGGTAAGAAGAAAATCAGCCCGTATACCGCAATCTGAATGGTCATGTAGATGATGGCGAGCTGCCATACCCGGCTGTTGCTGATGGCGTCCATAAACCGCGAGTTGGTTTTCTTCTCGTCTTCAAGCGCCAGTTGAGCCAGCAACACTCGCTTCTCTTCTTCCGTCAGAAAACGGGCTTTTTGTGGGGTATCGTCGAGATAGAAAAAGGTGAACACACCAGCGCCCACGGCCAGCAGCCCCTCAATCAGAAACATCCAGTACCAGCCGGGGCTGCCCATAAAGCCATGCATTTCCAGTAACGCACCGGAAAGTGGTGAGCCAAGGGTTAACGCCAGAGGCGCGCCCATGTAAAACAGCCCCATAATTGCAGCGCGATTTTGCTGCGGGAACCATTGTGAGGTGAGATAGATCATGCCGGGGAAAAACCCAGCCTCCGCCGCACCCAGCAGTGTCCGAACAATGAGAAACTTCGCTTCGGTATCGGCGTACCCCATGGCAGCCGAGAGCATTCCCCATAACAAAGTTGTGCCACCAATCCAGCGGCGAGCCCCCCATTTTCGCATCAGCAAATTCGCCGGAACGCCCAGGAAGGCGTACACCACAAAGAAGATCCCCGCGCCAAGCGCATACGCTTCATTGCTCAGTCCGGTATCTATCTGATAGGTCTCTTTCGCAAAACCGATATTAGAGCGGTCAAGGAATGCCAGAATATACAGCGCCAGCATGAACGGAATCAGGCGTGCGCGGTTCTTCTTCACGGCGCGATTTAAAACGGAATCCATAGCAGTCTTCCTCTCAATGAGACCAATAAAGGTGACAGTGTCACGAATAAAAGGCGTTAGTGCCCTGTTGAACGTGACACGGGATGATTAATGGCTGTAAGGACGTTTAAGGTTTAATTCCCGGTTAAGCTCAACACCAAAGCCAGGTTTATCCAGCACCGATTTGTGCATCCGTCCGTTCACAGGCACCGGCTCATTGAGCAAAATCGGGTCAAACTGCGGACGCATCGTTGAGCAATCCGGACTGGTCATCAGGAATTCGCTAAAAGGCGTATTAGTAAAAGTTATCACCGCATGATGGGAGTAGACCGACGAACCGTGCGGCACAACGAGCTGCCCGCGAGATTTAGCAATCGCCGCAATTTCTACCAGCGTGGTTAAACCACCGCACCAGCCTACATCCGGCTGCATAATATCGATGCCCGTCTCCGCCAGCGTGCGGAAGGATTGCAAGGTGCCGTGGTGTTCACCGCTAGTAACCATCATACCTGGAGGCGCATTGCGCTTGAGTTCGCGATAACCTTCGTATTGCTGAGGCGGCAGGCATTCCTCGATCCACTTCAGGTTGTACGGGGCGCAGGCATGGGCAAGTTTGGTGGCATAATTCACATCCTGGCTCATCCAGCAATCGAGCATTAACCAGAAGTCTGGCCCGCATTTTTCACGATATTGCGCCACCATAGCGGCATCTTTACGGATACCCGCATCGCCATCGTGCGGCCCCCAGTGCGTTGGCATTTTGCCGCCGATAAACCCCATCTCTTTGGCGAGATCCGGGCGAGCGCCGGTGGCGTAAAACTGAATTTCATCACGCACCGCTCCTCCTAACAGCTTATAAACGGGCAGCCCGACCACTTTCCCAAACAGATCCCATAATGCGAGATCGATACAGGAAATGGTATTCATGACCAGGCCGCCAGAACCGGAGTAATACATCGAAGCATTCAGCATTTGATCGTGAATGAGTTTGATATCGCTGACGCATTTGCCTTCTATAAAACGATTGAGGTGTTTTTCGACAATAAAGCATCCCATTTCACCGGCCGTGGATACCGCGAAACCGGTCTGTCCATTTTCGGCTTCGATTTCCACCACTAAGGTGCCCAGTACGTTGATACCAAACGACTGGCGTGATTGCTCATACTGGGCGTATTTACTCATTGGTGTCGCGATATGGTCATCAATCCAGTGCTGATTGCCCTGATCGTGGTAATCGGCACCCCCGCTGCCTTTTTCTGCGGTCGCACCGCCCAGGTACCAGGCTCGAACGTGTTTAATTTTAGGTAGGGTCATTGGGTCGTTCTCCTTATGAAATAGGTTATGAGGCTTTCAGGTCAAACGGACTGCGCCAGCCGAGTAAACGGGAAATATCTTTGGCGCAGGCAATAGTCTGGCTGGCAATCAGGTCACGATTGTCATCATTGATTTGCAGGCGAGTACCGACCACTGAGATAGCGGCAGTGAGGTTGTTGTGCCCATTGAATACAGGAGCGGCGACACAGCGCACATCGGTATAATCTTCCCCCCGGTCATAGCTCCAGCCTTGATAGCGGATCTTTTCTATCTCCTGGAGCATGCGTTCTGGGGTGGTAATCGAGGTCAGCGTACTGGGGCTGTAATCAAGCCCGGCAACAATGTTTTCACGCTGCGGCGAGGGCTGCCAGGCGAGCAGGCATTTGCCAATACCCGAACGGCTCAGCGAGAGACTTTTCCCTTCATGCGAACGCACGCTGATAGTGGATGAGGATTCGATTTTCAGGATGTAATAAGCATTCCCGCCATCAATGATCCCCAAATGACACAGCAATCCGGTCAGCTCCATTAATTGAGTCAGACGCTTACGGGCAATATCCCGCAGGTCGATTTTACTCAGCGCATGCCCGGCAAGCTCAACCAGCTTGGTCCACAGGCAGTAGTTATCTTGTGCATCAACCGCCAGAAACCGGTGCTTCTTTAATTCCGCTAACAGCAGATAAAGAGTGCTTTTCGGGATACCCAGTGCGTTCATCAACGTTGCAGCACTGGATGGCCCGTGCTGCGCAATGAAATTGATAATTTCGATAGATCGCGTGAGTGCGGGAACTTTGCTTGATTCCATTGGGCTGGACTCCGGTCTTGTCTGATGGAATCAAGTGTGGCGATCGGTACGCTGTGCTTATGTGAAGAGGGTCATACTTTTTTGTTTGTCGGATAAACGCGAAGATTTAGTACGGAGAAATGTGAGGAAGCACGCAGATTTTTTTAGCAGCAGTACAACAGGTTGTACTGGAACTGACATTTACGCGTTGTAGGCCGGATAAGCGCAGCGTCATCCGGCACTGTCGCTTATCCAGGCTTGTCTAAAAAATCAGAAGGTTTCCCAGTTCTCGTTTGAGTCGCTGACGGCGGCTTTACGATTCATCACCGGAGCGATAGTCAGTTTTGGCTCAACCTGACGAGACTCCTTTTTGGCTTCCTGACCAATACGGAACACGGCAACAGCCTGAGTCAAACGGCTCGCCTGATCTTCCAGTGCAGAAGCGGCGGCGGCGGATTCCTCCACCAGGGCGGCGTTTTGCTGGGTTACGCGATCCATTTCAGACACCGCCAGACCGACCTGGTCGATACCCCGGCTTTGCTCATCAGACGCCGACGCGATTTCGCCCATGATATCCGTCACACGCGTGACCGCATTGACGATTTCACCCATGGTTTCGCCCGCGCTTTCAACCAGCGTTGAACCGGTATCCACTTTGTTGACGGAATCTTCAATCAGGCCTTTGATCTCTTTCGCCGCTTGCGCGCTGCGTTGCGCCAGGTTGCGGACTTCACCTGCAACAACCGCAAAACCTCGGCCTTGTTCACCGGCACGCGCCGCTTCAACAGCGGCGTTCAGCGCCAGAATATTGGTCTGGAAAGCGATGCCATCAATCACACTGGTAATGTCGGCAATTTTCTTCGAGCTGCCAGCGATGTCATTCATGGTGCGCACCACGTTATCCACCACTTTGCCGCCCTTCTGCGCGGTTTCTGACGCGCTCAACGCCAGCTGGCTTGCCTGGCGGGCGTTTTCGGCATTCTGCTTAACGGTCGCGGTCAGCTGTTCCATGCTGGCAGCGGTCTCTTCAAGCGAAGCGGCTTGTTGCTCGGTACGGGAAGACAGGTCGTTATTACCGATAGAGATTTCACTGGCACCGCTATAAATCGCATGTGCGCCGTTACGAACTTCGTTAACAGTGCTCACAAGCTCTGACTGCATGTGTCGCAGACTTGCCGCCAGTTGGCCCATTTCATTGGTGCCATGCACATCAATGGTGTGCACCAAATCGCCATCCGCAATGTGGCGGATGTTATCAATCAAGCGATGAAGCGGTTCGATGAGGGTTTTCTTGATACCCAGCCACACGGTAATAATGGCCGCGACAACCAGCGTCAGAATGACAACCAGTATCCAGATGGCCTGTGAATAAGACTGGTTATTGTCGTCAACCGCTTCCTGGTACAAGTGGTCGTTTTGTTGCAGATAGTTAACGTACTCTTTCTCAAACCCATCCTGATACTTCTGCGTCGGCTGGTCGAAGAATTCATTAATTTTACCCGCCCCCAGCAACTGGATCAGTTCGGCCAAAGCACCATGGTAAATCGCATAGTTACGCTTGATTTCATTGATGGACTCTTCGCTCTGGCGCGGATCGCGTGGCAGCGCTTCATACGCGGCCCACTCTTTTTCGGCCTGCTTGAGCGACTGGCTGGCAATCAGCATCAGCTCATTGACCGTCGCACCACTCCCGATGTTGTTGGTGTCCATCATATGACGGATACCCGCACGGTTAAGCGTGTTGCGGGTTTGCAATAACGCCACCCAGCTACCGTTGAGCGTCGACTGTTGCTGGCGAATCGTTTGCAGCACAGTGAAGTTTTCTTTGTCGTTTTTCAGCGCGTTAAAGAACAACCCGCCGGACGTCATTTGTAAAATTCCAAATAAACCCAGCACAAATAGTAGGCTGGTAACAACTTTTATACGATTTAACATGCTTTTTTATTCTCATGGCAACAGAAGCATATAGTTTCGGCAGATTTGGGCGAATCTTTATGCTTCATTGTCGAGAATGGACGAAATTAACTCCGCTCGATATCTTTCGCGGCCTGATCCAGGGTATCGATGATTTTATACAGCGTCTCTTTAGGTAAATCGCTCTGGCCAAGTTTGGTATTGAGCGCCATTTTGAAATTATGAATCGCGCGCTGAATCTCTGGCAAACGGCGGTTGTCACCCAGCACGCCTAACGATTCGAGCTTCGCAATGATATGCCCAAGGTGTTCCTGCTGTTGCGCGAGTTCAGCCTGACCCTCTGCGGTTAACATCCAGGCTTTTTTACTGCTGTCGCCCTGCACCGCAGCGATAAATCCCATCTCCTCAAGTAACGAAAGGTTCGGGTAGATAATCCCGGGACTGGGTACGTATTCACCTTTGGCCGTCGCTTCGATGGACTTAATCAACTCGTAACCGTGGGCCGCGTTACCTGAAAGGAAATGCAGGATCAGCAAACGAATGTCGCTGGCATCAAACAGACGCTCGCGGCGCATGCGTGCTTTGCCTTCCATGCCACCGTGTTCGTGAACTCTCATTATTTGTTATGCCAGTAAGCCACAGCGCGGATGTAATCTCCGTCCAGCCCCCGCTTTTCCAGCAGTTCATCGCTCAGTTGTTTCACATCGCGCCCTTCACCCGTTATCCAGACAAAATAGTCGCTGGACGGGAATTCAAGTTCGCTGATGCGTCTGGCGATAGATTCGGTATCAAGCCATTCGATGTGCGCGTGTTCAAACTCACGGAGGTAATCGTGAGTATCCGGGTGATGGCTGTTAACCAGCACCAGCGGGGAAATGTGTTGCGCCAGCGAAGCCAAACGACGGCGTACCGCAGGCAAACCACTTTCATCACAAACATAAACCTGGAAAGCGTAATCAACGGGAATAACCAGCGAACCTCTTGGCCCGCCGATAAGCAACGTATCGCCAGTTTGCGCGTTTTCCGCCCACAGGCTGGCAACGCCACCGTCGTGAATATAGAAATCCAGCGTCAGTTCATTACGCGCGGCATCAAAATGCAGCGGCGTGTAGTCGCGGGAAATGGGGCGAGCGCCTTCCCCCCAGACAATCCCATCGTCAGTGACGGATGGGCGCGCGAAGTCACCGGTTTCAGGTGGGAAGAAGACTTTTACGTGGTCATCAAAGCCCTGTGAGGAAAAGCCCGCCAGCTCCGGACTGGTAAACACAATGCGATGAAAACACCCGGCAATAGTTTCTTTATTTTTAACGGTTAACTCGCGAAATTTGAGTTCATTTTTTACGCGCTGCGGGAGATGGGGTTTGGTTTGTAAGGTCATTGGATTCTCATTTTTCGGCATTTAAGATATATCATAGATATGTTTTAGCACACGATAATGAGATTGTCGTTGTCAATTTTTGCTTTTATGCAAGGCATAAAGTGGCGAAAATATCATCAGAATAGTGAACTCACAAGATGGGTCGCAAATTGACAAACCCTTACGAAGCGGTGCTTTCAATTTGCCTTAAGGAGTGCCTACACTGGCTATGGCAGCAAGTGCCAAGCGACATTCCATTCACCCACCCAAGTCCAGGAGGTATGTCATGTTTCCTGAGTACCGTGAATTGATCAACGAACTAAAATCCGCTAACCCGCGTTTCCTCAGCTTGTTTGACAAGCACAATCAACTCGACGACGAGATTTTACGCAAGGGAGGACCGCAAGGGACGGGATGCAACGAAAAGGTCGTGCAGATGAAAAAAGAAAAGTTGCGGCTAAAAGATGAGTTGTATCAGATGTTGAAGAAGGCCAGTCAGCAAACCTCTTCGTAGGTCGGATAAGCAAAGCGTCATCCGACACTATTGACGCTAATGGTGGATGACGCTAGCGCTTATCCACCCTACAAAACCCGTTGTTCGCCCTTTGCCTGCAATCTAAAAACAATCGCGTAAAGCTCCGTCAAACCGGGATAAATTTCACCAATCACTGCTTTGAGTTCCGGCAGCGTCATATTTTCCTGGCGCGCGTGCTCGTCTGTCAGCTTTTCAAGCGCTACCGGAGTCACGCTCACCACTTCAATGGTGCAAAAGTAGACGTCATCTTCATAACGCCCTACGCGCAACTGTTGGCCTGGGATAAAGTGCGACTCCGAAACATCGCGCAGCGTAATGGTTTTACGCCCGGCAACGATATCGCTCTCAAAGCGTTGAAAAAATGTTATGTCGTTCATGGAATACCTGTTCGGCTAAACCCTGAGCCATGTATATGACGGGTTTTAGAAAAGAGAAAACATCAACGCGACTGGAAAACTCATCGGCCACGTTGCGCCCACCAGCACAGAGCTTAACAGTTTAATTCTTTTGGTATCACGAGCCAAAAACCATGTGATAAAAGCGGTGATTAACGACATTGCAGCGTAAAAAACCAACATATGTTGATAAGTAGTCATGAATAATTAAGGGCTTTGAAAAATTATGTTGCGGAATATGCCGTTTTTTATGACTCAGATCAAGTTTTAGCGACCCTGCTGGCTTCAAAGCAATCGAGTAAAAGCACGTGCCATCCCTCTTAATGGGGAGAGCTTAATGATAACGGGTGAGATTTTTATAATTCCCTGCCGCCTGATTTGATAGCGTCTATCTTTAATACAGAACCGCTGTTCTATGAATCGAGGCCGCTATGTTTCTTAACTATTTTGCGCTCGGCGTGCTTATTTTCGTTTTCCTGATTATTTTTTACGGGATCATTATTCTTCACGATATTCCTTATCTTATTGCGAAAGCACGTAATCATCCCCATGCCGATGCTATTCATGTAGCGGGCTGGGTAAGTTTGTTTACGCTGCATGTTATCTGGCCGTTTTTGTGGATTTGGGCCACTCTTTACCGACCTGAAAGAGGCTGGGGTATGCAACAAAACCCCGACGCAACACTGGCTTCGTTACAGCAAAGGGTTTCTGAGCTGGAGCAAAAGTTAGGCGACAATAAAATAATACCGCCATCGGAGTAACATCATGGATTTGCTCATTATCCTGACATATGTTGCTATTGCCTGGTCAATCTTCAAAATATTTAAAATACCGGTAAATAAATGGACAGTGCCAACGGCTGCCCTCGGCGGCGTATTTTTAATTGGCGCGCTTATTTTGTTAATGAACTACAACCATCCTTATACTTATTTAGCGCAAAAAGCGGTGATTTCTATTCCACTTACTCCACAAGTTACCGGTGTGGTGAGTGAAGTGACTGATAAACAAAATATGATGATTAAAAAAGGAGAAGTGCTGTTTAAATTAGATCCCACCCGCTACCAAACGCGAGTGGACAGACTCCAGGCTGATTTAACGACGGCGATTCACAGCACTCAGTCACTTAAAGGTGAACTCGATGAAGCCGTGGCAAATACCACGCGAGTCACCGCAGAGCGCGATAGATTATATAAAGATTACCAACGTTACTTGCGCGGCAGTCAGGCGCGAGTGAACCCGTTTTCTGAAAGCGATATTGATAATGCCCGGCAGAATTACCTGGCTCAGGATGCGCTGGTGAAAGGCTCGCTTGCTGAGCAATCGCAAATTAAAAGCCAGTTAGACAGCATGGTGAATGGCGAACAATCACAGATTGTCAGCCTGCGCGCCCAGCTTGCTGAAGCCAAATATAACCTCAGCCAGACAGTCATTCGCGCCCCCAGCGACGGGTACGTAACGCAAGTGCTGATTCGCCCCGGCACTTATGCAGCCGCCCTGCCATTACGCCCGGTGATGGTGTTTATTCCGCAACAAAAACGACAAATTATTGCACAGTTCAGGCAAAACTCGCTGTTACGCCTCGAAGCGGGTGATGAAGCTGAAGTGGTGTTTAATGCTCTTCCCGGCCAGGTTTTCCGCGGGAAACTCACTTCAATTCTTCCGGTGGTACCTGGCGGCAGTTACCAGGCGCAAGGGACATTGCAGTCATTAACGCTCACACCCGGCAGTGACGGCGTTCTTGCGGTCATTGAGCTTGAGCCAAATCAGCAAGTTGATGATTTACCGGATGGAATTTTTGCGCAGGTCGCCGTTTACTCTGACCACTTCACTCATGTGTCGGTGATGCGTAAAGTGCTGCTGCGCATGACCAGCTGGATGCACTATCTGTATCTTGATCATTAATATGAAGAACTTATAAAAAAATACAGGTTACCTCTAAATTTATGAAGGCGGATAGACACATCCGCGCTATCCACCTTTATCCATCGTCACGAAAAGCTAGTGCTTAATCATCACATGCCGAATTACGGTGTAATCTTCCAGCCCGAATAACGACATATCCTTGCCATAACCCGAAAGTTTTTGCCCGCCGTGCGGCATTTCGCTCACCAGCATGAAATGGGTATTCACCCAGGTGCAACCGTACTGCAACCGCGCACTCAGGCGATGCGCACGACCCACGTCTTTCGTCCAGACTGATGACGCCAGCCCATAACTGGAGTCGTTGGCCCAGCCCAGAACTTGCTCTTCATCGTCAAACGTTGTGACGCTGACAACCGGGCCGAACACCTCTTTTTGCACGATGTCGTCTTCCTGTTTTGCACCAGCAAGCAGCGTCGGCTGGAAGTAATATCCCGGCCCGTCTACTTTTGCCCCGCCCGTCACCACTTTTACGTGTGCCAGGGCTTTAGCGGCATCCACCGCTTTGCTTACACGCTCAAGATGGGCGGCGGAACTCAGTGGGCCAAGTTCGGTGGACTCATCATCCGGCGCACCAAATTTCAGCGTGCTGACCGCCTCACCCAGCTTCTCGACCAGTTTGTCGTAAATCCCTTTCTGAGCGTAGATACGACACGCGGCAGTGCAATCCTGCCCGGCGTTATAATAACCAAAGGTACGAACCCCTTCGACGACGGCATCTAAGTCGGCATCATCAAACACAATAACCGGCGCTTTGCCACCCAGTTCCATATGGGTGCGCTTAATCGAAGGCGCGGTATGGCTGATGATATGTTCGCCCGTGGCAATCGAGCCGGTGAGCGACACCATGCGCACTTTTGGATGTCCGGTCAGCGCATCACCCACGGTTTGCCCACGCCCAAACAGCACATTCAACACGCCCGCCGGGAAAATATCTTTTGCCAGTTCAGCGAGTTTAAACGCGGTTAGCGGTGTGATTTCCGATGGTTTGATCACCACGCAGTTGCCTGCGGCCAGCGCCGGGCCGAGTTTCCAGGCCGCCATCATGAGCGGGTAGTTCCACGGCGCGATAGACGCCACTACGCCAACCGGATCACGGCGGATCATCGAGGTGTGGCCGCTAAGATATTCCCCTGCGGCCAGGCCATTCAGGCAACGGCTGGCTCCCGCGAAGAAACGGAAGACATCCACGACCGCCGGAATTTCATCATTTAACACGCAGTGATAAGGCTTGCCGCAGTTTTGCGATTCCAGACGGGCAAACGATTCGCCGTTTTGCTCGATAACATCCGCCAGCTTGAGCAGATGTTCGGCGCGCTCTTTCGGCGTGGTTTGCCCCCAGGTTGCAAATGCAAACTCTGCGGCATTCACCGCATCGTTAACCTGCTCCGTTGTGGCTTCCGCAATCTCAAGCAGCACTTCCCCCGTTGCCGGATTGTAGACCGGCAATTTTTCACCCAGGCCTTTCACTAACTGGCCGTTAATTAAGAGTTGGCTTTGCATAGTGATACCCTTTCGTTATTTACCGCTGCCCGCGACTTCATCTCCGCCACGGCTCAGCCAGTACGCCCCTAAAATCGGAATGGTGGTCATCAGCATCACCATTAACGCCACGACATTTGTCACCGGCACTTCACGCGGGCGGCCCAGTTGGTTGAGCAGCCACAGCGGCAATGTGCGTTCATGCCCGGCGGTAAAGGTGGTGACAATAATTTCATCAAACGACAGCGCAAACGCCAGCATGCCCCCGGCGAGTAACGCCGAACCTAAATTGGGCAAAATGACGTAGCGGAAGGTCTGCCAGCCATCAGCCCCTAAATCCATCGACGCTTCAATCAGGCTATACGAGGTGCGGCGAAAACGGGCGATGACGTTGTTAAAGACGATCACCACGCAGAACGTCGCGTGCCCGACCACAATCGTGAAAAACCCCGGTTCAAAATTCATCATCTTAAAGGCGGTTAACAACGCCAGCCCGGTGATAATCCCCGGTAAAGCAATGGGTAACAGCAGCAATAAAGAGATGGCATTTTTGCCGAAGAATTCCCGCCGCCACAGCGCCGCAGCCGCCAGCGTGCCAAGAATCAAAGCAAGTAACGTTGCCAGTGCGGCAATTTTAAGTGACAACGTCACCGAATCAAGAATATCGCCACGCGATGCCGCCACGCTGAACCAGTGCAACGTCAGCCCTTTGGGCGGGAAACTGAATGCCGCCTCTTCGGTGTTAAACGCATACAGCGCGATAATCAGCAGCGGGAAATGCAGGAAAATCACCCCGCCCCAGGCGGCGATTTTTAACAGTAACGGAGCGCGTTCAGAGTGCATCGAAAGCCCCCAGTCGTTTCACCAGTGAGAGATAAATCGCAATCAGCACGATGGGCACCAGCGTAAAAGCCGCCGCCATCGGCATATTGCCAATCGCACCTTGTTGAGAGTAGACCATGTTGCCGATGAAATACCCCGGCGGGCCAACCAGTTGCGGCACGATAAAATCACCCAGCGTCAGTGAGAACGTAAACACTGAGCCGGCTGCCACGCCGGGGATCGCCAGCGGCAAAATCACATGGCGGAAGGTTTGCGTCGGTCGCGCGCCCAAATCTGCCGAGGCCTGTAACAATGACGGCGGCAGGCGCTCAAGAGCAGCCTGAATCGGTAAAATCATGAACGGCAGCCAGATGTAGAGAAACACCAGAAAACGCCCAAAACCGGAGGTCGACAGCGTGTTACCGCCCACTGCCGGGATCGTCAGCATCAGGTTGAGTAACGGTTCCAGCCCCATATGATTAAGGAACCACTGCGCCACGCCATCACGAGAAAGCAACAGCGTCCAGGCGTAAGCCTTAACGATGTAGCTCGCCCACATCGGCAGCATCACGGCGATGTAGAAAAATGCTTTGAGTTTGCCCGAGGTATAACGCGCCATAAAATAGGCCATCGGGAACGCTAATACGGCACTGGCGAGCGTGACGGCCACCGCCATGGTCAGCGTGCGCAAAATAATGTCGTAGTTCGCCGGGTTAAACAGCGCGGCGATGTTGGCAAAAGTCAGGTCCGGCGTGACCGACATGGTGAAATCATCGAAGGTGTAAAACCCCTGCCACAGCAGCGTTAACAGCGAGCCAAGATAAATAACGCCGAACCACAGCAATGGCGGCAGCAATAACAACGCCAGCCAGAACCCAGGACGTTGCCACAAAAACGTGGCGACGCGCCGCATCAGGCGGTTGTCAGGATGGGACGCGGGAAGACTCATATCCATTTCATCCTTCCCCCTGCAACGGAACCATCGCTGCACGGGGCCAGACCGCGGTGACTTGCTGCCCGATTTGATAGCGTTCTTCGCTGATAATGCGTTGCGGATTCGCCTCGCTGACCAGCAGTTTTTCGCCGTCTGACAGGCGCAGTTCAAGGCGAGTTGCCGCACCCTGATAGTGGATTTCCTGAATCATGCCGCTGACCCGAACATCACCGTTGTGGGCAGGTTCATCGCTCAAAACGATATGTTCTGGCCGCAGTGAGAACAGCCCTTCCTCGCCGCACACTTTGCCGGAAAGCGCCGGTTGCAACACGTTTGAAGTGCCGACAAAACTCGCCACAAAGGCGGTGCGTGGCTGCATATACAACTGGCGCGGGGTATCGACCTGCTCAATGCGACCGTTATTAAATACCGCAACACGGTCGGACATCGACAGCGCTTCGCTCTGGTCGTGGGTGACGAAAATAAACGTGATGCCCAATTCGCGCTGGAGCTTTTTCAGTTCGCCCTGCATTTGTTCACGCAATTTGAGATCGAGTGCGCCCAAAGGTTCATCCAGCAGCAAAACGCGTGGACGATTGACTAAAGCGCGAGCCAGCGCCACACGCTGACGCTGGCCACCAGAAAGCTGCGAGGGTTTACGGGCGTGAACAAATCCCAGCGCCACGCGCTCCAGAGCTTCCTGCGCTTTGGCAAGGCGCGTCTTTTTATCGACACCCTTTACCATCAAGCCGTAAGCGACGTTTTCCAGCACCGTCATGTGTGGGAATAATGCGTAATCCTGAAAGACCGTATTCACATCGCGCTGATAAGGCGGCACGTCTTGTGCCGGTTTGCCAAAAATCGCAATTTCCCCGGATGTCACCTGCTCAAAGCCCGCAATCAGCCGCAGGCAGGTGGTTTTGCCCGAGCCAGATGGCCCGAGCATCGAGAAAAACTCCCCGTCTTCGATATCAATCGAGACGTTATCCACGGCTCGTACATCACCATAAAGGCGCGAGACGTTTCTGAACTGCACAGCGTACGGCATAACGCCTCCAGGGCTTAACGGCCACCCATAATCGCGATGTAATCCTGGGTCCAGCGGCTGTACGGCACGAATTTACCGCCTTCAGCGACCGGGGTTTTCCAGAACACAATCTTATCGAAGTAGTTATAGCCGTTGGTTTCACAACCTTTATCGCCGAGCAATGTGCTGGCTTTGCATCCTTCAGCCACTGCCGGGAGCGAACCAAACCAGGCCGCGACATCACCCTGAACTTTCGCTTTTAGCGAGTGGTCCATCCATTTGTATGCGCAATTCATATGTTTGGCATCAGCATGCAACATAGTGGTGTCCGCCCAACCGGTGACGCCTTCTTTCGGGAATACGGTGGCGATCGGCTGACCTTCACCTTTCAGGGCGTTAGCCTGATACGGCCACGCGCTGGAAGCCACAACGCCTTCGTTTTTGAAGTCACTCATTTGAACGGTGGTGTCATGCCAGTAGCGGTGAATCAGGCCGTGTTGGTCGCGCAACACTTTCAGCACTGCGGCGTATTGTTCTTCGGTGAGTTGATACGGATCGGTAATGCCCAGTTGCGGCTGTGTAGCTTTAACAAACAGCGCGGCATCGGCGATGTAAATTGGCCCATCGTAAGCCTGCACACGGCCCTGGTTAGTTTTGCCGTCCGGTAAATTTTGTTCCACAAACACCACGCTCCAGCTATCTGGCGGCGTCGGGAAGGTTTTGGTGTTGTACATCAGCAGGTTTGGTCCCCACTGATACGGCGTGCCGTACACTTTGCCGTCAACGTTAAACCACGATCCTTTCACCAGGCGCGGATCGACGTTTTTCCAGTTTGGGATGAGTGCCGTGTTTATCGGCTGCACGCGTTTACCCATAATCAGACGCAGGGACGCATCGCCCGACGCGGTCACGAGGTCATAACCTCCCTTCGCCATCAGGCTAACCATTTCATCGGAAGTGGCCGCTGTTTTCACGTTGACCTTACAGCCCGTTTCTTTTTCGAAATCCGTCACCCAGTTGTAGGCTTTATCGGTATCACCGCGTTCGATATAACCCGGCCAGGCGATGATATCGAGCTGCCCTTCGCCAGCACCGATTTTGTCCGGAAGCCCCGCCGCCTGTGCAGAGAGCACGGTCAAACAGAGGGCTGAAAGAGTCCATATAGTCTGTTTTGTACGCATTGCTGCTACTCCTGTCTGAAAGATAAAGGCGGCACGCAAGTCAAAAATCAGTGCCGAAAGAGCAAAAAAATCCCCGTATAAAAACAATAGTCTGCGGCTATATGGCAAGCATGGCGGCGAGAGGAAATTTCATCAGGATGTGATACACAGCGCAGTAAAACACGCCCCTGATATTTCTTCCGCGGTAAGATAAATGGATGATTTATAAAGTGTAGATAAGATGTAAGCGAGGCGGTGAAAGTACGCCACTGGTTTTCTTAATTATCGAAATTTCATATGGATGGAGAGAATAAATGCAGGTTGCTCATATCGCGCTGTGGACGAATAAACTTGAAGAGGCTTGTACATTCTGGCGTCTACATTTTAAAGCACATATTGGCGAGGCTTATCACTCTAAACGCCGCGAAGGTTTTATCTCCCATTTTGTGACGCTGGAAAATGGGCCTGCGCTCGAGTTAATGACGTTGCCAGGGCTGGTGGATAAACCGCCGCGTGAAGATAACCGCACCGGTTGGGCGCATATCGCCATCAGCCTTGGCTCCGTTGAAGCGGTGGATACGATGGTCGCCAGCCTCAAACCTTTGGGGGCATTAGTCCATGAAGCTCGCTGGACGGGTGATGGCTTCTACGAAGCCGTGATTTCCGACCCCGACGGTAATCTGATTGAGATCACTTCGTGATGTTTTCATTCGGTAAAGAAAGAAAAAACCTAAAGCCGGTTAACGGCTTTGGGCGAGATGGGTTCAAGAACTATTTTTAACCGGCTTTTGGGTGCGAAATTCGGTAAAGAATATGACGCCTCAAAGGGTGATGTTCTGCCAGCATTGGGTGATCAAATTCCTCGCAGCGCGTCATGCCGATTTTTTCCATTACCCGTTGTGACGGTAAGTTTTCCAGCGCGGTAAACGCGACAATTTCTGTCATGCCAAACTGTTCAAAACCAATTTCCAGCGCTTTTATTGCCGCTTCAGGCGCATAGCCTTTACCCCAAAATGGTTTATCCAGGCGCCAGCCAATTTCAATTACCGGCGAAAAAGGCAATTCGTAGCCGGGAATATTTAACCCGACAAAACCGATAAATTCCCCGCTACTCTTTTCTTCAACCGCCCACAAACCCCAGCCTTTCTCGGCGATTATCTGCTCAACGGCGTTGACCATTTTGTCGCTTTCTTCGCGAGTGCGCGTGCTGGGGAAATAGCGCATCACTTCTGGATTGGCATTTAACGCAGCAAAAGGCTCACGGTCACTTTGCTTCCAGCGGCGTAAAATCAGGCGCTCGGTGTGGTATTCCATGTTCACTCCTTAATGTTTTGTCTGATTAAATTTGCCAGGGTTAACACGGCATGTCGCTCACGTTCGCCCAAAGCCCATGACGCGTTCAGGCGGAAATAATTATGCCAGGCGCCCCCGGTCGTAAACATTTTCCCCGGAGCGATACTGATTTTTTGTGCAATCGCCTGTTCGCTCAGGATGCTGGCATCCATATATTGCGGCAATTCAATCCACAAAAAGTAACCGCTTTCGCTGTGGTGAATTTTCACCCCAGCGGGGAAATGCTGATGCAATGCCTGCCAGGTTTGCTGTTTGCGTTCCGCGAGAATGCGCCGTAGTTTGCGTAAATGGGTGTCATAACGTTTGGTCGCCAGGTATTCAACCAGTGCCAGTTGCATCGGTGAGCTGGTCGAAAGCGTGCTCATTAACTGGAGCTGCTGAATGCGACGGGCGTGTTTCCCCGCCGCCACCCAGCCGATACGGAACCCGGCAACCAGGCATTTTGAGAACGATGAACAATGCAGCGTAATGCCCTTTTCGTCATACGCGCGTGCCGGCAAGGGGCGCTCGCGCCCGTAATACAACTCGCTGTAAACATCATCTTCAATCAGCGTCACATTATGTTGTTGCAGCAATTCAACCAGCTGTTTTTTCTTTTCCGGTGACAGTGTCACACCTAACGGGTTTTGACTATTGGTCATCAGCCAGCAGGCTTTCACCGGATAATCGTTAAGAGCCTGTTTTAGCGCGGTAAGATCAATGCCGTTTATGGGATCGGTGGCTACCGACAACGCCTTTAAGCGCAGACGCTCCAGCGCCTGTAACGCACCATAAAAACACGGGTTTTCTACAATCACCCAATCGCCCGGTTCAGTAACGGCTTGCAGACTGAGGTTTAACGCTTCGAGCGCGCCTGCCGTGATGACGATTTCATCCGGCGAAACCTGCATTCCCTGCTGCGCATAACGCCGCGCAATGGCGTGGCGCAACGCTTCATTCCCCGGCGGCAGGTTCTCAATGACGCTCATGGCCGTGGCGGTTTTGCTGACGGTCGCCAGCGAGCGATTAAGCTGTTGTAGCGGGAATAAACGCGGGTCGGGAAATGCGGAGCCAAACGGCACCACGCTGGCGTCACAACTCGCCTGCAGCACATCAAAAATATAGGTATTGATGTCCACCGCTTCGTCGCGCGTCACTTTTACCGGGGCCAGCGTGTTGCGTGCCGCCGGGCGCGAAGCTACGTAATAACCCGACTGCGGCCTCGCTACAATCACGCCCTGACTTTCAAGCGTCTGGTAAGCATGGCTGACTGTCATAAAACTCATACCACTCAGCGCCACTTGCTCACGCAATGAAGGGAGTTTGTCTCCCGCAAGCCAGGCACCAAGCGCAATCTGGTCAATAATAAGCTGGGCAAGTTGCTGGTATTTTTTCATTTTTAATACGGCCCCACCGTCTATATCAGTTAGCTAAAAATACTCTTTATTAGATAACTGTTATAGATCGATAGTGCTTTTTATCTTGTGATGGGTGTTTTTCGCGGTGATGACAAGGCATAAGCTGGAAGACTGGAGATGTGAATAGCGTGTCTGAGCGACTCAAACACGCTATTTTCTGGGGGTTACTGACTTACTTTGCTACGAACTCTAACGATTGCGTTGTCGTAAACAACATTCTGCTTCTCATTTTTGGCCGCTTGATAATAATTTAGCGCATCAGAATATTGATTCGCCGCCTCGTATATTTTCCCAATATTGTAATTAGCGCCTGCGCGAATGGTGGCAGCACCATTACCGGATGCTAATGCAATGGCTTTACGGTTTGCCCAAATAGCTTCTGCAGTGCGTCCAGCCTTTTGATAGGCAATACCGAGGTTGCCATAGGCCTTACCATTATTTGGATATAGGTTGATGGCATCGGTAAAGAATCCAATCGCATCCTCATAATTTTTATCACGATAAGCACTTTCACCTTTGAGGTTAAGCACGTTTGACTGCTGAATATTACCTTCGCTCCACATTGATGTATTCGATGGCGCGTTCCCATTCATTATCGGCACCAGGTTGGAATGAATTTTATCTGCTGATAATGAAATCCCTGCGATATTATTAATATCTTCAATTTCGCCACTTCCATTAATTTTAAATACCGTCCATAAGTTTCCGTTCTTACCAGCAGGAACATAATAGGTTCTGACTAATGACTCGCCAACATAGACAAATACTTTTGCCTGGCTACTGGAAAGGTTTGTGGTATCCGGTTCACCCTGGTCGCTAAAATCATGCACCGCATAAACATAATTTTGCCCGCTTTCACGCTTCGTGATGGTAATGGTTTCAGGGCCATAGCTGTCCGTATCATCGACATCCAGATTGCCATTACTGCCATTCTTCCGGCTAAAATAGAGATGGTTACCTGGATAAACCATATGTGAGTCAAGATCAAATGGCGTACGACCCCAACTCAGAACCACACGTATACTATCCAGACCTTTCATGACTGGACTTAAAGCATAAGACATTCCATCGCACGGACATTTTGCGACTAAGGTGGAAAACCCTTCTTTTTTAATAATGATCAGATTGTCACTGGTATCGGAAAATTCGCTGGTAAATGTCGCTTTGCCTGCTGCATCACTCAATATAGAAAGAGAACGCTCCCCATTGTGCTGCACAACAACTTGAGCGTTAGCAATTTTTTGATCTTTTACTGTTGCGCTCAACACTTCTATATTTGCCTGTTGTGCCTGCGATAAAAAGCTTATTGATAATGAAGTCGCCAGAAGGCTCATTTTTAAAAAATGTTTCATGCTATTCCTTTTTAATATTCCACGTGATGCTGATGCGACATTGGGTAAAAATCCAACCCGGTATTATATTGACCTGTGTGCTGCTGGCTAATGTAAACGATGTCCGGATTGATACTTTCGGATAAGTGCGCGTAATAGCAATGCACGCGAAAACCCATAACAGTCGCCAACTGTTATAGATAAATATCACCTTTCTGTTTCTGATTATTCCCTTCCCAAAGCCCTAACATAGCCTTGAAGTTATTGTGCTATGAGGTTGCGCATGTTTGGTTTAGACGCTTTTCATCTGGCAAGAATTCAGTTCGCGTTTACTGTTTCCTTCCACATTATTTTCCCCGCCATCACCATCGGTCTTGCCAGTTATCTGGCGGTGCTTGAAGGCTTGTGGCTCAAATCTAAAAATCCGGTTTACCGTTCGCTTTACGATTTCTGGTCGAAGATTTTCGCGGTCAACTTTGGTATGGGCGTGGTGTCCGGGCTGGTAATGGCTTATCAGTTTGGCACCAACTGGAGCGGGTTTTCACAGTTTGCGGGGAGTATCACCGGGCCGCTACTGACCTATGAAGTGCTGACGGCGTTCTTCCTTGAAGCGGGTTTTCTTGGCGTGATGCTGTTTGGCTGGAAGCGCGTCGGCCCTGGCCTGCACTTCTTTGCCACCTGTATGGTGGCGTCAGGTACGCTTATTTCCACGTTCTGGATCCTGGCGTCGAACAGTTGGATGCAAACGCCGCAAGGGTTTGAAATTCACAATGGGCAAGTGGTGCCGGTTGACTGGTTTGCCGTGGTATTTAATCCGTCCTTCCCTTACCGGCTGTTGCATATGTCGGTGGCGGCGTTTCTCAGTAGCGCATTTTTTGTCGGGGCGTCGGCGGCCTGGCATTTGTTGAAAGGCAACAAAACGCCAGCCATCAAAACCATGTTTTCAATGGCGCTGTGGATGGCATTAATCGTCGCCCCGCTACAGGCGATGATTGGGGATATGCATGGCCTGAATACCTTAAAACATCAGCCCGCAAAAATAGCCGCGATTGAAGGTCATTGGGAAAACGTACCGGGCGAACCGACGCCGCTATTGCTGTTTGGCTGGCCGGATATGGAACAAGAGCGCACGCGTTACGGGCTGGAAATCCCGGCACTCGGCAGCCTGATTCTGACTCACAGCCTGGATAAACAAGTCCCGGCGCTAAAAGAGTTCCCGAAAGAAGATCGCCCAAATTCCACCATGGTGTTCTGGTCATTCCGCATTATGGCGGGGCTGGGCATGTTGATGATTCTGGCTGGCGTGTTCAGTTTGTGGCTGCGCTACCGCCATCGTTTATATGAAAGCCGCACGTTCCTGCGCTTTATGCTGTGGATGGGGCCATCCGGGCTTATCGCTATTCTCGCCGGTTGGGTGACAACCGAAGTGGGTCGCCAGCCGTGGGTGGTTTATGGGTTGCTGCGCACCAAAGACGCGGTTTCCGCACACGGTAATTTGCAGATGAGTATCAGCCTACTGACCTTCTTTGTGGTGTACATGTCGGTATTTGGCGTGGGTTACAGCTACATGATCAAGCAGATTAAGAAAGGGCCGCAGCCGTTTGAGGAGACACACTAATGGGCGTCGATTTATCCGTTATCTGGTTTGTGATTATCGTATTCGCCACGTTGATGTATATCGTGATGGATGGCTTTGATCTTGGCATCGGCATTCTGTTTCCGTTCGTGCGTGACGCGCAAGACAGAGACGTGATGGTCAACAGTGTCGCACCGGTGTGGGACGGGAACGAAACCTGGCTGGTGTTGGGTGGAGCGGCGCTGTTCGGCGCGTTTCCCCTCGCCTACGCCGTGATTATTGATGCGCTGACGATCCCGCTGACGGTCATGCTGCTCGGGCTTATTTTCCGTGGGGTGGCATTTGAGTTCCGCTTTAAAGCAACACCCGCGCACCGTCCCTTCTGGGATAAAGCGTTTATTGGCGGCTCGATTGTGGCGACGTTTTGCCAGGGCGTGGTCGTCGGAGCGGTGATTTCCGGCTTCCCGGTGAGCGGACGCGCGTTTAGCGGTTCGCAGCTCGACTGGGTAACGCCGTTTAATCTGTTCTGCGGGGTCGGGCTCATCGTGGCTTATGCGTTATTGGGCGCAAGCTGGCTGGTGATGAAGAGCGAGGATCCGCTGCTGAAAGTTATGCGTAAAATCGTCAAACCGCTGCTGATGGTTATGCTGCTGATTATTGCCGTCATTAGCCTGTGGACACCGCTTGCGCATCCGCAAATTGCTGAGCGTTGGTTTAGTTTGCCGAACCTTTATTTTCTGCTGCCAGTTCCGCTGTTGGTTGTGCTGTGTAGCATCTGGCTATGGAAAGCCGTGGGGTCTGAGCAAAGTTGGCACAGCACACCATTTTTGCTGACTTTGGCGCTGATTTTCTTAGGATTTAGCGGATTGGGCATCAGCATCTGGCCATATCTTATCCCGCCGTCTATTACGCTTTGGCAAGCGGCGGCTCCGCCACAAAGTCAGGGTTTTATGCTGGTCGGCGCGCTGTTTATCATTCCGATCATATTGGTTTATACCTTCTGGAGTTATTACGTTTTCCGCGGAAAAGTACAGCATGGTGAGGGGTATCACTGATGAAACAAACAGCAACTCGTCTGGTGTGGTTGGTGGTGTTATGGGGCGGCAGTGTTTTAGCCCTGGCCGCCGTGGGAATGGGGTTCCGGCTGCTGATGACCGCTGCCGGATTTAAATCCTGATATCTGGTTACAACGCCAGCACACCGCTGGCCGCATTCATATAACGTAATGAGAAGTAGATTCTGTCCTGCCCCGGCGGGACAGGCGTCGCCAGCCACTTTTCCTGGTATTGTGCAGGGGCGGGTGTCGCTTTGAACGTTTTCGCCTGTTTGTCCTGGCGGAAGAGTTCAATCACCTTCCCGGCTGACGACGCTTTCAGGTAAAGCGAGCGTTCGGCTTCATTCAGCATCTGCGTTCCTGCCCCATCCTGCACCCACACTTTTACGCCGCTCTGACTGAGTGTCGTCACCCATTTGCTGTAGGAATCAGGCGTCATATTTCCGGCAAAAAAGCTGCTTACCGCCACCGGTTTATCGGCAACCGCCGCCAAAGAAAGCCGTGTTTTGTTCAGCCAGTCTTGTGCCGCTTGCTGCATTTGGGGTTCACGCCAACGCCGGTCATCGAGTTCGCTACTGATGTACCAGCCTGCAATCGCATTTTTGCCCAGCACTTCTACCCAACGTTTCGCTACCGATACGTCATCGGCACGTAAAAGGTTGAGATAGTTTTCCAGTGCCGGAAGCGGCTGCTTTTGGCGTTCGAAAAACTGCCCGTCCGCCGCGAGGCCGATGACCAGTTTCAGACCGTTTGCGGTCGTGAGTTGCGCTTTATGCTCAAGCCAGGCGCGAGATTCTCCTTCGCGGAACGCATCGTCATAGCGCGTCCACTGCAACACTAACGTGTCGATTCCCTGCCCTTTGAGTTTGTTTAACACGCTTTGCCATTGGGCGTCAGAAACCGTGGTATCGCGCAACTGGGGTTGATACATCACCGCATTCATTGCATTTGCCAGCGGTGTGACGAGCAACAGCGTCGTTAACAGGATTTTCTTCATTACCAGCGTGCTCCTAACGTCAGGAAAAGACTGTTTTTGGAATCGGTGTCGCGATGGTGACCTGAGAACGCACGTTGATATTCCAGGCCCACGCTAACTTTGTGCGGGAAGGCACTGTAATGCGATTCCCCAAACCAGGTATTCAGCCTCACCCCGACGCCGCCGAGCGTGTTATCACGATAAGGCGTGTCGGTGCTGGCGTTGTACTGCGCGTGCCAGTAAGGCTCGAGCGTTTGTTTGTGGTTGATTTTCTGGTGCCAGCTCATGCGGTAATCCGCGGTGTAGATCTGATAATCTGCTTTAACGAAATGCGCCGCATCCAGATACAGATTTTGCGCCATCCAGCCATTGCCGGTGGGATGCCAGTCATCGCTGAATTTCCCGCCGTTAAAGAATGAAGCGCTGGCCCGTAACATTAGATCCGCTTCGCCATGGTGGTGGTCGCGCGGGATTTGCTGCTCGGCGGCCAGATAAATGACTTGGTCGCGCAGCGGTTTCCAGCGCACACCAATTCCAAGCATTGGCTCATCCACCGGCACGAAGTTATTGTCCTTGCTGCCTGCAAACACCCGGCTGTAAACAGAGAGCTGATCGCCGTCGAGTATTTTGTTTTTGCCGATACGGTATTCCGCCTCGAATTGCTGGTAGCTGCGATAGCTTTTATTTTGCTGAACACCGTTATTACTGCCGCCGCTGTTGAGCGAGTCGGGCGTTAAACCAAATGAGCCGTCGTAGCTAAACGTCCAGCGGCGCTGGCTGTCCTCGTGAATACGGCGGAAGGCAAAACGGTCTTCTTGTTGTTTGTCGCTCAGGGATTGCTGCGGCGTGAGGGTGTTATCGATGTCGTCCACCACACGCTCGCTGTACTGCTTCGTGTTTGGTTTATCGTCGAGGTGTTCATTGAGAAACACCAGTTGACGCAGAATTTCAGGTGAATCTGGCTGTGCCTTGCGCGCTTTTTCCAGCGCGTCACGGGCCTCACGGTGTTTGCCCTGTGCGGCCAGCGCAAAACCGCGTGCGGCATCGTCTGGCTCTGCCGCACTAGCCTGTGGAGCGACGACCCCGTGCGCTTGTGCCAGCGGGTAATCTTCCGCGCTGTAGGCCAGATATCCCACCTGGCGCTGATAGTATGGCGATGAGTCTCGTGCTGCGGCTTGCTGGGCGGCGTATAACGCAAGGCCTGGTTGCCACGGATAACACTGTGCCAGATGCGACCAGCTTTCGGCGTCATACTGCGGCGACAAATCGCCCAGTAAATTACGCACGACGGTGCAATCTTCTTTGCCCTGGAACAGGCGCGCCTGCGCCATACGTTGCGCGGGTGTCGGCAAGGGTTTTGCCAGCCGGGCTTTGTTTTCGGCGTTCATCCATTCCGGGTGCGCCGCAAGCTGATAGCTTAAGGTGCCCAGTTCCTGGGCTGTTAATCCGCGCGTCTGGTTGATTTGATTGAGCAACCGCAGGCTGGATGGCGTATCTTTTTGCGCCAGACTTAACGCCAGGCGCTGATCGAGCACCTGGCTTTCAGGAAAGGTGTTGAGCAGTTGGTTCGTACCTTGCCAGTCGCCTTGTTGAATGCGAATAGGCACCAGGGTGGATAACACGTACTTTTTGTTTTCCGCGTGCTTCACCGGCCAGTTAGCGACGGCGTTGCCGGGTTGCTGGCTATAAGTTGCCAGCAATCGCATCCAGTTGTGCTCTTCGGCGGGTGTCGAAAACTCCGGTTTACGGTTAGCCAGATAGCGGCGCAGTGGACCCAGCGCCTGGCGTTCAGCCAGAGACTGCGCATACGCAAGCTGCATACCTGCCGTGTTCATCACGCCCTGACTTTGCAAGTCCAGAATCCGCTGGTCACGTTGCATATGCAGCAAGATGGCGAACCATTGCTGATACTGCGCGTCAGTGAGCGTGGCCTCGCCATCAAGCAGCGCAAAACCCTGATCCGCAGCGCTCCACTGTTGCAGGAATATCGCCCGCTGCGTGTAGTTGTCCGCCAGAGCTAAACCTTCTTTGGTGTGACGGAATTTCGCATCCGTTAGCTGCGCACGCGCAATGTCTAACTGGTTGAGCTTGATAGCATGATTGCCTACCTCACTGCGGCAACGCACCGTTGGCGTGGCATCGCATTGCTTTTGTAACGCCACCAACTGTTCTGTGGTGTGAATGTCTGGAGCCGGAACGGGGATCGCCTCCAGCGCACGCTGTAAGTCAGCATTTTGCGGGTGTTTTTTCAGTTCACTTTCCAGCAACGCTTGCGCTTTATCATTGTGACCAAAATGGCGATACGCTTCGGCGAGCCACAATGTCAGACGTAAACTTTCCGGTGCCATCTGGTGTGCATGTTCAAAACTGCGCAGCGCCCGGGTTTCGTCATTTTGCTTCAGGGCCTTCTGCGCCCGCTCGATGTGCGGATACACCTTGAAGTAGCGGTAATCGCTAAGGCCAAGATCCTGGCGAGATCCTTCTTGTGCGGCCATGGCTGGAGAAGCGAGTAACACACCACAAATCAGCGCCGTCAGCGGGTTTAAGCGGATATTCATAACGCTTCCCCCGCCAGACGAGCCTGTTGCAATTCGCTAATACCGACACTTTGCAGCAGTGCGCTCATGCTCGGTTGCAGTTGCTGCTGTTGCTCAAGTGACTGGTCAACAATGTGCTGGCTGACCACCCCTTCTTGCACCAGATATTCGCCAAACATGACCTCGCTACGTTCATAGCGCAGCAGCACCGCGCGAAGCACCGCTTCATTCAGATGCGATTCGTTGGTCAGCACTTCGGCGAACATCAGTTGCCCGGAGACATATTTGTCCCAAAGCTCGTCAGCCTGCTCTTGAGTAAGAAGCTGTTCGCGCACGGCACCGTCCAGCAGTCGTTTTTCTTTGAGGGTTTTATCGTCACCGAACCAGTAGCGCAGGCCAATTACCACCTGCCCGCGCGGCACAATCACATAACTCACCGGGCGACCAATTTTGCGTGCCAGCGCGCCAAGCGAAACGGGATCGATGGTGTTTTCAGAAGCCAAAACCATTGTTTCGCCTTCCATGCGTATCGGGAGCACCGCATGATGGTGCGCGACCTTCGCCGCAACACTTTGCACCAGCGATTGATCCAGACTCAGCGGGTCAATCGACTCCATCGGAACGTCAGCCTGTTTGGCCAGCGCCACCGCCAGTTGCTGCGCGGTAATCAGCCCCTGATGCACCATGCTGCCGCCCAGTTTCAGTCCAGGAACGCGTGTTTGTAATGCCTCTTCGAGTTGTGCCTGGGTAATCACACCGGAGTCGACAAGAATGTAACCCAGCGGTTGGGCCGAACGCTGTTCGCCGACGGTCGGGAAATCATGCGTGGTTTTATCCCACGCCACACGGCGCGGATCGCCATGTTGAATGACCTGTTTTATCGCCCGCCAGTTCGCCATGAAGTTAATCAGATTGCCCCAGAACAAGCGTGGCAACACCAGCATGCCCTGCGCCAGGCCGTAATAAGCCGTGACGAAAATCATGCGCTGAATGATGCGGTTAGCCATCAGGAAGAAATTAATCCACAGCAATGTCGTCAGCCACGCTCCGCCGACAAAAATAGACAGGAACTGCCAGGCACCTTCGACGCTGCGCTGATAAATCATGATGGCGACGAGCTGTAACATCACCAGCATCGCGGCAAAGCTCAGGAAGTTAGCAATCGCCCCTTTGCGGTCGCGCCAGAGGAAATAGTTAAGGACAGGGCTGGTGCTCCAGCGGTGAGTTTTGAAGCCCTGGAAAACAATGCCGATAATCCAGCGCGATTTTTGTCGCACGGCGGTGGCAAAGGTGTCCGGGAAATATTCACGCACGCAGATAACGTTGGCGGTGCGGGCGCGCTGTAAAAAGGGTTTGGAGGAGCGGTCGTTTTCGTCTACCACCGGGAAGCGGCAAAAAATCTCTTCCATGCCTTTTTGACGCAAGCGGAATCCGATGTCGTAGTCTTCGGTCAAACTTTGCACGTCAAACGCAATACCATCCCCATCGGCCAATAATGAGAGCACGGCGCGACGACTAAAACAGGTGCCTACGCCCGCGCTCGGAACCTGCCCCGCTAACGCTTCACGCACCGGGACATCTTTGCCATGTAATTCCGAAAATTCGTCCAGGTAACTGAGACTGGTGAAGTGGGTCCATTCGCGTTCAAAGGGATAAACGGGGATCTGAATTAAGTCTTTGCGATCGACCAGATAGTTGAACAGACGCAATTCCAGCGGAGAGATAACGTCTTCCGCGTCGTGGAGAATAAAGCCAGAGAAGTTAAACCGCGCACTGCGCTCGAACTGCAAAATCGCATCAAGAATGTTGTTCAGACAGTCGGCTTTGCTGGTGGGACCTGGACGGGCGCAGACCACTTTGTGAACGTTTGGAAAACGCGCGCAAACTTCGTCGACATCGCGTTGTGTATCCGGGTCGTTAGGATAAGTGCCGACAAAAATATGGTAGTTCTCGTAGTCCAGCGAACTGGCGGCCAGGCTCGCCATGTTACCGATAACGCCGGTTTCATTCCAGGCGGGAACCATAATCGCCAACGCCTTTTCTTGCGGCTCATAAAGGGCTTTATAGTCCAGACGATCGTTGCTGCGGTATACCGTGATCGCGCGCCACACGCGGCGAACCCAATAGACGATATCAATAAATAAGTCATCAATTCCGCTGATTAACATCAGAATTGCCAGAGTAATAGCGATGACTTTCAAACCGTATAAATACGTCGAAAAGTAATCAACAAACCAGTCCATTCTTTACCCCAAAGGTCATGTGAAACCCAGTGCTGTCATCCACAGGAGGTCTGACGAATACACATTAGGGCCTCATATGTTACCGGTATCATAATGTAAGAATTTAAATACAGAAAGAATATAAAACTAATATTTCGCTTATTTACAATCACAGAAATTGTATCATTAACCGCAAAGCCAGTGTTTTCAACTGACATTTACAATTGTTACAGGACGTTTACCGTACGTGATTGCAATAAGAATTATTGATGACTATGCGCCGCAATTCTTGCCAGAAATCGCTTTGATCTTTACATTGGCGGCCTGACCTCGAGGGAGAAACTGACATGACGTATATCTGGCTAATTGTGGCGATTGTCGCTGAAGTCATCGCGACGACTTCGCTAAAACTTTCTGAAGGCTTTACTCGTTTATGGCCAAGCGTTATCACGATTGTCTTTTATGGCGTGGCGTTTTATTGCCTGTCGGTAACGATGCGCACTATTCCGACTGGGGTGATTTATGCGATTTGGTCCGGGGCAGGAATTGTATTAATTGGCGCGGTGGGCTGGATATTTTTGGGGCAGAAACTCGACTGGCCAGCGATTGCGGGAATGGCGCTGATCATTATTGGCGTGTTAGTTATCAATCTTTTTTCAAAATCTGTCGCTCACTAATCCCCTCTTTTTACCGTCGATGCTCCCGGCAAAACGCGAGAGCATCGCACACCAATTATTAACCAGCCGTAAACCAAATCTTAACTATCGTGCCTTTTACATAACTGACAATTCTTTTGCTAAATTTCTAAAAGTTGAATAGTCACCAGGTGCAATTATCTATACATTTAGCCCGTCACGTTAATGAGGTGGGTTGGAATGGTTAAGCAATTGAGGTCAAAACTGGGGATGATTTTGCTGCTGGTCGGCGCGGCATTGTTTTCCGGCCAGACCACAGCGCAAACGCATGGACACCTGTATCTGGTGGTGAAAAGTGCCGATATGTTGTTACGCCACCAGGCGGATAGCGATGAATTGCGCCAGGCAGCTGAAGATTCCGCCGCCGATTTCCGTGAATTTTATTACCACGTCAGCGAGCGGCGGCCTGGTACGCATCAACTGTAATTCGCTTTTCGCCGCTATACGTTCTTCACGCCGCCATCGATGAGCAATTCGCCGCCGACCATAAATGCCGACTCATCGGAGGCGAGAAAGACCGCGGCTTTGGCCAGTTCCAGCGCCGTCCCCAAACGCCCAACCGGCACCAGCGCACGAATTTCATCACGTAGCGCCTTCTCAGAAGCACCGTTGCCTAATTTCCCCAACGCCGGAGTTTCCGTAGGGCCGGGACTCAATCCGTTGACCCGAATGCCGAGCGGATGCAATTCGCCGGAAAGCGTGCGCGCCAGAGAAAGAATCGCCGCTTTACTGGCGGCATAAACGCTACTTTGCGCCAGGCCAATATGTGCACTCACCGAACCGCAAACAATTACTGAGGACGGATTTGCCAGCATCGGCAAGAGCGCCTGAATCAAAAAGAAAGGGCCTTTGAGATTGGTGTTCATCAGCGAGTCATAAGCCTGCTCGTCCCACTCCTGCAATGCTCGATGCGTAACATCACCCGCGTTGATATACAGCACATCGAGGCGCGGCCAGAGTAGTGAAACCTGTTCTGCCAGTAAACGCTGTTGTGCAATGTCCCCTGCGTCACTGTGAAAAGTATGCACATTGCCCAACGCGGCTTTTGCCGCCGACAGTCCCGCCTGGCTACGTCCGGTAATGGCAACGGTTGCGCCCTCGGCAATAAACTGCCGTGCAGTTTCAAGCCCAATACCGCTGGTGCCACCGGTGATTAAAGCGTATTTACCTTCAAGTCTGCCCATTTTCGTTACCTCGCGATTAACTGGTAACGGCATTATTTACGCTATAGTATCCTTTGGATAGTAGGCACCATTTGGATACTATGGCACGCAATGGGATGCAATGACGCACCACAAGGGAAACTGATGAATAATAATTTTTCGACCTTGCCAGAAGCGGGCCAAAGCTGCCCGATGGTGAGTTTTGTGAATCTGATTTCCGGCAAATGGGCGATTCCCATTCTTTATCGCCTGATGGTGATTGACGCACCCGTTCGCTTTAGCGATTTGCAACGCGCGGTTCGTCCCATCACGCAAAAAGAGCTGACGCGCCAGCTACGGCAATTCGAGTCCAGAAAGCTGCTGACCCGACAAGTGTTCGCCGAAGTGCCGCCGCGCGTGGAATATCAGATTACAGAGTTAGGAAAGTCGTTGCGCCCGACGCTGGATTCTTTAGCGCACTGGATGAGAGAAAATAGCGGGGAACTGGAGGGGTAAAAGCCCTTACCGACTCGCTTTGCGGCGAAATCAGCAAGGGCCAGATGAGGGTTTATTTGTCGCCGAAATGAATCACGGTACGAATAGACTTCCCTTCGTGCATCAGGTCGAACGCTTCGTTGATTTGCTCAAGCGGCATACGGTGCGTGATAAACGGGTCGAGATTGATTCTGCCCGCCATCGCATCTTCTACCATGCCCGGCAACTGCGTGCGCCCTTTGACGCCACCGAACGCTGAACCGCGCCACACACGGCCAGTGACCAACTGGAATGGACGGGTTTTGATTTCCTGACCCGCACCCGCAACGCCAATGATGACGCTTTCGCCCCAGCCTTTGTGGCAGCATTCCAGTGCAGAACGCATAACATTCACGTTGCCAATACATTCAAAGCTGAAATCTACGCCGCCGTCGGTCAGCTCAACAATCACGTCCTGAATAGGTTTTTCGCTGTCTTTCGGGTTGATGCAGTCAGTCGCGCCCATTTCAGTCGCCAGTTTGAATTTCTCAGGATTGGTGTCGATAGCCAGAATACGTCCGGCTTTTGCCTGCACCGCGCCCTGAATAACCGCCAGACCTATGCCGCCCAGACCAAAGACGGCAACGGTATCGCCCTCTTTCACTTTCGCCGTGTTGTGTACCGCACCGATACCGGTGGTGACGCCGCAACCGAGCAGGCAAACTTTATCTAACGGTGCCTGCTCGTTGACTTTTGCCAGCGAAATTTCAGCAACCACAGTGTATTCGCTGAAGGTACTGGTGCCCATGTAGTGATAAATCGGCTCGCCGTTGTAGGAGAAACGCGTGGTGCCGTCTGGCATCAAGCCTTTGCCCTGCGTAGCGCGAACCGCCTGGCAAAGGTTAGTTTTGCCAGACTTGCAGAATTTACACTCGCGACATTCTGCGGTGTATAACGGAATCACATGGTCGCCGGGTTTCAGGCTGGTGACGCCCTCGCCCACTTCAACCACAATCCCGCCGCCCTCGTGGCCTAACACCGCCGGGAATACGCCTTCAGGATCGTCGCCAGATAAAGTAAACGCATCGGTATGGCACACGCCGGTATGGGTAATTTTGACTAGCACTTCGCCTTTTTGTGGCGGCGCTACGTCAATTTCAACGATTTCAAGCGGTTTGCCTGGGCCAAATGCAACTGCAGCACGTGATTTCATATTCTTCTTCCGTCGTCAGGTGAGAGTGAATGTTGTTTTAGATAAGCGCTATTTTAGATAAGAGCGAATTAAATGACCGACTTCTGCCATGCGCAGCGCGCGCTGATCCTCGGAGGTTTCCCCCGCGACCAGTTCATCTTTAAGATGAATTTCCATCATTTCGGCCATCAGGCCATTCGCGGCTCCGCGTACGGCGGCGATTTGTTGCAAGATAGCGATGCATGGCTCGCCGCTATCCAGCGCGCGCTCCAGCGCTTCTGTCTGGCCACGAATACGTCGCACGCGAGTCAGAATGCGTTTTTTGTCTTCAGGTGAATGGGGCATTTTGACCTCCTGATACTATAGGGGGGTATGGTACATTGTTTTATCGCGTTTCGCTAACAATCTACTTATCTGCTAACAAAACCATAGACGATGCGGGTGCCCAGTGTTGCAAGTCCACAAAATGAGCATTACGATAACCTGGTTAAAACTCATGCAAAGACTGCGATATTGCAAGTGGATGCGCTATTTCCCGCTGTGAAGAGAATTATCTGACTCAAGCATGACCCTACAGTATCAATATCCTGAGCATCTCCGGCATACCCTTGAAACACTTCCGTCGCGTCCCGGCGTTTATATTTTTTATGGTTCGGATCAAACCTTCCCACTTTATATCGGGAAGAGTATCAACATCCGCAGCCGTGTTCTGGCGCATTTCAGAACGCAATCGGAAGCGAAATTGCTGCATATGACCACTGACATTGGTTTTCATGAAACCATTGGTGAAATTGGTGCCCTGCTGCTTGAATCGCAACTGATAAAAAACCAAAGCCCATTGTTTAATAAGAGATTACGGGTAGCTCGTAAACTGTGTTCTCTGCGCATTACCGAGAAAACCACGCAATTCGTTTTCAGCAATGAAACTGATTTCACGCATGCGCCAGATTTGTTTGGCCTGTTTAAAACCCGGTATGCGGCTATCGATCAGATAAGAGAGTTAGCGGATCAGGAAAGGCTTTGCTATGGCGCACTGGGGCTGGAAAAATTAACGGCGGGTAGAGCGTGCTTCCGTTTCTCATTGAAGAAATGTGCAGGCGCATGTTGCGGGCAAGAGACGCTGGAAAACCATCAGCAACGACTCAGAGACTCGCTTGAATCGTTACGAATTCGCAGTTGGCCTTATCCCGGCCGCATCGCAATAGAAGAGAAATCAGGCGCGCTCACTGAATACCATATCCTGAGTAACTGGTTATATCTGGGGACGGCTCAGTCTCTGGAGTCAGGTAAATCAATGATCACGCCCACAACACATTTTGACCGCGACAGTTACAAGATCCTTTGCCGTTACGTTTTTGGGCAAGACGGCCAGAATATTGTTGAACTGGATTGAGCGATTTTTTAATTTTGCTCGGAAACCATCACCGCCATGGTATCGGCTTCCAGCGCCTTAAAGAGATGTTCCTCATCAGCGGGATAACAAATGTAATCCCCCGCCTCAAGCTCATGCGCGTTGTCCAGTGTGCCGACCAGCGCTTTGCCTTGCGTGATAATAATATGCTCAACTGACCCTGCTGGATGCGGATGCGAACGCCGCTCTTCGCCGGGTTGCGCCATTAAAAGATACACATCGCGCCGCGCACCTGGCGGGCATGTCGCCAGCAAAATCGCCTGGTAATCGGCACGCTCTGACACCACTTTCGTCCCTTCCCCTTTACGAATAACCTGCGTGGTGTTTCCCTGCGGCTCCAGCAGTTTTGCGAAAGGAATATTGAGCGCGACGCACAGCGCCCATAAGGTTTCCAGGCTAGGGTTTCCGTTGCCCGCTTCCAGTTGTGACAGCGTCGATTTTGCAATATTTGCCCGCCTTGCCACTTCGGCGAGTGACAAATTAGCGCTTTCACGCTCACGTACCAGACTCTTTGCAATGATGTCGATTGGTTGTGACATTTTCGCCCCTTCGTTCATTAAAACGAACGAATCGTTCGCTTGATCAATTCATCATGTTTGTTCATTATATTGTACATTACGTTCGTTATGAGATGACATCATGTTCTCTACACATTTTGCAGCTGTGTCCCGAGAGTCTAAAAAAGCGATATTTTTGGTCTGCCTCGCCGTAGGTGTGGTGGGCGTTTCCTATGGTTCACTATCCATCGCCTACGGCTTCCCGCTCTGGTTGCCGGTGCTCTCTTCGATTGTGGTGCTGGCCGGCGCGTCAGAATTTATGTTTATCGCCATTATTGCCAGCGGGGGGAGTCCGATTGCCGCCGCCATAGCCGGTTTACTGGTGAACGCTCGCCATTTCCCGTTCGGCATTGCGGTGCGTGACTTAGTCGGCACTCGCCTGTCGAGCTTTATCGGCTGTCACATCATGAATGATGAAAGCGTGGTGTTTGGTTTATCACAGAAAACGCCCGAGGCACGTAAGGCGGCATATTGGTTATGCGGGATTGGCGTGGCGCTCTTTTGGCCGCTTGGAACGCTGCTGGGCAGTGCGGTGGGTAAACTCTTACCCGCGCCGGAAACCATCGGTCTGGATGCGGTATTCCCAACCATTTTATTGGCGTTAGTGATCCCAGCCTTTAAAAACCGCACTACCGCACTGCGTTCTTTAACCGGAGCCGCAATTTCGCTACTTGCCGTTCCCTTCACGCCAGTGGGGATGCCTGTTTTGTTATCGCTGCTGGGTGTCTTTGCGAGGAAAAAATAATGACTGAAACGATGAAAATTTTAGCGGGCCTCGCGCTGCTTTCCTGCGGCACTTATTTAATGCGCCTGGCGGGGGCGAAATTAGGCAATCGGCTAGTGTTCTCTGAAACGGCGAAATCACTGCTTTCGGATGCGGCGACGGTACTGCTTTTTTCGGTCGCCATCGCCACTACTTTTTACGAGAACGATCATTTTTCCGGCATAGCCCGCGTTACGGGCGTGGCGATTGCCGTGTTTCTCGCCTGGCGCAAAGTCCCGCTGATTGCCGTGATTATTATTTCTGCGGCAATCACGGCCACTTTGCGCCAGTTTGGCGTGGCCTGATATCAGTCTTTTTTGCCAGGCATCATGCGAAGCAGCGTGTTGTCTTTCCAGACGTAATGGTGAAACAGTGCGGCGAAAGCATGAATGCCAATTACGAAGTAGCCGATGTTGGCGAGCAGTTCGTGGTAACTTTTGATGTTGAATTCCATATCTTCATCCGGCTCAACGGCGTGTGGCATCGGGATCCCCAACACCGACCAGTCGCTGCCTTTGAAGTACACCGTCATGAATCCCAGAATCGGTAACACAATAAACATCAGATAGATAATCGTATGCACCAGGTGCGACATCCCGGTAATCGCGGGATGTGGCTTGGGCGCTATGGCCGGAGCGCGATACTTAACTCGCACCAGCAGGCGCGTAATCATCAAAATAAAGACGCTGATCCCGCAGGTCACGTGGGTGGCGTTAAAAATGGGCCGGTACGATCGCGGCGCAAAACCTTTCAGTTCCATCGCGCAATAAGCCCCCACAATCAATAAAAAAACCAGCCAGTGAAGTGTTATCTGTAACGAGGTGTATTTGCTGCGCATTAAGGTGTCCTGCTTAGTCACAATGATTTTTTCCAGGATAACGGCAAATACTTAGAAAATCATTAACATCTGGTGAATTACAGCAACATTTCCCGTTTGATGAGTGGCTTCTCCCTGCCATGACATGAACCGAATCGACCAGTCGCTGCCTCTGACTTAAGTCGGCATACGACTGAGCTGATCACGCAGGTTACTCCCTACATTAAACACCCAAACTTATTTAATCGCAGGGTTCGTCCCGGCAATCATTTTGCGGGTTATTTATTACCAGGTTAAGAATGCTACTAAATCCATGACGAAAGACGTATGCCACAACCTGCTCCTGCTCTTTAGTGGACATCGAGTGGAAGATATCCATCCACTGATTCAACAACTTATTGCTGCCAATACACTCCTGCGCGTGGCCTGGGTGGTTCTGGGTAAAAACGACTTTCAGCGTTTCACGCGGCAGTAACGAAAAGTGGTATTCGTAGGCTTTGGTGCCTGGAATTTTTCTTTTTGCTTCCGGATTATCCCGCGTCATGCGCACCATCATTTTATGGCATCCCTGGGCGCTGCCAGGCATGCCCGGTAAACCAATCATCTCTTTGATAGCCAACCATTCAGAAATCAGGCTGTCTTTATTTTGATCAATATCAACTACTGGTTGATTTTTCTTCATCTCTAAATTATTAAACTCTTTGTTTTAAAAAGAATAACTACACTGCAACTTCGCCAGACATCCTTTGCAATCAATAAAATCAACCCTGCCGGTTGATTTGGTTTATATAGGTTGTTATTGTCAGCAGCACGTTCAAAGAACGTCAGTTAAGTATCGCAGCGCCAGCGTCTCAAAAGGCAGTGAACGCAATAGTGATGCTCATTCCCTTATCATGCTCGAGCTTGTCAGTCACCCACACCGGAAGCCACCGGCGGGCTCTTTCAAATGACATTAAGTTACAGTTCACTTTTGATTCAGCAAAGCTAAATTATAGCAAACGGACACTCAAATGATGAAAATTAAAAAGCTCGCACTCCTGTGCGTGATGGGCATATGTAGCCAGAATTTAAGTGCTGCGGAAATGGCAAAAAACGCCACCGATATTACAGCTTCAGCCAATCAGTCTGTTTTAAAACAATTACCTTTTAATGATAAACAAGATTTTGACGATGCCAGCCGTGGATTTATTGCCACGCAAACCCCTTTAACCATTCGTGATGCAAAGGGGAATATTTCGTGGGATTTATCGGACTATGGGTTTTTAAAAGGCACAGCCCCTGCCACTGTTAATCCAAGTTTATGGCGCAACACCCAACTGAACATGAATAATGGTCTATTTAAAGTTACCGATGGGTTATATCAAGTTCGGGGTTATGATCTTTCCAATATGACCATTATTGAAGGGAAAACAGGATTAATTATTCTTGACCCGCTGGTCACAACTGAAGTCGCTAAAGCGGCTCTTGATCTTTATTATCAGAACCGTCCGCACCGCCCGGTTGTTGCCGTTATCTACACCCATAGCCACGCTGACCATTATGGCGGTGTAAAAGGCGTGGTTACTGAGCAGCAAGTTGCCAGCGGTCAGGTCAAAGTGCTGGCCCCAACGGGTTTTATGGATGCCGCAGTCAGTGAGAACGTCCTGGCGGGGAATGCAATGAGCCGTAGGACACTTTACCAATATGGTGCGATGTTGCCGAAAAGCCCGCTCGGCCAGGTAGATGCAGGGATCGGTAAAACGACGTCTGAAGGAACATTCACTCTCATCGCCCCCACCGACACCATTACCCGTGACAAAGAGCAGCGCGTTATTGATGGTGTGACAATGGAATTCCAGTTAGCACCAGGTACCGAAGCGCCCGCAGAAATGCTGATTTGGTTACCACAGTTTAAAACACTGGATGTTGCAGAGGATGCCATTCACTCGCTGCATAACCTATACACCCTACGTGGTGCTGAAGTTCGGGATGCCAGTAACTGGTGGAAAACGCTTAATCAATCTATTGAAAACTATGGTAGCCGTGCCGAAATAGTTATTGCTCAGCACCAATGGCCGGTGTGGGGACAAACCAGAATTGTAGATTTCCTGTCAGGCCAAAGGGATATGTACAAATTCATCCATGACCGTTCGTTGAATCTGGCTAATAAAGGTTTGACTATGGACGAAGTGGCCGAATCGGTAAAATTACCTGATTCTCTGGCGTTGAAATGGGCGAACCGCGGTTATTACGGTTCAGTCAGCCACGATGCGAAAGCGGTATATCAGCGATATATTGGCTGGTATAGCAGTAATCCCGCCGATTTAAACCCTCTCCCTCCGGTTGAAGCCGCTAAACAGTATGTAGATTATATGGGCGGTGCGGACAATGTGCTGGCTAAAGCCCGGTTGTCGTTTGCTAAGGGTGAATACCGCTGGGTAGCACAGGTGCTTAAGCAAGTTGTTTTTGCCGATCCGCAGAATAAAGAAGCCCGTGAATTACAGGCCGATGCATTCGAACAACTGGGATATCAGAGCGAGAATCCAACCTGGCGCAATGAGTATCTGATGGGCGCTTATGAGCTACGTAACGGTATTCCTGATTTGCCGCCAATAAGCACAACCAGCCGGGATATGATCAAAGCCATGACGCCGGAACTGTTACTCGATTATATGGGGGTACGACTAAATACAGATAAAGCTAACGGCCAGCATATTCGCCTGAACTGGCAGCAACCTGGTGGCCAACAATATACGATTGAACTGAACAACAGCGTTATTATTTACGAGGCCAATAAACAGTTTAGTGATGCTGATGCAACATTAAAAATGGATACACTCAGTTTCGCGAAATTAGTAATGGGCCCAACAACCATGCGTGAATCCATTCTAAAAGAGTCCTCAACCATTACTGGGGATAAAGTAAAAATTAATCAACTGATAGATATGCTAGATAACTTCCCTGGCATGTTTAATATTGTGACACCGTGAATTAAATTACTTTCAATATGGAATAGCTCAATAAGCACACCTTAACCTTATTAGTCAGGAACTTTTATGGGTAGCTATTATGGTTCAACCCGCGCTATATGCGCGGGCGGGTTGGTGCTGTCGCTAATGTCGTTTTGCGCTGACGCCGATAATGCCCGCGACTGGCAAAATATGCCGCAAGATTTAGATTTGGTCTTTGGTTATTACAGTCATGTAGAGGCAAATACGTCGCTGGATACTTCGGTGCCCATCGACGGTTCCACCATCAAAGCGGATGTCTATATCCTTCGTTATGCCCACTCGTTTGCAATTGATGGCCGCTCTTCGGGCATTCAAATCCTGCAACCGTATGCCGATATTCGCGCCACACTTGATGACGCAGTGATGCTGGACGGTGAACATAAGCGACATGGAATGGGAGATACGCAATTTATCCTGGTTCATAACCTGTTTGGCGCACCTGCTTTAAGTCGCGAAGAATTCGCTAAATGGCAACCAGAAACCTTTCTCAGCGCAGCGTTCTGGCTCACAGCCCCTACCGGTGATTACGACAAAGATAGGTTGATTAACACCGGTGCCAACCGCTGGGTATTCAAACCTGAACTCGCTTTTGGCAAACCTATCGGCCCCACCTGGATTGAAGTGAATACCTGGGTTTCACTCTATACCAATAACGATGATTACCTCGGTAATCAGACGCTGGCACAGCGCCCACAGTGGGCCATTGAAGGGCATTACAGCTACAACTTTAATCAAGCGTTGTGGGCATCCATCGATACGACCTGGAGTGTGGGAGGCGAAACTAAAATTGACGGCGCCCCGCAAGATAATCGACAAAATAACAATCTGTTAGGCGCTACAATTGGTTTTCAGTTATCCCCGGAGTTAGGTGGGCTGATTGCTTATTCAGATACGGTGCAAAAGCGGTCTTATTCACCCGATGTCAGTAACTGGACGGTACGTTTCCAGTACGTCTGGTAGCGTTTGTGGTTACCGGTATAGGTTTGCAGCTGATGGTTTTATGAACTATCACTAAGAGTTGATTTCGGAAGTTACCCTCACAAAAGCTAAAATTGAGGAGCAGTTCATGAAAAAGGTCGGTATCAATGGCTTTGGTCGTATAGGTCGCCTGGTGTTACGCCGTGTTCTTGAAACCAAAAGCGAAGTTGAAATTGTTGCTATCAACGATCTCACCTCGCCTGAAGTGCTGGCGTATTTGTTAAAACACGACTCCAGTTACCGCAATTTCAACGGCTCGGTGGATTACACCGACGACGCGTTGATTGTGAACGGCAAGAAAATTGCGGTGTATGCCGAGAAAGACGCCAAAAACATTCCCTGGGGAAAAGTCGGCGTTGAGATAGTCATCGAATGCACCGGTTTCTATACCTCCGAGGAAAAAGCCAGCGCACATCTGGATGCCGGAGCGAAGAAAGTGCTGATCTCCGCCCCTGCTGGCGATATGAAAACCATCGTCTTTAACGTCAACTGCAACACGATTACCCCGGAAGATAAAATTCTTTCCGTCGCTTCATGTACCACCAATTGCCTCGCGCCAATGGCAAAAGCGCTGCACGACAACTTTGGGATTAAAGTCGGCACCATGACCACCATCCATGCATACACCGGCACGCAATCGCTGGTAGATGGCCCGCGAGGTAAAGATCTGCGCGCTTCGCGTGCGGCTGCGCAAAATATCATTCCGCATACAACCGGCGCGGCAAAAGCCATTGGTCTGGTGATCCCTGAGCTTCAGGGCAAACTCAAAGGTCACGCGCAACGTGTGCCAACGCTGACCGGTTCGGTCACTGAATTAGTGTCGATTCTTGATAAGAAGGTAACGGTCGAGGAGATTAATGCGGCGCTGAAAAAAGCGACCGACGGCAATGAATCATTTGGCTACACCGACGAGGAAATTGTGTCGTCCGATATTGTCGGCACGAATTTTGGTTCGGTGTTTGATGCCACGCAGACGGAAGTGACTGAAGTGGGTGATTTGCAACTGGTTAAAACCGTGGCCTGGTACGATAACGAGTACGGTTTCGTCACGCAACTGGTGCGGGTACTGGATGCGGTCGCGAAAGAATAGAATTAACCGCCCCCTGCCCTAATGTTGCAGGGAGCGGTGTTAAAAACTTACTTCAGCAAACGCACTTTGACGGATTTGCCTTTAATTTTACCACTCTGCAATTGCTTCCACGCATGACGCGCTACAGATTCTCGGATCGCGACATAAACGTGCATCGGGTGCACATCAATTTTGCCGATATCTGCGCCATCCAGTCCCAAATCACCGGTCAACGCACCGAGAATATCACCTGGACGCATTTTCGCTTTTTTACCGCCGTCGATGCACAACGTCGCCATAGTCGCTTCCAGCGGTTTGATGCTTCCGGCTGTAGGCGCGGGCTGCCAGCTCAAAGACAAGTTCAACATCTCTGCTAACACGCTGGCACGCTGGGCTTCTTCAGGTGCGCACAGGCTAATTGCCAGGCCACTTTCACCGGCGCGAGCGGTACGACCAATACGGTGAACGTGAACTTCCGGGTCCCAGGAAAGTTCGTAGTTAATCACCATTTCCAGTGCTTTGATGTCCAGACCACGTGCTGCAACATCCGTTGCGACCAGCACGCGGCTACTGCCGTTGGCAAAACGCACCAGCGTTTGATCGCGATCGCGCTGTTCCATGTCGCCATGCAGCGCCAGCACGCTTTGGTTGCTTTCGGTTAGCGCATCACAAACGGCCTGGCAATCTTTCTTGGTGTTACAGAAGACGACGCAAGACGCAGGTTGATGCTTGCTAAGAAGTTTCTGCAACAGGCTAATTTTGCCACTGCGGGAGATTTCATAGAATTGCTGCTCTACAGAAGGCAATTCATCTACGGAATCAATTTCGATGGTTTCTGGCGAACGCTGCACGCGGGAGCTAATGGATGCAATAGCCGTCGGCCAGGTAGCAGAGAAAAGCAGGGTCTGGCGATCTTGCGGCGCATGGCTAATCACTTCGTCAATGGCGTCAGCAAATCCCATATCCAGCATGCGGTCTGCTTCGTCCAGCACCAGCGTTTGCAGGGCATCGAGCTTGACGGTCTCTTTTTTCAGGTGATCCAGCAAACGGCCAGGTGTCGCGACAATCACATGCGGAGCATGTTGCAGCGAATCGCGCTGGGCACCAAACGGCTGCCCGCCACAAAGCGTGAGCACTTTAATATTCGGCATGTAGCGTGCCAGGCGGCGTAATTCTTTTGCTACCTGGTCAGCCAGTTCGCGAGTCGGGCACAACACCAGCGACTGAGTAATAAACTGATTTGCGTCAATGTGTTGCAGTAAGCCCAGGCCAAATGCAGCGGTTTTGCCACTGCCGGTTTTCGCCTGTGCGCGGACATCTTTCCCAGCCAGAATCGCGGGTAATGCAGCCGCCTGAACAGGCGTCATGGTGTGATAACCAAGTTCGGTGAGGTTGGCGAGTTGTTCTGCTGGCAGAACGTTTAGGGTAGAAAAAGATGTCACAGTTATACTCTCAATTAATGGGCTGTCAGACAGCGTCTGGCGCGCATATTAGCAGATTCGTCGCTGCAACGCGGCAGTTTCCAGCAAATTAGGGCTGCCATTTCAAGTCACACGCTGTGATAAGACCTGATTTACCCTGATAATCATGACTTCAGTATTAAATCTTTCAAATGATCGATAAAGGTTAATCCAAATCGTCTAATTTGATGCGATATAAACAAATCCAAAACAATGGCAAGATAATTCTTATACCAACAACTGGTCGGATTTCTTATTAATAATTACAATGCGATTCTGCGCGCGGTTACTACAAATAAACAAAGGGATTGTTATGAAAAAGTTAATGATAGCGGCTGTTGCTTCTCTGGTTTTATCTGGCTGTGCGCAGCAAACCTTCACGATTAATAAAGATATTGCTGAGAAACCACAGCAAACCACGACACATCACTTCTTTGTAAGCGGTATTGGTCAAACCAAAACTGTTGATGCGGCAGCGGTATGCGGCGGTGCAGATAAAGTGGTACGCACAGAAGTTCAGCAGACGTTTGCTGACGGTTTCCTCGGCTTTATCACGTTTGGTATTTATACCCCACGTGATGCACGCGTTTATTGCTCTAAGTAAGTTAAATAGCCAGTGCTATGCACTGGCTTTAAATAATCTAACTCATTGTACGATAAAATATTTTATGATTCAGGGATTCAAAGCCGCCGCTATCATTTTAGTTCTTGTGGTTCTGGCCTGGTTAATGTTGCTGGTTAATGCTCTTGATGTACCAACCCACTCTTTTTATTTTCTGGATAAGCTAGAAGCAATTTACTAAATTATCAATCAGGTTAACCCCTCCCCGAATTAATACCCACCTGCGAATATATCCCTCCCCGGTTTTGAGTTCCGCGAACCTTCAGTTTCATTAGATAAATCATCTAAAGAATATGAATTGCGCAAATTTAAATTCTATGGCGATTCATGTTACCCTTCTGTTACCTACATTAGATGACAAGGTGTCTCATGAAATTTGTTCTTTTATTAAGCCTTTTAGGCCTCGTTCATTCTTCTGTATTTGCCGCCACAGCAACCCGACTTTCATGTTCAATGCGTGAAAATATGGTGATTTCGCGTTTTGCTTATAGCCTCACGACAATGAAATGGGACGAACACTTTCAGGTTGCCTCCGGAGTCAGACAGAACAAAACCCAGAATGATGTCCCTTTCCGCGTCACACGTTTTCAAAATGGAGATGACCTGGTGTTCTTCCCGGGAAAACAGACCTATTTCATGTTTTATTCCGGCAACCCTGAGCCAGATCGCTGCGTCGTGCTGAGCACAAGTACCTATGAGATTACGCAGTTGCCGCGCTATGAAAAACCAGATGCATAACGGGATTGTGTGAAGCAAATAGTGTGGTGAGAGTGAAGTAAAAGAGATTTTGCTTTGGTCCGCCACCGGAGCCTCGAACCCCGTACTACAACACAGAGGTTGCCGCTCTTCCCGATGAGCTAGTGGCGGTTTTTAACGCATGCCTGACCCTTCATTTCATAATCACATAGGGATTATAAAGATTGGCCGGCGGCGCATAATACATAAGTGAAATTATCCATGCAATAAATAAGGTTTTAATAGGGCAAACTTATTCTAATCTCATTAAAACCACGCCATTAAGAAACGCTTTTTACTTCATTTCGTGCTGACTTTCGTCGCCGCAATCCGTACCATACACGCCATGTAGCATGGCTATGCCCCTGCGGTGCCCCTTTTCGAGTTAGAGCGTCAACTAAATGCAAGATAAACAAGAAGTTACTAAGAAAGAACAATACAACCTGAACAAATTACAGAAACGTCTGCGTCGTAACGTGGGCGAAGCTATCGCTGATTACAACATGATTGTAGAAGGCGATCGCATTATGGTTTGCCTGTCTGGTGGCAAAGACAGCTACACCATGCTGGAAATTCTGCGTAATTTGCAGCAGAGCGCGCCAATCAATTTCAGCCTGGTGGCGGTTAACCTCGACCAGAAGCAACCCGGTTTCCCTGAGCACATTCTGCCTGCGTACCTGGAAAGCATTGGTGTGGAGTACAAAATTGTCGAAGAAAACACTTACGGCATCGTAAAAGACAAGATCCCAGAAGGGAAAACCACCTGCTCGCTTTGCTCTCGTTTACGCCGTGGCATTCTCTACCGCACCGCAACCGAGTTAGGGGCAACGAAAATTGCCCTTGGCCACCATCGCGATGACATTCTTCAGACGATGTTCCTGAATATGTTCTACGGCGGCAAAATGAAAGGCATGCCACCAAAACTGATGAGTGATGACGGCAAGCACATTGTGATTCGCCCGCTGGCCTACTGCCGCGAGAAAGATATTGAGCGTTTCGCCATCGCGCGTGAATACCCGATTATTCCGTGCAACCTGTGTGGTTCACAGCCAAACCTCCAGCGCCAGGTGATTGGCGAGATGCTGCGCGACTGGGATAAACGTTATCCTGGCCGTATCGAAACCATGTTCAGCGCGATGCAAAATGTGGTGCCTTCGCATATGTGCGATACCACGCTGTTTGATTTCAAAGGCCTGAAACACGGTGCGGAAGTTGTCGATGGTGGTGATTTAGCGTTCGACCGCGAAGAATTGCCGATGCAGCCTGCGGGCTGGCAGCCAGAAGACGAAGACAGTGAATCCCCTGCGCAACGCCTCGATATCCTCGAAATAAAATAGTCATATCGTCCCTCTCCGGCAGCGGAGAGGGAAACCTTCACATGTGCGGCGGCGGGTCGATAATCGGTTTTGGATCGGGATCAAGCGGCGGGTCGGGTATCGGCTGCGGCCTGGGTATCGGATCGGGCACAGGCGTGGGTTCGCTCGGGAATGTCGGGTCGCTCATGAATAAGCTTCGATAAAAAGTCATTATGGCCTCCAGTTTTGTACCTTCCCTTTAAGCATAGTCAACAAATCGCAGACAAAAAAAAGCCGACTAATAGTCGGCTCGTACGAATCAATTGTGCTATGCAGTAATTCTAAAAAAGGAAGTAAGACAATATGGAGCGCAACGCCCATCGCTTGACGTTGCATTCACCTGCGAGAGAGATAGTGCCTTGAACCGGCGTTCCAGTTATTGACCTGGCTCAATTATCGCAGCCTTTTTTAGTAAGCACCTTGTTAAAAATGTTAAATTTTACAGCCATTTACTGCGATGTAACCACCAGGCAACACCGCCAATAAGAACCACCAACATGATGCAAAACAGGCTAAAACCAAAATGCCAGCCGCCGCCTGGAATGCCGCCTAAATTCACGCCAAACAGCCCCGTCAGAAATGTGCTTGGTAGGAAAACCATCGCCATTAATGACATGGTATAGGTTCGACGCCCCATCGCTTCTTGCATCACCTGGGCGATTTCATCCGCCATCACAGCAGTACGCGCAATACAGGCGTCGATTTCATCCAGCCCGCGCCCTAACCTGTCGGAAATATCCTGCATCCGACGACGGTGATCATCGGTCATCCACGGCAATCGCTCACTCGAAAGACGCGCATAGACATCCCGCTGCGGCGCCATATAACGGCGCATCACAATCAGCTGTTTACGCAGTAACGCCAGAAAACCTCGTGGAGGGATTTGTTGATCGAGTAAGTTATCTTCGAGATCGATAATTTTGTCATGCAACTGCTCAATAAACTCGCTGGCATGGTCAGTCAGCGCGTCACAAACATCCACCAGCCAACCGCCCGTATCGGCCGGACCAGCGCCCTCTTTGAGGTCATTCACCACGTCATCAAGTGCCAGTACCCGGCGCTGACGCGTTGAGACAATAAGCCGCTCGTCGATATATAAGCGCATTGCGACGAGTTGGTCGGGGCGTTCATCGGTACTGCCATTGATGCAGCGCAACGTGATGAGCGTCCCTTCGCCAATACGTGTCACACGCGGGCGCAAGCTTTCGCCGGCCAGCGCATCACGGGCATAATTGGGCAGTAATGGTGTGGTCGCCAGCCAGTTTGCACTATCGGTATGGGTATAATTTAAATGCAACCAACCAGGATGTGCAGCATCGATAGTGTCGTTATCTTCGATGGTTTCGACGCCGCCATTGCCATCGAGTTGCCAGGCTAATACGGCGTCCGGCACTTTTAAATCGTGCCCTTTAATGGTTTCCAAAGCATTTCTCCACGTATTGCCACATTTCTGTTGTCAGTCTAGCCGTCTTCTTTTGTTATGTAACTCGGAAAAATATGCAAACTTCCTGAATTTGCTCAATAAAAAATGTTACATTTCTGTTGTTTTTCGGATACAGCAATGCCACCAGGGCATACGGAGATGATGTTTGCTAGATGTACGCAGAACTTACACCAATTTAGATTTTCGCCTTAAGGTCATGCGGCAACGTGCGATCACGATCAGTGGTGTCTGGTTTTTGTGGATTAACCTATTGTTCTGTCTATTCATTTTAGGCCGACATTACTTTTCGCCGATACAACAAATCGCCAACATCACGCAATCATACCCCGTGCTTGAACTGCTTATGGGGTTGATACTCGCCATCTCGTCTTCGGTGATTTTCCTTTTGCGAATGGCCCCCGATCAACACGCCGAGTGGCTGAGTAAATGCCTGCACGGGGCATTACTGGGCATCAGCGCTCTTTGGGTGTGTTGTTTTTACATCTTCATTGCCAGCGGCGATTCGCGGATTGTGTTCCCCTTCGCCGCGTTGCTGATTTTCACCGCGCTGATTTCACTCTATTTTGATACCCGCGTTTTACTGAGTTTCACCCTGCCCATTTGGGTGGTTATTCTTATCTGTAACTTTGTTTATCCTTCTGATCTCACGGTGCTCAATGCGCTGTTGTATATCCTGCTGGCGGGGTTGTTTGAGTCGGGCCGCCGGATTTTGTGCGGTTGGTTTATTCTGGCCGTCCGCCGTGAGCATGAAAACAGAGATTTGATAACGCAGTTACAAACGTTGGCGAACCGCGACCCGTTAACCGGGATTGCCAATCGACGTGTGTTCCATCTGTTGCTGGATAAAGCGCTGCAACGAGAGGAACAATGCAACTCGTCGCTGTCAGTGATTATGTTAGACGTCGATCACTTCAAAAAATATAACGACCATTACGGTCATCAGGCCGGTGATGAATGTCTGATAAAAGTCGCTCAATGCCTTGAAGATGCGGTTCGTTCGACACAAGATGTTGTGGCGCGGTTTGGAGGCGAGGAGTTTATTATGCTGCTTCCTGATACCACTGCGCAGCAGGCGATTGACGTGGCAGAACGTATCCTACAGAACTTAAAAGCACTCGCAATTCCTCATGCCGGGTCGCTCGTCTTACCCTGCGTCACAATGAGTCTCGGTATCGCGATTTGGGAGCCGGGCATGTCTGCTACGCGACTGATTGCGCAAGCTGATGCGGCGCTGTATCAGGCCAAAGAACAAGGCCGGAACCAGTGGCAACTTTTCCACACTGAAGAATGAGAAGAAAATGAAAATTGGCGTTTTGTTCCCAATAGCCATCATCGTGGCCGCAATCGTGTTTATCACCTGGTTTATTGCCGGGGGTTACGCCACTTCTGTTTCGTGATGAAACAAAAAGGCCCTGATGAAAGTCAGGGCCGTTAAATCAAAATTTAATTAATGTGCCACGATATACATGGTACGGCTGTAAGCCACATCCTCAGGGTTATTAATCGGATACCCTTTCAGCCATGGCTTGATCAAGCGACCATTGGTGTACTGGTAAATCGGTGCGATCGGAGCTTTTTCCTGGAGGATTTTTTCCGCCTGATTGTAATCTTTATTACGCGCGGCATCGGTTGTTTCCTGGCTTGCCTGCTCCAGAATTTTGTCATATTCCGGGGAGTTGAAGCGCGAAATATTACCGCTGTGCGTTGAAGTTAACAGCGACAGGAACGTCGAAGGTTCGTTGTAATCCCCCACCCACGATGCACGAATCACATCGAAGTTACCGGTGTTACGACTATCGATGTACGTTTTCCACTCCTGGTTTTGTAGCTTCACATCCACACCAAGATTTTTCTTCCACATCGATGCTACAGCAATCGCAATCTTCTGATGGTTTTCGGAGGTGTTATACAGCAGCGTTAATTTAAGCGGTTTGTTCGGACCATAGCCTGCTGCTTGCAGCAGTGTTTTAGCCTGCGCATTGGCTTCTTCCTGGCTCATCTGTTCAAACGGAGAAGGCTCTGGCGTAAAGCCCGCCGTCACATCTGGCGTAAAGCGCCACGCCGGTTTCTCACCCGTACCCAATACCTTTTCAGCCATGATATGACGGTCAATCGACATGCTCAGGGCAAGACGCACACGCGCGTCAGCCGTCGGGCCTTTCTGAGTGTTAAAGGCGTAATAATAGGTGCCCAATTGTGGCGGCGTATAAACCTGGCCCGGAATATCTTTCAATAGCTTTTGATAGAGGTTTTTCGGGAATGACTCAGTGATATCAATGTCACCCGCCAGGTAACGCTTGGTGGCTGAAGATTCCTGGTTGATAGGAATGAAGGTCACCTCGGTGATCACTGTTTTGCTGTTATCCCAGTAATTCTTGTTCTGCACCGCCACAAGTTTTTCGTTCACGATGCGATCTTTGAGCGCATATGCCCCGTTGCCGACCAGGTTACCTGGTTTGGTCCAGTCATTGCCGAATTTCTCAACTACCGCTTTTGGCACCGGATAGAGCGAGAAGTTAGCGGTCAGATTCGGGAAATATGGTACGGGCTTATCGAGATTAATCCGCAGCGTTCTATCATCAACCGCCGTCACGCCCAGTTTATCCGCAGGCATTTTGCCATCAATGATGGCCTGTGCGTTGTTGATGCCAGCAAGGGCGGCAAACCAGGCAAATGGCGAGGTATTTTTCGGATCAACCAAACGCTGCCAGCTATAGACGAAATCTTGTGCGGTAACCGGTGAGCCATCAGACCAGCGCGCGTTGTCACGTAGCGTAAAGGTCCAGGTGCGGTTGTCGTTGCTTTGCCATTTGGTGGCGACACCGGGTTCGAGCTGCCCTTTCTCGTTCTGGTTAACCAGGCCTTCAAACAAATCACGGATCACCTGAATTTCTGGCAACCCGACGGCTTTGGCGGGATCAAGTGAAGCCGGTTCATCTTTAATATGGCGAACCAGAGTTTGGTCAGCCGCGAGTTTAGTACCAGCGGGGACATCCGCCGCCCAGGCATTAGAAAAGAGGCTGGCAATGGCTAATGCGCAACAAGTAGTCAAAAAACGCTTTTTCATGTTTTACCCTTATGAATAATTTTGTTTGGGCCAGCACTACGCTCACGCCAGTGACAGACAAACAATGTAACGCAATCAACTGTTTTGCCAATAACAAAAATAAATAACGTGACGAAAATCGCCTCCCGGTGAGGTTTTTGTGAATATCGGCGCAAAGGATGAACGGGTCTGTCAGGAGATTGTTTCAGATGAGTTTTTTTTAAATCACTGCTATTACTATCAGCATTAAAAATTTGAGTCGATTTAAGGAATGCTATGTCAGCCCACCGCCCTCGTTCACAACGTGGTCATTTGCCGAAAGGCTCCGAGCGTTATGGCAAATCTGTGTTCGGCGCGCCGCTTATCTGGTTCCCGGCCGCCCCGAGTGAACAACGCAGCGGCTTAATCATTGCAGGCACGCATGGCGATGAAAATGCGGCCATGGTCACGTTGTCTTGCGCACTGCGCACCCTGGAACCCGAACACCGCCGTCATCACGTTGTGCTGGCGGTGAATCCTGACGGTTGCCAACTGGGTTTACGCGCCAATGCCAACGGTGTGGATTTAAATCGTAATTTCCCGGCGGCAAACTGGAAATCTGGCGAAACCGTTTATCGCTGGAACAGCAGCGCCGACGCACGCGACGTGGTGTTATCGACCGGCAAAAAGCCCGGCTCTGAGCCAGAAACCGCCGCATTATGTCAGCTGATTCATACGTTACAACCTGCATGGATTGTCTCTTTCCACGATCCGTTAGGCTGTATTGAAGATCCTGATAACTCCCCGCTTGGCGCATGGCTTGCGAAAGAGTTTGCGCTGCCGTTAGTGACCAGCGTGGGTTACGAAACACCGGGGTCATTTGGCAGTTGGTGTGCCGATTTAGACCTGCCTTGTATTACCGCAGAATTCCCGCCCATCTCGGCTGACGAAGCGAGTGAGCGGTATCTGGATGCCATGATGGGCTTACTGCACTGGCAAAAATAACCGCCCTACGGATAAAGTTTCCCGGTTTCAAAGTGCAAACCGGGTTCAACGTCTACCGCAAGCCAGGTTGGGCCATCGAGATCGGCGAAGCGGACTTTCGCCGCCAGCGGCAATGCGGCGGCGATAGCTCTCGACGTACACAGCATACAGCCCAACATCACATCAAATCCTGCTTCGCGCGCGGCTTGCGTTAAGGCCAACGCTTCGGTCAAACCACCGGTTTTATCCAGCTTGACGTTCACCATTTCGTAGCGCCCTTTCAGCCCGGCAAGGCTTTCACGAGTATGGCAGCTCTCATCCGCACAAATTGGCAATGGATGGATGAAGTTCGCCAACGCACTGTCCTGCCCGGCAGGCAGCGGCTGTTCCAGCATCGCCACATTCAGATCGGCCAGTAACTGGCAACGCGCCGCCAGGCCGTCACTTTTCCATGCTTCGTTGGCATCAACGATAATCACCGCTTCTGGCACAGCGGCACGAATCGCCACCATGCGCTCGGTGATCAGTCGGTCGTCAATTTTAACCTTTAACAGGCGCGCGCCTTTATCCCACAGCAGTTTCGCGGCGGCGGCCATTTGTTCAGGTTCAGCAATACCGACGGTTTGTGCGGTGGTCACCAGTTCCGGGAGTTCGACACCCGCAATATGAGACAGCGTGCGTTGTTTGCGTCGGGCTTCTAAGTCCCACAATGCGCTATCAATGGCATTACGCGCGGCACCCGCCGCCAGCGCATCTTGCAGTTGGGCACGCGTGATTCCTTTTTCCAACTGGGGAATCACCGTGGTGATTTGCGCCAGCACCGATTCCACACTCTCGCCATAGCGCGGATACGGGGTGCATTCGCCCACCGCTTTAATGCCGTCTTCTTCCAATTCGACCACCACAACCACCGCTTCGCTGCGTGTACCACGTGAAATCACAAACGGGGTATGGAGCGGCCACGCTTCCTGGTAAACCTTGACTGTTCTCATTATTTTTTGCCTGTCGTCGTTGTTTTTATCGTTGCCAGAGTATAGCCAGAGAACACTTTTACTTGCAGTATCAGTTTTTTATATTCAGACGATGAATACTGACATACACTGTGGGCGGCGTTAATTATATGTAAACAGGAAAATCAAACATGTCACAAATCGTTCATTTCCAGGGCAACCCTGTAGCGGTTGCAGGTCAGATCCCACAAGCTGGCAACAAAGCTGAAGCCTTCTCTCTGGTAGCAAAAGATCTCTCTGATGTTACTTTGAGCCAGTTCGATGGAAAACGTAAAGTCCTGAACATTTTCCCAAGCATTGATACCGGCGTTTGTGCGGCTTCCGTGCGCAAATTCAACCAACTGGCGACAGAGATGGATAACACCGTTGTACTGTGTGTTTCCGCTGACCTGCCATTTGCACAATCTCGCTTCTGCGGCGCAGAAGGTCTGAGCAATGTTGTCACACTGTCTACTCTGCGTAATCCAGAGTTCCAGCAAGCATACGGTGTGGGTATTTCTGAAGGCGCACTGAAAGGCCTGACGGCTCGCGCTGTTGTGGTTCTCAATGAGAAAGACGAAGTGGTATTCAGCGAGTTAGTGAACGAAATCACTAATGAGCCAGATTATGCCGCAGCACTGGAAGCTCTGAAGGCTTAAGTGTGAATGCCCCCGCGAACCGGGGGCATATTGATTACTCTTCTGTTTTACGCTGGCTCAGGCCGTATTCACGTAATTTGTTCGCAATCGCGGTGTGCGAAACGCCCAAACGTTTAGCCAACTTGCGCGTACTTGGATAAGTACGATAAAGCTGTGTGAGCACCGAACGCTCAAAGCGGCTGGTAATATCATCCAGCGACCCTTCCATTGCCTCTTCCCCAACCACTAAACTCGCGGTATCAAAATCTGGCAGCAAAATGTCTTGCGGACGTAATTCGTACCCTTCCAGTTGGGTTAATGCGCGGTAGATCGCATTCTTTAACTGACGCACGTTGCCCGGCCAACCATAACGCGTTAACACATTACTTAAGTCATTGGCCAGTTTCGGACGCGGAACACCTTGTTCATCGGCAAAACGGGCCACAAACAGCTCGGTCAGCGGCATGATATCTTGCGGGCGGTCACGCAACGGCGGCAAATTCAGAGTGAGGACGTTCAGGCGATAATAGAGATCTTCACGGAATTCGCCTTTTTGCACCATTTCAATCAGGTTCTTTTGCGTCGCACAAATCACGCGCACATCGACATGAACTTCATGCTCCTCACCCACGCGGCGGAATGTCCCGTCGTTGAGGAAACGCAGCAGTTTTGTTTGCATGCGCGGCGACATTTCACCAATTTCATCCAGCAGAACCGAGCCACCGTTTGCCTGCTCAAAGAAGCCCTTTTTACCTTCGACGGCATTGGCGTATGCGCCTGACGCATGGCCAAACAATTCGCTTTCAACCACGTCATCCGGCATCGAGCCGCAATTGAGCGCCAGATACGGTTTCTGCGCCCGTGGGCTGCCAAGATGGCAAGCATGAGCCAGCAAATCTTTACCGGTCCCGGTATCACCCACAATCAGCAGTGGTGCATTCAGCAATGCCAGTTTATGTGCCTGATCAACGACATGGCGCATTTTCGGGCTGACCGCGACAATCTGGCTAAACGCGCCGACATCGGTATTAGAGAGGTTCTGGAGCTGGCGCCCCATGCGGACGGTTGAACGCAGCATCACCACCGCGCCGACTAACGTCGCGCCTTCGTTTTCGCTATCAAGATGAACCGGCGTGATTTCCATCAGGAAATTCTGCCCGTTAATCACCACATGTTCGGTATGAGATTCCGTCGGCGCACTTTCCAGCCAACGCATAAAGTTAAAACCGTTCACCAGGCTCGCGGCGTTATGGTTACGCAACTTGTCTTCGTTTTGGCCGAACAGTGCACAGCTCGCCGGGTTCGCCAGCTCAACTTTGCTTTTCATATCCAGCGACAGCACTGGCTCAGGTAGCGCTTCAAGCAAGGCGCTTAACGCACGATGTTCGCGCTCGGAAGGCATCCACGGCACGGTACGCACATCCGTCACTCCCGGGATGCGACGAATTTCAGCCATCAGGCTGCTGAAAGTATCAAAATCGAGGGTAGAAAAATTCAGGTAGATTCGCCCGATGGGGTCAATTTCGATACCTCGTAAATCGATACTACGCAGTACCAGTAAATCCAGTAATTCTCGAGTCAGACCGAGACGGTCTTCACAAAAGACTTCAAGACGCATGGGAATATCATCCTCATAGCTATTAACCTCTGGATGATAAGACAGTTCCCATGCTGCGGGAAGCGCTGTGTCAACAAATATTGACAGCCTGCTGCAAATTCAGGCGCTTTGCCGTAAAGTCGCCCATAAAGAACTCATAAAGAAAAGGGCTAAACGCCTTAGATCATCCCCGCGAGCAGTCCGATGCCGATTAACGATGCGAAAGCACCCAGCACACGCGACGCACCGTGTTTGACTGACGAGCGAATCAACAGCCAGCCAATGCCAAGCCCCGCCAGATGCAGCCCCGCTGTGGCGAGGACCATCCCTGAAAGCGCGGCTAAAGAGTGCGAGAGTTCCGCACCGTGCGCCAGCCCGTGGAAAATCGCAAAAGCACCGATGACTAACGCGCCCGTTGCTTCAGGGAGCTTCATTTGCAGCGCCACCATCACGCCCAACCCCAGCAGCGAAGTGGCAACAATAAATTCCGTTCCGCTCAGGGTAAGACCGGCCATACCCGCCAGTGCCCCGGTCAATAAAAGCCAGGCGAACACCAGCGGCGCAAGCCACCATTGCCGGGTATTCATGGCGCTCCAGACACCGACCAACAGCATGACAACCAGATGATCGGCTCCGGTCAGCGGATGGAGAAAACCTTCACTGAAACTTAAAGTGTGGTGCGCCCCACTATCCTGGCCCGTATGAGCCAATGCCAGTGCCGGAAACAGCGCAAAAAGTGAAACAACAGTCTTAGTTGTAAAACGCATCTTTGGTTCTCCTTAAAGTTATTTTCCTTTGCCTGTCAAACCATCTGCATCGCTTTAAGCGCTTCGAGCGTGTTCAATGCCTCTTGCTCATCCAACAGGCTCATGGCGAACCCAACATGCAGCAAAACCCAACGCCCGACCAACTCCTGGGGCGAACCTTCACACACCAGCGAGATATTGATTTTGACTGTTACGCCCGACACCTCGGCGCTGGCGAAATGATGACAATCCTCACCTACCTCAATAATTTTTGCGGGCACACCGATACACATACTTATTCCTCCGCTGCGTGGTTATTCAATTTCCAGCTGTTTAATACGCAGACTTTCGCCCGTCTCAATACTCAGCTTGCGACCCCCGCACAACGGACACGGGCTGGTGTGCTTTTCAATCTGCACGCTGTGACTGCAATCCCAGCACCACGCCAAAGCAGGAAGATGACTAAGGCGAAGCTCACTGTTTTCTGCCAGCGTGCCGCGAGTGGCACTGGCAAAACTAAAGCGCAGCGCCTGCTCTTCAATGCAGGCCAGCGCCCCAAGCTCCAGCCACACCTGCGTCACTTTTTGTGCGCCGTGCAGCCTTGCCTGTTGCTCGATGAGCTCCACCATATTGAGACAGAGGCTGAGTTCATGCACCTTCGGGACTCCCGACTGGCATACGGAAAAAAGCCCTGCGCCCTGGATTTTCAGGCTGAGTGCTATCCACCACCGGCAATGACAGCGCCATTCTGGCGGTCTGCTCCGCGAGCATGATCATCGTGTCCACAGAGAGCTGTTTTTCCAGGGGTGACATCAGCGAAGCAGCCAGATATTGCCCACAACCGTCCATTTCCCCGACGGTAAAACGAACATTGCCGCAGGGAAGTATAAGCGCCAGTTTTTCCCCCACGATGCGCATCGGCCACACCTGACCTGGCCCTGGTAACACCATTAAACTGAGCATCCAGGGCGTCAGCATGCTGCCCAGCCATTGATGCTCGAACAGCTGAAAACAGCAGGCTCTAACAGGAATATGCGCCCGATAAAATGGCAACTGGCGCATTTGTTTCTGCGCGACGGCCTGAAACGCGTCTTCGAGCAAAGTGGAGGGGTCGTGCGTAAACCCGTTAATGCCCGGCAACATCTGACACCTCCGCACTAATCATGCTCACGCCCTCGGCGTGCAACGCCGCCATAATTTGCTGCAACGCAGGTTCAATCGCCTGACGCACGACCGGCGACAAAGCAATTCCCGGCGCCAGGGTCTGTGGCACCACGCCAACCAACGTCAGTTTTGCCGGGAACTCATCGGTCAGGCGCAGCGCCATCAGCACATCGGCAAGCCCAAGCTGATGAGGCGAAACCTTGCGGGTAAACATCGCCGGGATTTCATCATCACGAAGCACCACGACACTCCCAGGCTCGTCCCCGGTGAGTACCGCATCGGCGACAATCAAATGGTCGCGATTCGCCATCACGTCCATCAGGTCCATGCCCGAGGTGCCGCCATCGAGCACTTCAACGTGCGGTGGCAGCAGATAGCGTTGCTCAAGCGCCTCGACGATTCGCACGCCTATCGCTTCGTCACCCAACAATAAATTGCCTATGCCCAACACCAGAATACTCATCACAACACCTTAACGCGGGTCACTTCACCGCCGGTGGCATCGACGATGTGAACGGCGCACGACATACAGGGATCGAACGAATGAATGGTTCGCACCACTTCCAGCGGTTTAGCCGGGTCACTCACAGGAGTACCGACCAGAGCACGCTCATACGGGCCAGGCTCATCGTTGAAATTGCGCGGCCCGGCATTCCACGTAGAAGGTACAACCGCCTGATAGTTTGCGATTTTGCCGTCTTTGATCACCACCCAGTGCGACAAAGCCCCGCGCGGTGCCTCGATAAACCCGACGCCGCGGATTTCACCGGTAGCGGGAATGTTTGGTGGAATAAAGGTTTCGTGGTCGCCGGTGCCAATATTAGTGACCAGCGCTTGCCACTGCTGACTGAGAGTCTGATGCAGCACGCAGGCATGAACCGTACGCCCGACCACGCGCCCTAATGTAGATTCAAGCTGTTCGGTTTTAAGCGTTTCTCCGGTCAGGGTTTTCATCATCCCGGTGAACTGGCTAAATACCTGCTGCGTAGGCTGATGCCCGGCTTGCAGGCTACACTGCAACCACGCGAGCGGTCCCATCTCCACGGTTTTGCCGTAAAATGTTGGCGCTTTAACCCAGGAGTATTTCCCATCTTCCTGCCAGCCGGTGTAGTTCGGCCGCGTCAGCCCTTCCCAGGGGGCCAGCGGTTGGTCATCCTGATACCAGGCGTGTTTGCCGCTTTCCTCAATGCCCTGTTGTAGATACGCATCCTGTTGCGTGGCAATCGGCCGGAATTTGCCGTTTTCCAGATAACCGCCCGGCAGCAGATAGTGCTCACTTTTACGATCGACTGGCAATTCAGGGACACAGAGATAGCAATCCGCGCCCTTACCCATCGTCAGCCACTGCGGATAATGCGCGGCGATAATCGCAGTATCGACCAGATAAACCTGCTCGATAAAATCCCCCAGTTTGTCGATAAAGCTTTTCAGGTACATCAGGCGTTCAAGGTTTAGCACGCCTGGGGAGTCCAGATTTATCGGGTTCGCCACGCCGCCCACGGCCAGGTTCTGGATATGCGGCGTCTTGCCGCCGAGCACCGCGACAATGCGGTTCGCGTCACGTTGGCACTCCAGCGCCTGTAAATAGTGCGCCACAGCAATCAGATTCACTTCCGGCGGCAGTGTCATCGCCGGATGCCCCCAGTAACCGTTGGCAAAAATGCCCAGTTGCCCGCTATCTACCAGCGCTTTGATTTTGTTCTGCACCGCAAGAAACTCGGCTGCGCTGTTCAGCGGCCATTGGGACAAACCGCGTAACATATCTGCGGCTTTCTGCGGATCGGCCTTAAGTGCGGAGGTGACATCAACCCAATCCAGCGCCGAAAGCTGATAGAAATGCACGATATGGTCGTGAATGCTGTGGGCCGCTGAAATGATATTGCGAATGTATTGCGCGTTGACCGGCACTTCCATCCTCAGGGCATTTTCCACCGCGCGCACCGAGGCCAGCCCGTGAATGGTGGTGCAAACCCCGCAAATACGCTGGACGATCATCCAGGCATCGCGTGGGTCGTTGCCTTTGACAATCTCTTCCATGCCGCGCCACATCGTCCCGGAAGACCAGGCCTTAACGACTTTCCCCTCTTCAATTTCACAGTCGATGCGCAGATGTCCCTCAATGCGCGTGACAGGATCAATGGTGATGCGTTGGCTCATGAACTTCCCCTGAATTTTTAGTTTCGTTATTTTCGCTATGACGGTGTTGCTCTGGCAGGACAGGTAAAAGTCTGATGAGCAAAATGTAGGCACACACTTCAATGGCGACAAAGCCGATGGAGATCAGCAATTCGCTGGCGGTCGGGAAATAGGCGTAACCGTTACCTGGGTTGTAAGCCAGCAGCGCGTAATTCAGCCGCCAGAAGGCCGCGCCGCACACCATGCTTAAAGCCCCGAGAAACAGCAGACGCGGATCTTTGCGGTTGCGCTTCCAGCGGAAAATCACCAGCGGGAAGAGCATCAGTGCCATTTCGGCCCAGAACGACAACGCAAAACGGTCGAGATGCCACAGATACGCTGTTTTTTGGCGCACGATGATTTCGCCTACGCGTAAAACGATAAACAACAGCAAGAAGATCTCAGTGAGCCGCGTCAGGCGGGTAAACAGCGGCGTCTCGTTCACTCCTCTTCCCCGCAGCCCAGCCTGCACCAGCGAGCCTTCGAAAATCACAATCGAAAAGCCAAGAATGGCGGCGGTCAGCAGCGAAAATACCGGTAGCAGTTCATAGCTTTGCCACAGCGGATGCACCTTGTAGCCTGCGGCAATCATCAGCGATCCCATCGACGACTGGTGCATCGACGGCAGCAACGCACCCAGCGCGATAATCAAAAACATCGCTTTATTCAGCAAGCGCAGCGGTTTCTTCCAGCCGAGGCGTTCCAACAACGCCGGGGCAAATTCCAGCGTCACAATGCCGATGTAAATCGTCATGCAGACGGCAGTTTCAAACAGCACTGAGTTGGTGTTGAAATGGCCGGGGATATAGAAATACGGCAGGTTCCAGTAACGCCCGACGTCAATCGTGATAGACAAACCGCCGAGGGAATAGCCGAACAAACTGGCTAATAGCGCCGGGCGCACCAGCGGGTGATATTGACCACGGTTGAAGACATACACCGCCCAGGCGAGCGCCCAGCCACCGCAGGCCAGGCCGGTGCCCACCAGCAGGTCAAAGGCAATCCAGATCCCCCACGGATAACCACCGTTTAAATCAGAGACATTCCCCAGTCCAAAGACCAGACGTTTGACGATCAGCAGCAGGCAAAGGACGGCAAAAGGAGCCAGCAGCATCACCGGCCAGCTCACCAACCGCCCGCCAAGAGGCTTCGTGTTACTCATCGTCTTGATCCTCTTTGTCCTTGCGCTGCTCATTGCGCATATTGCGCTGCACCATAAAAGTGATCCCCGCCAGCGCGGCAAACGGCAGTACCATGCCTTTGTACAGGGAGTGCTGGACATGTTCCGAACGCGCCCCGGTAGACAAATCCGCCAGCGCAGGCAAGCCCAGCTTGTCGAAAGGCACGCCCGCCAGCACCAAAACCTGAGTACCGCCACCCTCTTTTTCGCCGTAGATATGCGGCTGGTAATGGGCGATGGGATGTTCGTAGCTGTCATGCGCAATCGTCTGGCGCGGATAGCGGGTGTTTTCACCGGCTTTGCCGTTGAGTCGGCGTTTCGCTTCATCCAGCAGTTCTTCACGGGTGCCGAAAATCACCGCCCCGGTAGGACACACCGCAACGCAACCAGGAAGCTCACCTTTATCCAGGCGTTCAACGCCCTTTTGATTGCACAGTTCGCATTTATGAATTTTGCCGAACGGGTTGTCGTAATCGTATTTCGGCACATTGAACGGGCAGCCGACCATGCAGTAACGGCAGCCGGTGCAGACGTCGGGGTTGTAATGGACAATGCCGGTTTTGGGATCTTTGCGCATCGCCTGCACCGGGCAGACTGAAACGCAGTTGGGGTCCACACAGTGCATGCACTGTTTTTTGATATAGGCATAACCGTCGGCTAACCGATCTTTGTGTTCGCCTTTGCCGTTACGCCATACCTGAATAATGTTGTTGGTGTAGGGGCTGAGTTTGTCATTGTTCGACCAGGTGGGTTCAGTTCCCGCATAAGCGTAGGTGTCGCCGTGCGGTGCATCAGTATGATTGACGCGCTGGCATTCGCTGACGCACGCCTGGCAGCCGATGCACAGCGTGGAGTCATAAAGCATCCCCAACGCGCCAGGGATTGGCGGCTTATTTTCTGCCGCGGCCTGTGCCGAAGAAGTCCCACCGGCGAGCAACGCACCTGCGGAGGCGAGTTTTAAAAAATTGCGTCTGTTCACGGCTCACTCCCCCTCGGGTGGATCCTGACGATCCTTGCGCTGCCGCCCCAGTTCTTTCACCGTCATCAGACTGACGCCCGCGACCAGCCCGACCACGCCGCCCAGCAGCCCCACCGATGTCAGGCTGATATTTCCCCCCTCCTGACTGGTGATTTCAGGTTTTGCACTGCGCGGCGTAGGGTTTTCAACATTCGCCAACTGAGAGATACCTTTGGTGAAGCCGACCCCCTTTTCATTGCAGCCGTAGCAAGGGTGGCCAATTCCCACCGGCCAAATACCGCCGCCGATGTCGCAAAACTCCAGTGTTGAACAATTGCCCCAGGTTTCCGGCCCTTTGCAGCCGAGGTGATAAAGACACCATCCCTGTCTGTGGCCTTCGTCGCCAAACTGTTTGGCAAAGCGCCCGGCATCAAAGTGTGGGCGGCGCTCGCAGTTTTCGTGGATCAGCCTTCCGTAGGCAAATTGAGGTCGGTTATTGGTATCGAGTGCCGGAGGGCGCTGGTAAGTAATGATGTGCGCCACGGTCGCCAAAAAGTTATGCGGATTTGGCGGGCAGCCCGGGATATTAATCACCGTCTTACCGGGCAAAACCTCTTGTAGACTGACTGCCCCGGTAGGATTAACGCCGCTTGCCGCAACACCGCCCCAGGCCGCACAGGAACCGATGGCAATTACCGCCGCCGCATGCTCTGCCACTTCGCGGATATGCTCCACAATCGGTTTCCCCGCCACCATGCAGTAGATCCCACCGTCTTTGAGGGGAATCGAACCATCGACGACCAGCACGTAACGCCCTTTATAGCGTTCCGTCGCCCGCTGTTTGTTCTCTTCTGCCTGGTGGCCGAACGCCGCCGAAAGCACCTCGTGGTACTCAAGGGAAATCACATTAAGCAGCAAATTCTCAAGGGTGGGATGGGTGGAACGTAATAATGATTCAGTACAACCGGTACATTCCTGCGCTCCAATCCAGATAACCGGAGGGCGCTCGGCGGAAACGACGGCAGCCGTCATCTCCGCCGCTGCCTTTTGACTTAACCCCATGGTCGCGGCCAATGCAGCGCACAACTTCATAAAATCACGACGACTCACGCCTTCAGGCAAAATTAACGGACGATCCATTCTTTTCTTACCTTTTATAAAAACTTGTCTTAATGCAATCTAAGCGCCTAAATAGACGTCGATTCATGAGTGCGTTTATTGATGCGCATCAATTTCAAGAGGAAACATAAATAGTTCCGTTCAAGAATATGAAGAAAATCGAGTCAGCAAAAAAAAGTCTTCTCATTTCAAAGGGGATTTTATTGCCAGCGATATCTTTCCCGTCTCATTTAAAGTGAGCCCTTTGGTTTCGGGGGCAAATAAAATAGAAACAGCCAGCCCAACCAGTGAAATAAAGGCACCCATCAACATCACCGTGCTTATTCCATAACGGGCAATAAATACCGGTAAAGCCCACGTCGAAATTACTGTGCCAATCCGGCTAATAGACATAATCACCCCGACCGCTGAGGCGCGAATATCCGTGGGGAAAAGTTCATTGGGATACAGCCACTGTAAAATCCCCGGCCCACCGGAGAAAAAGGCATACACAGCAAAGGCGATAACCACCAGGCTTATCTGCATATGATCCACCCACCCCAGAATCGCCAGCGCCCCGGTCATCATCGCAAAACTGCCGATCAGCAGCGGGCGACGTCCCAGCGAATTGAGCCAGTACATGGCGGGAATGCAGCCCAGCATAAAGAACAGACTGATCACCACATTCCCTAAAGCTGCATTTTTCCCTTGATCCCAACCCAACAGGCCGACGATTTGCGGGCCAAAGGTGTAAATCGCGAACATCGGAATCACCTGACAGGTCCAGATCACGGCTACAAACAGGACAAACGGAAAATGCCGCTTATTAAACAACTGGAGGAAACGCGTTTCCCGCTGTGGTTCGTCATCAAACACCAGCGGTTCACCGAACAGTTTGAGCATCATCTGCTCGCACTCTTTGACCCGCCCTTTACGCAACAGCCAGCGCGGGGATTCGGGGAGATCAAAACGGCCAATCAGAATGATCAGACACGGAATAAAGGCGCTGCCCAGCATCCATCGCCAGCCGTCTACCATGTCATAAAGCCAGAACCCAACCAGGTTGGCGCATGTCGCCCCGACATACCACATCGCGGCAATAAACCCGACCGCGAAAGCCCGCTGGCGGGTACTTGAGAACTCGGTAATCATCGAGGTGGCAATGGGGTAATCGGCACCGATGACAATACCAATTAAGACCCGCATCACCAGAAGCTCAACGGGGGTGGAAACAAACATGGTGGCGATGGAAATAAGCCCGATGGCGGCAATATCGACCAGGAACATTTTGCGTCGCCCAACGCGGTCGGAAATATAGCCAAACAGTGAGGTGCCAATAAATAGCCCCGCCAGCGTTCCTGCCCCGAGCAGGCCAATCCATTGCGCATCGAGTTTTAATATTGGCGTCAGCTGATGCAACGCCACACCGATAATCACCAGTACATATCCATCCAGAAAGGGACCACCACTGCCCCACAGCATGATCCGCCGATGAATGGACGAAAAGCGAATATCATCAAATTTCCTGGGCTGCATGTCCGTTTCCTTTTTCACCACCACAAATACCTCGTTTAAGCGCAGGAAAATATCAGCCGTAGCGATATTCCACACCAAAAGTGCCGCGCGGGTATTCCCATTTTTCCAGTGCCGTTCCGAGACCCAAAATTCGGCAGGTGCCGCACTCAAGACACCCGGCATAATCAAAACGCACCGAACCATCTTCTTGCTGCTTATATAGCCCCGCCGGACAGGCTTTGGTTAATAACGCCATCACCTGCATGTCAGGCTGTGATTTAACAATAATGTGCGGGTTATGTTCATCGACATTGAATTTATTGATGCCCAGTTTGACATCCACATTTACTGGCGTGCTCATAGCGCCGTGACTCCTTTAATGCCGTCTTTAATCAGGTTGATAAAGCCCACTTTTTTGGCATGTTTAAGCATGTTTTTACGCAGCGGTACCGGCGGTTTTCCGTTGATGGTAAAGAGATCGCTGGCTATGCCAATCGCCATTTCCGGATATTGTGTAAACATGCGAGGGTTATCGAGGAACGCGGGCATTTTCTGGTACATTTTCATGTCCCGCAGCGGCCCACCTTCCAGTAAAGTGAGATATTCGCTGAGACTCTTTTTGCTGAAATCATTACGCTGCATGGCACCGAGCACCGTCTTCGCGGCAGCTTCTCCGGAGGAAATCGCCAGATCCATACCACGAATGGTGAACCCGAGGTTCATGCACATCCCCGCCGCATCGCCCGCGATCAGCACGCCATCTCTCACCAGCTCGGTTTGCATCCGCAGACCCGCTTCGGGCACGACATGCGCGCCATACTCCACCATCTTGCCGCCGGCAATCAGGGGGGCGACGAGCGGATGGCTTTTGAAATCTTCCAGCATCTGCGGGACTGATTTTTTGGCCTCGTTCAAGTGATGAAGGCCGCAAACCAGTCCGAGGGATAGCGTGCTGTCGTTGGTGTAGAGAAAACCGCCGCCCATTAGTCCATCGGTTGGCGCTCCGGCAAACAGCCAGGCAGCGCCTTCATTGCCTTGCAAGTTGAATCGGTTTTGCAGCACCTCTTTGGGCAGCTCAATCAGTTCTTTCACGCCCACGGCGACATTTTCCGCCGCCACCGGTTTCGTCATGCCCAACTGTTCGGCAAGCAGGGAATTCACGCCATCGGCAAGGATCACCGCTTTGGCTTCAAGCACATCACCGTCGGCTTCTACGCCAATAACTTTGCCTTCTTTGACCACTAATTTATCGACACGAATGCCTGTGATGCACTGCGCACCCGCGTTTTCTGCCTGCTCCATAAGCCAGGCATCGAATTTGCTGCGCAAGACCGAGTAAGAAACCTCTGCGGCTTTTGGCGCGTCGCCATCGTGGTAATCCACTGTCATGGCGCGCGTTTGTGTCAGAAACGACAGTTTTTCGTGGGTGATCATCCGCTCAATGGGCGCTTGTTCAGCGAAACCTGGGATGATGCGCTCCAGGCTGTGGGCGTACATGCGCCCACCTGTCATATTTTTTGCACCCGCGGAATTCCCGCGTTCGATAAGTAAAACCTGTGCACCTTCCCGGGCCAGCACCAGCGCCGCAACCGACCCCGCCAGCCCCGCACCTACGATGATGGCATCGAAGACATCTTCGGACATAACCACTCCTGAAACTGAATCTGATGGCAGCGTTTTTACGTGCTGCCGGATGGGCTTAATGGGCTAACAGACGTGTCAGCGTAGGAAGAATGGTGCACAAATCGCCCACAATGCCGTAATCCGCGTACTGGAAGATCGGGGCATTTTTGTCTTTATTGATCGCCACAATAGTCTGAGCGCCATTGGCTCCAACCATGTGCTGGATTTGGCCGGAGATCCCCACGGCAAGGTAAAGTTCAGGTTTGAGGATCAGATTGGAGATGCCGACATAACGTTCATGTTCCATCCACTTTTCGTTTTCTGCGACCGGCCGCGAACAGGCCAACTCAGCGCCAATTGCCTCGCACAAGGCGCTCGCCAGCGGAATATTCTCTTTGCTGCCAATTCCGCGCCCGACGCTCACCACCAGCCGGGCTTTATCCAGACACACCGCATGACTTTCACGCTTGCGGGTTTCACCCCGGACAATGGTTTTTTCAGGAGCCAGCCATTGGACCGCTTGCGCCGTGCCGCTTCTTGCACTGTCAGACTTCGCCGCCTCGAAAGTGCCGCTACTGAGTGTCAGCACGCAGAAAGGCGAATGCAGCGTTTCGTCACCAAACGCAAGTCCGCCGTAAACCATATGTTTTGCCACTAACGCGCCGTCGGCAAACTCAGCCGAGCTGACATCATTCACCACAGCAGCCTCAAGACGCGCGCCCAGTCTTGCCGAGAGTAATTTGCCGCGACGGCTGTTAGGTAGCAGGACCAGCCCGCTTTGACTCTGGCTTTTCAGCGTCTGCACCAGCGTATCCGCATAATCTTCGACAATGCGATCGTCCGGCTTGCCTTGCAGTTGCCAGACCTGGTTTGCCCCCAGTTGAAACGCCGCCGCGCTCTGTTGAGCATCAACAGTGAATACCTGAATATTCTCCCCCAATGCCTGCGCACCGCTCATCAGTTCCGGCAGGCGGGACACGGTATCGCTGAACACCCAAACGTTTGAAAACTTGCTCATAACCTGCCCCTTTTACTGGATAATTTTGCGTAAATGCCCGGCAAGTGCCGCGATCTGTTCCTCACCATCTCCTTCGATGATGACGCGCAAACGTTCTTTTTGTTTTGGCGCAGCAATACGCTGCTCAGACAAGGCGGTGACTTCCCCGCAGCCCACATCTGACGCCATCCACACCTGAACCGGCTTTTTCGCGGCATTTAAGATGGCTTTCATAGAGGGAATTTGCGGGGTGTTGATATCAGTGGTCACGCAGAGCACCGCAGGCAGCGGTATCGCCAGGGTTTCGGTTTCATCTTCAAGTTCGCGTTCAACGACAACCGTATCGGCACACAGAGAGAGGATTTTTTTTATCCCGTTGAGCGCCGGGACGCGCAAGACCTCGCCCAGCAACAGACCCACCTGCTGAGCATAAAGATCGGCCGAACCATCACCGCACAGGATCAGGTCAAACCCTTGTTTATTGGCAGCCGCAGCCAGCGTCGCTGCCGTCTGATGCGGCAAAGCGTGTTCCAGTTGCTCATCAATCACCACCACCAGCTCATCAGGCCCGCGTGAAAGCACATCTTTGCGCCCTTTCACATTGTTAAGGGCATTTCCACCCACGCTCAGGGCAATAATTTGTGCATCCGCGACCTGTTCTCTGAGTTGAACAGCGGCTTCAATGGCATTGAGATCGTACTGGCTGATTTTGCATTCGGCGCGAGATAAATCTAATGAACCATTGCCAGGGTTGACCGTAATATCCTGCTCATCGGGCACGCTTTTGTAGCATGTAATAATCTTCATTACATCTCCTGATATATTAATGAAAATGTTATTTGTTGCAGTAATGGGCTAAATAAATACCATGCTGAAAATTGAAAAAATTAAACGCTCGTCACCAATATTGAAGATATGGCTGAGAGAAAGGGAGGATATTCAATATTGCTACCTGACTCACCAATATTGAACGCCGCAAGATAACAAAACCACAAATTAACACACAACTTATTGTTTTTAAGTAATTTAATAAAAATGTTAATTAAATGGTTATGACAAAAACAAATGTGACGAACTTAACAGAACAGGCGTTTATTAGTTCTCATTATAGAGCGGAGTTTTATACCACCAGGAGAAATCATCCCTGCAATGAAATTAGCCGATTTAAATTTAGACAAATAACAAATTGAATATTTTAAATATCCTTATTCACGCCATATAAAAGCGGAATTTAACTATGAGCAATGAAAAGAAAAAGGTGGGAATAGAGCCAAAAGTTTTTTTCCCACCGCTAATTATCGTCGGCATTCTCTGTTGGCTTACGGTTCGCGATCTGGGTGCCGCCAATACCGTGATTAATGCTGTTTTTAGTTATGTCACGAACGTTTGGGGTTGGGCTTTCGAATGGTACATGGTCGTGATGTTCGGCGGCTGGTTCTGGCTGGTTTTTGGCCGTTATGCCAAAAAACGTCTTGGGGATGAGCCACCGGAATTCAGCACCACCAGCTGGGTTTTCATGATGTTCGCCTCCTGCACTTCCGCCGCCGTGTTGTTCTGGGGGTCGATTGAGATTTATTACTACATCTCCAGCCCGCCGTTTGGCCTCGCACCCTATTCCGTGCAGGCGAAAGAGTTAGGTCTGGCGTACAGCCTGCTGCACTGGGGGCCGCTGCCATGGGCCACGTACAGCTTCCTTTCGGTGGCCTTCGCTTACTTCTTCTTTGTGCGCAAAATCGATGTGATCCGCCCAAGTAGTACGCTTGTCCCGCTGATGGGGGAAAAACACGCCAACGGGCTTATCGGCACCATCATCGATAACTTTTATCTGGTGGCGTTAATCTTTGCGATGGGCACCAGTCTGGGACTGGCGACGCCGCTCGTGACCGAGTGTATTCAGTACCTGTTCGGCATTCCGCACACGCTGCAACTGGATGCCATCATCATCACCTGCTGGATCATTCTTAATGCCATTTGCGTGGCATGCGGCCTGCAAAAAGGGGTGAAAATCGCCAGCGACGTCCGCAGCTATCTGAGTTTCCTGATCCTCGGCTGGGTGTTTATCGTCAGCGGTGCCAGCTTCATCATGAACTACTTCACGGACTCCGTGGGTACGCTGTTGATGTATCTGCCGCGTATGCTGTTTTACACCGACCCTATCGCCAAAAGCGGATTCCCACAGGGGTGGACCGTTTTCTACTGGGCCTGGTGGGTGATTTACGCCATCCAGATGAGCATCTTCCTTGCGCGTATTTCTAAAGGCCGCACCGTGCGCGAACTGTGCCTCGGCATGGTCGCCGGACTGACCGCTGCGACCTGGCTACTGTGGACCATTCTTGGCAGCAACACCTTACAGTTAATCGATCAGAACGTGATCAACATTCCTGAGCTTATCAAGCTGCACGGCGTGCCGCGCGCCATCATCGAAACATGGGCCGCGCTGCCGCTCAAAACCGCCACTATCTGGGGATTCTTCATTCTCTGCTTTATCGCCACCGTCACGCTCATCAATGCCTGCTCTTACACCCTCGCGATGTCGACCTGTCGCTCGATGAAAGACGGTGACGAACCGCCATTGCTGGTGCGTATCGGCTGGTCGGTGCTGGTGGGTGTGATTGGCATCGTGCTGCTGGCACTCGGCGGGCTAAAACCCATACAGACGGCGATTATCGCCGGGGGTTGTCCGCTGTTCTTCGTCAACATTATGGTCACGCTTTCGTTTATCAAAGACGCAAAAACGCACTGGAAAGACTAATTTAATCAATATATTAAGAGGTTACAGAGATGGATTTTAGACTCAATGATGAGCAGGAACTGTTTGTTGCTGGCATCCGTGAATTAATGGCCAGCGAAAACTGGGAAACCTATTTCGCTCAGTGCGACAAAGACAGCGTGTATCCGGAGCGCTTTGTGAAGGCGCTGGCGGATATGGATATCGATAGCCTGCTCATACCCGAAGAACACGGTGGGCTGGACGCCGGGTTTGTCACCCTTGCCGCCGTCTGGATGGAGCTTGGCCGTCTGGGTGCGCCGACCTATGTGCTTTATCAACTTCCCGGCGGGTTTAATACCTTCCTGCGTGAAGGCAGCCAGGAGCAAATTGACAAAATCATGGCGTTTCGCGGCACAGGCAAGCAGATGTGGAACTCCGCCATCACCGAACCGGGTGCCGGTTCCGATGTCGGCAGCCTGCAAACCACCTATACCCGCAAAAACGGCAAAGTTTATCTGACGGGCAGCAAGTGCTTTATCACCAGCAGCGCCTACACCCCGTACGTGGTGGTGATGGCGCGTGATTCCGCTTCCCCGGATAAAGCGGTATTCACCGAATGGTGCCTCGATATGAGTTTACCGGGCATCAAAATCAACAAGCTGGAAAAACTCGGCCTGCGCATGGATAGCTGCTGCGAACTGACCTTCGATAATGTCGAACTGGATGAAAAAGACATGTTTGGCCGCGAAGGCAACGGGTTTAACCGCGTGAAAGAAGAGTTTGACCACGAGCGTTTCCTCGTTGCCCTCACTAACTATGGCACCGCCATGTGCGCCTTTGAAGACGCGGCGCGATACGCCAATCAGCGTGTGCAGTTTGGCGAAACCATCGGGCGCTTCCAGCTGATTCAGGAAAAATTTGCCCACATGGCGATCAAGCTCAATTCGATGAAAAACATGCTTCTGGAAACCGCGTGGAAGAGCGACAACGGACTTATCACCTCGGGTGATGCCGCCATGTGCAAATACTTCTGCGCGAATGCCGCTTTTGAAGTGGTCGATTCTTCCATGCAGGTGCTGGGCGGCGTAGGGATTGCCGGAAATCACCGTATCACCCGCTTCTGGCGCGACCTGCGCGTGGACCGTGTTTCTGGCGGCTCTGATGAAATGCAGATTCTGACGCTTGGGCGTTCGGTGCTCAAACAGTATCGCTGATCCATTGCCCCATCCCTCTCCCGTTTGGGAGAGGGTTAGGCTCCCCACACATGATAAGGAATCACATGATGGCCACTCATTTACCCATGCCCGAGTTTGGCCCGTTGTCCGGGCTGCGGGTTGTTTTTTCCGGAATTGAAATTGCCGGGCCGTTTGCCGGACAGATGTTTGCTGAATGGGGCGCAGAGGTTATCTGGATAGAGAACGTCGCCTGGGCCGATACCATTCGTGTTCAACCGCATTATCCGCAACTTTCACGCCGGAATTTGCGCGCCCTTTCGCTCAATATTTTCAAGGATGAAGGTCGTGAAGCCTTTCTGAAGCTGATGGAAACCACGGATATTTTCATTGAAGCCAGCAAAGGTCCGGCGTTTGCCCGCCGGGGCATCACTGACGAATTATTGTGGCAGCACAATCCGCGCCTGGTGATTGCGCATTTATCCGGCTTTGGGCAATACGGCGACCCGCAGTACACCAACCTGCCCGCCTACAACACCATTGCTCAGGCATTCAGCGGTTATCTGATTCAGAACGGCGATAAAGACCAGCCGATGCCGGCCTTCCCATACACCGCAGATTATTTTTCCGGCATGACGGCCACCACCTCGGCGCTTGCCGCGCTCTACAAATCACGCCTGACGGGGAAAGGCGAAAGTATTGATATTGCGATGTACGAAGTCATGCTGCGCATGGGCCAGTATTTCATGATGGATTATTTCAACGGCGCTGAAGTTTGCCCGCGAATGACCAAAGGCAAAGATCCGTACTACGCGGGCTGTGGGTTGTATACCTGTAGCGACGGTTACATTGTGATGGAAATCGTCGGCATCACGCAGATTCAGGAGATCTTCTCCGATATCGGACTTGCGCACCTGCTCGGGACGCCGGAAATCCCGGAAGGAACGCAGTTGATTCACCGCGTGGAATGCCCCTATGGCCCTCTGGTTGAAGAGAAGCTGGACGCCTGGCTGGGAACGCTCACCATCGAGCAGGCGCTGGCACGTCTGGCGCAGCTGAACATCGCCAGCGCCAAAGTGTTGACCATTCCTGAGCTGGAAACCAACCCGCAGTATATCGCCCGCGAATCCATCACCGAATGGCAAACCCTCGACGGCAATACCTGCAAAGGTCCGAATGTGATGCCGAAGTTCAAAAATCACCCCGGAAAGATTTGGCGAAGTATGCCCACTCATGGCATGGATACTGCCGATATTCTGCAAAGCATGGGTTACAGCGAAGCCGATATCAGGGGGCTGGTCGAAAAGGGACTGGCTAAAACTCAGGAATAGCGTCTGATTAGCTCAAACGGGTATTTCAGCCGTTTGAGCCATCGGCGTGTCAGGGTGGGATAAGCGTTAAATGGATCTTCCAGATGGACAAAACTTGCGGCAAATGTGGGACGATTTGGCCGAGTTAAACGGCAACAAAACCGCACTCATTTTCGAGTCTGCAAGGGGTGTAGTCCGGCAATTTAGCTACTGTACGCTGAATGAGGAAATTAACCGTACCGCTAACCTTTTCCTCGAACTGGGTGTGAAAAAAGGCGACAAGATCGCACTGCATCTGGACAACTGCCCGGAGTTTATTTTTTGCTGGTTTGGGCTGGCGAAAATTGGGGCGATTATGGTGCCGATCAACGCACGTTTTTTAGCCGAGGAAAGCACCTGGTTGGTTCAAAACTGCCAGGCGCGGATGGTGGTCACCACCGACAATTTTTCTCCGATGTACCAGCAAATCCTGCGCGAAAATAGCACCTCGCTTGAAGGTATTCTTCTGATTTCGGACCAGGAAAACCTCACGGGCGCGACGACGCTCGATTTTTCGCAACTCAGACAGCGGCAGTCACCTGAGCTTTCCACTCTCGTGGAGCTGAGTGTGGATGACACGGCCGAAATTCTGTTTACCTCCGGCACCACGTCGCGCCCGAAAGGGGTGGTCATTACCCACTACAATTTGCGCTTCGCAGGTTATTACACCGCCTGGCAGTGCGCTTTGCGCAGCGATGATGTGTATCTCACCGTGATGCCCGCGTTTCATATCGATTGCCAGTGTACGGCAGCCATGGCGGCCTTCAGCGCAGGAGCCACTTTCGTGCTGTTAGAAAAATACAGCGCCCGCGCCTTCTGGAGCCAGATCCTGAAATACCAGGCCACGGTCACCGAATGTATCCCCATGATGATCAGAACCCTACTGGCCCAGCCGCCCGCCGCTGGCGAAAACCAGCATCATCTGCGTGAAGTTTTGTTCTATCTCAATCTAGCCGTCGAAGAAAAAGAAGCCTTTATTACCCGCTTTGGAGTACGGCTACTGACCTCTTACGGTATGACGGAAACCATCGTTGGGATAATTGGCGACCGCCCCGGAGACAAGCGCCGCTGGCCCTCTATCGGCCGCACGGGTTTTGGCTACGAGGCACAAATCCGCAATAGCCATAACGATGTCGTTCCGGCGGGGGAAATTGGCGAAATCTGCATTAAAGGCGTGCCGGGGAAAACGCTGTTTAAAGAGTATTACCATCAGCCAGAAGCCACCGCCCAGGCGTACCACGACGGCTGGTTACATACCGGCGATTGCGGTTATCAGGACGAAGAGAGCTTTTTCTATTTCGTCGATCGCAGTAGCAACATGATCAAACGCGGCGGGGAAAACATCTCCTGTAGCGAAATCGAAAACATTATCTCCTCGCATCCCAAAGTTCAGGACGTGGCGGTGATCGGCATTCCCGATGTCATCCGCGACCAGGCGATTAAGGCCTTTATCGTTCTCCACGAAGGGGAAAGCTTCAGCCAGCACGAATTTTTCAGTTATTGCGAATCGAGCATGGCGAAATTCAAAGTCCCCTCTTTTGTGGAGATCCGTCAGGATTTACCGCGCAACTGCTCGGGAAAAGTGATTAAAAAACAGCTTCAGTCATCCAGTGAAAAGGAATAACACAATGAACGATGCACTAGAGATTACCCGTAACGGCCCGGTCCTGGAGATAGTCCTCAATCGGCCAAAAGCCAATGCCATTGACGCCGCTACCAGCATCAAAATGGGCGAAGCTTTTCTGCAATTCCGTGACGACGCTTCATTACGTGTCGCGATTATTACCGGAGCCGGTGAGCGATTTTTCTCCGCCGGTTGGGATCTGAAATCCGCCGCCGAAGGTGAAGCACCGGATGCCGATTTTGGTCCCGGCGGTTTTGCCGGGCTGACGGAAATCTTCAACCTGGATAAACCGGTGATTGCCGCCGTCAACGGCTACGCATTTGGTGGCGGGTTCGAGCTGGCGTTGGCAGCAGACATGATTATCTGTTCTGACAACGCCAGCTTTGCGCTGCCTGAAGCGAAGTTAGGCATCGTACCTGATAGCGGCGGCGTGCTGCGTTTACCGAAAATCTTACCGCCTGCCCTCGTCAACGAAATGGTGATGACTGGCAGACGCATGGATGCAACAGAAGCGCTGCACTGGGGGATCGTCAATCGCGTGGTCAGTCCGGATGCGTTAATGACATGCGCCAGGGAACTGGCGGCACAAATTGTCTCCAGCGCGCCGCTTGCCATTGCCGCCCTGAAAGAAATTTATCGCGCCACCCGCGAATTGCCGATTGAGTCCGGTTATCGCCTGATGCGTAGCGGCGCACTTAAGCATTATCCGGGCGTGCTGCATTCCGAAGATGCGCTCGAAGGGCCGCAGGCGTTTGCCGAGAAACGCGAACCGCTTTGGAAAGGTAGATAACCGGCAACGCTCCGGACAGCCCGGAGCGTTTTCACGATGGAGAACATAATGAGTTATTACTCGTTCGAAGGGCTAACGCCCGTTGTACACCCTACCGCCTGGGTCCATCCAACGGCGGTGATCATTGGGGATGTGATCATCGGCGCTCGGGTTTACATCGGCCCGCATGCTTCACTACGTGGCGACTATGGCCGCCTGATTATCGAGGCCGGAGCCAACATTCAGGATAGCTGCATCATGCATGGTTACTGCGATACTGACACCATCGTGCATGAATGCGGACATATCGGCCATGGCGCAATTTTGCATGGTTGCATTGTAGGACGTGATGCGCTGATCGGCATGAATAGCGTGGTGATGGATGGCGCGGTGATTGGCGAAGAGAGTATTGTTGCGGCGATGAGTTTTGTTAAAGCTGGGTTTATCGGCACACCGAGGCAAATGCTGGTCGGCAGCCCCGCTCGCTTTCTTCGTGCGGTGACAGATGAAGAACTTCACTGGAAACAGCTCAATACCCAAGAGTACCAGGACCTGGCTGCCCGCTGCCACCTCTCGCTTCATCAAACTGAGCCGTTGTGTGAGGTTGAAGTTAACCGCCCCAGATTACGCGGCACGACCGACGTGAGGCCGAAGCATTTGTGAAAACAAATGTGGGGTGGATAAGCGAGAACGCCAATCCACCCCACATCACCCTCCTCACCTGCGCTGGGTTTTCGACAACATCCACTGCCACTTCTGCTCGCGATTAAGCTCGCCCGGCGGCACTGACGCCAGACGTGGTGTGGCGGAGCGGAAAGTCTCTTTTTCCTCGTTTGCAGCTTCTAACCGGGCGTACAACTGCTTATCAATATTACTGATCTTCAATAATCGCTGGCACTGACATCCTCGGCCCTCAAGCTGATTAGGCATGGTTTTGGTTTCACACTCAATTTCCCCCACATCCGCCAGAATATACGACACCGTATTAATGGCTTTGCAGTGCTCGATATTAAATTCACCCGCAATTTCTTTGGCGCTGACCCAGCGATTTTGCGCCATGACCCAATCGGCGATGATTAAATACAACGGCTTATCAATACATTTCTCACTCATACAGACTCCCTAAAAGACAAACTAAAAATTCAGTTCCCGCACAACTGCTGACGAAAATAGCGCGCGCCATCGCGCAGCGCCTCATCGGCAATATCCATCATGCGTGAGTAATGCAAAAAAGCGTGCAGCGTCCCAGGATACATTTGGTAGCGGCAATCCTGCCCATGTTCTTGTAGTGTCTGGTAGAGCGCCACGCTGTCATCAATCAGCGGATCGAACTCGGCCGTGGCGATAAAACACGGCGGGACGGCATCACTCAGATTGTTGTTAAACAGGCAGTAATACGGCGATTCACGCTCGCTGGCATCGTTGAGATAAGCCGTTTCATAAAAGGCTAAATCCTCCTGGCTCAGTCCATCCCAACTGCCACCGTATAAGCGTCTGCTAGCGGAATCCTGCAAACCATAAAGTCCGTACCACAGCAAAAGCCCTTTCACCTGACCGCACTGGATATGTTTATCACGGAGCCAAAGCGCAGACGCCAGCGCCAGCATGGCCCCGGCAGAATCCCCCGCCAGACCAATTTGTTTCATATTTACTGCAAAATTTTCGGCGTGGTGAGAATAGAACTGGCACACGGACACGATGTCTTCGATGGCCTGCGGGAATTTAGCTTCCGGGGAAAGAGGATAATCGATGCCGATCACGTTGCAGCCGGTATAGTCCGAAAGCAGACGCATGATCCTGTCGTGGGTATCGAGATTGCCCAAAATAAACCCGCCGCCGTGCAGATAGAAGAGTGTCGCGGGTGAGCATTGCTGCGCGGTGTAAATCCGGGTGTGAGTTTCGCCCCGCGGGGTCGGCACGGTAATATCCTGGCAGCTAATTAGCTGCGGGCCACCCTCATTCCAGTAACGACGCTCTTCATCGTAGGCTTGCCGCTGCGCGGGAAAATCATTTGAAGCTACGGCGGGCTGCGGATGCGCCTGTTGAAATGCCAGGATCTCGCTCATCTTCGGCGAGATCCTTTCCAGCACGCGCACTTTGTTTTCAGGCTTCATGGTTCCCTCCGGATGAAATTCCTTCCATTTTAGGAACCCGACGCTTTAAAACTGAGAACTCACCGACCGATATTGAATATTTTCATCAGGGGGCTTGCGGATTTACGCCGGGCGTTTACTGATTGTCTCCTTTAATTGCTCGAGTAACTGCTTACGGAAATCACCTAAACGCGGCTTATCATTCTCAATCCAGGGCAATGGGCGGCAAAGTTCCATCGCTTTAATCCCTAAACGGGCGGTCAGCAAACCTGCGCCAATCCCTTGCGCTGCCCGTGTTGAAAGCCTTGCGGCGAGATCCTGGCCTATCCAGTCCATCCCCACTTCGCGCACCAGTTCGCTGGCACCGGCAAAAGCGATGTTTAACAACACCAGACGGAATAGCCGAATACGGCTGTAGTAGCCCAGTTCAATGCCATACACCGTGGCAATACGGTTAATCAGACGCAAATTTCGCCAGGCAATAAACGCCATATCCACCATAGCCAATGGACTTACGGCAATCATCAGCGTGGACTCAGCGGCAGAACGGCTGATCTCCCTACGCGCCTGGTTATCCAGCACCGGCTGAACTAACCGGGCATACAGCTCCACCACTTCGCGGTCGTTTTGTGTTTCGTGAATCGCGGCGTACCAGCGTTGCAGCGCCGGATGACCCTGATCCAGCCCGGCCTGACGAGCCAGCTTTTCGCAGAAGGCTTTCCCCTTACCCATGCCATGGCTGTGCATTAATTCACGGGCTTCATCTCGTTCTTCTGCACGCTGGCGCAAGCGCCATAAACGCCGCCACTCCGTAGCCACAGAACCGACCCCGGCGGCAATAATCAGCCCGCCAGCAATGCCGCCGCCGAGGGCAATCCAGTCCTGCGTAACATAAGCGTTGTGCGTCCATTGGATGCCTTGCGCCACGACGCTTATCCCAAACAGTCCAAGCCCAACCTGCACCATGCGCCGCCACAGGCTACGTTTTGGGCGCAACGCCGCTTCAATGACGGCTTCCGCCTGTCCATTGTCTTCAACGTCATCTAAGGTATTGAGCGCAGGCGTAAATTTTTCGGCCTCTGGCTCGCTAAAAGCATGCGGCGCTTTGTAGGTATCGGCTTTTTCCACATCCAGCGGTTGCGCAAAATCGATACGCGGTTTTAATGGTTCGTTCATCGCAATTTATCCCCGATTAAAAACTCCAGCGCCGCATCCATGCGAATGTGCGGCATCGGCCTGTCCACATCCATCACCTGTGGGCGGAACTGTTCAAACTGAAAACCCTGTTTTTCCCAGAATGCGCTGCCCGGTAAACGCGCAGGCACTTCGCCGGGATAAACCGTTAACGGCTCGCCATCACTTAAACGATTGCCGCGTAACGCCGGGATTTGTTCTCCGCGCACATCGACCAGGCCGCTTTGCGTCGCCTGCACCGATGCAAGCCCCATGCAATCCATGTCGATACCTTCGAACGCGGCATTTTGCCAGGCGTCCTGCACCAGTTGTTGAAGCAGCGCGACCATGTTGGCGTGTTGGTCAACGGTCACGTGGTCAGCCTTAGTGGCGGCGAATAACAGTTTGTCGATAACCGGTGAAAACAGGCGGCGGAATAGCGTGCGCTGGCCGTAATGGAAACTTTGCATCAGTTGTGTTAGCGCCAGACGCATGTCGTTAAATGCCTGCGGGCCGCTGTTGAGCGGTTGCAGGCAATCCACCAGCACAATCTGGCGATCAAATTTAAGGAAATGGTTCTTATAGAACCCCTTCACCACTTTGTCGCAGTAGTAATCAAAGCGCGTGCGCAGCATACCGATGTTGGTGGTTTTATCTGCCTGAGCAAGTTTTGACTCGCCGATGGCGTCCACATCCGGCCACGGGAAGAATTGCAGCGCGGGTGCTCCCGCCATATCACCGGGCAGAACAAAACGCCCCGGCTGGATAAAGTGCAAACCTTCACGCTTGCAACGCAGCAGGTAATCCGTCCAGGCTTCGGATATTTCTGCCAGTCGGTTTTCATCGGCAGGCGCGAGCGGGTCTAACCCTTCACACAATTTACGCCACTGTGCTGACCACTCGCCGCGATCGCCCGTCAATAAACTGGTCATCTGGCGCGACCAGGTGAGGTAATTTTGCGCCAGCATCGGCAAGTCCAGCAGCCACTCGCCAGGGTAATCGACAATTTCCAGATACAGCGTCGAGGTGTCTTTAAAGTGGCGCAGCAGCGAATCGTTAGAGCGATAACGCAGCGCCAGGCGCATTTCGCTCACCCCACGCGTCGGCGTCGGCCAACTCGGCGGCGAGCCATAAAGCTGCGCCAGTCCTTCATCATAGGTAAAACGCTGAATGCCTAAATCGCGCTGCGGCACACGTTTTACGCCCAGCAGGCGCTCTTCGCGCACCGCGTTCAGTAACGGCAAACGTGCACCGTTATGCACGCTCAATAATTGATTCACCATCGCGGTGATAAAAGCCGTCTTACCGCTGCGGCTTAAACCCGTTACGGCAAGGCGTAAATGCCGGTCTACGCCCCGGTTCATCAGGGCATTCAGTTCATTCTTGATTCTGTTCATATGCGTCCTGGCAGCACCCGTCTGTGACTTTAATGAGAAAGGTTATGGGGGTAAATGGTGATAAATCAAAGGACATAGAATCATTTTACACCTATTTACACTGACGCATCGCCAATAGACAGCCCGTTACGTGTTCAGTAATATGCGTTATCTTTTGGCGCAGAACAGGACCGGTTCAGTCATGTCGCCCACCATTTATGATATTGCCCGTTTGGCGAATGTTTCCAAATCCACCGTATCGCGCGTGCTCAATAAGCAGACCAATATTTCCCCGGAAGCGCTCGAACGTGTTTTAAAAGCGATTGAAGAGTTAAATTATCAGCCGAATAAATTAGCCCGAGGGCTAACGTCTTCTGGCTTTGATGCGATTATGGTGATCTCCACGCGCTCAACCAAAACCACGGCGGGAAATCCCTTTTTCTCTGAAGTGTTGCACGCAATTACGGCTCGCGCAGAACTGGAAGGTTTTGACGTCATTTTGCAAACCTCCAAAAATAGTAAAGAAGACCTGCAAAAGTGCGTCAGTAAAATCAAACAGAAAATGATTAAGGGCATAATTATGCTCAGTTCACCGACCGATGAATCATTTTTTGAAGAGTTAGATCAATACGCTATTCCGGTGGTTGTCATTGGTAAAGTTGACGGTGAATTCAAGCATGTTTGTTCAGTCGACACCGATAATTACCACGACAGTATCGCGCTGACACAAACGCTGCTCAATAAAGGGCATCGTAAGATTGCCTGTCTGCATGCCCCGCTCGATTATCATGTCTCGGTCGATCGCCTTGCAGGGTTTAAAGATTGCCTGCATCAGCAAAATATTAACCTGCCTGATGAATGGATCGTCGATGGTGGTTATACCAATGAAACAGCGCTTGAAGCCACGCAGAAATTGTTAAGCGGGGAGAATATCCCAGAAGCAATATTTGCCACAGATAGCCTGAAGCTAATGAGCATCTACCGTATCGCGCAAGATAAAGGAATCAAAATACCCGAGCAATTATCTGTTGTGGGTTATAGCAATGACATGCTCAGTTTTTTACTTTCCCCGCCGCCCGGTGGAATCGAAGTGCCTACGCTTGAATTAGGTACCGCAGGCAGTGCCTTGTTGTTTGATAAAATAACAGGGAAAGCAGCTCCGGGCAGAACAATCATCCCAACAACAATATCTTTGACAGACTCTATTGCTTGATCTAAATGAGGCGGGTGAATTAGGTTTACCATGCTAGAGCAATTGGCGGGATTACCACCCGCCAGTTGAATTGCTTACAACTCAGAATGCGTAATTCACACCAATGCCAGCGTAATGGAATGTATCGTTCTCACCTTCGTCATGGTTTTCCCACTCGTAGGCATATTCCAGCGTCATTGACAGGCCGTTCTGGAAATCGTAAGCATAGAGCAGACCCAGGCGGTTATAGTCGTGGTCTTCGCGATAAATATCTTCAGACCAGTCCCAGTTTGTCCAGCGATCCAGCCCCAGTCGGGTGTAAGGCGTTAAGGTGGTATTCCCTAAAGTAATCGGCAGATAAGCGCGTATTTCCTGCGTTGAGAACTCACCGTTATTTTTATCGCTTTCGGTGTTAAATCCACGTTCCAAATAATAGTTAGTACGCACAGAAACGGTTTCATTGATTTTCCAGGTAAATCCAGTTTCCGTTTCAACGCGGCTATCAGAGTACCCGGTTTGGTCAAGATCGTTATCAAAACGATAGTAGGCTAACCAACCGCTAAAGCTCCAGTCATTGTTGATATTCACATTCCAGTCAGGCTGGAATTTATAACGTTGGGTATTAGCAGTTCCGTTATTAGATCCGTCATCATTTTTAAAGTGATAACCGTAATTACGAAGCCCCCCGGTGAAACCCAATGACCATGCATCATTATCAACAATCTGATAGCGAATATCTAATTCAGGACGATTGAAATAAGTGCCACGCGTGAAATTACTATAGTCAGCAGAACCTTCCTGATACATCGTCATCGAGATAGTCCACGCCCCGTAGCTGGCATTGAAATAGACCGATGGCTCATAAAGCCCGTCTTTATCATCCGCCTGCCCTTCAACATTTTCTATTTCATACATGGCACCTATATTGTAATGCCATGCATCAGTTTCTGCGGAATGAACATAAAGAGGCCCGGCACAGGCGATAAGCGCTGCGCATTGAATTATCTTTTTCATTTGATTTCCTTGTCAAAAACAACTAAGAAACCGGGAATGACTTCCCGGCAGGGTACAGTATTATTTGTTTACTTAATGGCGCATTCGGTTTCAGCGTCAAAAAAATGACTTTTATTCATATCAAAGGTAATTTTTATATTTTGCGCTGCCCGATAATCAACATCTGAATTGGCTCGTAGCGTTAATTCATGCCCGCCCACTGTGGCATATAACATAAATTCAGCTCCGGTGAGTTCGGCAACCGTAATATGAGCGTCCACACCCGCTTCTTTTGGTGAAGGCAAAATATCTTCCGGACGAATCCCTAATATCACCGGTTTATGCTGGTAGTCCGCGAGCTTTAATGCCGCATATTTATCTTCGGGTATCGCAAGTTTCAGCGTTTCGGTAACAAAATGGCCGTTATCCAGCGTTCCACGGATGAAATTCATGGATGGAGAACCAATAAAACCGGCAACAAACATATTGGCGGGATGGTTATAAACGGTTTTCGGCGCCCCGACCTGCTGAATAATACCGTCTTTCATAATCACGATACGCGTCGCCATAGTCATGGCTTCGGTTTGATCATGAGTGACGTAAATCATGGTGGTGTTCAGCTTTTGATGCAGTTTGCTAATTTCTGCACGCATTTGTACGCGCAGTCTGGCATCGAGGTTTGAGAGCGGTTCATCCATCAGGAACACGCCCGCTTCGCGCACAATGGCGCGCCCCAACGCGACACGCTGGCGCTGCCCGCCGGAAAGTGCCGCCGGTTTGCGGTCCAGATAGGTTTTCAACCCCAGAATTGAAGCTGCCCACTGCACGCGTTCATCAATTATTTTGGCATCCAGTTTCTGCATTTTCAGGCCAAATGCCATGTTGTCGTAGACCGACATATGCGGGTATAGCGCGTAGTTTTGGAACACCATGGCGATACCGCGCGATTTTGCAGGAACATCGTTCATGCATACGCCGTCAATCAGCAGCTCGCCGCCGCTAATCTCCTCAAGCCCGGCAATCATGCGTAAAGTTGTGGATTTTCCGCAGCCAGAAGGTCCCACAAAGACGATAAATTCTTTGTCTTCGATTTCGAGAGTGAAATCTTTCACCACATGAACATGGTTATTATAAATTTTCTGAATGTGCTTCAACGAGAGTTGTGCCATCACGTGTTCCTTTTCTCACACAGCGTTCACGCTATGTTGGGTTAGCCAGAATGTTTGCAGAAGCGGCCAGTTCAGTTGCGCGGTATCTGGCAGCAATAAATCAGCGTTTAAGAGCTGCGCACCAATTCCTACTGAAAGCATGCCGCTTGCGTTAATCGCTTCGATTCCTGCCTGAGCATCCTCGATTCCGATGCAGTTAGCGGGTGCAACACCCAGCCCCGCACAGGCGGCGATGAAAATTTCGGGATCGGGTTTTGAGCGCTGAATTCGGCTGGCATCGGCACAGAAATCAAATTGCTCGACTAAACCGAGCGCCTCAAGAATGCGTGGAGCATTTAGCGAAACCGACGCCAGACCAACGCGCACATGCTGCCGATGAAGTTCTTCGAGCAATGCCGCAATGCCAGGCAACACCGACTTCGGATTCAATTGCTGAAGGGAGGTGACGTAGAACGCATTTTTGCGCTCCGCCAGGCGATGTTTATCCTGCGCGCTGTAGCGATGTTCTGCCCCACCGCAACGCAAGATTCTCTCCAGAGAACCCATGCGACTGATGCCTTTAAGCTGCTCGTTTATCTGCTCGTCAATCGCAATACCTATCTCATGAGCGATACGTTGCCAGGCGAGGAAATGCAGATGGGCGGTGTCCGTCACCACGCCATCTAAATCAAAGATAACCGCCTGAGGTTTCATTGTTCCGCCCCTTTCGTGGTACCGCTCCCATTCACAGGTGCAAAAAACTCAGCCAGTAAAAACGTTTGTGTACCAACAAATGAGACGTGCTTTCCACCTAACCAAAGGGTTAGCGGTGTATTTTGCGCGCCAGAAATTGTGACGTGCTGGTGAGTTAACATCAGATGAATTTGTGTTCCTTGCCAGAAAAACGGCAGCGCGACAGATTGCCACTGCGCGGGCATTCGTGGGTTTAGGTGAAGTTCGCCCTGTTCGACGGTTAACCCAACAAACCCTTGCACCGCGCCCAGCCAGATTGCGCCCGTTGCGGCCGCATGAATGCCGTCGTCACAGCTGTGCGGATCGTCGCCGAGGTCAATAAGGCCTGCCTGCTGCCAAAATTCGTAAGCTTGATTGACTCGGTGACAACGTGCGGCAATCACACCATGAATAGCTTTGCTCAGTGACGAGTCGTGAATCGTCCGTGGTTCGTAGTACCCAAGATTCGCCTCCAGTTGTTCAGCCGTAAAACGCCACGGCAACATGTAAGTGAGCATCACCACATCAGCCTGTTTGAGGATTTGCATCTCGTTAACTTCAGCGCGTGAATAATCGAGCAAAATCGCCTGCGTTCCCTGCTGCTGTTTGTAACGCGTGAGATCGATAGTCGGTTTACTGAAGAAGGTGTCGTCTTGCTCAATCAGGTTCTGCTCATTGGCAGGTGGTAGCCAAAGGCGTACCAGAAAATCATCCGCGGCACTGGCAAATGCAGCGTCCTGAATGCCGAATTGCTGCACATAGTGCCTTGCCCGCTCGACGTTGTGGAATGCCAGATAATTGGTGTACGCGTTGTTATCAACATGCTCGGTGTATTCATCCGGGCCGATAACATCGTGCAGTTCCAGCCTTCCATTCACGTTCACCGCCCGGCTTATCCAGAATCGTGCGGTTTCCAGAAGCAGCGTCACTCCGCGTTCGCGCATGAAAACTTCGTCGGCAGTTACCTGATAATACGCATCAACAGCCCAGGCAATATCAGCGACAAGATGGTGTTCCGCCAGCGCCGAAGCAACCTTCTGGCGCAAACCCGTGCGGATATTGATTGCAGCAAACTCAGGTGTTTCCTCTTCACCCGTCCACGCGCTCTCCCACGGGAATAGCGCGCCTCGCCAGCCGTTTTCCCGTGCTTTTTTCTGCCCACCACGCAAGTTATGCCAACGGTAACTCAGTAACTGGCGGGCAATATGTGGCTGAGTCATTAAATGAAATGGCAGCAGGAAAACTTCGGTATCCCAGAAAACATGGCCTTTATAGCCCTCGCCCGTCAGCCCTTTGGCGGCAATGCTACAGCGCTCGTTGTGAACGGGCGTCATGGCGAAAAGATGGTACAACGCGAAATCCAGCGCGATTTGATCTTCTTCATTCATGCTCTCGAGCTTCACGCGACTACGCTGCCAGTAGCCATCCCAGACCTGAGCTGACTGCGCAAGAAGCTGTTCGTACCCGCATTCAACGCATTGCATCAGGTTTTGCAGTGCGTGTTCCGCGCAGGTTTCAGCGCGATAGTTTTTATCAAGCGAGCTGGCAATCCAGCTAGTTTTCACCAGGCTGAAAGCCTCACCCTGGGCGACCAGGCCGCTACAGTGCTGTGTCAGACGGCGGTTTTTCGCATAAAAACTGCTGTGACTTTCAGATGGTAGCGCGCAATAACTGCTGATAATCACTTCGTTGCTGCCATCGAGCGTGCGATAGCAGCCTTGCAAGTAACGCTGCTCGAAGACGCGAACGCTGGTTTCATCCAGGTGTTGGCGGCCAGAGTTGGTTTGCGTGGCATCGATTCCGGTGCTGATTGTGACTGTAGCTTCGCTATCCAGCGGTGTAATGGCGATGCGTGAACAAACCAGCGAGTGCTGCGCGGCAGATAAAAACCGCTGGCATTCGATTCGATAACGCTTGCCGTTTGGGGCCAGCCACAGCACGTTGCGGCGCAGCTCTCCGGTGGCAAAATCCAGCTCGCGCTGGTATTCCATGACTTGGCCTGCCAACAGCGTGAAGATTTCACCATCCAGTTCGATGCGCATCTGCAGGATGTCTGGCAAGTTCACCAGTTCCGTCGTTTCAAGTGGCGAGCTGCGATGGTAAAAGCCCGCCAGATACATGCCGCGAGTCTGATCGGTATACGCTTCTTCATGACAGGCGCGTAGGCCAAGATAGCCGTTACCCGCCGTCATTAAAGTGGCAAATTTATTCAGCGTATGGGGGCTAAATTGCGGCTCCTGAAGCCTTGTGAGAGTGCTCATAAATCTATGCTCTCTCCTGATTCTGCTGCGCGATAAATGGCCGCGACCAGTTGCTGAATAAGATACCCTTGTTCTGCATCCGCGATGCTGACCGGTGCGCCAAGCACATGATCAACAAAGGCACGCATACTTTTGAAGTGGCGTTCAGTGTCTGCACTTTCACGTTGTGACAACGTCACTAACTTACCCGCTTCATCCTGATAGATATGTGCCGGGAACAGCGTTGCACCTGCATTCACGCCGCAGAACTCAACGTTCATCACCGACACCGGTTCTATATTCAGTGCGAACGAGGTTTCCAGTCGCAAGATACCCCCGTTGCGGAACTCAATAGTGGCAAACAGCGCGTCTTCAACGGTGTAGGTTTTCGGGTCCCACTCACCAAATTGCCCGCTATGTTTGAGCGTGCCGAGTTTCTGGAATGAATGAGCATAAACGCGCTTCACCGCCGGGAATCCCAGCACGTACATGGCCGCATCAAGCATATGAATGCCGATATCAATTAACGGCCCGCCGCCCTGCAACTCTTTGTTGGTAAACGCGCCCCAGCCGGGCACACCACAACGGCGCAACGCTTTTGCGGTGGTGACATAAATTTCACCCAGCGTACCGGCGACCACTTGTTCTCGTAAAAACTGCGTGTCGCTGGCAAAACGGTGGTGGAAATCGTAAGCCAGCACTTTCCCGGTTTTACGCGCGGCGTCGCGCATTTCAGCGGCCTCTTCCGGCGTCATCGCTGGCGGTTTTTCACACATCACATGGCAGCCGTTTTCCAGCGCCTGCATAACATGCTGATGGTGAAAACGGTTCGGTGTACACACACTGATGATATCCGGCTGGCACTGGCGATACATTTCATCCGCATCTGCGAATGCATGTGCAACCCCCAGGCGATTTGCCAGGGACTGCGCTCGCTCGATATTGCTGTCGACGACAGCCACCAGTTCCAGTTCGCTTCGGGTCAGGTAATACGACGCATGTACGGTTTCTGCGACCTGGCCGCCACCGATAATCGCCACCCTGAGTTTTCGACTCATCTCACGTTGCCTCTTAACAGGTACGCAAAAATTGCAGCGATTGCTGATATGCCGCTGCCGGATTTTCCGCACGAATGCGGCCTTCGTAGACGATGTATCCGTCATAGCCATCGGCGCGAAGCTGCTCGAAGTGTTTATGGAAATCGATGCTGCCGCTTCCCGGCTGGTAGCGGTGATTGTCGGCAATATGCACATGGCCCAACAAATCGCGGTTTGTATGGAACGCCAGGCTGATATCGTCTTCTTCAATATTCATGTGATAGAAGTCGCCGATGATTTGCGTATGTTTGAGTTGGTTTTCTTCGATATAAGAGCGCGCATCCGCCAGGGTATTGATCATATGATCCTGATAACGGTTGAGCGGTTCGAGGTACACCTTTGTGCCGGTACGCGCGGCAACTTCATCCAGATAACGCAGAGAATCACTCACGGCTTTACGGTCACCCGCCTGACTGCGCGGTGAGTTCATCGGCGGCAAACGATAGGTAAACATGCCCCACGCCGCAGGAACCACAATCCCCTTGCCGCCAACTTCTGCCAACGCTTCCAGAATGCGGGCGATCTGTTGCAGCCCGTTAAGGCGGCGTTCTTCAATAAAATCACCAACCCAGCCATCGTAGCCGCCACAAGCCGTGGTCACGGGTAGACCGGTTTCAGCAATTGCGGCTTTGACCGCCTGAACGTTTTCCACCAATAGCTTGCCGTCGATTTCAAAGCCGTCGAAGCCCATGGCTTTAATATATTTAAACTTTTCCAGAATATCTGTCGGGAAAAACGCCTGATTTTGAGTACCGATTTTCATGATTTAAGTCCTTTTAAATTAAAATAAAACGCCCATTTTGATGCTCAGGTCAGGGTGTTGATCGACGTACTTCATGTAGCTTTCCGCGCTGTCGTGGAAGGTGACGACCGGGTCAATCAGGTCTTCGCAATTGAGATAGCCGTTCATCAGCAGTTCCCAGCAGGTTTCTTCGATACGTTTGCGATCCCAACGTGGGTAGTCCGGATTTGGCTCGCTGCTGCCGCGTGAAAAGACGATTTTTGCGTTGTTGAAGTGTGCTTCGCGGCCGAGATTGAAGTCATGGAAAGGTTTGGCGAAAGCGACGTAAGAGATGGTGCCGCCGTAGGCGATGCCGCGCAGAGCACCTTGCAGCGCCTGGTCATTACCGCTGGTTTCGATAATCACATCCGCGCCCAGTTTGTTGGTGATTTTCTTGATTTCAAGTCCGACGTCGGTACCTATCGGGTTGAGGCAAAAATCTGCGCCGTGGCGTGTGGCGATTTCGCAGCGATGCGCAATAGGATCGACACCAATGACAATTGAGGCACCCGCTTTCTTCGCCAACTGGACAGCAATCTGACCAATGGCGCCGAGGCCCACCACCACGACAAAATCCCCTACGCGAACATTACCGTCACGCACGCCGCTCATGGCGAACTGTGCAGGGTCGTAGCAGACGGCATTTTTCCAGCTCGAACCCGCGGGCATTTTGCGCAATTTATAGTTGTTTACGGCATTCGCAATGACCGTTTCCTGCAATGGGCCATAAGTACAAACCTGGTCGCCGATTTGGTAGTCGGTAACATCAGAACCACGTTCTATCACCTCACCTACCACCATATTACCGAGCTGAAATTTACCAAACTCGATGCCGCGAGCCGCCCCTTCAGCACGTGGGACAAACAGGTTCCACTCACTGTTGAACTCCTCATCAATGAACGGGCTGGCACCGCGAAAATCCACGACTTCGGTACCGTGTTTTGGTGCGCCAAACGCGACTTTAATTTTGACTTCATGCGCCTGTACCGGGCGATCTTCATACTCAACTAACTGGGCTACGCGCGGTGCGCTTGCGATTAACTTCTTCATTGCTCAACTCCGATATTTAAATTATTGGGTGTTTAACCTTTTACGCCGCCTGCAGTCAGGCCGCTTTTGATAAACCGTTCCGATAACGCATACATCACCACCACCGGTAATGCGGTCACTAATGAGGCGGCCATCATTCTTCCCCACACATAATCAGGCGTACTGAACAGCGTGCTCAGGCCCACTGGCAATGTGAAGTTTTCAGAACTGGAGAGGAAAATAGAGGCAAACAGATAGTCGTTCCACGCCACCATAAAGCAGTAGACAAACACCGAAACCAGGCCGGATATCGCCAACGGCACCGTGATGTAAAAGATGATTTGCAGGCGGTTTAAGCCGTCCATCATTGCCGCTTCTTCGATTTCGTCAGGAATGGTGTCGAAGTAACTTTTCAACATAAACACGGCAGTTGGCAGCGTTTGCGTCACCATGGTGATGATCAACGCCAGTTCGGTGTCATAAATTCCCAGGGCGGTAATGATTTTGAATAGCGGCACCACCAGCAAAATTCCCGAAAACATATACACCGCATAGAAACTGGCATTGATGGTCATGCGCCCTTTAAAGCGCAGTTTAGAAAGTGCATACGCGCCAAGAATGCCAATCAGCACCGCAATGGCGGAGGACGTTAACGACACCACCAGACTGTTTTTGAAATAGGTCAAAAACGGGAAAATGAGCGGATTAAAAATGTCGATGTAATGTTGCAGTGTCCACGCCTGCGGGAAGATAGTTGGATGCAGCGAAATCGCATCCTGCGAGCTTTTGAACGACGTCATCAACATGACAAAGAACGGGAACAGTGTGACCAGCAGGAACAGAGCCAGCCCGATGTAAAAGCCCACACGCCCGAGCAGTTTGCGGTTATTAGCAGTCATTTAAGATTTACCCGTTTTCTGGTCAGCAAGATGACGGCGAATATGATGACGAACAGCACCACGGAAATTGCAGCCGCCTTACCTAAGTCATTAAAGGCAAAGGCTGTTTTGTAGAGATAGACACCCAGAATGTTGACTTTGGTGGTTAACAACCAGACATCGGCGAACATATAGAACATCCAGATGGTGCGCAGCGTGACCACGGTTGCCAGCACCGGCATAATCGCGGGCAGCGTAACAATTTTGAATTTCTGCCAGCCGTTAGCACCGTCCATTTCTGCTGCTTCATATAGCGATTTGTCGATGGTCTGCAAAATGGCAAGAAAAGAGATAAAGGCATACGGGAAGTAGCGCCAGATGGCGAACAGCACCACCAGGAAAAAGCTGCTACCGGGGTTATCGAACCACAGAGGCGCTTCGTTAAACAGGTGAAGCATGTCCACACCGAGGTAGTTCACAATGCCGTAGCCGCTGTTGAACATGTATTTCCAGGCGAACACCAACGAAATAGACGGTGTGACGTAGGAAAGAATCACCAGCGAACGCGCCGTTTTGCGCAGACGAAATTCACGGTTGAAAAACAGCGCCACGCCAAGTCCCAGACCGGTGCTGCCGAGCACCACCAGTGCGGTGTACCAGAACGTGGTCCATAACGATTGCCAGAAAGCGGAATCCGTCAGGATATTGATGTAGTTTTCTACTCCGATAAACCGGGCATTAATGTTCGGATTCAACGGTAAACGCAGAAAACTTATTTCGATGTTCGACAGCATCGGCCAGGCAACCAGACCACCCAGCAACAGCAAGCTGGGTGCGAGGAGCATCATGGCGAATGGCATGTCAGAGCGGCCAGAAAACCACTTCTTCATAATGACTTATCCTGTGGATCAGTGTTGTTTCATTAATTCAACGATGCGCTGCTGGCTTTTATCCAACGCTTGCGCCGTGGCCTGCTTGCCCACCGTCACCTGGTTCACCATCTCACTTAAAATGGCCGAACCGGTGATATCCCCCATACGGGTAAAGTTCTTCTCACCCACTGAACCAAAGACCTGCACGTTAGAGAACTGCGCAATCAGTTCATACGGGAGTGAGCCAAAGGCTTTGATCACGTCGTTATTTTTGTAGCTATCGGTTTCGACCACCGCTTTGGTGACAGGCAGCGCCGCTCCCGGTGACATCAATACCCAATCGGCAGAGTTCTGCGCTTTTTCCATGAAGGAGACGAATTTCTCGGCCGCTTCCGTCTCTTCTTTGCTTTGGCCAGAGGTGATGGTCAGAGAAGTGAGCATGCCGTACACCGCCGGGGATTTTTCCGTTGGCACGACAAAGCCCAAATCCTGCGGCGAACCATCTTTATAGAAAGCAGGCAGGATGTAGGTGGAATAGACGGCCATAGGTGCGGTGCCATTCATAAAGGCATCTTTAATTTCCATGACATCGTTGGAACCCGGCATGGTGTAGTGCGCCAGATCCCGGTAGTAATTGAGTGAAGCGAGCATTTCCGGGGAGTTAACCGTGACTTTCCCCGCAGCATCAAAGACGTTCGCCCCGTTGGAGAGTGCAAACTGCGAGAAGGTTTGTTCGGTCATCACGCTTTCAGCGGTAGGCAGCGCAATGCCATATTTTTTATTCGCCGTGTTGGTCATGCTGCGTGCGGCATTAAGCAATTCGGTCCAGTTTTTTGGCTCCGCGATTCCCGCTTTCGCCAGGGCTGATTTGCGATACCAGACGCCACCTAACCATGCGCTAATTGGCACACCAGTAAACGCCGTGGCATCTTCGGTGCGCACTACGCGCAGCACACCGTCATAGAAACTGTTTTCCCCGACACCTGCGATGACCATTTTCACCGCGTCCCTGTCAATAAGCTGTTCTTTATCCATGACTTTGGCGTAATCATGGCTCACTTCAATCACTTCTGGTAACGCCCCGGAGCGCGCAAGCGTAATGACCTTGGTGTTGTAAGCGTCCTCTTCAACCGGAACTTGCTTGACGATGATTTGTGGATTTTCCTGGCTGAAACGCTCGATTAATTTGCTGATAACGGCCTGGCGTTCCTGCTCAACCGACGAATGCATAAATTCTATCGTGACCTGTTGAGGATCATCTTGTTTACATCCTGAGAGCAAAGCAGCGGCTATTAGTGCTGATAACAGCACCGTTTTAGAGGTTTTCATGGTTATTCCCTTATATTAATAACTAAGCCATAACACCTGATAAGGTTGCATGTTGTAAGATTGCTTTCCGTTAATTTTTTGCCCGGTGATTAAGTCTTCAAAATTATTGTCCGGCAGCATAAAGGGCTGCGGCGCATGGCTTAAATTAAATAACGCCAGGACGTTATCACCTTTATTCGAATGCCGTTTAATCACAAGCAAGTTGTCATTAATACATTGCGTATTAAAAGAGCTACCAGGGTGAAACGCCGCCTGTTTTTTGCGAACATTAATCAGGTGCGATAATTTTTTATAGACCTGTTCACGCAATTCGTTTTCACCTGATAATTGGCTTTCAATTTCATGCAGGTCATATTTCTGGCGATTTATAGCCCGGTTGTAGCCCAGGCGTTCAACACCTGCATAATCGTTACGTGAACCAAGAATACTTTGAATGTATATTGCCGGGACACCGGGGAATGCCAGTAAAATAGCGTGTGCCAGGATAAATCTTGCCAGACGATCTTTGTCACTGCTATCTCGTCGATTTAACGCATCCATATAAGTCACATTAACTTCATACGGGCTACGTGTACCGTCCGGGTTATTCTTCCAGTTAACTAATGCGCCTTGCTCCTGCAATTCGTTGACCAGGTGCAGAATATCTTCTTCAGGCAGAATTCCGCGTAACGGATTGAGGCCGATACCGTCGTGAGAAGCAAGGAAGTTAAACCAGGTGGTATTGTTGTTTTCAGCGGTTTCTAAAGACGCAGCCCATTGACTTAACACCCTCGCAGAACCGCTGTGTATAGCATGCAAAACCAACGGCGGCAGCGGGAATTGATACACCATATGCGCTTCGTCGTGGCCGTTACCGAGGTAGGAAATATTGTCCTTATGCGGAACGTTGGTTTCGGTAATCAGCACGGTGCCTGGTGCGACTTCATCAACAATAGCGCGGAAAAGTTTAACGAGTTGATGTGTTTTTTCCAGGTGAATACAACGGGTACCGGGCGTTTTCCACATATATCCCACCGCATCGAGGCGAATATAATCTGCCCCTGCATGTAGGTAGTGCAGCAAGACATCAACCATTGCCAGCAGTACTTGCGGATTAGCAAAGTTAAGGTCGATTTGGTCGTCACTGAAGGTGGTCCAGATATGTTGTTTTGTGCCATCTGCCAGAATAAAGGGTGACAAGAGTGGTAATGCGCGAGGGCGTGTTACGGCTGACAAGTCAGATTCTGGATCAACCGATATAAAGAAATTATCAAGTTCGGGATTCCCTTCCAGATATTGTTGGAACCAAGTGCTTTTCGCTGATATATGATTGCATACAAAATCAAACATGAGTTTTGTTGATTTATTTAATTTTGCAATATCGTCCCAACTGCCGCAGACAGGGTCAACCTGATGATAATCAATCACCGAAAAACCATCATCTGATGACCATGGGTAAAATGGCAAGAGATGTATATGTGAAAAACTCTTACTCAACCATTGATTATAAAAGTCGCCCAATGTTTTTAAGGTTTTATCATTCAGATGATGAAATTGATCGGCATAGGTAATGAGCACCACATCACTTTCGTCCCAACCTTGCTTGCGGGTTTTCATACTGACATGCTTGCCCTGCTCTACCCGCGAAATAAAAGTATCTGTAACTGATTTATTTAACGTGTTGTCATAAATTGATGACAGCAATTCTTTAATTTTCTGCATTTTTAGTTTTCTCATGGGAGCGGTACCACGAGAAGCGAGACTACTCCCGGTTTATTTTTCTGTCAACGCAGTGGGAAGTGAAGATTAATATTTGTGAGGTAACGCAAATTAAAATGAAACGGCGGAGAATGGAAAGAGAGAGATGGGAATGTTCCGCTCAAAAACGAGCGGAACAGGCAGGTATGGAGAGTTACTTCACTGATGGGCTGCTGTAACGCGCTGAAACTTTGCGCAAAACTTTTGCCATCATGGGTTCAAGAATCAGTGCCAGCAGCATTTTCAGCGGACGACGCGCTACCGATTTAACTGCCCAACCCGCGACGCCTGCAGGGCCATAACGCAGCGCCGTCAGCAACACTAATTTGCCAACGATTTTCAGGCCTGGCTTCGCTTTGTTCGCAGCCGTCTGGAATTTGGACATGTTATCTCCGGGAGAAAGTAGGTCGGATAAGCGCAGCGTCATCCGACAAAATTTGTTTACAGTCAAGCCGTTAAAGCTGGCGGAAGCGACTACGCAATGTGAAGGTATCAGAGGTGATGTAGCGCTCCATGGAGCGTAAACGCTGTTCACCGGCTGCTAATTCGGCATCCACTTCGTCCAGCAAATCACGGCTGGTCGGTTGTGGTGTTCCCTGCTCCGCACCTGCAGGCATGGGATCAAGGATAAAAGTCAGTGCGATGTAGGCGACCATAACAAAGAAAAACAGGCCAAAAATCATCGCTAAAACAGTAATCAGACGAACCAGTTTTACCGGCACATCAAGGTAGTGCGCGATACCCGCACACACACCTTTCACCATACCTTTTTCTGGAATGCGCCATAATTTACGACCGGAAATTGAATTCACCATTATTTGTCTCTCCAGTTCGGATGTTCTGCATCAAGAATCTGCTCCAGCGACTGAATGCGTTCACGCATACGGCGTGCCTCATCAGTCAATTGTGCCAAACGCTGTTGTTCGCCCTGGGACAACTGCCCGCCATTTGCAGCGCGGTTGTTGTAGTGCAACCACAGCCAGATCGGGGCGACGAACAACACAAAAATCGTTAATGGAATGGCAAGAAAAAGCGCGCTCATGTGTACTCCTTTTACAAGTCAGGCAACGGCAGCATGATACCCATGCCGCCGTGTAATTAATTACCCACGATCCTGGTTGTTCATTTTAGCTTTCAGTGCAGCCAGTTGTTCGCTGATTTCATCATCTGCTTTCAGTTCAGCAAACTCTGTATCGAGGCTTTTTTGCTTGCCAAAGCCGTGGCTTTCCGCTTCTGATTCCATCTGGTCGATGCGACGTTCAAACGATTCAAAACGCGCCATCGCTTCGTCGATTTTGCCGCTATCAAGCTGGCGACGAACATCACGTGAAGAGGAAGCAGCCTGGTGACGCAGGGTCAGTGCCTGCTGGCGCGCGCGGGTTTCGCTGAGTTTATTCTCAAGCTCACCAATTTCTTTTTTCATGCGCGCCAGGGTTTCATCGACATGCGCCATTTCATCTTCCAGGGTGGCAATCATGTCAGTCATTTTTTGTTTTTCGATCAGTGCCGCACGCGCAAGATCTTCTTTATCTTTACGCAGCGCCAGTTCGGCTTTGTCCTGCCATTCGGCTTGCTGTGCGGTCGCTTGCTCTACACGGCGGGAAAGCTGTTTCTTTTCTGCCAGCGCACGAGCCGAGGTGGAACGCACTTCAACCAGAGTGTCTTCCATTTCCTGAATCATCAGGCGCACCAACTTCTGTGGATCTTCTGCTTTCTCAAGCAGTGAGTTGATGTTGGCATTCACGATGTCGGCAAAACGAGAAAAAATACCCATAATTCAATCCTCTTTAGTCATTATTTCAGGTGCCCGGCACCTTGCTCGACAAGAATATTGCAAGGGGTGTGCCAACTTTTTATCACGTTGATTTTAAACAAAATGATTAAATTTGACTCATTATGCATAACGTTTATAGTGGTGATATTCACTAACTATTGGTTAATTTAATCATGGCAGATAGTAAAGATAACCTGATTGGCGAAGCGAACAGCTTTCTTGAAGTGCTGGAACAAGTCTCGCGGCTGGCACCGCTTGAGAAACCGGTGTTAGTGATTGGCGAGCGCGGTACCGGCAAGGAGTTGATTGCTAACCGTTTGCATTTTCTTTCACGCCGTTGGCAAGGGCCGTTTATCTCCCTGAACTGTGCCGCACTTAACGATAATCTGCTTGATTCAGAACTTTTCGGACACGAAGCCGGGGCGTTTACCGGGGCGCAAAAACGCCATCCAGGCCGCTTTGAGCGGGCTGACGGCGGAACGCTTTTCCTTGATGAACTCGCCACCGCGCCGATGATGGTGCAGGAGAAGCTGCTGCGTGTGGTGGAATATGGCGAACTTGAGCGTGTGGGCGGCAGTCAGCCTTTGCAGGTTAATGTGCGCCTGGTTTGCGCGACCAACGCCGACCTGCCCCAACTGGCTGAAGAAGGCAAATTCCGTGCTGACCTCCTCGACCGCCTGGCGTTTGATGTCGTTAAACTGCCGCCGCTACGCGAGCGCCAGCCGGATATCATGTTGATGGCGGAGCATTTTGCGATCACCATGTGCCGCGAACTAGGCCTTCCCTTCTTCCCGGGCTTTACCGAAGAAGCGCAAGCGACGCTTCTGGATTATGCCTGGCCGGGAAATATCCGTGAGTTAAAAAACGTGGTGGAACGTTCGGTTTATCGCCATGGTTCCAGCGACGAGCCGGTGGATGAAGTCATTCTCGACCCGTTTGCACGAAAACCTGTGCCATTAAAGCAACAACACGGTGAATTACCCCTGAGCCTGCCGATGGACCTTCGCGCCTGGCAAAACGAACAAGAAAAAATCCTGGTAGAACAAAGCCTGAAACAGGCGAAATACAACCAGCGTAAAGCGGCTGAATTACTGGGGCTGACGTACCATCAATTGCGCGCATTGCTTAAAAAACATCAGATAGTTCAGGCCGAATAATCGCCCTTTGCGTTAATTTCAGAGTTGGGTAAATGCGGTAAACGCCGTAAAAAACAGCATTCCCCTGCTTTTTTTACCGGCATTGTTGATAAAAAAAGCAAAATAGCCTGACATATTTTGGGAAGCCCTCCAGAGTGCGATACACTTTGGCTATCACCCGAGAAAACTCAAAAACTTATGCGCGGAATTGTATCCTCCCTGTTACTGGCGGTTAGCTGCCTGAGTGGCGCGGCATTTGCTGCCCCACCTGTTGAAAAGCCAGCAGATATCCGTAGCAGCGGATTTGTTTATTGTGTCAGCGGTCAGGTCAATACCTTTAATCCGCAAATGGCCAGCGGCGGCTTGATTGTGGACACCCTCGCCGCACAGTTATATGACCGCTTACTGGATGTCGATCCCTACACCTATCGCCTGGTGCCTGAACTGGCTGAAAGCTGGGAAGTGCTGGATAACGGGGCCACTTACCGCTTCCATTTACGCCCTAATGTGCAGTTCCAGACCACTCCGTGGTTTACACCGACGCGTGCACTAAATGCCGACGATGTGGTGTTCAGCTTCCAACGTGTTTTCGACCGCAAACACCCGTGGCATAACGTTAACGGCGGAAATTATCCCTATTTCGATAGTCTCCAGTTCCCGGACTCCGTGAAAAGTGTGCGTAAACTGGACAATAACACGGTCGAATTTCGTCTCGAAAAACCAGACGCTTCATTCCTGTGGCACATGGCAACGCACTATGCGTCCGTCATGTCAGCGGAATATGCCGCGCAGTTAACTAAAGCCGATCGCCAGGAGTTGATGGATCGTCAGCCCGTGGGCACCGGACCATTCCAGATTAGCGAGTATCGTGCAGGGCAGTATATTCGCCTGGCTCGCCACCCGAAATTCTGGCGCGGCGTGCCATTAATGCCGCAGGTCGTTCTGGACCTGGGTTCAGGCGGTACGGGCAGACTGTCTAAATTGCTGACGGGCGAATGCGATGTGTTGGCCTATCCTGCGGCCAGTCAGTTAACGATTTTGCGTGATGACCCGCGTTTACGGCTGACTTTGCGTCCAGGGATGAACATCGCGTATCTGGCGTTTAACACCAATAAAGCTCCGCTAAATAACCCGGCAGTGCGCCATGCGCTGGCGCTGGCGATCAATAACCAACGCCTGATGCAGTCGATTTATTACGGGACGGCCGAAACAGCCGCTTCTATCTTGCCTCGCGCTTCCTGGGCGTATGACAGTGATTCTAAAATTACCGAATACAATCCAGAAAAAGCCCGCCAGCAACTCAAAGCTCTGGGTCTGAATAACCTGGAATTACGCCTCTGGGTGCCGACCAGCTCTCAGGCCTGGAACCCAAGCCCGCTAAAAACGGCGGAGTTGATTCAGGCAGATATGGCGCAGATTGGCGTAAAGGTAATTATTGTGCCGGTCGAAGGCCGCTTCCAGGAAGCGCGTTTGATGGACATGAACCACGATTTAACACTTGCCGGTTGGGCGACAGACAGTAACGACCCGGACAGTTTCTTCCGCCCGATGCTGAGTTGCGCCGCCATTCGCTCTCAGACCAACTATGCTCGCTGGTGCGACCCTAAGTTTGATGAAGTGCTACAGAAAGCGCTGGCCTCTCAGCAACTGGCGTCGCGCATCGAGGCTTATCGTGAAGCTCAGGATATTCTGGCAGAGCAATTGCCGGTGCTGCCACTGGCGTCATCGCTGCGTTTGCAAGCCTACCGCTACGACATTATAGGGCTGGTGCTGAGTCCGTTTGGCAACGCATCGTTTGCGGGGGTTTCCCGTGAGAATGTTGAGGTGAAAAAACCATGATTATTTACACCTTGCGCCGCCTGCTATTGCTGCTGGTTACGCTGTTTTTTCTGACCTTTATTGGCTTTAGCCTCAACTATTTTACACCGCATGCCCCATTGCAGGGGGCATCGCTGTGGAACGCCTGGGTGTTTTGGTTTGAAAGTATCCTGCACTGGGATTTCGGCGTGTCCAGCATTAACGGCCAGTCGATAAACGAACAGTTACGCATGGTCTTCCCGGCCACTATGGAACTTTGCCTACTGGCGTTTGGGCTGGCATTACTGGTGGGTATTCCGGTTGGAATGTTGGCCGGAATCATGCGCAACAAATGGCAGGATAAACTTATCAGCGCGCTCGCCCTGTTAGGCTTCTCGATTCCGGTGTTTTGGTTCGCGCTCCTGCTGACGATGTTCTTCTCGTTAACGTTAGGTTGGCTGCCGGTTTCCGGGCGTTTTGATTTGCTCTATGAAGTGAAGTCGGAGACAGGTTTTGCCCTGGTGGATGCCTGGCTGTCTGACTCGCCTTACCGCGACGAGATGATCATCAGCGCCATTCGCCACATGATCTTGCCCGTGGTCGCGCTGGCTGTCGCACCGACCACCGAAGTGGTGCGTTTGATGCGACTGAGCACCATTGAAGTGTTTGACCAAAACTATATAAAAGCAGCGGCAACGCGGGGTTTGTCACGCCTGACTATTTTGCATCGTCATGTTTTGCATAACGCCCTGCCGCCGGTCATTCCACGCCTCGGCCTGCAATTTTCAACCATGCTGACGCTGGCGATGATCACCGAAGTGGTGTTCAGTTGGCCGGGCCTGGGTCGCTGGCTTATCAATGCTATTCGCCAACAGGATTATACGGCCATTTCTGCAGGCGTAATGGTCATCGGTTCGTTGGTGATTATTGTGAACGTTATCTCCGATATTTTGGGTGCTATGGCAAACCCACTGACACATAAGGAATGGTATGCCTTACGATAGCGTCTATCGCGAGAAGCGACCGCCGAGCACGCTACGCCTGACTTGGCGCAAGTTTTACGGCGACACCACGGCAATGATTGGCCTGTACGGTTGCGGGGCTTTGGTGCTGTTGTGCGTATTTGGCAGCGTGTTTGCGCCGTATGGTATTGACCAGCAATTCCTCGGCTATCAATTGTTACCGCCTTCGTGGTCACGCTATGGCGATGTGTCGTTCTTCCTCGGCACCGATGACCTGGGGCGCGATGTTTTAAGCCGTTTATTAAATGGCGCCGCTCCCACCGTTGGTGGCGCGTTTGTGGTGACACTGGCTGCGGCCGTGTTCGGGATTATTCTCGGCGTTTTTGCTGGCTCAACGCATGGCTTACGTTCTGCGGTGTTGAACCATATTCTCGACACGCTGCTGTCGATTCCTTCCCTGTTGCTGGCGATTATCGTGGTCGCATTTGTTGGTCCGCACCTGGTTCACGCAATGTTTGCGGTGTGGCTGGCACTTTTGCCCCGCATGGTGCGCTCGGTTTACAGCGCGGTGCACGACGAACTGGAAAAGGATTATGTGGTTGCCGCCCGTCTGGATGGCGCATCGACGTTAAATATTCTTTGGTTTGCCGTGATGCCCAATACCGCCGCAATTCTGGTGACTGAAATTACCCGCGCGCTGTCGATGGCTATTCTTGATATTGCCGCCTTAGGTTTCCTGGATTTAGGCGCACAGCTCCCATCCCCGGAATGGGGTTCAATGTTGGGTGACGCGCTGGAGCTGATTTATGTGGCTCCGTGGACGGTAATGCTGCCAGGAGTGGCTATCATGATCAGTGTGCTGCTGGTCAACCTGCTGGGCGATGGTTTACGCCGCGCAATCAATGCGGGGGTGCAATAATGCCATTACTTGATATTCGAAATCTGACCATCGAATTTATGACATCCGAAGGTTGGGTTAAAGCGGTAGACCGCGTCAGTATGACCCTGAACGAAGGGGAAATCCGCGGTTTAGTGGGCGAGTCTGGTTCAGGAAAAAGCCTGATTGCCAAAGCCATTTGCGGTGTCACCAAAGATAACTGGCGCGTCACCGCCGACCGTATGCGGTTTGACGACATCGACCTGCTACGCTTGAGTGGCCGCGAACGTCGGCGCCTGGTCGGCCATAACGTTTCGATGATTTTCCAGGAGCCGCAATCGTGTCTGGATCCTTCAGAGCGAGTGGGCCGCCAGCTGACGCAAAATATTCCCGGCTGGACGTATAAAGGCCGCTGGTGGAAACGGTTTGGCTGGCGTAAACGCCGGGCGATAGAGCTGCTTCACCGTGTCGGGATTAAAGATCACAAAGATGCGATGCGCAGTTATCCGTATGAGCTGACCGACGGCGAATGCCAGAAGGTGATGATTGCCATTGCGCTGGCGAATCAGCCACGTCTGTTGATTGCCGATGAGCCGACAAACGCCATGGAACCGACGACTCAGCTGCAAATTTTCAAATTGCTGACCCGTCTGAACCAGTACAACAACACTACGATTTTACTGATCAGCCACGACTTGCAGATGTTGAGCCAGTGGGCCGACAAAATTAACGTGATGTACTGCGGGCAAACGGTGGAAAGTGCCACAAGCGAAGATCTGATTGCCACGCCGCACCATCCGTACACCCAGGCGCTGATCCGCGCCATCCCGGACTTTGGTAGCCCAATGCCACACAAAAGCCGCCTGAATACCATGACGGGTGCGATCCCTTTACTGGAGCATTTGCCGATGGGTTGCCGACTCGGGCCACGCTGCCCTTATGCACAACGTGAATGCATCGAAACGCCACGTCTGATGGGGGCGAAAAACCATCTTTACGCCTGCCACTTCCCGCTGAATATGGAGAGTCAGTAATGGTCGAAACGCTGCTCGAAGTCCGGAATTTAAGTAAAACGTTTCGTTACCGTACGGGGCTGTTCCATCGTCAGCATGTTGACGCCGTCAAACCACTGAGTTTTACCCTGCGCGAGAAGCAAACGCTGGCGATTATCGGTGAGAACGGCTCAGGCAAATCCACGCTGGCGAAAATGCTCGCCGGGATGATTGAGCCCACGACCGGCGAAATGGTGATCGACGACCATTTACTGCATTACGGCGACTATACCTATCGTAGCCAGCATATTCGCATGATTTTCCAGGACCCAAGCACATCGCTTAACCCACGCCAGCGTATTTCGCAGATCCTGGATTTCCCGCTGCGACTGAATACTGACCTGGAGCCGGAAGCGCGACATAAGCAGATTATCGAGACGCTACGCATGGTCGGTTTGCTGCCTGATCATGCCAGTTATTACCCGCACATGCTCGCCCCCGGGCAAAAACAGCGTCTGGGTCTGGCGCGTGCGTTAATTCTGCGCCCAAAAGTGATTATTGCCGATGAAGCGCTGGCATCTCTCGATATGTCCATGCGTTCGCAACTGATCAACCTGATGCTTGAACTCCAGGAAAAACAGGGCATTGCCTATATATACGTGACTCAGCATATCGGCATGATGAAACACATCAGCGACCAGGTGATGGTGATGCACCAGGGTGAAGTCGTTGAGCGTGGCAGCACGGCGGATGTTCTCGCCTCGCCGCTGCATGATTTGACCAAACGCCTGATCACCAGCCATTTTGGTGAAGCACTGACCGCAGATGCATGGCGCAAAGATCGTTGAAAATGTATATATATTATAAAAGCGGCCCTGAACCAGGGCCATTTTTATTGCCTCAAGAGACAATAACTACGTTTCGGGTTAATAATTACTAAATAATTTTTTAGGCAAGATATCTCTTAGCTCTGGACAAATGTTTGTTAAATGCCGACCTGATGGCGGCATATAATGTCCACTATTGTTAGTCCAGTGCTTTAGCTTACCATTCATAATAAGCATATCTCCGGCATAGGCTACATCACTGCCCAATGAGATGGCTGTATGACCGCTAATTACACTTTCAAGCCCACAGTAAATTTTATTTTGTTCTTTCCATCTAATAGCGAAGTCATATAAACCATGGGCAACTTCACGTACCCCTGTTAACTTTCCATCACGCGTAACAGGTTGTACTGTATAAACATCATTTTCTTTAAATAATCGAAAACGCTGTCCAGGTCGAGCCTGCCGTTGAAAATTACCCATATTTTTTACTGGTACGGGTTGCCATAGCGACTCTTTTAAAGTGTCATGAACATCTTTAAAGCTTTTACCTTCATGCTCAAATGGAAACATTATTTATTCCTCCAGGAATAATTGAACGAAAGGTTCCCATCACAGTATCCCCATGTGATATTTTCAAGGAGCATGTTGAAATAATCAACTTACTGTCCATTAAAATCCATAGAACCTTTTATATTTTAAAAGGCATCAAATTAACCAATTCACCAATAGCAATCAAATAAAAAATGACATTTCAAGGATATTTAAAAAACAAAAAAAATTAAGCACTGATTAAATTAAATTACAGCGCGAATAACTTAATTGGTTATTGGATGCTTTAAGAACCATATGGTTTGTAAATATAAAACCTCCGTAAAAACAGTTTGCGGGTGAAATATCATTCACCCGTGCTGCGATATTTCTATTTTTTTGCCTCAACATACCGCGCAAAATTATCCAGAATCGCCTGCCAGCCGCTTTTCTGATGTTCAACGGGGTATTGTTGATCCGGGTCGAAATCCAGACGCATATCCACGCCATCGGCGGTTTGAGTAAATTCCACTTTCGCTTCGCGATCTCCGAAGGTGTATTCAATAAGTTGTAGCGGTACGATGTGGGTATAAATTCCTGCAAAATCAAACCCCATGCTGCCGTCTTTAGCTTCCATACGGAATGAAAACGCTCCGCCTTCTCTGAAATCAGCGGCTGCCGTTGGCGTGTACCAGTCGGGTGAAGCGGTGTTCCATTGCTTAACATCTTCCGGGTTGATGTAGGCCTGCCAGACTTTTTCAACGGGTGCTTTAACACGAGTTTCAACAGTAATTTTCATCGATACTCTCCGGTTTCTCTGTTTCCAGGGTGAGATTTAAGTTTACTGCGCCTTTCATATTTTGCTTTGGCGAGAACGTAACAGGAATGACCTCTGGCGACGTGATAACCAGTTAACCGGGGCCAGAAAAATAAGGTGACACAACAGGCGCTGAGTGGGATATAATTTCACTTTCGTGTTGAAAAATTGTGACGAATCAATCGTAACTTAGTGATTGTTAAGTCATAAAATTAGCAGAAACTATAAGGATTCAAAGCTATGGGTTTTCTTACCGGTAAACGCATTCTGATCACTGGCGTCGCCAGTAAACTCTCCATTGCCTACGGTATCGCACAGGCTATGCATCGCGAAGGTGCTGAACTGGCTTTCACTTACCAGAATGAAAAACTGAAAGGCCGTGTGGAAGGTTTTGCTGCGGACCTGGGTTCAAGCCTGGTTCTGCCGTGCGACGTGGCAGAAGATGCAAGCATCGACGCGATGTTTGCTGAGCTTGCGAAAAGCTGGCCGAAGTTTGACGGTTTCGTTCACTCAATTGGCTTCGCACCAGGCGACCAGTTAGATGGCGATTACGTGAATGCAGTTACCCGTGAAGGCTTCAAAATTGCTCACGACATCAGCTCCTACAGCTTTGTAGCCATGGCTAAAGTTTGCCGTGAAATGCTGAACCCTGGTTCTGCACTGCTGACTCTGTCTTACCTGGGCGCTGAACGTGCTATCCCTAACTACAACGTTATGGGTCTGGCTAAAGCGTCTCTGGAAGCTAACGTGCGCTATATGGCGAACGCGATGGGTCCAGAAGGCGTGCGTGTGAACGCGATTTCTGCAGGTCCAATCCGTACTCTGGCGGCATCTGGCATTAAAGATTTCCGTAAAATGCTGTCACATTGCGAAGCGGTAACGCCGATTCGTCGTACCGTGACCATTGAAGACGTGGGCAACTCAGCAGCATTCCTGTGCTCTGATCTGTCTGCCGGTGTTTCCGGTGAAGTCCTGCACGTTGACGGCGGCTTCAGCATCGCTGCAATGAACGAACTGGAACTGAAAGACTAATTCCGTTCGCAACGGGGCGGCATTCGTCCGCCCTGTTCTTCTTTTTCCTCTCTGGCAGTTATTCTTTTCTGATATTTGTTATCTCCTATCATTCTTTTGTCGTGTTCCGTGGTTACGCCAGGATAAAGCAGCTAACCAGGCCGTCAGGTGTTTTACCCGGGCTTGTAAACTCTTTGACCAAGGAACGACCATGGAACAACGCCGAATCTCTGGCAAAGGCCACTGGTATCATGAAACTCAATCCAGCCGCAGCGACGCCGTATTACCGTTAGTTCCTGAGGCCGCATTCCTTCAGGACCGCTTTTTGCTCGACTTAGCACTCAGTGTTGAGCAACGTGCGACTGAAGCAGACTGGCTTTGCGTCGCGCGCAATGCCGCTGAATGTTTGCTCCCGGAAAGCACCCCTGTTACGCGTTTGAACACGCTAAGTTGCTATGACCGTCTGAGTACAGCTCTGACTGTCGCCCAGGTTTACGGCGTTCAGCGTCTGTGTAACCACTATGCCGCCCGCCTTGCCCCGCAACCGGGTCCCGACTCCTCCCGCGAGAGCAATCGTCGCCTGACGCAAATCACGCAGTACGCTCGCCAACTGGCCAGTCAGCCAACGTTAATTGATGACAATTCACGCCAGCAGCTCGATGAAGTCGCGCTCTCAGTAAATGACATCGTTACGTTTAATCAACTGATTGGCTTTATCGGTTTTCAGGCTCGCGTGATTGCTGTGTTTCAGGCGCTTCAGGGGCTTCCTGTGCGCTGGCTACCAGGTCTTGATATGCAACAGGACGCCAGTGCAGAGTTATTCCTGGAAGGTGATAAATCCTGGCAGCCCGCTTTGCCTGCGGTAGAACAGCGCTATGCCAATAGCCAACAACTTGAGGCAATCAATTTCAGTGAACCTCAGCAAGCGTTACGAGAGTTAAGCGGATTGTTGGCAAACGATGTCTCAGCGCTTCACGCATTGAGCCAGTTAACCCGATTATTTTGCCTGCCGACCGCTCAGGCTGATGACGATACGGTTCTGGTTGGTCTGTTGACCGCCCGCATTAACGGCAGCGTGAGTTGCTTTACAGATTTTGCACTTGCCTGGCGCGGTGACAGTCATCTGCCAGAAGCCATGCGCAATGGTGAAAGAGCGTTACAGGCGTGGTGCCATAACCACCCGCGTGAACGGGCAATCATCCAGGCTGTGCGTGTATTAACGCGATCGCCTGGCAGCTTTAGCGCCGCTCAGCTTCAACCCTTGTACGAGCAGGGTTTTAAAGAGCACGACATTGTAAAATTACTTGTCAGTTCAGGGCTATACGGCTGGTTGAATCGGCTAAAAATCGGGCTGGGTAATGCCAGTTAAGCATCAGCTAACACGTGCCTTTGCGGCAAACAGCGCTTGCCGCAAAGGGTGGTTTCGCGTAAAACTGTCAGCCGCTCTTTTGGCCACGAAAACTAAAAAATATGTTCCAGGATAATCCGCTGCTCGCGCAGCTTAAACAGCAACTGCATTCCCAAACTCCACGCGTTGAAGGTGTGGTTAAAGGCACGGAAAAAGGCTTTGGCTTCCTCGAAGTGGATTCCCAGAAAAGTTACTTTATTCCGCCACCGCAGATGAAAAAAGTGATGCACGGTGACCGCGTGAGCGCGGTGATTCATACCGAAAAGGACCGCGAAACCGCTGAGCCAGAAGAGCTTATCGAACCGTTCCTCAGCCGGTTTGTTGGCCGTGTGCAACGTAAAGACGACCGTCTGACAATTGTTCCAGACCATCCATTACTGCGCGATGCTATTCAGTGTCGAGCTGACCGTAACGTCACCCATGATTTCCAGAATGGTGACTGGGCCGTCGCAGAAATGAAGCGCCATCCGTTGAAAGGGGATCGCGGTTTCTATGCTGATTTGACTCAATTCATCACCTCTGGTGACGATCACCTTGCACCATGGTGGGTGACACTGTCACGTCACAATCTTGAGCGCGAAGCGCCTAATGGCGTAGCAACTGAAATGCTCGACGAAGGCCTGGTGCGTGAAGATTTAACCGCCCTGGATTTTGTCACCATTGATAGCGCCAGCACCGAAGATATGGATGATGCGCTGTTTGTTGAAGAACTTGCCGACGGCAAACTGCAACTGACCGTCGCGATTGCCGATCCAACCGCCTGGATTGAAGAAGGCAGCAAGCTTGACGATATCGCGAAAGTTCGCGCCTTCACAAACTACCTGCCGGGCTTCAACATCCCGATGCTGCCACGCGAATTGTCAGACGATTTGTGCTCGCTGCGCCCTAATGTCACGCGCCCTGTTGTGGCTTGCCGCATGGTTATCGCGCAGGACGGTAGCATTGAGAGCGAGATTAACTTCTTTGTCGCCACCATCGAATCAAAAGCCAAACTGGCATATGACGATGTGTCCGACTGGTTAGAAGAAAAAGGCGACTGGCAGCCACCATCTGACGCCATAGCTAAACAAATTCGCCTGCTCGAGCGTGTTTGCCTGAGCCGTGCTGACTGGCGCCGCACTCACGCGTTGGTGTTTAAAGACCGCCCAGATTACCGCTTTGTATTAGGCGAGAAAGGCGAAGTGCTGGATATCGTTTCCGAGCCACGTCGTATCGCTAACCGCATCGTAGAAGAATCAATGATTGCGGCAAACGTCTGTGCGGCAATCGTGCTGCGTGAAAAGCTTGGTTTCGGCGTTTATAACGTTCACACCGGTTTTGACCCGGCAAACATCGAACAACTTGCCACAATGCTACAAGGCCATGGCCTTGAGGTTAACGCGCAAGAAGTGCTGACGCTTAACGGCTTCTGCAAGTTGCGCCGTGAACTCGACGCGCAACCAACCGGTTTCCTTGATAGCCGTATTCGTCGTTATCAGTCGTTTGCTGAAATCAGCACCGAACCGGGTCCGCACTACGGTTTGGGTCTGGAAGCTTACGCCACCTGGACTTCACCGATTCGTAAATACGGCGATATGATTAACCATCGCCTGCTAAAAGCGATCATCAAAGGTGAAACGGCATCACGTCCACAAGATGAAATTACGGTACAAATGGCAGAACGCCGCCGTCTGAACCGCATGGCTGAACGTGATGTTGGCGACTGGCTGTATGCTCGTTTCCTGCAAGATAAAGCGGGAACGGATACCAAATTTGCCGCAGAGATTATTGATGTCAGCCGTGGCGGAATGCGTGTTCGCCTGATTGATAACGGTGCGGTTGCCTTTATCCCTGCCCCATTTATTCACTCAGTGCGTGATGAAATGGTGTGCAGCCAGGAATTAGGCACTGTGCAAATCAAAGGCGAAGTGGCTTACAAAGTCACTGACGTGATTGATGTCACCATCGCGGAAGTTCGTATGGAAACACGCAGCGTGATCGCTCGCCCCGCTGCCTGATATCAAGTTTGTGAACCATCGTTAAAAAGCTGAACTTTATGTTCAGCTTTTTTTTTGTTTTCTTTCACGGTTACTGATTTACAGTTAATAATCACAACTGGGAAATGATTAGCGTTATGACTCTTTTTTTACCGGTTTTACTCAGGGAAAGTCACCAATCTAAAGGCGAAGATTCAGATTTCTCACATCTTCTGCAAAAACAATGTCTTTTACTCACGGTTGTCACTTTAAGATCGGTTTTATATTGCTAATATAAATCAGAGACTGGCACGCTATGTCGGCCCCGTTCAGGAGAGAGCATGAAAGACGATTTGGAGCAGAATCTGCTCTACCGTTATTTAGGGACAACCAGCCCATACTGGCGTTTGCCGAACGATAGCAATGCGTTGCAATTAGCAGCAAGCGAAAGTTCAGACGTCAGCCAGGTCGTAGCTCTTGAGCCAGAGCAGGCAGACCAAATCCGCCAGATGACGGTTATCACCTCCAGCGTCACGCTCTCTATTTCACTGTTCGGCAGTGAGATTCCTGTGCATTTGGTGGGGCGCAAAGTCTCGAAGAAAGAGTGGGCTGGCACGGCATCCGCCTGGAATGACACCCCTTCTGTCGCGCGCGATTTGGTTCAGGGACTCTCCTTTGCCGAGCAGGTCGTTTCCGAGGCAAATTCGGTCATCGTGATTCTTGACCGCCTGGGGAATATTCAGCGTTTCAATCGCTTGAGCGAAGAATATACCGGACTGAAAGAACAAGAAGTCATTGGCCAAAACGTCTTTAAACTTTTTATGAGCCGCAGCGAGGCTGCCGCTTCGAAACGAAATATCAGCGGCTTCTTCCGTAACGGGAATTCTTATGAGGTCGAGCGTTGGGTAAAAACCCGTAAAGGCCAGCGCCTTTTTTTGTTTCGCAATAAATTCGTCCACAGTGGCAGCGGCAAAAACGAAATCTATCTGATTTGTTCGGGTACTGACATTACCGAAGAACGCCGCGCTCAGGAGCGACTGCGTGTGCTGGCGAATACCGATACCATCACTGGCCTCCCCAATCGCAATGCCATCAACGACTTAATCACTGCTGCCATTGAGAATCGCGCTGATACTCAAGTGGGCATTGTTTATCTTGATCTCGATAACTTTAAAAAAGTGAATGACGCCTACGGGCACATGTTCGGCGATCAGCTGTTACAGGCGGTGTCGCTGGCCATTCTCAGTTGCCTTGATGAAGGGCAGATTCTGGCGCGCCTTGGTGGCGATGAGTTTATCGTTCTGGCAACTGATACTTCTCAGGCAGCACTTGAAGCCATGTCGTCTCGTATTCTGACTCGCCTGAAACAGCCTTTCCGCATTGGGCTGATTGAGGTTTACACCGGTTGTTCATTAGGGATTTCGCTGGCACCACAGCATGGTGAAGATAGAGAAAGTGTTATCCGGAATGCGGATACCGCAATGTATACCGCCAAAGAGGGCGGCCGCGGTAAATTCTGCGTGTTCTCGCCTGAGATGAACCAGCGTGTTTTTGAATATTTGTGGCTCGATACCAACCTGCGCAAAGCGCTGGAGAACGACCAACTGGTGATTCACTATCAGCCGAAAATGACCTGGCGTGGCGAAGTCCGCAGTCTGGAAGCACTGGTGCGCTGGCAATCACCGGAGCGCGGGTTAATTCCACCGCTGGATTTTATCTCTTACGCTGAAGAGTCCGGTTTGATTGTCCCGCTTGGCCGTTGGGTCATGCTGAGTGTGGTTCAGCAAGTGGCAAAATGGCGCGATAAAGGCATTAATTTGCGCGTTGCGGTGAACGTTTCTGCACGCCAGTTAGCGGATCAAACTATCTTCAGCGATCTGAAGCAAGCGTTGAAAGATCTCAACTTTGAGTACTGCCCGATTGATGTGGAACTAACCGAAAGCTGCCTGATTGAAAACGAAGAACTCGCCCTCTCCGTTATCCAGCAATTCAGCCGTTTGGGTGCGCAGGTGCATCTGGATGATTTTGGAACCGGTTATTCTTCGCTGTCTCAGCTTGCGCGCTTTCCGATTGATGCCATTAAACTCGACCAAAGTTTCGTTCGCGACATTCACAAACAATCGGTATCGCAATCGCTGGTGCGAGCCATCGTTGCCGTTGCGCAGGCACTGAATTTACAGGTGATTGCTGAAGGTGTTGAAAACCAAAAAGAAGACGCCTTTCTCACGAAGAATGGCGTCAACGAACGGCAGGGTTATTTATTTGCTAAACCGATGCCCGCCGCCGTATTTGAGCGTTGGTTAAAGCGATATCTTGCCAGAACGGCGCGATAGTTTGATCTAGCCAGGCAAGCCTGGCTATTTTCTTTTTGCAAAGACCTCTTTAGCAGCAAATATCCCATTCAGTGCGCAAGGAAACCCTGCGTAAACAGCCATCTGCATGATCACCTCAATGACTTCCTGCTCTGTACAGCCGACATTAAGCGCACCTTCGATATGCACTTTGAGTTGTGGTGTGGCGTTACCCAGGGCGGTAAGTGCGGCAACCACCGCAATTTCACGAGACTTTAAATCCAGCCCCGGCCTTGAATAGATATCGCCAAAAGGAAATTCAATCAGCAGGCGGGCAAAATCTGGGGCGATGTCGCTCAGGCTGTTGATGACGTTTTCCCCGGTGTGACCGTCCACTTCTTTTAACTTCGCAAGCCCACGTAAATAGCGTTCATTTTCCATTTTTCATTCATTAACGTTGTGTGATGAACGCACTGTAAATTCTGCCGGGCAATGCATCCAATACCCTTTTTGTGATACCTTTTTGGTATGAATGAATCTATCGATTTACGCCAGTTTCGTTACTTTCTCGCGGTCTGTGAAGAGCTCAACTTCAGCCGTGCGGCATTGCGTATGCATATTTCGCAGCCACCGTTAAGCAGGCAAATTCATCAGCTTGAAGAGCAGCTCGGCGTTCAGTTGTTTAATCGCCATAAGAGTGGCGTAACGCTTACTGAGGCCGGTGCGGCATTTTTACCCGAGGTTAGAAAGACGCTACTTCAGGCAGAAAAAGCCATTGCCGTCGCCAGATCGAAACGGAGCACTGATGCCGGGAAATTTATCGTTGGCTACACCACCGTGTTCGAACGAAGCGCAATCCCTGATGTGACACAAGAGATGCAGCAGCGTTTTGCAGACTGGCAAATTCTCTCAAAGGGAAATTATTTAGTTAATCTGGTTCGCGAAGTGAAGAACGGCACAATGGATGTAGCGTTTGTAGGTTTGCACACCGAAACGCAGGATCTGGCGGTTGAGAAAATTATCGACGATCCCCTTGTTGTGGCTTTACCTGCGGGTCATAAGCTTGCCGCCAAACGCAGTATTTCTTTCGATAACCTGCGCGAAGAGCCGATGTTCTGGTTTGAGCGGCGCATGAATCCTGGCTTTTATGATCATTGTCAGAGGTTTTTCCAAAGCATCGATTTTAAGCTAAACGCGATTGCAGAGCCGCCAGATCACCACATCATGCTGGGGCTAATTGCCGAAGGCAAAGGCATCGCTTTGGTTCCATCCTCTTTGCAGTGCATCAAAAGGCAAGGGGTGGTTTTTCGGAAGTTGAAGGAAGATACGAAGCGTTTGTCGATGGGAATTGCTGTCGCATGGTCGAAGGAAAATCTGTCCCCTGCGTTGCTCTTCTTCCTTGAGCTGGTTCGGGCACAGAAACAGTAGGTTGAGTGAAAGAAGACGCCTTCTTTGCGAGAATGGCGTCAACAGATGGCTGAGTCAGAAGTTAACTAAACCATTGCCCGCAGCCATATTAGAGCGTTAGTGGCGCGGTTAGCTGGCTTTGCGCAAACCCGTGGCGGTGTGCCGGTTTTGCAATTGTACCAATCTTTCCATATACGCAATGTCCTTCGGTTCAAGGCAAAATGCGGCATCAACCCAGTCCTCGGTGATATCCATTAATTCCGCACGCGGCAACTGGAGAACACGCTGACGGGCACGCAGCATAGCGCGCACGCCGTTCAGTTTGGGTTGCAGGGTATCAATAAACGTCCGGGTCGCGAGATATCCCTGCCCTGGTTCGAAAAGCTGATCCACCAAACCAAATTGTTCATACCACTCGGCTGTGTGCGACTCCCCTTTATAAATCAGCTCTTCTGCCAGTTTCATGCCTGAACGACGAGCAACCAGCGAATAAGCGCCCATTCCAGGGAACAGATTGAAGGCAATTTCAGGGAAGCCGAGGCGAGCATCTCGTTGCGCCAGAATAAAATGATGCGCGAGCGCCGCTTCAAAACCGCCGCCTAATGCGCTGCCTTCAACCATAGCCAGGCTAATTGCACCGCTATCAAAACCACGAGAAGCCGCATGAACGCAATCAACGCAAGCCCGCGCATAAGCACGGAGTGCCTCACGACGCCCTTGTTGAATGGATTCAACAAAGAATCCTAAATCACCGCCTGTGTTATACATTCCCTGAACCAGTGAGCCAGTCACCCAGAAATCAACGACAAATCCCTCCTGTTGAACCAGGTAACGCAGGTTCATAATTTCTTCAATCAACTTGTGATTGAAGCAAGGGCGTGGCTGTGCTCCGAGCATCATCCACACGGTGCGGCGTTCAGCTTCGTAATATCCTGACAATTGCGTGAATCGAGAAGTATCCGTGAACAATTTGCAAGTCGGTTGGTTAATCACTGTCATTATCTTATCCTCATGTTATGAAAGCGCGTTACACGCAGGATCAGACTAATCCACTACCGCTTACGTATGAATGTGTCAGGGGATTTAATAATTATTACTTATATATTGTTCGATAATTGATTGATGAGTAAGGCTAAAAAAGCGTGTCTGCGCCTTCTCTTTTAGCGCCATTTTTTGCATTATGATGGCAACACTTTTCCAATAATTACAGGATGCACAATGCCTTCAGTGAACCCTCTGCAACTCGCAAAACGCATTGATACTGTGCTGGATATTCTGGTGGGTGGCGATCACGCTTCCGCCATTAATAATCTGGAAATTTTGAAAGCGGAATTAATCGCTATTGCGCACGGCGAAGAACAAAAAGAAAGCGACTTGAAAAAGTCACCCTGGGAGATTTGAGTCTAACGCCGGTGTGAACCGGCGCTGCTTTTAAACGATCACTTCCATTTACAAACTCAGTGAACCGAATGCACCCTGCCAGTCTTTTTCGAAAGTCTCGATGGCGGCATTCACAGCTGGCGTGCTTAACAGCTGTTCAGTCACATCAATCGGTAACGTAATGGCTTCGCAACCAGCCAGCAGGCATGACATAGCCTGATGGGGTGTGCGGAAACTGGCTGCAAGCACTTTGGATTGCGGCGCGTGTAACGTCAGCAACTGCTGTAAATCCTGCACCATTTGAATACCATCTCCACCCTGCGCATCAAGACGATTCACATACGGAGCAACATATTCAGCGCCCGCCAGCGCGGCTAGTAAACCTTGAGCGGCACCATAAACCGCCGTACCCAGCGTTGGGATCCCCAGAACCTTCAATTGTTTCATGGCCGCCAGGCCTTCTACCGTGGTCGGTACTTTGACGACCAGGCCCGGCACGCGCTTAACCAACAACTCGGCCTCTTTCACCATTTCATCAGCCTGCGCGGCAATAACCTGAGCAAACAGTTTACCGTCGCCACCTAATGCCTCCCGCAACGCGGGCAGCACTTCCCATAGCGAAATACCCGCTTTCGCAACAATGGATGGGTTTGTGGTAACACCTTGTAAAGGTAAAACACGCGCCAGGCGTTTAACTGCGGCTACATCAGCAGTGTCTAAATACAGTTCCATAAGCTCTCCAGACTGGTCATCTATCTCATTGCCGACATCATAGCGTCACTGTCTGTTCTTTATCTGATCAAAATCAATAAAACTTTCATTCGAAAGTAATCTAATTTACGAAAGAAGATTAAGGGCAGAAATATGCTATTTAATATCCAACGTTACTCAACACATGATGGTCCAGGAATCCGCACCGTGGTGTTTCTGAAAGGCTGTTCATTAGGTTGCCGCTGGTGCCAGAACCCTGAAAGCCGCGCACGTGATCATGATGTGTTGTTTGATGAGCGCCTGTGCCTCACCGGTTGCGAACTTTGTCCGCAGGCAGCACCTCATGCGATTAGCCGAATTGACGACGCGTTGGTTATCGCACGCGAAAAATTAATGGCTGACGATATGGTGACGTTGACGGATTGTTGCCCGACTCAGGCGTTAAGCGTATGCGGTGAAACGCAAAGCGTTGATGCCATTATGCAAAAAGTCCTGCGCGATAAACCCTTTTATGACCGCAGCGGCGGTGGGATTACGCTTTCCGGTGGCGAACCTTTTATGCAACCTGAAATCGCGGAACAACTTCTGAAGAGAAGCAAAGAAGCGGGCATCCATACTGCTGTCGAGTCTTGTCTTCACGTACCGTGGAAATACATCGAGCCGTCCATTGAACATCTCGATTTGTTGCTGGCCGACCTGAAACATGTCGATGCTAAACGCTTTAAACAATGGACCGATGGCAGTGCTGAACGCGTGATGGATAACTTCCGCAAACTGGCAGCCCGCGATGTGGAGATGACCATTCGTGTGCCGCTGATTCCTGATTTTAATGCTGATGAGCAATCTATTCGCGCCATCAGCGATTTTGCCGCCGATGAACTCGGCGTGAAAGCGATTCATTTTTTGCCTTACCACACCTTAGGTATCAACAAATATAAACTCCTGAATCTCCCTTATCTGGCCGCGCAGCAACCTCTTGATGCGCCAGAACTGCTGGAATTTGCCCAGCAGTACGCAAGCCAAAAAGGGATGACCGCCTGGATAAGAGGATAGACTGATGACACAACTGAACCTGAACACCTTAAGCCAACGCATCAAAGACCATAAAGAAGCCTTGATTCACATTGTGAAGCCGCCGGTCTGTACCGAGCGCGCGCAGCATTACACCGCGATTTACCAGCAGCACCAGGACAAACCGTTGCCGGTGCGTCGCGCACTTGCCCTCGCCCATCATCTGGCCGAACGCACGATCTGGATTAAGCACGATGAGTTGATTGTCGGCAACCAGGCCAGTCACGTTCGTGGTGCACCGTTCTTCCCGGAATATACCGTGGGTTGGATTGAAACTGAGATTGATGAACTAGGCGATCGTCCAGGCGCTGGCTTCTCTATTTCGGATGCCGATAAAGCAGTCATGCATGAGATTTGCCCGTGGTGGCGTGGCCAGACCGTGCAAGATCGTTGCTATGGCATGTTTACCGACGAGCAGAAAGAGTTACTCTCCAGCGGCATTATCAAAGCTGAAGGCAATATGACTTCGGGTGATGCGCATCTGGCAGTTAACTTCCCGCTCTTGCTGGAATTAGGCATCGACGGTTTGCGCGCCAAAGTCGCCGAACGTCGTTCGCGTCTGCATCTGACCGACTGGGAAGATTTGCACAAAGAACAGTTCCTGAAAGCGATTGATATTACTTTTGTGGCATTAAGTGACCACATTATGCGTTTCGCCGCTCTGGCTAAAAAAATGGCAGACACTGAACAGCGCGAGTCACGCCGTGATGAATTGCTGGCGATTGCAGAAAACTGCGAGCTTATCGCGCATCAAAAACCGACCTCTTTCTGGCAGGCGTTGCAATTAAGCTATTTCGTGCAATTAGTCTTGCAGATTGAGTCTAACGGCCACTCCGTGTCATTTGGCCGCCTCGACCAGTTCTTATATCCGTGGTATCGCCGTGATGTTGAACTCGAGCAAACCCTGGGTCGCGACCAGGCCATCGAGCTATTGCAAAGCTGCTGGTTGAAGTTGCTGGAGGTGAACAAGATTCGTTCTGGTTCGCACTCTAAAGCATCGGCCGGTAGCCCGCTTTACCAGAACGTGACCATTGGTGGACAAAACCTGGTGAATGGCGAGGCGGTAGATGCGGTGAACCCACTCTCTTACGCCATTCTGGAATCTTGCGGACAGTTACGCTCCACACAACCAAACTTGAGCGTGCGCTACCACGCGGGCATGAGCAATGACTTCCTCGACGCCTGTGTTCAGGTCATTCGCTGCGGCTTCGGGATGCCAGCATTTAATAATGATGAAATCGTCATTGAGGAATTCATCAAACTCGGTGTTGCTCGCGAAGATGCCTACGACTATGCAGCCATCGGTTGTATCGAAACAGCGGTGGGAGGCAAGTGGGGTTATCGTTGCACGGGCATGAGTTTCATTAACTTTGCCAGGGTGATGTTAGCGGCGATGGAACATGGCCGTGACGCAACCAGCGGTAAAATCTTCCTGCCGCAAGAACATGCCCTCTCCGCAGGCAATTTCACTCAGTTTGAACAGGTTATGGATGCCTGGGATACTCAGATTCGTTACTACACGCAGAAATCTATCGAGATAGAATGTGTCGTCGATACGGTTCTTGAAGAGAATGCCCACGATATTCTGTGCTCCGCTCTGGTGGATGATTGCATTGAGCGCGGCAAGAGCATCAAGCAAGGTGGCGCTAAATATGACTGGGTTTCAGGTTTGCAAGTTGGTATCGCCAACCTCGGTAACAGCCTCGCCGCAGTCAAGAAACTGGTGTTTGAACAAGGAGCGATTGGGCAGCAGCAGTTAGCCGAAGCGCTGGCCAATGACTTTGACGGTTTGACCGGGGAGCAATTACGCCAGCGTTTGATTAACGGTGCGCCAAAATATGGTAACGATGAAGATGAAGTCGATTTGCTGCTGGCTCGCGCTTATCAGACGTACATTGATGAACTGAAGCAGTATCACAACACGCGCTTTGGCCGCGGCCCTATCGGCGGGACTTACTACGCCGGGACATCTTCAATTTCTGCTAACGTGCCGTTTGGTGCCGCAACCATGGCAACACCGGATGGTCGTAAAGCGACAACGCCACTGGCTGAAGGCGCAAGCCCAGCGTCAGGCACCGACCGTCTGGGGCCAACGGCGGTAATCAGCTCTGTCGGCAAACTGCCAACCAGCAAAATTCTGGGGGGCGTTTTACTGAATCAAAAACTGAACCCAGCAACCCTGGATAACCCGCGTGACCGCGAGAAGTTGATGTTTATGCTGCGTACTTTCTTCGAGGCGCATAAAGGCTGGCATGTGCAATACAACATTGTTTCCCGCGAAACCCTGTTAGATGCCAAACAACATCCTGACAAATATCGTGATCTGGTCGTACGTGTAGCAGGTTACTCTGCTTTCTTTACTGCCTTATCTCCAGACGCTCAGGATGATATTATAGCCCGTACTGAACATACACTTTGATAATCCCGGCGGTGCATTAAGCACCGCCCATAATTGGCTGACATGAACTCCAGACAACAAATAATCTTACAAATGGTTATCGATCAAGGCCGCATGAGTGTGGCCTCACTCGCTAAAACAACCGGTGTCTCAGAAGTGACTATCCGCCAGGATCTTAATCTGCTGGAGAAAAAAAACTATCTGCGCCGTGCTCACGGTTATGCCGTACCGCTGGATAGCGAAGATGTTGAAACGCGAATGATGAACAATTATTCGCTGAAACGTCAACTTGCGGATTTTGCGGCAACACTGGTTAATGACGGTGAAACCATTTTTATCGAAAACGGTAGCTGTAACGCCCTTCTGGCTCGCGCTTTAGCCGAGCAGAAAAAGATTACGCTGATAACCGTGAGTAGCTACATTGCCCATCTTTTGAAAGATACTGACTGTGAAGTGGTATTGCTGGGCGGAATCTACCAGAAGAAAAGCGAAAGCATGGTTGGGCCGCTGACGCGTCAGTTTATTCAGCAAGTGCACTTTAGTAAGGCGTTTATCGGCATCGATGGTTTCTTGCCGGAAACCGGGTTTACCAGCCGCGATATGATGCGTGCTGATGTGGTGAATACTGTTCTGGAAAAAGGCAGCGAAACCATTGTTCTGACGGACAGCAGTAAATTTGGCGCTATGCACCCCTACACACTCGGCCCCATTTCACGCATCAACCGGGTGATTACCGATGATGGTCTTAGCGAGAGCGCAACGCAGCAAATTCAGGACAGCGGCGTTCAGGTCAATATCGTTAAACAATTCCCCCTCGAATAATGTCATTTAGACTGCCTGCATTGGTTGCGGGCAGTTCTCTTATCAGAATTATCCTGCGCACCCTTTAAGATTATTTACCTGTTGTTATTTACTGTAGAAATTAGAATGTTTATTAGCGATATAACAGGAAGTGATAATCACTGGCGTTATCTTTTAGGTCTTATATCGTCATGCCGTTTCACGGAGACTTTCTATCAGTTGCCTGAGAACCACTATACTTTTAGAGAAACTTATTTCCGTGAATCAATAATTCAGGAGAAAGTAATATGACCTTAAATAACAAAAAAATTGCTGCCGTTGTGCTGGCCTTGACCGTTGCAATGTCCCTTAGCGCCTGCTCTAACTGGTCCAAACGTGACCGTAACACCGCGATTGGTGCTGGTGCTGGTGCCGTAGGCGGTGCTGTCTTAACTGATGGTAGCGCACTGGGTACATTAGGTGGTGCCGCAGTGGGTGGTATTATCGGCCATCAGGTGGGTAAATAAAGCCTGTTGCCTGTGAAAGCGCAAACGCTTTTAATTTATTATAAATAGCTTTGATATTCAGGTCTGACTTTCAGCAGTCATAATAAAAGGCCACAGTATATTTACCGTGGCCTGATTATTTTCAGCAACTAAATCAACCGCCTGCTAATTTTACTTTCATGCCTTTAGCTTCCAACAGCGATTTAATCAGGTCACGTTTATCGCCCTGAATTTCAATAACGCCATCTTTTAAAGAGCCACCACAACCGCACTTTTTTTTGAGTTCTGCGGCCAGTGCCGTGAGCGTAGCATCATTAGCATCAATTCCGGTGATAAGACAGACTCCCTTGCCTTTACGGCCCGAAGTCTGGCGCTGAATGCGTACCACACCATCGCCTTTTTCGCGAACCGGAGCCACTTTGGGCTCGTCAATACGGCCTGTTTCTGTGGAGTAAACTAAACGGCTGTTATCGTCTTTCATCATGCCCCCTGCTTTAAAGACTCACGGATATCACGCAGCGTCTGAGCTGGATTTGCAGATTGGGTGATCGGGCGTCCAATTACCATAAAATCGACACCTGCACTTTGCGCCTGCAGTGGCGTCATGATGCGGCGCTGATCGCCTGCGTCGCTTCCAGCCGGACGAATGCCCGGAGTAATCAGTTTAAATGCCTGCCCCAACTCAGCTTTGAAACGTACGGCTTCATGTGCGGAACAAACCACGCCATCTAATCCGCAATTCTGTGTTAAGCGTGCCAGACGCTCAGCATATTCCGCAGGCGTTGAGGTAATGCCGAGATCCGCCAGATCGCTTGCTTCCATGCTGGTCAGAACGGTCACAGCAATAAGAAGTGGCGCATCTTTGCCAAAGGACTGCAATGCTTCTCGCGCCGCACTCATCATACGTGCCCCGCCGCTCGCATGAACATTCACCATCCACACGCCTAGATCAGCCGCTGCCGCAACCGCGTGAGCGGTGGTGTTCGGGATATCGTGAAATTTCAAATCGAGAAAGACGTCGAAACCACGCTGCTGGATATCACGCACCAGTTGCGGTCCAAACAGAGTGAACATCTCTTTGCCGACTTTCAGACGACAGTCGCGCGGATCGATACGGTCAATAAAAGCTAAGGCTTTATCACGATTATCGTAATCAAGTGCAACAACAATTGGGGAGTCGGTGGCAACACGGGAGGAGGAGGATGCAGTTGAATTCATGGCTAAACCTTCTGACTGTTGGGCACCAGCACGGCGCAAGAGATAAACGGCAAGCATTCTACTCGCGGCGGGAAGAAAATTACAGTTGCCATTGCACTCTGCAAGGCGCAAATGACTCGATGCTGAGGTTTAGTTCCTGATACCAATCATGAGTATGTTGTAACTAAAGTACGGATTTTTTTTTATAACGCGACACCTTCTCTGCGTTATTGCCCGTCCAAACCGCGGATCGGTTTAATGGTCGACCATGCCCGGCAAGATGGACAATGCCAGTACATAGTAAAAGCGGTAAATCCACACTTCTGGCAACGATAACGTGGTTTGGTGCGCACTTGCTCACCCACCATATTTCGCAACACCATCAGGCTTTCCTTCGCACGCCCTTCTTCCGCTTCCTGTAAGTGATAATCCATCAAACGATGGAACACACGCATGGTTGGGTGGCGCTGGAGCTGGCGGTTGATATAGATTTGAGCGACTTCAGAACCTTCTTTGTGCTCAAGGATCTCGGCGAGCATCAGTTCTGCCCCTGCGCCTGTATTCTCTTCAACACAGCGCTTTAAGAAGGCTTCCCACTCTTGTGGCTTATCGAGTTGTTGATAGCAAGTCTGGAGCATCTCCAACGTTTCACTGACTAACTCACTATCTTGATCGATGACGCGTTGTAATGACTCAACCGCTTTTGCATATTCATTTCGAGCCATGAAGATACGGCCCATCATGATAGAAACTCGCGCGCAGTTTTTATCGGCCGCGGCCCCTTTTTTCAGCAGTGACATGGCGCGGTCGAGATCGTCGCTCCCCATCAACTGCAAGGCTTGTTCACAATAGAAGTGAGCGATTTCAGTACGCTGTTTATCTTTACCCAGTTTCACCAGACGCTCGGCCACATCAATGGCTTTTTGCCAGTCGCTGGTCGCCTGATGAATCAGTAATAATTGCTGCAAAGCACCAATACGGAAGTCTGTTTCATCGATCAGTTGCCCGAACATATCCTCTGCACGGTCATACAAACCGGCGGCCATGTAGTCACGACCCAACTGCTGAACCGCAAGCAGGCGCTGCTCGTAGGTTAGCGAGGCGCTTTCCATTAATGACTGATGGATACGGATGGCGCGATCGACTTCACCGCGGGAACGGAACAAGTTACCCAGCGTGAGGTGAGCCTCAACAGTACTGGTGTCCTCTTTAAGCATATCCAGGAATAAATCTACCGCTTTATCTTGCTGATTAGACAGCAAAAAGTTAACCCCCGCCACGTAATCACGCGACAGGCGGTTGGCTTCTTGTTGCTTGTCTTGATGCGCGCTTCTGCGGCCCATATACCAACCGTAGAAGGCGGCAACAGGCAACAGCAGAAACAACAATTCCAACATGGCAGGTTATTCCTTCACAGCCGGTACAACCACTGTGGTGGTGTCAGAACCCGTGGTGATTTGCTGTTCCAGGCGTTTGATCTTGCGATCGGCGCGGGCAAGGGAAACACGCAAACGCAGCCAGAACAGACCACAAATCATCCAACCCAGTAAAAAACCCGCAGCAAAAAGAGTCGCCAGCAAGGTGGAGACGCGATACTCGCCCTGTGCCAACAGATAATTGAAATGTACAACCTGATCGTTTTGCGCGCCCAGAGTGACAGAAATCACAAAAATCGCTAGCACCAGTAAGAAAATGAATAAATATTTCACATTACTTCCCGTCATGTGGTCTTACGCGACTAAATTATGCCCTAATGCATTTCCAACGGTATAAACTACCATTTCCCGGAGTTCCGGGGAATCCATTAGCGACGTCCAATTCATAAGAAATGGGGATTAAATCAAGATTCTCAAGCTTCGCCGTCTCGTTCGGCTATTTCCTCATCTTCTTGCCTTGGTGGCGATAGTGGGCCGCATAATTTTTGCGCAAGCCAGGTTGCCAGGGTAATTAATATCCAGGAGATTAAGGTTGCGACAACCAAATCTCGTGGCCAGTGCATACCGAGCACTAACCGACTCCCCATCACTCCGACTGCCCATACCAGCAACAAAGCAATAGTCCAGGTTCTCCTGCGCGGCCACAACAGGCCAACACCCAGTAATGCCCAACTTGCGGCAAACATTGTGTGTCCGGAAGGGAATGCAAATCCGGTCTCTTTTTGCCAGTGTTTACGTAACCACCCAGGCACTTCCGACTGAGACTCGAGCTGGCTTTTGACCAGTTCGCTACGTTGCTTACGCTTTAAATTGTAGAACTCATCTGTCGGAATATGTTGTGTTTTTTCAAGCCATACCACAAAAGGACGAGGTTCTTGTACTTTGTCTTTGATGACGGATTTCACGCCTTGCCCAACAAGAATAGCCGCACCAAGGATGGCAAATAGCATGACTGCCGCTTTTAGGCGAAACCTCAGGCACCATAAAAACCAGGCGCATAAGCAAACATGAGTAATGATGCCCCACGGCTGGGTGACTGTTTCTGTCACCCAATACATCATTTTAAGCCAGGCGCCTTGAGCACCAGGAACCCACTGCCAACCTGAGATCCATACCGTTAGCGGCATGATTAATAGTATTCCGGCTCCAATTGTCGTTCGCTTCGCTATTGCCCGCATCACTTTTCCTTATGCAATCTGAGCATTAAGAATACCCGATAAAGCGCACCGATGGGAAAACGTGGCGTGACTTTAAGCGTAAAAATAAGAGTGCGCCCAGTCAATTAGGCGAAGTGACCGGCGTTGTGGCAAAATAGCCAATAGGAATTTAACAAGCCAGAAAGCTGGCAGGTATCACGCGAGTCAATACTTCGTGAGCCAATAAGAGTACCTGGAGAATCACATGCAGCTTAAACGTGTGGCAGAAGCCAAACTGCCTACCCCATGGGGCGATTTCCTGATGGTGGGTTTTGAAGAACTGGCAACCGGGCAAGATCACGTTGCACTGGTTTTTGGTGACATTACTGGAAATGATTCTGTTCTGGCGCGTGTACATTCAGAGTGTCTGACGGGCGACGCCCTATTCAGCCTGCGCTGTGACTGTGGCTTCCAACTTGAAGCGGCTCTGGCTCAAATTGCTGAACAAGGTCGCGGTGTGTTGCTGTATCACCGCCAGGAAGGTCGCAACATCGGCCTGCTGAATAAAATTCGTGCCTACGCGTTGCAGGATAAAGGCTACGACACCGTTGAAGCGAACCACCAACTCGGTTTTGCTGCCGATGAACGCGACTTCACGCTGTGCGCGGACATGTTTAAATTATTGGGTATCGATGCGGTACGCTTGCTGACCAACAACCCGCGCAAGGTTGAGATTCTTTCTGAGGCAGGAATTAACATCACTGAGCGAGTGCCACTTATTGTGGGTCGCAACCCGAAGAACGCGCATTATCTGGATACCAAAGCGGCTAAAATGGGCCATTTACTGTCCAAAGAATAAGCCGTTTTCTCCCCCATCTCTGGGGGAGAATTTTTACTACTTCAGCATGTTACGAATCACGTAATGCAAAATCCCATCATTTTTGAAGTACGTCAGTTCATTACTGGTATCAATGCGGCAGCGACACTCAACCACCTCTTTTCTACCATCGGCAAAGGTTAATGACACCGGCACCGTAGTCCCTGGCACCAGTTCGTTCAGGCCAGTAATATCGATAAACTCCTCGCCCGTCAGCCCCAATGTTTTACGCGTCACGCCCTGCGGAAACTCCAGCGGAAGAATCCCCATACCAATCAAGTTGGAACGGTGAATTCGCTCGAAGGACTCGGCGATAACGACCCGCACCCCCAGCAACCGTGGCCCTTTTGCCGCCCAGTCACGACTTGAACCGGAGCCATATTCTTTACCGGCAAACACGGCCAGAGGGATCCCTTTATCGCGGTATTTCATTGCCGCATCATAAATTGAGATTACCTCATCGCCCGGTAACAACCGCGTCATACCCCCTTCAACCCCCGGCACCATTTCATTGCGAATGCGAATATTGGCGAACGTGCCGCGCATCATCACTTCATGGTTGCCGCGTCGTGAGCCATAAGAGTTAAAATCTTTACGCTCAACGCCATGGTTTTGCAGGTAGCGCCCAGCCGGGCTGTCTGCCTTGATGCTACCGGCAGGCGAAATATGGTCTGTGGTGACAGAGTCGCCGAGGATCGCCAGAACGCGCGCACCATGAATCTCCGGTACGGGTTTTGGCGTGGCTTCCATATCATCAAAGAATGGCGACAGGCGAATATAAGTAGAATCGCTTTGCCAGCCGTAAGTATTCGAACGGTCGACCTCAATGCTTTGCCATTCAGGTGTGCCCAGGAAGACTTCGGCATATTCTTTGTGGAACATTTCCGTTGTCACTTGTGCGACCGCACGGGCGATTTCCTGGCTGCTCGGCCAAATATCTTTGAGATAAACCGGGTCGCCTTTGAGATCATGACCAAGCGGGTCCGTCGTCAAATTAACATTCATGTTCCCAGCCAGAGCATAAGCCACCACCAACGGAGGGGATGCGAGCCAGTTGGTTTTCACCAATGGATGAATTCGTCCTTCAAAGTTACGGTTCCCCGAAAGCACGGCACCCACGGTCAAATCGCCCTTCTTGATGGCCTGTTCGATAGGGTCCGGCAACGGGCCAGAGTTACCTATACAGGTGGTACAACCGTATCCCACCAGATTAAAACCTAATTCGTCGAGATAAGGTGTCAATCGCGCCTTAGCCAGGTAATCCGAAACCACTTTTGAGCCAGGGGCCAGAGAGGCTTTCACCCACGGTTGGCGTTTTAAACCTAGTTTTACCGCTTTCTTCGCCAGCAACCCTGCCGCCATCAGAACACTGGGGTTTGAAGTATTAGTGCAAGAAGTAATTGCAGAAATGACCACCGCCCCATCAGGCAACTGGTATTCGCGCCCACCCATGGTGTAATTCACCGGCGCACGGTCTTTGTGAGAAGAGTTGAGTTCGAGTTCATTGCTGGCGTTGAACGCTTTCGGGACATCGCCCAGCGCGACGCGATCCTGCGGACGCTTCGGCCCCGCAAGGCTTGCTTCAACTTCATTCATATCCAGCGCCAGAGTACTGGTAAAGACCGGTTCATCGCCGGTATTTCGCCACATCCCCTGGGCTTTGGAATACGCCTCAACTAATGCTATCTGCTCTTCGCTGCGTCCACTAAGGCGCATATAATCCAGCGTGACGGCGTCAATCGGGAAGAATCCGCAGGTGGCACCATATTCAGGAGCCATGTTGGCAATCGTTGCGCGATCGGCCAGGGGTAATGTGTCCAGCCCGTCGCCGTAAAACTCCACGAACTTGCCCACAACGCCGTGTTTGCGCAGCATTTGCGTAACGGTCAGAACAAGGTCTGTCGCGGTAATACCTTCGCGCAATTTACCGTCAAGTTTAAAGCCGACGACATCCGGGATAAGCATTGAAACCGGCTGGCCGAGCATAGCCGCCTCTGCTTCAATCCCCCCTACGCCCCAGCCCAAAACCCCGAGGCCGTTGATCATGGTGGTATGGGAGTCCGTCCCCACCAGCGTGTCAGGATAAGCCACCAGCTCATCCCCCTGCATTTCACTCCACACAGCTTTACCGAGATATTCCAGGTTAACCTGGTGACAAATACCGGTTCCCGGTGGCACAACGCTGAAGCGGCTGAAAGCTTGCTGCCCCCAACGCAGGAAGACATAGCGCTCGTGGTTGCGCTCCATCTCGAGGCGCACGTTCTCCTCAAATGCATCATCGTCACCAAAATGATCGACAGTCACCGAGTGGTCAATGACCAGATCCACAGGGGAAAGCGGGTTAACTTTGGCCACATCGCCACCGAGGCGTTTGACCGCTTCACGCATGGCGGCTAAATCAACCACCGCCGGAACACCGGTGAAATCTTGCATCAGAACGCGAGCTGGGCGATAAGCAATTTCACGGTCCGCGTGAGCGTCTTTCAGCCAGGCGGCCAGCGCGTGAATGTCATCTTGAGTGACAGAATCCTCATCCTGCCAGCGCAGCAGGTTTTCGAGCAGAACTTTTAACGACTTGGGTAAGCGGCTGATATCCCCAAGTTTCTTTGCGGCCAGCGGCAAGCTGTAATAGTGATAGGTTTTATTCAGCGCCTGTAGAGTGTCCTTACTGGCTTCTCGTAGGGTTAACGACATAGCTCCTCCATAAATTTCTTAGGATAGCGGTATCCCTGATGAAGATCAGGGACAGTATTAAAGATAACACAAAGATGTCGTAACGATTTGATAACAACCCAAATTGATAAATCGAGAGGTGTAAAGGGAAAGGAAGAGTGAATCAGTGCCCCGGTAGAGAACCAGGGCGCAAGCAAGAAAGTGTTACTGCGCCAGCATCCAAACCATTTGCGCCCAAAAGACTAACGAAACAGTAAATGCGGTAAACCACGACCAGTACTTGACGCTACAGTGAGTATTCATAAGCCGCTCTCTTTATTTTAGTAAACACTGTGACTGAATAATTAATCAGTCGATTTGAATATTGCTGTGTGTAGTGATTACTTAAAGAGTGTGCTCTTAATCACGCTTAATTATAAAGTGTGACTGACAGCAAGTTAAATAAAGGTAAATGAGAATTATATTTATTGTTTAATATGTTCGTCTGTTGAAAACAGATCGATAAAGTCTTTTTGTTGTTGCGTCAGTTGCCACGATTCAGGCACCTGAACTTTTCCAGGCTTCGCTTCTTGTTGTGGTTTGTCATCTTTCTGACGCACCGTTTTCTGCGCTTGTGTTTGAGCAAGGGAAGTCATTGTTACCCCCAAAAATGCCAGGCTGCCACTGCCACGACAAGCCAGAACAGACCTGATACTAAAAACACCGCCATCCAGGCCTTACGTTTTAGCCCTGTTTCCCTCTGCGGTTCTTCACTTCCTGAAGGCATTGCTAACCTCATACAATCGGCACCACTTATCATAAAGTCTTAAACAATCGGTATAATTAATCGCCTGATGGGATTAATCCTAAAGAAACTCTAGTACAAAAGCCAGCGAAATTGCTTCCCGAATGCAGGAAAAGATTTAATCTTTTGACCTGAAATAAATAATTGAAACACTAAATTTGCAGAGCGGTTAATTATTATCTACGTTTGTCTCTTAATTGAGACAGATTAACCACTTAAATTGCATGGGTAATTAAGATTTAAGGGATATTGAATACCAGAAGGGATAAATCATATTCATTAATGCAAAGAGAATAGGTATCTTTCCAGGCGAAAAGATACCTTCAGATATTATTTAGCGGGTAACTTAATATCTTTAAACATAGCTTCAATATCTTCGTTTGAACGCAAGGCAACGGCGGTATCGACAACATCACGCGTCAGATGCGGCGCAAAACGCTGAATAAAATCATACATGTAACTGCGCAAGAAAGTGCTGCGGCGGAAACCTATTTTCGTGGTGCTGTGGCTGAAAACGCCCTGCGCTTCGATACGTACCAGGTCCGGGTCAGAAACCGGATCAACCGCCATACTGGCAATAACCCCCACACCTAAGCCCAAACGCACGTAGGTTTTAATCACATCAGCATCTGTTGCCGTGAAGACAATTCGCGGCGTTAGACCGGCACGGTTAAATGCGGTGTCTAATTCTGAACGCCCGGTGAAACCGAAGGTATAAGTGACTAACGGATACTGAGCCAACTCTTCAATGGAAACCGACTCTTTCGATGCCAGCGGGTGGTCTGGCGTCACCACAATCGAACGGTTCCAGTGGTAGCACGGCAGCATCACTAAATCATCGTAGAGATGCAGAGCTTCGGTCGCGATAGCAAAATCCGCATTCCCCTTGGATACCGCTTCAGCAATCTGCGTAGGCGAACCCTGATGCATATGAAGGGAAACACGTGGATAGCGCTCGATAAACCCTTTAATCACATTTGGCAACGCGTAACGCGCCTGTGTGTGGGTCGTCGCAACATACAATGAACCTTTGTCCGGCCAGGTATGCTCACCCGCCACGGACTTAATGGCTTCAACTTTTGACAACACTTCACGGGCAATACGGATTATCTCCTGCCCCGCAGGCGTTACCTGAGTCAGGTGTTTGCCGCTACGTGCAAAGATCTGAATCCCCAGTTCGTCTTCTAACATACGAACTTGTTTACTGATCCCCGGCTGAGAAGTGTAAAGCCCTTCTGCCGTCGACGAGACGTTGAGGTTGTGATTTACCACCTCTACGATATAACGAAGTTGCTGTAGTTTCATGGCGTTCCATCCGCAGTAAAAACAGCCCCGACACGCGCGGTGGCAGGGATTCAGACAAGGTGAAATTCTCTCGGATCACTATATCACTTATACTATCTATGTATAGTTAGAAAGAAAAAATAATAATCAGGTTATATAAAAGGATATAAAAAAGCCGGAGCATCGGCCCCGGCTTTTTTGTCAGAAGACTAGTTACTTCTTACCTTCAACCCACTTACCATCAACAAAGAATGCTGACCAGCCAGTCGCTTTGCCTTCTTTTTCAGAAGAAACGTACTGTTGCTTAGTCTTACGGCTAAAGCGAACGACCGCTTTGTTGCCGTCTGCATCTTGCTGTGGTGCGTCGGCCAGATAACGCAGTTTTTCTGGCAGGCGGTCGCGGAAGCGATAAAGCTCTTCGACCAGCGGCGCACGTGTTTCACGCGATTTAGGGAAAGTGTTTGCCGCAAGGAAAACACCCGCCGCGCCATCACGCAGAACAAAGTAAGCGTCTGACTTCTCGCAAGGCAACTCAGGCAAGGGAACCGGATCTTCCTTCGGAGGTGCCACTTCGCCATTACGCAGGATCTTACGCGTATTTTTGCAATCGTCATTGGTACAAGCCATGTACTTACCGAAACGCCCCATTTTCAGGTGCATTTCAGAACCACATTTCTCACACTCAACGATTGGGCCGTCATAACCTTTGATCCGGAATTCGCCCTCTTCGATTTCGTAACCATCACACGTCGGGTTATTACCACAGACGTGAAGTTTACGTTTTGGATCGATGAGGTAGCTGTCCATCGCAGTGCCACACTTCACGCAACGACGCTTCGCACGCAGGGCGTTAGTTTCCGCGTCATCGCCTTCCAGCACGTTGAGAACTTCGTTTTCCGGCACCAGATTGATGGTGGTTTTGCAGCGCTCTTTCGGCGGCAATGCATAACCAGAACAACCGAGGAACACACCAGTGCTGGCAGTACGGATACCCATTTCGCGACCACAGGTCGGGCAATCAATACTGGTCAGAACCATCTGGTTTGGACGCATACCGCCTTCTTCCGGATCCAGTTCAGCTTTACCAAGCTGTTCGCTGAAATCGCTAAAGAAGTTATCCAGCACCCCTTTCCACTCGGCCTGATTATTGGCCACCTGGTCAAGGCTGCTTTCCATCTGCGCGGTGAAATCGTAGTTCATCAGCTCACGGAAGTTTTCTTCCAGGCGGTCAGTAACAATTTCACCCATTTTTTCAGCGTAGAAGCGGCGGTTCTCTACACGCACATAGCCACGATCCTGGATGGTGGAAATGATTGACGCGTAAGTAGACGGACGGCCAATGCCACGCTTTTCCAACTCTTTAACCAACGAAGCTTCGCTAAAACGAGCCGGTGGTTTTGTAAAGTGCTGGCCAGGAATAACTTCAACCAGAGCGAGCTCATCACCCTGTTCAACGGCAGGTAATGTACGGTCTTCATCACCTTTGCGCAGTGCTGGCATGACTTTAGTCCAGCCATCAAAACGCAGCGTACGGCCACGCGTTTTAAGACGGAAGTCACCCGCTTGCACCGTCAAAGTGGTGGAGTCGTATTGCGCTGGTGTCATCTGACACGCCACAAACTGGCGCCAGATCAACTGGTAAAGTTTCTGCGCGTCAGCTTCCATATCTTTAAGCGACTCAGCAACGACACTCACATCAGAAGGACGAATCGCTTCGTGCGCTTCCTGAGAGTTTTCTTTGCTGGAGTACTGATTCGCGGCTTCCGGGAGATATTTCTTACCGAAACTCTCTTCGATATACCCACGAACCATACTCACTGCATCCTGACTCAAGTTGGTTGAGTCAGTACGCATGTAAGTGATATGACCCGCTTCATACAGACGCTGCGCCATCATCATGGTTTTCTTCACACCAAAACCAAGACGGGTGCTTGCAGCCTGTTGCAACGTGGAGGTGATAAACGGCGCACCAGGTTTGCTGCTGGTCGGTTTATCTTCACGCTCAAGCACGGTGTAACGCGCTTTTTCCAACTCGCTAACCGCAGACATGGTCTGCTCGCGGTTAACCGGGCGGAACGGCTTGTCTTTATGGTGACTGACCTGAACCGGCAGACTGTCGCCTTTCGGCGTTGTCAGGTTCGCGTCAACTTCCCAGTATTCTTCCGGTACGAACGCTTTAATTTCACGTTCACGGTCAACAACCAGACGCACAGCAACGGACTGTACGCGGCCAGCAGAAAGACCTCGGGCAATTTTTTTCCACAGCAGCGGAGACACCATGTAGCCCACAACGCGGTCCATAAAACGACGCGCCTGCTGGGCGTTAACACGGTCAATATTCAATTCGCCCGGCTTTTCGAAGGCCTGTTGAATTGCATTTTTTGTAATCTCGTTAAAAACAACGCGGCTGTAACGCGTTTCATCACCACCGATAACTTCCCGCAGGTGCCATGCAATGGCTTCCCCTTCGCGGTCAAGGTCGGTTGCGAGATAGATATGGTCTGCTTTTTCAGCCAGTGACTTCAGTTCTGAAACCACTTTTTCCTTACCAGGCAGCACTTCGTACTGTGCTTCCCAGTTGTGCCATGGATCGACACCCATACGATTTACGAGCGCACCGCGTTCATCCTTTTTGACCTTTTTGGTCCCTTTGGTGGAGGCGGAGTCAGCGCTCTTCTTGGTGGTTGATCCACTGGTCGGCAAATCACGGATATGACCGACGCTGGACTTAACCACGTAGTCATTACCGAGATATTTGTTGATCGTTTTGGCTTTTGCCGGGGACTCAACGATGACGAGAGCTTTACCCATATTCACCTTTACCTAATGTAATTCTTCCAGGAGACGTCGCACACTAATCACACCTTCCACTGGCGACGCGCTTTTTTATATTGCGGCAGCGTCAATGGATATCAACTCTTTTTTCATCCACCGGCTGATTAGCGAACATTCGCAGGTGATTGAGATAACGAGTCTTTCGCACCGGTGACATAGCACGACGGAACTTTGGTTGAATGTCAAGCAATTCCGTTGCCAGATTTGCGAAAGCGTCACACTCTACCTGATAAAATGAGTTACGCAACTTTATTAGCATGCAACCCGGATTCCTGCCAGCACAGTAAACTGATTAAATCACCTTAGGTTTACAGGGAGATATTGCCCTTTGCAGTATAGCGGAAGTACACTACTGCCAGTTTTTAAAGGAGGAAATCATGCAACCAACCACTCAACCTATCGATAAACAATCGCTACTCGTTGAAGCCAATAAAGTGATCCGTGCTCATGAAGATTTCATGCATGGAATGGAAGCAACGGACGTTGAGCAAAAAAACGGGGTGCTGGTGTTCAAAGGTGAATACTTCCTTGATGAACAAGGCTTACCTACCGGGAAGAGCACCGCAGTATTTAATATGTTCAAGCATCTTGCGCATGTGTTTGCAGAGAAATATCACCTGCAAGACTAAGTAAAAAAACGAGGCCAAATGGCCTCGTTTCTACTTTCACTTCGAATCCGATTACAACAGTGGTTTTTCGCCTCGCTGCCACCAGCGCAACAACAGATTGTCTAAACTGTTAGCCGCGCTACCAGTGAAACGGTCCATCATTTTTTTGCGGCGCGTGTAGTGCACATTAATCACATCGTGATTTTTCATCAGGCCAATCAGCAGATCGTCGCTGGTGCTTACCGCATCAATCAACCCTTTTTCCAGTGCCTGCGTGCCGTACCAGTGTTCGCCCGTTGCAACAGAATCAATATCCAGTGATGGACGCATGTCATGCACAAACTGCTTAAATAGCAGATGTGTTTCATTCAGGTCTTCACGGAATTTTTCACGCCCCTGCTCGGTGTTCTCACCAAACAAAGTCAGGGTACGTTTGTACTGACCGGCCGTATGCAGTTCGACATCGATATCATTGCGTTTCAGCAGGCGATGGAAGTTTGGCACCTGGGCCACCACACCAATGGAACCAATAATAGAAAACGGAGCGGCAACGATTTTATCTGCCACACACGCCATCATATAACCCCCGCTGGCCGCGACTTTATCGACAGCAACCGTCAGGCGAACTTTGCTCTCACGCAAACGCTGCAACTGCGACGCTGCCAGCCCATAACCATGCACCACACCGCCAGGGCTTTCCAGACGGAGTAAAACCTCATCTTCGGGTTTGACTACCGCCAGCACGGCTGTGATTTCTTCACGTAAGGAAGTGACTTCATGCGCATCCATACTTCCTTTAAAATCCAGAACATAAAGCGTCGGCTTGTCAGAAATAACCGTTTCGCCGCGTTTAGCATGCGCTTTGGCTTGTTTAGCCTCCAGCTTATGTTTTTTCTTTTGGGTTTTATGCCAGAGTTTTTGCTGATGACTATCAAGTCTTGCGACCTGCATTTCTTCCTGCATTTCCTGGTATTGCTCACTTAAATTGGTGAGACGTAATTCCCCGCGTTGGTGTCTTTTACGCCCGGCAACATTCACGATTATTGTGACAAGAATGCCAATAGCCGCAACGACCGTGACGATTTTCGCCAAAAAAAGCCCATAGTTTGCAATCAAATCCACGCTTTCCGCCTTCCATTCAGGAGATTAAATATCTTCTGCTCAGTGTAACCGAGCGGTGATTCCGCGTCTGCAAGCAACTATAAATGCTGCGAGCCTGCTTCCTGAACGTTTTTAATAAAATGAAACTTTTGCAAAATGTTAATCAAAGGTATTGTCTCCTGTTGCCTGATTGAAATAACAAGCCCTTTCAGGCATAAAGCGTAAAGCCCATGCATACCCAGGTATTTCTGAGAATCAAGACGTGAGCGACACATCACGCGAGGAGTTGAATGTGCACTATCAACCGAAGACCGACTTACTGCAAAACCGCATCATTTTAGTCACCGGGGCCAGCGATGGCATCGGTCGAGAAGCCGCACTAACCTACGCCAGATACGGTGCCAGCGTCATATTACTGGGTCGTAACGAAGAAAAGCTGCGCAGCGTTGCCCATGAACTACAGACCCGCTACGGCAGCCTTCCCCACTGGTTTATTCTCGATTTTGCCACGGCGACACCTGATGATTGCCAGAGTCTGGCACACAAGCTTTCCGGATTAATTCCCCGCCTGGATGGCGTCCTGCACAATGCCGGGATCCTCGGCGATATTCGGCCAATGGACGAGCAAGATCCGCAAACGTGGCAGGCTGTGATGCAGGTCAATGTGAATGTAACTTTCTTCCTGACACAGGCTTTGCTTCCTTTATTACTCAAATCAGACTCAGGCTCACTGGTGTTCACCAGTTCGAGTGTCGGTCGTCAGGGCCGCGCGGGCTGGGGTGCCTATGCGGTATCAAAATTCGCGACTGAGGGCATGATGCAGGTGCTCGCAGAAGAGTATAAGCAGCATAATTTACGCGTTAATTGTATCAACCCTGGCGGAACGCGAACTGCTATGCGCGCAAGTGCATTCCCGACCGAAGACCCCGACAAACTGAAAACGCCACGTGATTTAATGCCGCTCTATCTTTGGCTAATGGGCGATGACAGCCGCCGTAAAACAGGCATGAGCTTTGATGCTCAACCCAATCGTAAACCAGGAATTTCCGAATGAGTGAAGATCGTTACCAGCAGCGCCAACAGCGCCAGAAAGAAAAAGTGGACGCCCGCGTCGCAGCCGCGCAAGAAGAACGCGGGATTGTGATTGTCTTTACCGGAAACGGTAAAGGTAAAACGACAGCCGCTTTCGGCACCGCCACACGCGCAGTCGGGCACGGCAAAAAAGTCGGCATCATCCAGTTCATCAAAGGCCAATGGCCGAATGGCGAACGCAATTTACTGGAGCCACTAGGCGTGGAGTTTCAGGTGATGGCGACCGGTTTTACCTGGGATACACAAAACCGCGAAACGGATACCGCTGCGTGCGTGGAAGTGTGGGAGCATGCAAAGCGGATGCTGGCAGACAGCTCGCTGGATATGGTTATTCTCGACGAAATCACCTACATGGTGGCCTATGACTATTTACCGCTGGAAGAGGTGCTGACGGCGCTGACACAGCGCCCTGAGAGCCAGACGGTGATTATTACCGGGCGTGGATGTCATCGGGATATTCTTGAAATCGCAGATACGGTCAGCGAGTTACGACCCGTGAAGCACGCGTTTGATGCGGGTGTTAAAGCGCAAATCGGTATCGATTATTAAGCATTAAAAAACCCCTCAACAGAGGGGTTTGTATTTTAGCTGCTGCGACCACCGCGACGACCGCCGCCACCAGTGGTTTGCGTATGGCGTTTAACCGCACGGCGAATCTGATTCGCTTTCATACGACGACGGTCTTTTTCAACCGCCACTTTGCTTTCTGTCTCTTCTGGCAGTTCTACCAATTTACGCAGGTAGTTAGTTTGCCCCAGATCGAGTTCAGTATAGCCGCCACGCGGCAGGCCTTTCGGCAACTGAATGTCACCGTAGCGCACACGAATCAGACGGCTAACCTGCACACCAACCGCTTCCCACAGGCGACGCACTTCACGGTTGCGGCCTTCGGTCAGGGTCACGTTGTACCACTGGTTAATGCCTTCACCACCGGTAAACTTGATGGTTTTGAATGCCGCAGGGCCATCTTCAAGCTGCACACCACGACCCAGTTGCTTCACTTTGTCTTCGTCAACTTCGCCAAATACACGAACCGCGTATTCACGCTCAACTTCACGGCTTGGGTGCATCAGGCGGTTTGCCAGCTCACCATCAGTGGTGAACAGCAGTAAACCACAGGTGTTCACATCCAGACGACCGACCGCAATCCAGCGCGCGCCGCGCAGTTTTGGTAAACGGTCAAATACGGTTGGACGCCCTTCAGGGTCATTACGCGTACATAATTCGCCTTCTGGCTTGTAGTAAGCCAACACGCGGCAAATTTGTTCAGCCGATTCTTTAATAGAAATCAGATGACCATCAATACGGATTTTCAGCGCATGTGTCACTTCAACACGGTCGCCTAATTTGGCAACTTTGCCATCCACACTGACACGGCCTGCGGAGATGATTGTTTCAATCTCACGACGGGAACCATGACCAGCACGGGCTAAAACTTTTTGTAACTTTTCGCTCTTATCGCTCATTGAGCTTCCTCGGGTGTCGCCTTCACAGGCGTCGAATTGGGGTAATGGGGCCTGATAGCCCCATTTTAGGCCGGACAGTATAGCCGCAGACGAACTTATAAGAAAGGTTTTGCATCGCCCGCGCCTTCGCGGATAACAACCGGTGAATCGTCGGTCAAATCCACCACAGTTGTCGGTTGCTGGCCCAGGTAACCGCCGTGAATCACTAAATCGACGACTTTCTCGAGTCTGTCTTTAATCTCTTCCGGGTCAGACTCGGTAAATTCACTTCCTGGCAGCATTAATGACGTCGATAGCATCGGCTCGTTCAGCACTTCGAGCAGTGCCAGCGCAATCGGGTTAGAAGGCACGCGCAGACCAATAGTTTTGCGCTTTTCCTGCAACAAACGGCGCGGGACTTCTTTCGTGCCTTTGAGAATAAAGGTGTAATTGCCCGGCGTATTATTTTTGATTAAGCGAAACGCCACGTTATCGACAAATGCGTAGGTCGAAAGCTCCGACAGGTCGCGACACATAAGGGTGAAGTTGTGCCCGTCAGGTAACTGGCGAATACGGCAAATGCGCTCCATCGCCGACTTATCTTCCAGTTTACAGCCCAGCGCATAACCCGAATCGGTGGGATAAACAATGACGCCGCCTTTGCGAACAATTTCTACCGCCTGGTTAATCAGGCGCTGTTGCGGGTTATCTGGATGAATATAGAAAAATTGACTCATACTGCCCTCTCTTTTTCGCTATAACTTTTCTCCCAATTCTGCCAGACCGGTTCGACGCCACCGGGCAGCCAGAGCTTGCGCCCAAGCTCAATCCACGCACACGGCATATGGAAATCTGAGCCTTGCGACGCCAGCAAATTAAACTGTTTTGCATAGCTGGCAAGCTGGGTACGCTCATTTGGGGCTTGCTGACACTGGGCGACTTCCATGGCATCGCCACCACTTTCGGCAAACTGCGCCAGCAATCTTTTCAGCCATTTAGCGGTCAGGTCATACCGGCCTGGATGCGCCAAAACCGCTTGCCCACCAGAATGATGAATGACATCAATAGCTTGTTCTATTGTACACCACTGTGGCGGAACATAACCGGTTTTCCCTTTTGCAAGATATTTCTTAAACACATCGGCCATGGTGCTGGCTTTCCCGCACTCCACCAAATAACGAGCGAAATGACCACGGGTGACTTCTCCGCCGTTGGCATGGCGCATTGCGCCTTCCAGCGCACCGGGGATATGAGCTTTTTCAAGCCGTTCTGCGATCAAGGCCGCACGTTGAACACGGCGCTCGCTTTGCTGCGCCAAAAATTCTGTCAGAACGGGATGATGTTCATCAACACCCAGTCCAACGATATGAATTTCATGATTTTCCCAGACGGTGGAAATCTCCACACCGCTGATCACACGCAAGGGCAGTTGCAGGCGTGATACCGCTTCCCTTGCAGCGCCAATTCCGGCTACTGTGTCATGGTCAGTGATTGCCAGAATGCCCACTCGCATTTCTACTGCACGCTTCACCAACGCTTCGGGCGTTAACAAGCCATCTGACGCGGTGGTATGGCTATGTAAGTCGTAAATCACCGCTAGTGTGGGTTCGCTCAAAATGGCTCCGGGTGTGTTAATAAAAAGAAAAACGCCGCTCATAATAGCGATATTCGGCAATAACTAAAAATCGCTATTGACTTTGATTCATCGAACTAGTTAACTAGTACGCAAGTTCACACGATAAAGGTATCTGAAAATGAAAGCGAACATCCTCATGCATAGCTGGTGGCGTACTTCCTGATAACGGGCAGTGTAATCGCTATGGCTGAAATTCAGCCCAGATACCAGGCCCGCCCAGAGCGGGCTTTTTATTGAACAAAATATGAGAGCAGAAAATGCAAACACAAAAACCAGCGCTCGAATTACTCATCGGTGACGCACCCTATCGTGATAACCCAACAGCGGTTTTCCACCAGCTATGCGGCGCGCGCCCTGCGACCTTGTTGCTCGAATCAGCCGATATCGACAGCAAAGATGATTTAAAAAGCCTGCTGTTAGTTGACAGCGCGCTGCGGATTACCGCTTTAGGTGACACCGTCACGATTCATGCCCTTTCTGAGAACGGTGCTTCGTTACTCCCTTTGCTCGATGCAGCACTTCCTACAGGGGTTGAGAACCAACATTCTCCGCAAGGCCGCGTCCTGCGCTTCCCGGCGGTGAGTTCCCTGCTGGATGAGGATGCGCGCCTGTGCTCACTGTCAGTATTTGATGCCTTCCGCATTATGCAGGAACTGGTCACGGTGCCAGAAAACGAGCGCGAGGCAATGTTCTTCGGCGGTTTGTTTGCCTACGACCTGGTCGCAGGATTTGAAGACTTGCCTGATCTCAAGCAAGACAACAACTGCCCTGATTACTGTTTCTATTTAGCTGAAACGCTGCTGGTGATTGACCATCAGAAAAAACATACCCGTATTCAGGCGAGCCTGTTCACTCCGTCAGCTTCTGAAAAACAACGTTTAATTCAGCGCACGGCGCAATTGAGCAAGCAAATGCAGCAAGAGCCTTCTGCGCTGCCGGTGCAAAAAGTGGAACGCATGACCTGCGAGTGCAACCAGAGCGATGAAGAATTTGGCGATGTGGTGCGCAAAATGCAAAAAGCGATCCGCATCGGTGAGATTTTCCAGGTCGTGCCTTCGCGCCGCTTCTCACTCCCTTGCCCTTCTCCACTGGCCGCTTACCAGACGTTGAAAAAGAGCAACCCGAGCCCGTATATGTTCTTTATGCAGGACAATGATTTCACCTTATTTGGCGCATCCCCTGAAAGCTCGCTGAAATACGACGCGGATTCCCGCCAGATTGAAATCTACCCGATTGCCGGAACTCGCCCACGCGGTCGCCGTGCAGATGGAACGCTGGATCGTGATCTCGACAGCCGCATAGAGCTGGAAATGCGTACTGACCATAAAGAGATGTCCGAGCATTTAATGCTGGTAGATCTCGCCCGTAACGACCTGGCACGCATTTGTACCCCAGGCAGCCGTTACGTTGCCGACCTGACGAAAGTCGATCGTTATTCGTTTGTGATGCACCTGGTTTCCCGCGTTGTAGGCGAGCTGCATAAAGATCTGGATGTGCTGCACGCTTACCGCGCCTGCATGAATATGGGCACGTTAAGCGGTGCGCCAAAGGTTCGTGCGATGCAGTTGATTGCCAAAGCCGAAGGCGTGCGCCGTGGCAGTTACGGCGGCGCGGTCGGTTACTTCACCGCTCACGGTGATTTAGACACCTGCATCGTTATCCGCTCTGCCTACGTTGAAAACGGTATTGCTACCGTTCAGGCAGGCGCTGGCGTGGTGCTGGACTCCGTCCCGCAGTCCGAAGCCGATGAAACCCGCAATAAAGCCCGCGCTGTACTGCGCGCCATTGCCACCGCGCATCACGCACAGGAGATTTTCTGATGGCTGACATTCTGCTGCTCGATAACATCGACTCGTTCACTTATAACCTGGCCGATCAGCTGCGTGCCAACGGACACAATGTCGTTATCTATCGCAACCATGTTCCGGCGCAGACGTTAATTGAACGCCTGGAAACCATGGACAACCCGGTGTTGATGCTTTCCCCAGGCCCTGGTGCACCCAGTGAAGCCGGTTGCATGCCAGAATTACTGACTCGCCTGCGCGGTAAATTACCGATTATTGGTATCTGCCTCGGCCACCAGGCGATTGTTGAAGCCTACGGCGGGTATGTTGGCCAGGCGGGTGAAATCCTGCACGGCAAAGCATCGATTATTTCTCATGATGGCGAAGCGATGTTTGCCGGTCTGCCAAATCCGCTGCCAGTTGCCCGCTACCATTCACTGGTTGGCAGCAACATTCCGGCAGGCTTGACGATTAACGCCCATTTCGATGGCATGGTGATGGCGGTTCGCCACGACGCTGACCGCGTATGTGGTTTCCAGTTCCATCCTGAATCCATCCTGACTACCCACGGCGCGCGTCTGCTCGAACAAACGCTCGACTGGGCGTTGCTGAAGTTAAAACAAGCCAACACGCTGCAACCGATTCTCGACAAACTGTATAAAGCGCAAACCCTGAGCCGGGAAGAGAGCCACCAGCTGTTCGCCGCGATTGTCCGTGGCGAGCTGAAGCCAGAACAACTGGCCGCTGCGCTGGTGAGTATGAAAGTGCGCGGTGAGCATCCCAACGAAATTGCCGGGGCGGCAACCGCGATGCTTGAAGCGGCAGCGCCCTTCCCAAGCCCGGATTACCCGTTTGCCGATATCGTTGGCACCGGCGGCGATGGCAGCAACAGCATTAACATCTCGACCGCCAGCGCGTTTGTTGCCGCAGCGGTGGGCCTGAAAGTCGCCAAACACGGCAACCGCAGCGTTTCCAGTAAATCAGGTTCGTCAGACTTACTGGCCGCATTCGGGATTAACCTGGAAATGAGTGCTGACGCATCGCGCAAAGCGCTGGATGATTTGGGCGTGTGTTTCCTGTTCGCACCGAAATATCACACCGGTTTCCGCCACGCGATGCCTGTGCGCCAGCAGTTAAAAACACGCACGTTGTTTAACGTGCTCGGGCCATTGATTAACCCGGCACATCCGCAAATGGCGCTGATTGGTGTTTACAGCGCGGAACTGGTGCTGCCAATTGCCGAAACCCTGCGCGTATTGGGTTACAAACGTGCGGCGGTAGTACACAGCGGTGGAATGGACGAGGTGTCTCTGCATGCCACTACGCAAGTGGCGGAACTAAACGAAGGCGAGATTAAAAGCTACCAGCTTGAAGCCACTGACTTCGGCCTGCCAGCCTATCACCAGGACGAGCTTGCAGGCGGTACACCGGAAGAAAACCGTGACATTCTCACCCGCCTGTTACAAGGTAAAGGAGAGACGGCTCATGAGTCTGCGGTGGCGGCAAACGTCGCCATGTTAATGCGTCTTCACGGGCAAGAAGATCTCAAAGCAAACGCACAACGAGTGCTGGAAGTCCTGCGCAGCGGTGCTGCGTATGACCGGGTAACAGCGCTGGCAGGAAGAGGATAAGTCATGCAGGAAACCGTATTAAAGAAGATCGTCACTGATAAGGCGATATGGGTTGAAGCACGCAAGCAACAACAACCCCTGGCAAGTTTCCAGAACAACATTGTACCGGCGACCCGTAATTTTTATCACGCGCTGCAAGGTGCCCGAACCGCTTTCATTCTGGAGTGCAAAAAAGCCTCTCCATCCAAAGGCGTGATTCGTGATGATTTTGACCCGGCGCGTATTGCAAACGTTTATAAACACTACGCTTCTGCGATTTCAGTCCTGACCGACGAAAAGTATTTCCAGGGCAGTTTTGATTTCCTGCCGATTGTCAGTGACATTGTCACGCAGCCAGTGCTGTGCAAAGACTTTATTATCGACTCGTATCAGATTCATCTGGCGCGTTTTTACCAGGCCGATGCCTGTCTGCTGATGCTTTCTGTGCTTGATGATGAGCAATATCGCCAGCTCGCGGCGGTCGCGCACAGCCTGAATATGGGCGTGTTGACTGAAGTGAGTAATGAAGAAGAGCTGGAGCGAGCCATCGTTCTGGGTGCAAAAGTCGTCGGTATCAATAACCGCGACCTGCGTGATTTGTCGATTGATTTGAACCGTACGCGCCAGTTAGCGCCGCGCTTAGGTCACGGTGTGACGGTGATTAGCGAGTCAGGCATCAGCAACTACGGCCAGATTCGTGAATTGAGCCATTTTGCCAACGGCTTCCTGATTGGCTCCGCCTTAATGGGCGAAGACGATCTCAATGCTGCGGTTCGTCGCGTCACCCTAGGGAACAATAAAGTCTGTGGACTGACGCGGGCGCAAGATTCCCGCGCCGCCTATGAAGCCGGTGCCATTTATGGCGGGCTGATTTTTGTTCCTTCGTCACCCCGCTTTGTCAGCGATGAAACCGCTGCAACGGTTATCGCCGCTGCACCGCTGAAATACGCAGGGGTTTTCCGCAATACGCCGCTTTCGGAAGTGCTGCAAAAAGTGGAGAAGTTCTCGCTCAATGCCGTACAACTGCATGGCGATGAAGACCAGACCTATATCGACGAACTGCGCGTAGTCCTTCCTGAAAATGTACAAATCTGGAAAGCGCTGAGCGTGAAAGACACTTTGCCAGCTCGTGATTTAAACCACGTCGATAACTACCTGTTCGACAACGGCCAGGGCGGTAGCGGGCAACGGTTTGATTGGTCACTCCTTGCAGGACAGAATCTGGACAACGTGATTCTGGCTGGCGGACTGGGTGCTGATAATTGCATTGAAGCAGCGAAAACGGGCTGCATCGGTTTAGATTTCAACTCAGGTGTCGAAAGCGCACCGGGTATTAAAGATGCTAACAAGCTGGCTGCCGTCTTCCAGACGCTGCGGGCTTACTAAGGAAAATATCATGACTTTACTTAATCCCTATTTTGGCGAGTTCGGTGGCATGTACGTGCCGCAAATCCTGATGCCTGCACTGCGTCAGCTGGAAGAAGCCTTTGTTGCTGCGCAAAGTGATGCAGATTTTCAGGCTGAATTTAACGATTTACTGAAGAACTACGCGGGCCGCCCAACGGCGTTGACTAAATGTCGCAACCTGACGGCTGGCACCAAAACCACACTGTATTTAAAGCGTGAAGATTTGCTGCACGGTGGCGCGCACAAAACTAACCAGGTTCTTGGCCAGGCTCTGCTTGCTAAGAGAATGGGCAAGACTGAAATCATTGCGGAAACCGGTGCCGGACAACACGGTGTGGCCTCGGCCTTAGCCAGCGCCCTGCTCGGCCTCAAATGCCGTATTTATATGGGTGCTAAAGACGTTGAGCGCCAGTCGCCGAACGTGTTCCGTATGCGCCTGATGGGTGCGGAAGTCATTCCAGTACACAGCGGTTCTGCGACGCTGAAAGATGCGTGTAACGAAGCGTTGCGCGACTGGTCTGGTAGCTACGACACCGCGCACTACATGCTCGGCACCGCAGCAGGTCCGCACCCGTTCCCGACTATCGTTCGTGAATTCCAGCGCATGATTGGCGAAGAGACAAAAGCACAAATTCTTGAAAAAGAAGGCCGTCTCCCTGATGCGGTTATCGCCTGTGTCGGCGGTGGTTCAAACGCCATTGGTATGTTTGCTGATTTCATCAATGACGCTAAAGTCGGTCTGATTGGCGTAGAACCTGCCGGACACGGTATTGAAAGCGGTGAACACGGCGCGCCACTTAAGCATGGTCGTGTGGGCATCTACTTCGGTATGAAATCGCCGATGATGCAAACCGACGAAGGCCAGATTGAAGAATCTTATTCAATTTCTGCCGGTCTGGACTTCCCTTCCGTCGGGCCACAACACGCGCACCTGAACAGCATCGGTCGTGCCGATTATGTTTCGATTACCGATGATGAAGCACTCGAAGCCTTCAAAACGCTGTGTCGTAGCGAAGGGATTATCCCGGCACTTGAGTCTTCCCACGCGCTGGCTCACGCGCTGAAAATGATCAAAGAGAATCCTGAAAAAGAACAATTGTTGGTGGTGAACCTCTCTGGCCGTGGTGACAAAGACATCTTCACCGTTCACGACATTTTGAAAGCACGAGGGGAAATCTAATGGAACGTTATCAACACGCTTTTGAGCAGTTACAGGCACGTAAAGAAGGCGCTTTTGTTCCCTTCGTCACGCTGGGTGATCCCTCTCCTGAGCAGTCATTAAAAATTATTGACACGCTGATTGAAGCCGGGGCCGATGCACTGGAATTAGGCATCCCGTTTTCTGACCCGCTGGCGGATGGTCCAACCATTCAGAATGCGGCGCTGCGTGCATTTGCCGCCGGTGTAACGCCAACGCAATGTTTTGAAATGCTGGCCGTGATTCGCCAGAAACACCCGACTATTCCTATCGGCCTGCTGATGTACGCCAACCTGGTTTATAATCGTGGCATAGACGAGTTCTATGCGCTGTGCGCCAAAGTTGGTGTGGATTCGGTGCTGATTGCGGATGTGCCAATTGAAGAGTCTGCGCCATTCCGCCAGGCGGCGATGCGCCACAACGTCGCGCCTATCTTCATTTGCCCGCCAAATGCTGATGATGCGCTGCTGCGTGAAATCGCCACCCATGGCCGTGGTTACACTTACCTGCTTTCTCGTGCCGGTGTCACGGGTGCAGAAACGCGTGCACAGTTGCCGCTTCATCATCTGGTCGAAAAGCTAGCGGAATTTGGTGCTGCACCTTCACTGCAAGGCTTTGGGATTTCCGAACCTTCGCAAGTTAAGGATGCAATTGACGCCGGTGCTGCTGGCGCAATTTCAGGCTCCGCGATCGTGAAGATTATTGAGAAGAACCTGGATAACCCCGAAGTGATGCTCAGTGAACTAAAAGCGTTTGTGCAGAGTTTGAAAGCCGCGACTCGTCGTTGATTTTCATTGTTGCCGGATGACGCTTACGCTTATCCGGCCTACAAGTGTTCGCGTAGGTCGGATAAGCGTAAGCGACATCCGGCATGACGTGATTATTAGAAGCGATAACCCGCTGAGAACATAAACACCCACGGATCGATACGCGTATTAATGTTCTGTTGCTCGCCACCGGCTTTAAACTTCACTTCGGTGTCGATATCCATGTACCAGACGGACATATTCAACAGCCAGTTTGGGTTAATCATATAATCCAGCCCCACCTGGCCCGCCGCCCCCCACGAATCCTTCACGCTGAGATCGGTTAAGCCTGCATCTTTGCCGGTCTGATTAAAATCGGTATCAAAGAAAGTGGTGTAGTTGATGCCCACGCCAACATAAGGGCGCACTTTGCTTTTCGAATTACCAAAGTACCATTGCGCCATTAATGTCGGCGGCAATTGGCTCACCGTTGCCAGGTTTCCTGTTGGGCCTAAACCTACGTGATGACGGAACGGTGTCGCAGCCAATAGCTCGATACCGATGTTATCCGTCACCATATAATCGAATGTCAGTCCCAGCTGAGTATTGTTGCTGACGTTAAAACCGCCCATGCCAAGCACACTGTCAGAACCTTCCGTAGGACGTACGGTGGCAGAACCCGCACGCATGAAGAACTCACCTTGTTGGTGCGCCAACACCTCGCCCGACAAACAGCTTAATGCAAGTAACGCCACAGATAATTTTTTCATAGCCCTCTCCTTGTTATGGTTTTATAAGCGGGCTGAATATACTCACTTTTGGGTACAAAGTGATCTAACCACGATCACACTTCGCTGGCTAATTTAACATTTAATGATCTGGATTAATTTTTCGGCATTATGCGTAAATATCGACTTACCCACTCCAGATCAATTTTTCACATTGACAGTAACTTACTTTCACCACGCATCTTGTCGGTGCCAGCGTCCTTCATCCGGTGTACAATTCCCGCTGATTTTTAACCGAGCAACATCAAGGAGAGTGCATGTCTATCACGGCGGGTTCTGTGTACCGTGACACGGGGAATTTTCTACGCAATCAGTTCGTTACTGTTTTACTGATTGCTTTGCTTTGTGCCTTTATTTCGGTTGTTATCGGTCACGCTTTTTCACCTAGCGATGAGCAAATGTCTATCCTTAGTGAAGGGGATAATTTATCGAATAGCGTTGGGCTATTTGACCTTGTGCAAAACATGACACCTGAACAGCAGCAGATGCTACTTAAAGCCTCTGCTGCATCAACGTTTGCAGGCTTGATTGGTAACGCTATTCTCGCGGGTAGCATTTTGGTTCTCATCCAGATGGTGAGCGCCGGGCAGCGCGTAAGCGCCCTTCGTGCCATTGGCACATCGGCTCCAGTGTTGCCTAAAATCTTTGTTCTGATGTTCCTGACCACTTTTGTGGTGCAAATCGGAATCATGTTGGTGGTGGTGCCGGGGGTGATATTTGCGATTCTGCTCTCTTTTGCACCGGTGATGGTTGTTCAGGATAAAATCGGGATTTTCCAGTCACTGCGCAGCAGTATGCGCCTGGCCTGGGGAAACATGCGTCTTGTCGCCCCGGCTGTTATTAGCTGGTTACTGGCGAAAACGGCTCTTTTGATGCTCGCATCTTCATTTGCGGCGCTCTCACCCGCGGTTGGCGGGGTGATAGCAAACACGATAAGCAACCTTATTTCTGCGGTATTGCTCATCTATTTATTCCGCTTGTATATGCTGGTTCGCCAATAACATTCACCTGCTCCTGAGCGGTAAATAAACGCTCAGGAGTCATTTTACGGAACAGATTATGAAGCAGTTTCTCGACTTCCTGCCGCTGATTGTTTTCTTCGCATTTTATAAAATGTACGACATCTATGTGGCGTCAGGGGCGCTTATCGTTGCCACCGGTTTTGCGCTGGTCTACAGCTGGTACAAATTCCGCAAACTGGAAAAAATGGCGCTGATCACTTTCCTGATGGTTGCCGTATTTGGCGGCCTGACGTTGTTCTTCCATAACGATGAATTTATCAAATGGAAAGTCACCGTGATTTATGGCCTGTTCGCCGCCGCCTTGCTGATTAGCCAGTGGGTGATGAACAAACCATTGATTCAGCGCATGCTTGGGAAAGAGATTTCACTGCCGCAAACGGTGTGGTCCCGTCTGAACATTGCCTGGGCGCTGTTCTTCATTGCCTGTGGCGCGTTGAATATTTACGTGGCGTTCTGGCTCCCGCAGAGCGTTTGGGTGAACTTTAAAGTGTTCGGCCTGACCGCTGCGACACTGGTCTTCACCCTGCTGAGCGGCGTCTACATCTATAAGCACATGCCGCAAGAAGAGAAGTAATCCCCCTCCAGAAATGCAAAAACCCGCCTTGGCGGGTTTTTTTATGTTCGAACATTCTATTACGAGGATTTATCCACGCTGGTGTTGTTGCCAGAGGTGAGAATGCGCACTTTATCTCCCTGATTAAACGTGATGCGTCCATCGTAACTCTGCGTAACCTGGATAATTTGCCCCGCATCGGTTTTGATTGTCAAATCCACCTGCTGGGCGTTTTGCTGTTGACCCTGGCGGTTACGTGAAACCTGAGCGCCCGCAACGGCACCCGTCGCCGTCATGATGGTTTTACCCGAACCTCCACCAAACTGGTTGCCAATGGCGGCCCCCGCAGCCCCTGCGGCGACGGTTCGCAGCGGATGGGAACGGGTTTGGGTCGTGATGATTTGCGCTTGTTGCACCACACCATATTCCACCAGCGTTTTCGTCCCGGCAAAACTGGACTGGCTGGATAACGCAAGCAGACTGACAAAGATAAGTAAGTATTTCTTCATATTGGTTACAGTGTCGATTCAAAGTGAGCATGATTCTGCCAGTCCCCGCCAAAACCCCTTTAGACATTAATGCTACTTAGTGACGCAAACGCCCTTGTCGTATTAAACTTAAGTTAAAGAATTTCAATTATTATTTCAGGAAGACAAATGACCCAGCAAGACGCTCCTGCCGGAGAACTGGTTTTACGCACCCTGGCCATGCCCGCCGACACCAACGCGAATGGCGATATTTTTGGCGGCTGGCTAATGGCGCAGATGGATATGGGCGGCGCGATAATGGCGAAAGAAATCGCCCAGGGTCGAGTGGTAACGGTTCGGGTCGATGGGATGACGTTTCTCAAACCTGTCGCCGTTGGGGATGTGGTGTGCTGCTACGCGAACTGTATAAAACGTGGGAACAGTTCCATTACAGTGAATATCGAAGTCTGGGTGAAAAAGGTTTCTTCTGAGCCGATTGGGCAGCGTTATAAAGCCACCGAGGCCGTATTTATCTATGTTGCAGTCGATGCAGAGGGCAAACCGCGCCCTATTCCGCGCTAATGCTATCACCCCCAATGCGCCTGAACGCGCATTGGGGGAGTGATTAATATTAATCCATAAATAAATGTATCGGTGGACTATGCTTTTCCAGATTATTAAGAAAATGCAATAAATCGCAATCCGAACTAAGATTAAATTTACTCATCATCAAGCGCTTATGGGCGCTGACTGTTTTGACATGAATCCCTAATAAATGTGCAATATCAATAATGTCATTACCCCGTAGCAAATATTTTGCGATCGTCATTTGCTGCGGGGTTAGCGTGCGATATTTGCATTTAAGGCATTTTTTACACGGCAATAGTTCAGGATTTTCAATATTATCTTTCCACCCTTGCACAACTTGTTTCCGCGCTGTGTATAAAGGTTCGGAACGGTTTACAAATACAATATTTTTAATACACAGCGGCAACTTTTCATGATAAGGAGACTTATCGCCGCTGTAGATGCCAATAATCATTCCGGGTTTGCTACGATACTTTAGCATGGGCTGGCAAATGTACTCCGCGCCAGCCACAAAACTTTTCACAATAATATCAGCCTGAATAGCATTTGTTTTAGTGAGACAATTAAACTGCACCGACTCTTTTTGTTCTTCAAGAAATATCTCTTCGAGAAATATTTCCATTCCGTTCCGATACAGTGCGTCCTTGTCATCGATGGCAATATTTAACATCTTTTCCTTTCTCAGAATGCTATTTGACCAAAAATAAGATCTTACTGATATGTAAATACAACGCTGAGCGCAGCATTAAACGTTCCACCCGTAGCATTCTCAGAAGGGCTGAATATTCTGGCTGAAAGCGGAAATATTGCCTGCCGAGTTGAATTATCAATTGCCACTGTCATTTGACTGGCATTCCCGTAAATAACTGAATGGTCAGTATTTGTCATCTGCAAGGCGCTATTTCCTGCCGTTCCTTGATTCTTAAATGCTGTCGGGTCGGTACTGTCAACCACACCGGTAAAAGTTGCCGTTGCTGATTGAGTGGTAGCCGGGCACTGGGTTAATAACAGCTGGAAGTCTTTCCAGATGGGATTCCCACCAGGCTGATTAAGGTTGTTTGCAATGGCTTGTCCTAAATCCACTTGTTTTGAGACAGTGTCGGTATCCACCACACACGGTGAAGCCAAAACACGCCCGGTGACGCTGATGTTAACCGGGTCAGCAGCGCTGGCTATCCCGGTATAACACAGTGCTGCTCCCGAGAATATCAAAGCAGTAATAGTCTTTTTCATGATAATTACCGCCCTTATTGATAAGTTAATTGCAGCGTGGCATTAGTACTTGCGTCGCCAGCCGTTACGGTGGTTTTAGTCTGAATGTACCGCGCTTTCAGAGGGAAGGTTTCAACACCACCCGGAGAAGTTTTCAGCACAATTGTGTCGTTCAGTACTAAAGGTACATCGTTATAAAGAAGCTGAATTCCTAACCCGCTGGCGACATCATTCCCGCCCTGGTTATTAAGGGCTAATACGCTAGCATCTGAACTGTCCGGGTTTTGCGTTCCATTTAGCGACACATTAATATTGGCACCGGCATCGCAATCCAGCCCCAGGTTTTGCGTGGAACTCACATCAGGTATAAAACCAATGGTATTCCCGAAGGTTGAAACCGGAACGTCACCCAGCGGGAAAACTAAATTAGGTGTTTTTATCGAACAAGCCACCTGCGTAACAGACCCACCCGATAATTGGATCTCACGAATAAATCCACCATCATCCGCAACCATTTGATGCCCGACTCTGCCTGGAACAAAATTGCCTGAGATAATATTTCCAACTTTATACAGATTTACGACTTGAGGATTCCCACTATAGATATTTGTCAATACCATACCAGCACTCAGCACATAACTCCTCGGTGGGTTTTGCATACTAGACACCCCCCCAGAGTTACCGATAATCTCCATACCAACTCCGGGAATATTAGTGTAATACACATTAGGAATGGAAGTCGCCACCCCGCCCATATAATCGAACTGACCAATTGCCTGGCCACCACCATCAGTACATACAGCCAATAGTGTAGAAGCGACGACTGGTGTTGGTATACTGGCAATTAAAGCACCTACCGGCGTATCGCGCTGAACGATTATGTTTCCGGCATCAATAGTTGACAGCCAATTATTAACTGTCTGGCAAGTCGCCCCCGCCATACCAGAAAATAATAATGTGATAATTAAAGCAAAATATTTCATAGCAAATTCCTTAATGACACACGGTATCTAACTGAACAATGGATGCATCATTTTTTGACTGGGGCAAAGTAGCTTTAACCTGGCAAATTTGTGTTGCGTCCTCACCCCATTTCACTGTGAAATCGAGGTTACTGTTCTGGCCGGTTAAATAAACCTGCCCGTTATCACCAACAATAAAACCATGGTTAGCGGTGTCTTTGTTATTCATTGATACAATGGCACCAAATGGGACTGGTTCGCCATTAGTGCGTTTAAGATTAATAAGCGCCCTTTGCCCAACGTTAGCTTGATAAACCGCACGCACCACCGCGCCACGAGTCGGTACCACGGTTTTTGTGGTCAATTCCAGCTCAACGTTATCCGGCATACTACCGGTATCGAAACTGATGTCATTTTTACGGAATGGCGACATATTACTCACCACGGTGTAGCCGCGATAATCCGTTTTCACCCCATTCTGGTTCAACACCCCAACACTGGCAGCACCCGGTGCTTTGACCAACGCGATGGTTTCACCGAACGGCTGCGCCAGCGTGATGCCGTCACTATGAGCAAGCACACCACCCGATATTCCATAGTTCACGCGCTGTGAATGCTGATCGTAGCTGTAGCCCGCGAGCGCTTCACCGTAAGTTCCCCGGTAATCGGCGTTCAAGTTTCCAGTGTAGCCAACGTCGTTCGTGCCGTAGCCCTGCTGCACGTTCCAGCTCAGTGCGTTTCCTGGTAACGCGATACCACTGACGCCGACATTATGGGTGGTATTGCCGCGCTTGCTGGTATTCATGTTGTAGTTAGCCCAGCTGTTTGGCAGGAAGTTTGACAACGGCACGCTGATATTCAGAGAGACCAGCTGGTCGTTAGTGTAAATTTTCCCGCTATTACTGCCATTTGCCGTCGAGTTTTTACTCCATGTGTAACCCAGACTGTAACTGACACTATTCCAGGCGTTGTTATAGCTCGCGCCATACGACTCCATGGTTTTATTAATATTCCAGTAATCTTCACGGATGGCCGACAGCGTCATAGCCCCCATGTTTTTACCCAGCGCCTGACTCAGGGTCATTTCCGCACGATTGCGACGGCGGTCCTGGATAAAGTCTGAATCGCTGTAGGTATCGAGTATTTCCTGCATGCTATAAAAGCCAGAGGTGGAATAACGATAACCAGCAATCGCAAAGTTGGTTCCTGAGTCGGAGAAGTTCTTGCTATAGCGAACACGCCATGACTGCCCGTCCGTTTTTAGCCCATCTTTTGGCCTTGACCAGCCTTGCGTCACATCCGTTGAAATTGCGCCAATATCGCCAAGGTTTTTACCCAATCCCAGCGCCAGTGACTGGTAGCGGCTCGATTCCTGCAAACCACCATAAATGGTAAAACCATGCGGCAAACCATAGATTGCGGTGCCCTGTGCCAGCGGTGTTTTTTCCACACTGCTGCTGTACGAGCGATACTGCCCACCCGTCAGGCTGTATTTGAATCGCCCTTCACGCTGCAAAACAGGCACGGATGCAAAAGGCACCACCAGGTATTGTTCGCTGCCATCGGCTTCTTTTATGGTGACATACAAATCACCGGAGCCGCCGGTCGGGTACATATCGGTAATTTCAAAGGCACCCGGTGCCACATAGCTTTGATAAATAACGTAACCGCTCTGGCGAATAATCACCTGCGCATTGGTGCGTGCAATTCCGCGCACCACAGGGGCGTACCCTTTCAGGCTGTCCGGTAACATATCGTCGTCAGAGGCAAGTTGACCGCCACGGAACGGAATACTGTCGAACACGTCAGCTGGTGTTGAGCTATCGCCCAGTGTCATCTGGCTTTTCAGGGCAACGACATCACGCTGGGCGTAGGTATAAACCGTGTCCCATTTGTCTTTACCGGCGCTGTCGCGATTCCACGTGGTGTAGTTACGCAAGCGCCATGCGCCGTAGTTAATTCCCGGACGCAGGTTGGCATACTGGCTGTTACTATTCTCACCATTGCGCACGAATGTGTTATTACCGCTCACGCTGTAGTTCAGCAACAGCGCATTAATCCCTTCATCCCAGAGTTCGGGCGCGACATAGCCGCGCGCCTGCGCGGAAAGTGCTGCCTGAGGAATACTCAGTAACAACCGTTGGGAAGAAAATAAAAACTCCGCTGACGCGAGTGGAATAGCAGCAAGATTGGCACATTGCGCATCGGCTTTTATTTCCGGGAACAGCGTTGTTTTCACGCCGTAACTTTGTAAAACACCGGCAGACAAACAAGGTTGAAGTTTTGCCTCTCCATTGCCTTCTTTGACTAATTTAAACGTAACATCCCTGGTATCGACGATTTGATTGTGAAGAACAATATCAACTCGATAAATACCGGCTGCCTGCTCGCCATCTTCAAAAGCAGCAAGATCGGCACCTTGTGATGAGGGGTTATTAACCTCGAGTAATGCCGGGTTAAAATAATCACGCGACTGCGCGATTTCACTCATTCCTGAACAGGCCAGTGCTACACACCAGGCGAGATGGGTCGATCGTAATTGAAGACGATTATTTGCTTTCATCATTAACTTCCTGCCTGTATATATCAGGCTATATAATTCTGGTCCGTACTACCCTGTACGTCCGGGAAGTATTTATTCGGGTTATTAAATTGTGGCGTTATGAGCTTCACCGGTGCCGCCATAATCACTGATTAATTTAAAACTTAACGCGCCAGATGAAACTCCTGCGGGTAAATTGAAGCGTGCAGTACTGCCAGGCGCGACGAAAGTCACCTCCGGCACGACTTTACCGCTCACCGTGATCTGGTTGAAATTCATGTAATAATTGGTTGGATTAGTCACCTGCACCTGGTTACCGACTTTCTGCCAGGTCAGCTGTCCGGCTAATTTTTCCGGTATCTCTTTCTTTAACACTTCCGGGCGATAAATTAATTTAATGCGCGTTTTCACCGCGACCTGGAGGGTATTTTCCTTTTTAGGTGCAGAAGGAATCGATTTTATATTTAGCCAGAACATGGATTCTTTATTATCCGGCAAATTCCCGGCACGTACGATACGCAATATATTCTGTTGCCCATTATCTAAACGAAACAGCGGCGGCGTAATAATAAAGGGAGCTTTCTCAGCGCCACCTGATTGGGTGTCAATCCATGACTGAATAAGATATGGCACAGAATCGGGATTATTGACGCTCAGTGAAGCTTCCTTTTTTCCGCCGTCATATATTACCCGGGTTCCACCAATTACAACGCCGGCATTGGCTGCAGAAATAGCCGTGCTGGCTATCACCAGGGCAATAAAAGTTTTACTCACAAAATTCATTTGATACCTCTGTAAAAAAGGGCCGGGAAATCCGGCCCCCTTGTCATGTCTGTGCGGATATTAGTTATAAACAACAGAGAAGCTGGCTACAGAGTTAGCCGGGCCAGCCGTCACTGTTGTTGCAGTTGATTTATACTGAGCGTAGAAATCCAGAACGTTGTCAGCAGTATCAGTCAGGTTGTAGCGATAGCTGTTTTCGCCATGCATTGGCAACTGAACTTTGTCAGCAGACATCAGGTTGATTGCAACACCGGTTGCAGCGCCCGGCGTGGTGCTGTCGATAGCCAGCAGAGTAGAATCACTCACTTCTGGTTGACCGTCGAAACGCACGTGGGCAATTTTGATTGCTTCAGGGCAGTCTTTCAGCACGATAGAGAATTTCTTAGCCGCAGTCACAGCACCCTGAGCAGTGAATTCAGATTTATTGTATTCACCCAATGGAACAGTCTGGTTTTGAGAAGCCACATCTACAGTACAAGCTGTATCCAGAATTAAACCTGTGAAATTAACTGTGCCTGCAGTAGCCATAGCATTAGAGGCGGATACAGCAGCGATTGCAGCAACAACAACAGCGATTAAATTCTTTTTCATTTCATTTTCCTTTATATATTTATTTGACGTTTTATTCAGGCAAAAGAAGCCCTATTCATTATCGTGAAATAATGAAAAATATATCGTCATGTTTTCCATGCATCATCATCATGTGATAGTTACAGAGAATAATTTAGAATCGTATAAAGATGATTTCCATCATTAATATTCACGTTATTTTCGGCGTATAAAACAAGAAACCACGTTTATATTAATAAATCATTCTTTGTACCATTCCCTCATTCCCTGCTTGAATCAATTTTCATCAAAACCCAGATTAAACTCAAGGTGTTTTTGAGTGTAATTTTACACCGTAACATTTATTCACTTAATAAAAGTTCTTAACCATAATGCAGCCGCATATAGCATTCCTAAGAATGTTCCTGGTCAACAAAGAGATTATGTAAATGACTGTATTTGAACAACAAAAGCCATTTTTAATAGATGAATCAAGCATTTTAAACAAGAAGCCCACGGCTGAAATTGAATTACTTATCTCGCATCTCAATCCGCTATCTAACAATTTAGAAACAAAACCACGTCAAATTATTAACTATATGGAGCAAGGCCAGAGAAAATGTTTTCTTTTACATAAAGGGAGCGTTTCTCTTTATAGGACTATTGATGGGATGGTGTTAAATACAGAATCTGCACCCTTTGTATTTGGCATGAGCACACAACTGACGGAGCAAGAATATCTCTATATCCGTACACATGATGAGTCAGAAGTCAGTTGGCTACCGCTACAGTTAGCAAACGAGATTATTTCAGATAATAACTTGTGGGAGTGTCTGGCACGTTCGCTAATTTATACAGTCTCGAGGGTTTATGATCACTGCACTAAGATCTCGTCCCTTTCCTCTTATGACATTATTCGTTATCAACTCTATGAGCTGATGAGCGAGACAGAAGAAATCAGAATGAGTGTCAGCATTGCTAACTATATACAAAGTCGGTCATTTTTATCACGCAGCAGTATTATGAAGATTCTGGCGCAATTGAAGGCGGGGGGTTACATCATCACTGAGCGTGGGTGTCTGAAGGCGATTAATAATATACCTTTAAAGTACTGATTGACTTGTACATTAGAAAACCCTCTAACTAACTGTAAAAAAAGAAATTATACGTAACAAAAATCGTCATTTCTATTCTTTAAGAATATGCTAGATTTAAATCAACTGATTTCTATGCGACTCATTTTGATATGAAAGATTCCTTTGCGCACAGCGCACCTAAATTTATCCAGTCTCAGGCTACGCTTGATCTTATCGATATACTGAGTCCGTATGTCACATACGAAAAAATCCCTGCGAATCGCCGTCTCTACTACTGTTTAGATGGGGTACACATGTGCTATCTCATCCGTTCAGGGTTAATCAAGATACGCCGCAACAGTGACGATTTTGTGATTGCTTTCTTACCTGTACCTAACCTGGTGGGGGTAACTAACCTTCTCCCTGAATCATCAGGTTTGTATCTGGAACTTCAGACCGAATCTGAAATCGCGACTATCACCACGGCTCACGCTCACGAATTAATTGCTAATAACAATGCATGGGAATTGCTGGCTGGACACATTGCTAAGGTTTCCAGCAACCTTTTAAACCATGAGATCATTATGACGGCACCTACGAGTTATGAGTTGCTGCGATTTCAGTTAATAGGATTAATGAAAGAGCCCGTGAATGTTCGTAAATCAACATCGGCGGCAAAGTATATTCTGGAAAGAACGCGACTATCACGCAGCACGGTGATGAAAATGCTTGCCCAGCTAAAACAAGGCGGATATATCGAACTGGTCGACGGCATGTTGCTTGCCGTGCATCAGTTGCCCTCTAAATATTAAAATGCTAGCCACTGGAATTAGTTCCATCAAGAAAATTTTTACTCTAATCAAAATGCCGATGTATGGCACTCTTATAAATCCATTTGTGGGTTTTGGGCTTTAAAATTTTGCAAAAAATGAATTAACTCGCAATCCGTTCGCAAATTGAATTTATTCATTATCAGTCTTTTATGTGCGCTGACAGTTTTAACATTAATGTCCAGATTACGCGCTATCTCAATAATGTCGTTACCACGCAATATATATTTAGCTATAATATATTGCTGTGATGTTAGCGTAGTATACTTACAGTCAAGGCATTTTTTGAAATTCAATATGGTAGGGGTCGAAGTGCTTTCACTCCACGCATCGATAATACGTGCACGCGCAACACTTAATGATTCCGAGCGATGGAGAAACACCATACCTTTTATGCACAACGGTGTTTTTTTATCTTCATGCTTTTTATCGCCTTCATAGACACCAATTATTAAACCAGGCTTTATGCGATATTTTAATATAGACTGGCAAGTATACTCAGACCCTGCTACGAATTTTTTCACGATAACATCCGCCTGAGTGGCATTGTATTTTGTCAACACCTCAAACTTTACCGGCTGATTATTCTCATTTAAAAATAGTTCTTTTAGGAAAATTTCCATTCCGTTTCTGTACAATGAATCGGAATCTTCAATGGCAATATCTAACATCCTGGACCTCATTGACTAATAAAAATCACCGGAAATAAATTTCCCCGGTGATTTTTGAATAATACTTTTAAAATACCAGCAAATATGAAGACTTAATTGTATGTAAAGGCCACAGACACAACGGAAGCTACAGTACCGGTTGACGCATTTCCTTTAGACCAGACGCGACTCTGTAAGGGGAACACCGCTGTGTTACTGCCAGTACGAGGAATCGTCATCGATTTGGTATTCCCCAACGGCGTATTGGAAGCATCATTACTTTGCAATTCCACAGCAACGTTGGACGCGGTACCGGTGTTGGTATATAGACGGGTTAAATCAGCTGCGTCGCCCGTGCCGCCGAATGTCGCAATCACATTTGTTGTACTGGTCGGGCAGTTTTTCATGCTGATGGTAAAGGGCACCCATGAACTGGTTGAACCTGCAGTGGAGAGATCTGCTGCCTGCAAAGTCTGGCCCAAATCAACGTTAATATCGCTTGAGCCATCGACAACACATGGCGAAGCAACAATTTTTCCTGAGATATTTATTGTGACATCTGCAGCCTGAGCCGCTCCAGCCAAAGCCAGTGACATTAATGCTGCCAATGCTGCATCTTTTAGATTTGTATTCATTATAATAACCCCTACTTTTCAAATAAAACGAGATTGCGAAATTAATTAGTTATATACAATGGAAGCATTAGCAATTGCTGTAACATTACCGATCTGCACACTGCTAATCAACGCATAATATCGCGCTATGAAATCCATTGTTACTTCATCGGATACCTGTCCGATATTAATAAAATTCCCGCTACCATTTGGCACAGGGTTTCCATCTTTCAATATTTGTATACCAACACTACTTCCAGTTGCGGAATCTGTATTTTTAAACACAGCCTGTGATGAATTGATAACATCGCCATTAAACGACAGAGCTATATTCATTGATGTTGGGCATGATAATTTAATTGAGAATGGCTTATCTTTTGCGGTATCACCCACTTGTGAAAAATCACTGGCCGTTACTGTATCCAAGGGAACCGTTACGACAGGGGTACTGGTATTACATGTCGTATTTATTGGAATCACGGGAATCGGTCCATTCAATATAATCTTAACCATTACTCTACTGTTTTCGGTATAATCAACCATATCCTGCGCAGGAATAGCACCAGTTGATGTAATAGGAGCTGTTTTGATGAATTCAAATTTTAATACAGCCCCTGACAGTCCCGTTGTCCCTCCAGCATAATTGCTCGTATCGGACAAGGTGAAGTACGCAGCACCAAAAAGCCCAAACCACGCACCACCTGAAAATGACACCCTATATGCAACCCCTGGCATTTGGGTTGGGAATAAATTGTTTTGCGCTGTCCCTATTCCAGCCCATTTGGTTGTAATAGTTCCTGCAGAAGTTCCTGTACAACTCCAGCTTGAGTATGTAGTAGTTGGAAAACTCATCGTCGTTGTGCCAATAACTGAACCAATAGGAAGTGTTGGATCTAAATTTATTGACGCAGGTGGTTGCAAATAGGCTTTAGCCGGGCAAGCAGCCTGGACATTTTTAATAAAAAAGAGTCCTACGATACATAAGCCAATCATCAGTAATGATGTATTCTTTTTTGGTTCTTTCATTTTACTCGTCTCAATTACACTGACCATTTAATGTCTGGATACCAGCATTGTCCGTTGTCAACTTCGCAAGGGAATACTTCACCTGGCATTGCTCCTGCGCGCCGCTGCCCCATTTCACTTGTAGCGCACCTTTATTCGCCAACCCTGTCAGGTAAACCTGCCCTGCATCTCCGACAATAAAGGCCTGTGTAGTCTTCTGTGAGGAATCGTTTACCATTGCACCAAACGGAACCGGGGAACCTCCCACACGCATAATAGTCATGAGTGCACGCTGGCCAACGCTGGCATTAAAGTTCGCCCGAACTACAGCGCCTCGTGTTGGGATGACATTTTGGTTGTTGAGCGCGAGATCAACGTTATCTGGCAGCGATTCTGTGGAAAGCTGCACTGAGTTTCTACGGTACGGACTGGTGTAAGGCACAATCGCATAGCCGCGCCAGTCAGTTTTGACCCCGATCTGGTTACCTATTGAAATGCCACTTGCTCCTGGGGCTGCTACTAGCGCCACGGTTTCACTCATCGGCTGACCAAAAGTCACACCATTTTCATGGGCAAGAATTCCACCCTGTAGACCGTAGTTCAGGCGCTGACTGTTTCTATCGTATGCATAACCGGCATTCACTTCGCCGTAAGTGCCGCGATAATCCGCGTTCAGATTACCGTTATAGCCTGCACCCTGACTGCCGTAACCCTGTTGAACACCCCAGCTCAGGTTATTGCCTTCAAGCGCCGTGCCGTTCAGGCCAACAGTGTTATTGGTATTACCATGTTTGCTGGTGTTAAGGCTGTAGCTTGCCCATGTATTGGGCATAAAGATGCTCATCGGCACGTTGAGGTTGAAGCTGAATACCTGATCGTGGTCATACACCTTGCCTAACCCTCTGCTGCCGTTAGTACTGGCGGTAGAGTTTTCGTTGTAGCTGTAGTTCAGACCATAACTGATGCCTTTGTACGAATTGTTATAACCGCCACCAATCGAGCGCATAGAGCGGTTGCTGTTCCAATAATCTTCACTGACCCAGCTTAAAGAAACCGATCCCAGAGCATCGGTCAGATTCTGGCTAATCGTTAGCTCACTGCGGTTACGGCGACGTTCAAGTAGTGGCTGGTTGATATAGCTACCGTCACGGTATGTATCCATCACTTCTTGCAGGCTGTAGTAACCATTCGTCGAGTATCGATACCCTGCAATCGCAAAATTGGTGCCAGTCTGTACAATGTTTTTGCTGTAGCGGATGCGCCATGACTGTCCGTTATATTTCGGCTGATCCTGCAATGTAGACCACGCCTGGGTGACGTCCGTTGAAAGCGCACCGAAGTCGCCGAGGTTTTTACCCACCCCGAACGCCAGGGACTGATAATGGCTGGCGAATTGCCCACCGCCATACGCAGTAAATCCTGCTGGTAAACCGTAAATTGCCGTCCCTTGGCTAAATGGAGTTTGATCCACGCTGCCGTCATAAGAACGATATTGACCACCGGTAATGCTGTATTTCAGACGTCCTTCACGTTGCAGTACTGGCAATGAAGCAAATGGCACTACCAGATATTGCTCGCTGCCATCAGCTTCTTTAATAGTCATATATAAGTCGCCAGAGCCACCGGTCGGGAACATGTCATTGATTTCAAATGGTCCTGGAGATACATAGCTCTGGTAAATGATGTAGCCATTCTGTCGGATAATGACTTGTGCGTTGGTGCGGGCAATACCACGGACCACCGGCGCATAGCCTTTTTGACTGTCCGGAAGCATGTCGTCATCAGAGGCCAGTTGCCCCCCTCGGAACGGCACGCTGTCGAAAACATCGGATGGAGAACTACTATCGCCAAGTACCAACTGGCTTTTCAGCGATGTAATGCCGCGCGCCACATAGGTATACACCGAGTCCCACTTGTCCTGGCCGTCACTGCTACGGCTCCAGGTGGTGTAGTTGCGCAGACGCCACGGACCAAGGTTGATGCCAGGGCGCAGGTTGGCGTATTGGCTGTCACTGTCACTGCCCTGACCATTGCGCGCGTAGTTATTCGCCCCGCTCAGGCTGTAGTTAAGCAACATGGCCGAAATACCATTGTCCCACTGCGTTTCCGGCACCGTTCCGCGCGCACTCTGCGCCACTGCCATTTGCGGAATACTCAGCAACAGTTGCTGATTGCTGAAGCGAAATTGTGCATTGGCCTGCGGAATGGCCGCCAGGTTGGCGCACTTCGCGTCTACCCCGCCCAGCTCAGGGTACAAATCTGTTTTCACGCCCATATTTTTGAGTTCGGCCACACTCAGGCATGGTTGCAGACTGTCTTTGCCATCGGCACCTTTCTGCATATGGAATTCGACGTCGCGCGTGTCCTGCTGGTCATTGTTGAGGTAAATATCCACCCGATAGACCCCAGGCAGTTGACCGGCTCCATCTTCAAATACCGACAGATCAGTCATACCCTGGTGGAGCGTGTCTACTTCCAGCAATGCAGGGTTAAACACATCGCGTGCCTCGGCACTGGACGTCATGCCACCCAGCAACATCAAATGACCTGCAATGAAATACGCCAGTTTACTGATACGTATGTCTGGCACTAACCGGCCCTGGTTTTTTTTGCTATTCATCCATTAACTCCCAGCCTGTGGCTGCAATGGCAGCCCGGCAATGTGATAAAACATCTCAGTGCGCATGCGCTGTGTTTCTTATTAGAGTGACAACCTTCGCGGGTTACATAGAGCCTTTGTGCTCAGGCCCAATGGCGCCGTAATCACTGATAATTTTCCAGCCCACACTGCCGCCGCTCACCCCTGCTGGCAGTGCGAAGCTTGCCGAGCTTCCAGGTGCAACATACGTCGGGTTTTTCACTTGCTTGCCTGCCACGCTAATTTCCATAAAGTTCATATAGAACGGCGTCGGGTTGCTGACCTGCACATTGTTGCCACTGCGCTGCCATTTAAGCTGTTCGGTGACGTCTTCTGGTGTTCCTTTCAGACCCTGCGGACGGAATATCAGTTTGAGACGGCTCTTAATTGCAATCTGTAATGTGTTCTGATTTTCTTTGGCTTCGCCCGCAGGAATAGCCTTAACATTCATCCAGTAAAGGGATTCTTTATCATTCGGCAAATTACCGCCCGCGCGTACCACCCGCAGTACGTTTTCTTGGCCGCCATCAAGACGGAACAATGGAGGAGTCACCATAAAGGGGGCTTTCTCAGCGCCACCCGAAGTTGTATCTACCCAAGTCTGAATCAGGTATGGCACGTCGTCCGGGTTTTTGACGCTCAGTGAAGACTCCTTTTTACCACCGTCATAAATTAGGCGTGTGCCACCTACAATCACGCCGGCTTGAGCAACTGCTGTAGTGATTAAAAGTGCTGCCAGTAATGAACCAGTAAATATTTTCATCATAAATTCCTGTAAAGGAGGTAAAAAAATGGCCGACAGTATTGCCGCCGGCCGGAAACAAAATTCAGCCTTATCGGCGGTGTATTAGTTATAAAGAACGCTGAAGTTAACTGTTGCGTTTGCCGGACCCGAAGTCACGTTGGTATCAACTGCTTTATAACGTGCAGTGAATGGCAGTTCGTTTACTGTACTGCCAGAAACCAGGGTATAACTCGCAGAAGCCTGACGCAGTGGCAGAACGCCTGCAGAGTCGGAAAGCTGCACACCAACGCCAGTTGCAACACCAGCAGTGTCAGTCAGTTTTAATAGGCTGGTGTCACCATTCAGAGCTGTGCCGTCGAAGGTAATACGTGCAGTGCTAACTGTTGTCGGGCAGTTAGTCAGCTTGATGTCGAAATCTGTCGCAGCAGAAAGCAAGTTAAGGGTGGTGAACTCAGATTTCGCAACACGCCCCAGATCTATAGCCAATGGACTAGCAACGGTGTTAACAACTTCACAACCTGCATCGATGATTTCACCGGTAAAATTCACCTGGCCAGCAGCAGCAAATGCATTAGCAGCAGACAACACAGCAGTAGCAGCGATAGCCATAGCGATTAAATTCTTTTTCATTTCAATTTCCTTTATTAAATAATTGGTGCCGAAATTTTAAAATAAGCAAACACTGACCCTTCAGGTCAATGGAACTTATATATTCCAGACTTCCTTGCTTCATCCACGATGAAAGTATTTGCATACAGAAAAAGCATTTACCAGCGATTTGCCAACTCATACACTTTTAGATTTGCAATCAATTCAGCATTATTGCAAAACCTGACCAGGATTATGAAATGCATTTCTACGGGATTCATCATTTCTCTGTTGAAATCAATTTTCATTAAATCACGCATCAAACTCAAGGTATTTCTCGGTCTACTTTTAGACCGAGAAAGCAATATATAAAAAACGTTCCTCTTTGCAATAATGAGTGAGAGCAAGATTTACCTCATTCATTAAACAATATATTTACAAAGGGGGCTGCATCCATGCATGACAAAGAAAACACAGATTTTTCAAAAATATATAGTGAAAACCCTGGAAAACCTTATGCGCATATTGAACGTGTTATTGATTATTTTCGGCCACACGCCCATATATTTGAAACAAAAAACAAACAAATATTTAACTATGTGGATGATAATGAAAACAGGATACTTATCCTGTTAGAGGGGAGTATTTGTTTGTACCGCAAACATGACAACATGATTCTCAACTCAGAATCCGCTCCTTTTATTTTTGGCATGAGCCAACAGTTTACCTCGCCGGAGTATCTTTTTTTGAAGACACAGGAACCGTGTGTGGTTGGCACACTGCCTTTAAATACCGCGCACCGCTTAATTAAAGATAATAATCTCTGGGAAAGCCTGGCTAGATTGTTGATATATACGGTTTCACGTGTTCACGATCACTGCGCAAAAATCTCCCAATTTTCGGCCTATGAAATCATTCGCTATCAGTTGATTGAATTAATGAACGAAACGCCTGAAATTCGTAATAGTATTACGGCGGCGAATTATATAATTAGCAGAACCTTCCTCTCCCGAAGCGGAACCATGCGGATACTGTCGGAGCTGAAAGCGGGTAACTACATTACGGTTGAAAAAGGCATGCTGAAAGCTGTTAATCATTTACCTCAAAAGTACTAGATATCGCTTCTCATCATGCTTTACGTATCGCCCTTTTTGTCATCTTTGCTCGCCAGAAAAATATAGTTATATGCTATATTTTTCAAAGACACTTAAAGGTAATACTGTGATGCCTATAGATAAATTTTCTCCGCACGCCGGGGAGCTAATTAATAAACTCAGTCCATTTGTTACATTTCAGCTCTATAGCTCGGGCCACAACTTCCCTTTTGAGAAAAATGGAATCAGACAATGCTATTTAGTCCGCCAGGGTAGAGTCTCTTTTTATCGAAACAAAGAGATTTTAATTGGCAACATGCAGGCTCCCATCCTTTTTGGCTTGGGTGAATTTAAAACGTCAATCTATATGTTTATACAAACAAATGAACCCTGTGAAATCGCGGAGTTACCGCGTACAGAACTCTTCGAGATAGTTGCTAAAAACAACTTATGGGAGTTGATGACCCATCAAATGGAGTTCATTTCACGGCTATTGATGTACTACGCGAATACCGTTAATGCTCCAACCGCATATGAACTCATTTGTATACAACTAAAACTGCTGATGAATGAACCTGAGACGGTGCGCGAAACAGTACCAGCAGAAAAGTATATCCGCAGCAAAACGCTGTTATCACGCAGTGGGGTGATGCGAATACTGGGTGAGCTAAAAAAGGGAGAGTATATTTTGATGGAAGACGGAATATTGAAAGAAATTAAGCATTTACCTGCTAAATATTGAGACATATAAACCGGGCTTTCACCCGGTTATTTAATCTACTATCAGTCTGACTTGCTCAAACCCCGATTTTCCAACATCGGTTCGCTGTATGGCGCATGCCCGCGCCATTCGTTATACAACGCTTTAAGATCCTGGCTATTGCCGCGAGACAAAATCGCCTCACGGAAACGCTGGCCATTATTTGCTGTTAGCCCGCCCTGCTCCACAAACCATTGATAACCATCGTCGGCTAGCATTTGCGTCCAGATATAAGCGTAATAACCTGCGGCATAACCGCCACCAAAAATATGCGCGAAATAGATGCTGCGATAGCGCGGCGGCACTGCTGCAACTTTGATGCGCTCTTGCTCCAGCGCGTTCGCTTCAAACTTAGCCACGTCATCAATCGCACTTCCCGCAGGCAGACTGTGCCAGTTCATATCCAGCAACGCTGCGGCGAGCAGTTCTGTCATGTCGTAGCCTTTATTAAACTGCGCTGCGCGGAATAACTTCTCTTTGAGCACTTCTGGCATCGGTTCGCCGGTTTGGTAATGGCGAGCGTAATTAGCAAACACCTGCGGTTCGCGCGCCCAGTGTTCGTTGATTTGTGATGGGAATTCGACGAAATCGCGCGGCGTATTCGTGCCGGATAAAGTTGCGTAATATTGGGTTGCAAACAGGCCGTGAAGGGTATGGCCGAACTCGTGGAACAGCGTGACGACATCATCCCAGGAAATGAGCGCTGCTTCGCCAGATGCCGGTTTGTTGTAATTGCAGACGTTGTAAATCACCGGCGCGTTAGCAAGCAATGTGGATTGCTCCACAAAATTGCCCATCCACGCCCCGCCGCCTTTGCTGTCACGGGCAAAGAAATCACCGTAAAACAGCGCCATACCACGACCGTCTTTATCAAAGATTTCCCACACCCGCACATCATCGTGATAAACCGGAATATCGAAACGCTCAACGAAACTGAGGCCGAAAAGCTGGCTGGCTGCCCAGAAAACACCGTTGGTCAGCACATTATTCAATGCAAAATAGGGTTTGATTTGCGCTTCATCGAGATCGTATTTCGCGCGTCGTACCTGTTCGGCATAAAACGCCCAGTCCCAGGCTTCGGCTTTAAATCCACCATTTTGTGCGTCGATAACGTGCTGGATATCGGCCAGTTCTCGCTGCGCCCGCGCCGTTGCGGCCGGCACAATATCGCGCATAAATTGCAGTGCAGCCTGCGGTGTTTGGGCCATCTGGTCAGCAATTTTCCATGCCGCGTAGTTATCGAACCCGAGCAATTGCGCCTGTTCTGCACGCAGCGTTGCCAGGCGAGCGACAATAGCGCGCGTGTCGTTGCCATCGTTTTGTTGTGTGCGATCCCAACCGGCTTTAAACAGTTTTTCTCGCGTCTCACGGTGACTGAGTGATTGCAGCGCTGGCTGCTGCGTGAAGTTAAGCAGCGCGATGACATACTTGCCATCAAGCCCCTTCGCTTTCGCGTGTTGCGCCGCGGCGGCAATTTCCGCAGGCGTTAACCCGTCCAGTAGATTGACATCGTCAATCACCAGCCCGGCGGCTTTATCAGCGGCATGCAGACGATTATTAAACTGGCTACTGAGCTGAGCTGCTTCTTTGTTGAGTACCTTCAGGCGTGCTTTCTTTTCTTCGCTTAACGTCGCACCTGCCAGGTTAAAGCTCTGCCAGACGACTTCAACCAGACGCTGCGATTCGTCATCAAGATTTAGCGTGTGACGACGTTGGTAAACGCTATCCAAACGCGCAAACAGCACGGGGTTGAGGCGCATTTCATCCGCCAGTTCGGCAAGTTCAGCGGCAAACTCTTCATCGAGTTGTTGCAGATAATCGTTGGTATTTGCTGAAGTCATGGCGAAGAAAACATTCGTCACTCTTCCCAACATTTGCCCGGTTTTTTCCAGCGCCAGATAGGTATTTTCGAAAGTGGGTTCGGCGGTGTCATTGGCAATTGCGGCGATTTCTTCGCGCTTGATACGTTTGGCTTCGTCAAATGCCGGGCGATAGTGGCTGTCGTGAATGTCATCAAAATGTGGTGCCTGGTAGGGCAATAAACTGATGCGGTAAAACGGGTTTTCCGTTTGCATGCTGCACTCCTGCTGAGGGCAAAGGATAATTTGAGACTGTATTTGGTGGATGACGCTGCGCTTATCCCCCCTACAACACCATACCCGTAGGTCGGATAAGCGCAGCGTCATCCGACAAAATTCGCCTAATTTTCCAGTCTAACCAGTCGCTTGATACACAGCAATAATCTCTGCGGCAATAGCCACGGCGATTTCTGCCGGGAGTTTCCCTTTCACGTCGGGCAAGCCCACCGGGCAGCGCAAGGTACTCAGTTGCTGCGGCGTGATGCCTTTTCCCGCCAGGCGATACTCAAAACGCTGGCGTTTAGTGTGTGAGCCAATTAACCCCAGATAGCGGTAATCACCACGTTTCAGTATCGCTGCGGTTAATTCCAGGTCGCGCGGGTGGTGGTGCGTCATCACAATAAAATAACTGTTCGCAGGTGCGGATTTCACCCCATCCAGCGGGTCTTCCGCCTGCCAGGTTTTCACTCCTGGCGGCACGGCAGTGAACATATCAGCACGTTCATCAACCCAGGTGATGTGACAAGGTAAGGTTGATAATAATGCCACCAGCGCCTGCCCGACATGGCCTGCGCCAAAGACGACAATCTGCGGCTGCGGCTGAATCAGCGGTTCAAATAACACCGTGGTCATTCCACCGCAACATTGCCCAAGCCTGGCACCGAGATTAAAATGCTCGGTATGCGGAGCGGTGTTTTGCTTCTCCAGCATGTCACGAGCCATGGCGATGCACTGGTATTCGAGGTGCCCACCGCCAATCGTCAGATAAGTGTGTTCGCGGCCAACGATCATTTTGGTGCCACAGTTTCTGGGCACCGAACCTTTGTCCGCCAGCAACGTCAGCAACACACACGGTTCACGGCGTTCATGCAACTGCATCAGAATGCGGATCCATTCATCGTTCATGGTGCCTCCTGACAACCCCAAAACACACGCTCCGGTGTGGCGGGTGCGTCTAACATCGGGTGTTCCTGATAATTCGTCACGCTGGCGACGGCATCCTGCAAGGCACACCACACCGAAATTCCCAGCATAAATGGTGGTTCGCCAACGGCTTTGGAACGGTAAACGGTGTGCTGCGGATTGGCGTGATTTTCCAGTAGATTCACCCGCAGATCGCATGGCACATCGCTAATCGCCGGGATTTTGTAGCTCATCGGGCTGTCGGTCAGCAGGCGACCTTTTTCATCCCACACCAGCTCTTCGCAGGTCAGCCAGCCCGCGCCTTGCACAAAGCCGCCTTCGATTTGCCCGATATCCAGCGCCGGGTTTAGTGAACTCCCTACGTCATGCAGAATATCGGTGCGCAGCAGGCGATATTCCCCGGTCAGCGTGTCGATAATCACTTCCGAGCACGCCGCTCCGTATGAGAAGTAATAGAACGGTTGTCCGCGTCCGGCGGCGCGATCGTAATGAATACCCGGCACTTTGTAGAAACCCGTCGCCGAAAGCGGCACCTGGTTAAGCCACGCCAGGTGAGCAATTTCGTTGAATGTGAAATGTCGCCCTGCCGCTTTCACTACGCCGTTGCGAAATACTACCTGTTCCGCTTCGCAATGGTGTAAACGGCAAAGCATCTCCACCAGCCGTTCTTTAATGGTGAGTGCCGCAATTTCCGCCGCTTTACCGTTAAGATCGGCACCGGATGACGCCGCGGTCGGCGAAGTATTAGGGACTTTGCCCGTATTGGTTGCCGTGACCTGAATTTGCTCGACAGGAATTTGCAGCACCTGCGCGACAACTTGCGCCACTTTGGTGTTCAGGCCTTGTCCCATCTCCGTGCCGCCATGGTTAAGCTGCACGGTGCCATCGGTGTAAATCAGCAGTAACGCGCCCGCCTGATTCAGGAAACTGGAGGTAAACGAGATGCCGAACTTCACCGGAGTCAGCGCCAGCCCGCGTTTGAGTACCGGGCTGCGGCGATTAAACTCACCGATTTGCGCACGACGGCTCTGGTAATCCGCGCTCACCTCAAGCTGACGGGTGATTTCCGGCATAATGTTGTGTTCAACCGTTTGATGGTAGTGCGTCACGTTGCGTTCGGTGTCGCCGTAGTAATTGCGTTTGCGCACCTCCAGCGGGTCCAAACCCAGGTCGCGGGCAATGTGGTCCATAATCTGTTCGATGGCGACCATACCCTGCGGCCCGCCAAAACCACGATAGGCCGTATTCGACGCCAGATTTGTGCGACAGCGATAGCCTGTGACACGCGCATCACCGAGGTAATAGGCGTTATCGGCGTGAAACATCGCCCGATCGCAGATCGATCCTGAGAGATCCAGCGAATAACCACAGTTAGCCGCCAGATCGATGACTACGCCATTGAGTATTCCTTCATCCGTAAAACCAACATCGTAGCGGACAAAAAACGGATGCCGTTTACCCGTAATGCGCATATCGTCGCGCCTGGATAAGCGCATTTTTGCCGGTTTTCCGGTCAACGCCGCCACCAGGGCAGCATGGCAGGCGATGCCCGCAGCCTGCGTTTCTTTGCCGCCGAATCCTCCGCCCATGCGGCGCATATCCACCGTGACTTTATTCATAGTGACGCCCAATACCGAGGCCACCAGCTTTTGCACTTCGGTCGGATGTTGAGTGGACGACCACACCGTCACGCTGCCATCTTCACCGGGCTGCACGACGGCAATTTGTCCTTCGAGGTAAAAATGCTCCTGGCCGCCGATATGAAACTGCCCCTGAAGTCGATGCACAGCCGCTGCCAGCGCAGAGTCTGCGTCACCACGTTGATGAACATGCGGCTCTTGCACATACAGCTCGCGGCGCAATGCCTCTTCGACATCCAGCACGGGCTCAAGCACCTCATATTCAATCACCGCCTTGAGCGCCGCTGCGCGTGCGGCTTCCGGGGTTTGCGCCGCAACGGTTAATACAATCTGGCCGTGGTATTCCACCCGGTCGCGGGCAAACAGCGGATCACCCGGTGCCAGCGGGCCGATATCCAGCTCTCCGGGGACATCCTGCCAGCTGAAAACTCGCTCCACTCCCGGCACGGAATAACACGCGGACGTGTCGATGTTTAAAATTTTCGCATGAGCGTGTTGGCTAAGAACCGGGCAAAGATGCAACATGCCCGGCAAGGTGAGTTTGTCGTCGATATATTCCGCTTTGCCGCTGACGTGTTTATCCGCACTTTCATGCTTCAGACTTTTGCCCGCACCGCCGTTCATTTCACGGGAAAACTGTTCTATTAATGCCTGCTCTGACAGACGCACCGGGTTAGTAGACATAAGTGTTGACCTCCAGCGCATCGCTCGGTTCGTTATGTTGAAGAACCAGGCGCGTTAACAGATTCTGCGCAACTTTTAGACGGTAAATGCCTGAACCCCGGAAATCGGTTAACGGTTGGAAATCATTGGCCAGCGCTTCACGAGCCAGCCCGACAGTCTGCTCATTTAAGGGGTGTCCGATAAACACCAGTTCCGCACTTTTCGCCCGCGCCGGAACCGCCGCCATGCCCCCAAATGCCAGTTTTGCGGATTCCACAATTCCGTCTTTGACATGCAGATTAAACGCGCCAAATACCGTCGAAATATCGTCATCCATGCGTTTAGAAATCTTCCATGCGTTAAACGTGGGCGATATCGCTTCGCGTTCAATCACCACCGCGCAGATAAATTCACCGGGCTGCAAAGCCGTTTTGCGGTAGCTCAGGAAGAACGCATCGAGCGGCAGAACGCGGGTCGCCTCGCCACATCGCAGTTCTAGGCTGGCTCCCAACGCCAGTAACATGGGCGCGCCATCGCCGATGGGCGAGGCATTCGCCAGGTTCCCGGCAAGCGTTGCGTGGTTGCGAATTTGCGGTGAGGCAAAACGTTCTAATACACGTGCAAACGCCGGAACCAGAGGCTGCAAGACCTGCTCACACCTCTGTAACGTCACCATCGCCCCCAGCCGAATTTGATTTTCACTGACGGTAATGGCTTTAAGTTCTTCGACCTGATTAAGGCTGATGATCAGCGGCAACGTCTGGTATTGCTGGGTAATTGTCAGCGCCAGATCGGTGCCGCCCGCCAGCAGACGAGCCTGCGGGTTTTGCTGATAAAGCTCGGCCAGTTGCGCCACGCTTTTCGGTATCAGGCAGCGGTTGGATTGGCGTAACTCGCCCATCTGCGCTTGTTGCAGCGATTTCAGGCGGGCCACCGTTTGCGGTTCATCACGGCTGAACTGATCCTGCATAGATCCGGCACTTTTTTGCATCGCCTCGATAATCGGACGATAACCGGTGCAACGGCACAGATTCCCGGCAAGATGTTTTTCAATCTCATGGCGCTGCGAGTGGCTCCTGGCTTTGTGCAGCGCGAAGCCGGACATCACAAAACCCGGGGTACAAAAACCGCATTGTGATGCGTGGCAGTCCGCCATCGCCTGTTGGACCGGATGCAGTTTGTCGCCTTGCGCTAAATCTTCGACCGTCAGCAACTGCTTGCCATCCAACTGGCTGATGAGCGTGATGCAGCCGTTGGCCGTGTCATAGCGCATTTTCTCGCCATCGATTTGCCCGAGCACCACGGTGCACGCGCCACAATCGCCCGACGCGCACCCTTCTTTGCTGCCGCAGCGATGTTCACTCCCCCGCAGCCAGTTCAACACCGTGGTATTCGGATCAACATCGTCGAGCGTTTTTAAGGTTTGATTGAGCAAAAATTGAATCATGCCGCGACCTCCAGCGTGTCACGCGTCCACACGCATTTGCCGTTGATCCAGGTGTGCCAGATGTTGCGATCGTCGCCCAACGTCATCAGCACGAACAGTTTTTCGAATATGTCGCGGCTATTGGCATGGCGCATTTTCTGTAGCGGCGATACCGCTAAGTCGAGCACCACGAAATCCGCTTCTTTGCCGGGTAAGAAATTGCCAATCTTATCGTCAAGATCTAACGCGTGAGCGCCGCCTAACGTGGCATGATAAAACGCTTCGCTTGCGCACAATCGGTAGCCTTGCAACTGCGCGACTTTGTACGCCTCCGCCAGGGTTTGCAGCATATTAAAGGTGGTGCCCGCGCCCACATCGGTGCCAATCCCCATGCGGATCCCGCGCTCGTGGCACTGCTTTAAGTTAAACAGGCCGCTCCCCAGAAACAGGTTTGAGGTCGGGCAAAAGGCAATGGCAGATTCGGTGCGGTGCAGGCAATCCCACTCGCAATCCTGCAGATGAATCGCGTGGGCAAAGACGCTACGTTTCCCGGTGAGTTTGTAGTGGTGATACACCCCAAGATAGCTTTCGGACTCGGGCCACAGGCTTTTCACCCATTCCACTTCCGCGCTGTTTTCACTCAGATGGGTGTGGAGCCAGGTATCGGGGAATTCCTCACGCAGCGCTTGCACGACGGCGAGCAATTCAGGTGAAGAGGTAGGCGCAAAACGTGGGGTCAACGCATAGTTCAGACGCCCCTTTTTATGCCAGCGCACGATGAGTTCGCGGGTCTGAAGATAGCTTTGCTCCGGTGTTTCAGTCAGATAGTCCGGCGCGTTGCGATCCATCATCACTTTCCCGGCAATCATGCGCATTGAGAGATGCTCCGCCGCACTGAACAAAGCGTCTACCGATTGCGGATGCACGGTGCCAAACACTAATGCCGTGGTGGTGCCGTTGCTCAGTAGCTGGCTGAGGAAAAATGCCGACATTTTCGCGGCGTGCGAGCTGTCCTGGTACTGACTCTCCACCGGGAAGGTGTAGGTCTGGAGCCATTCAAGGAGCTGTTCGCCATATGCGCCAATCATCTCAGTCTGCGGATAATGCAGATGCGTATCAACGAAACCTGGCAGGATCAGTTTGCCGCGATAATCGACATAGTCACTTTCCGCGCGCAGATGGTGACGCCCTTCTTCCCATGGCAGCAGCGCGACGATAATGCCGTCGTTAAGAAATAACAGCCCATCTTCGTGATGACGAGCGTTTGCCAGTAATTCATCCGGGCGGGTTCCGGTTTGGGTGATGTCGAAAAACTGACCGCGCAATGCTTGCGTGTAATTAACTGTCATCGCCGTACCTGTAATGGGTTTGTGAAGAATGAGTTAACTATTGCAATGTTGATGCCATGTTGCCGTTTGGCTTTAATTAGTTTGATAACAGTAGCTTAGATTACATTTTTGGTTGTTGCGCAACATTTGCGCAACTTTAACATATGCAAACGGTTGCTATTTATCGAAATCGGTTGCCTTTCCCCTTTTCGGACTGAGATCTCGAGAATGGCGAAAAAAACTGCGCGATGCTGGTGCAGCGTGAAAACCTTACTGCACCAGCATCGCGCAAGGTCTGCCATACTAAAGTTCAATTATCGAAAATAGCGTTCGCATGCTAAGGTATTACGACATAAAAAGCGTTGAGGAACAGTGAGATGATTATTCTGGTAACCGGCGCCACCGCCGGATTTGGTGAGAGCATTACCCGTCGTTTCGTCCAGCAGGGCCACAAAGTCATTGCTACGGGCCGCCGCCTGGAGCGCCTGCAAGAGCTGAAAGATGAACTGGGTGATAGCATCATTACGCTGCAACTTGATGTACGTAACCGCGCGGCTATCGAGCAAGCCATGGAACAACTGCCTGCCGACTGGCGCGACATTGACGTGTTGGTGAACAATGCGGGCCTGGCGTTGGGTATGGAACCTGCTCATAAAGCTGACGCGGATGACTGGGAAACGATGATCGACACCAACAATAAAGGTCTGGTGTATATGACTCGCGCCGTGCTGCCAGGTATGGTGGAGCGTAATCGTGGTCACATTATCAATATCGGTTCGACTGCGGGAAGCTGGCCGTACGCGGGCGGCAACGTTTATGGCGCAACCAAGGCGTTTGTGCGCCAGTTCAGCCTGAATCTGCGTGCAGATTTGCATAAGACGGCTATTCGCGTAACGGATATTGAGCCGGGTCTGGTTGGCGGGACTGAGTTCTCAAACGTGCGTTTCAAAGGTGACGACGGCAAAGTCGAGAAAACCTACGAGAATGCCAATGCGCTGACGCCTGAAGATGTGACTGAAGCCGTTTGGTGGGTCGCGACTTTACCGAAACACGTCAACATCAACACCCTTGAAATGATGCCTGTTAGCCAGTCGTTTGCGGGGCTTAGCGTTCACCGCGAAGGTTAATCGCTTTTCCCAATGCTTAGGGCTTTCAGTTATGGGCGACCGTGCAAATAAATGTTAAATTTGCACGGTTCTTCAACGATAAGAAAAAAACCATGTTACCGTCAACTTTGCTCAACCCCACTCAGCCTGTAAACCAACAAATCTACCGCATTTTGCGCCGTGATATTGTTCGTTGCCTGATTCCGCCTGGTACTCCGCTTTCTGAAAAAGAAGTGTCGATTCGCTTTGAAGTATCGCGCCAGCCGGTGCGTGAAGCCTTTATTAAACTGGCTGAAACGGGACTGGTGCAAATCCGCCCGCAGCGCGGCACGTATGTGAATAAGATTTCGGTCAGTCAGGTGAAAAACGGCTGTTTTGTGCGTGAAGCGATTGAACGTGCGGTGGCAAAACGTGCCGCGAGTATGGCGACGGATGAACATCTCTATATGCTCGAACAGTTGCTTAATCAGCAACGCACGGCCATTGATCGTAACCAACTGGATGATTTTTTCCAGTTAGACGACGAATTCCATGAGCAGTTAGCGTTAGTAGCGGATTGCCGCCTGGCGTGGGAAACGGTCGAGAATATTAAAGCGACGATGGACAGGGTGCGCTATATGAGCCTTGATCACGTCTCTCCTCCAGAAATGTTGCTCTCCCAGCATTACGATATTTTTGAAGCCCTGAAGCAGCATGATGAAAACGGGGTGGATCAAGCGATGCATCGCCATCTGCATGAGATAAGTCAGTCAATTCTGTTGATTCGTAACGAGAAGCGCGACTGGTTTACTGAAGAGTAAAGAAGGAGTCCGCTTGGAAAGCGGACATTATCCCACGCTAAGACTGATTTTTGTACAAAGTGATGTCGACTGTACGCAATGAGCGGTATTTTCCGGATCCCAGCTTAAGATTATTACGCCAGATGTCATCTCCACTCAGATTGATATGCTCCCAGCCCACGATCCTTTATTTCACCCTGAGGGTGCATAAAGACCGCTCGCGCAAGGGCATTATTTATCATTCTGACCAGGGAATGACTTCCCAAAGGCGGTTATGGTGATTTTAGCCATGTGGTAGGTGATATAAACCAGTGGATAAATGGTTATTACAACGTGTACCGCCCTCATACAAACAATATTGGTATCGCCTTGCTTACATGAAGAAAAGTGGACGCAGGCTATCCCAGTGTCCTGATTTTGTAATCCACTATATGTTGAGAAAGAAGCTTTTAACGTTTTTTAAGGACTTCATTTAATCGAACAAGATCGTTTTTTAATAACACCGCACCGGCTCCGATCAGCAAAATATCTTTAATGATAAAACTGTCAATTTTACCCAACTGCGGTAAGAGGCTTAAAGTTGTGATGCCCGTCATTATCACCATAAATGCACCGGCAGCACCAAATAATGGTCGAGAGAAACCGATAATGAGCGCGAGAAAAGTGAGCGTTTCCATTACGCCAAGAAAGTAGCTGCCACCATTTACACCAAAGAGTGTGTATAAAACGTGGAGCCATGTTGTTGATATTAAAGGCTCCAGCGCTTGCACCTCAAAATCGAACCATTTATAGGTCCCAAATAAAGCAAAAATGACAATGACGGACAAACGTAAAATCGCTATATCTATTTTTGATAATATATAAATAATTTTATTTAGCAGGGGATGCTGAGTAGTCGTATTCATAATCTGTTCCTTTTTAACAACTGCTTATTATGAGTCATCTTTAGCCACCTACCTATTGAAAGGTAGGCATCTCGGTTAAATTAAAGTTCGGTACACTTGACTTCGGCGTGTCTTTACTCAGTAATTAACATCTGCAGCAAAGCAACCTTCGTGCGAGCATGTATTTCATACGGAGCTGTGCGGTTTAACATGAGTGCGCCTTTAAAAGCATTACAGACAATTACCGCCATATCTTCAGCGAGTATTTGGAAATGTAATTGGCCCGCTTCTCTGCCATCCTCAAGAATATCGCTTAGTATTCTCAATTCAACTTTTGCCAACAGACTTACCGCTTCCTGTAACTCTGGGGTAAAAAGGTTGCTGTCCGAAAGCATTGCGTAAACGCCACACATTTGCTTTTTCTCGACGCATTCCGAAAATGCATCCAGATAGGCAAGCAGCTGTGTCCGACCCGCCGGTAATGTGTCGATATGATTTTTCAGCTTGTGAAAACCAGTCGTTTTTTTATCACAGTAAGCCAGCCCGAGATCGGTTTTGGAGGGAAAATGGTGATGAATACTGGCTTTACGGATACCCATACGCTCTGCCAAATCTGCATAACTAAATCCGGCATAACCATTTTCCTGAATCAAAGTATCCGCTAAATCCAGCAGGTTATTGTAGGTGGACATACTTATTCTCCCGGCACAGCCATGCCTGTGCAGATTATCAGATGCGATATCGCCCGCCTTCGTATCCGGCGTTATTGCATAGAATAACAGGAAATTAGCGATAGAGGGTGGCCGTTCCATGCAGCAGATTATTTCCGCCCACGCTGGTAATACGATAGCTGCTGGCTCCTGCCGCGTCTGCCTTCATACGAATCTGATCGTCCACATCATTCATGGTATAGGCTGATCCGGATGAAACAGCGCCGATTTTCATCAGCTCTTTTGCCTGTGTGGTGTTAACTTCCTCGGCCGCATTCGCAAAGCCTGCAGTCGCTAAAATTAGAGCGGATAGTGAGGTACGGATGATGTTTGATGTCTTCATGATGTTTTTCCTGAGTTGTGTTTTCGTTCAATGGAGTTGTCTCGACAAACACAGACTACCTACCAGAAGGTAGGTAGTCAACAAATAATAATCCATTTGCTATGGGAGAGTCTCATGCATAGCTATTTCGGCGTGAAAAACCCTGCTAACGATATGAAATAATTACAATATTCCCCGTTTCTCAAACGAATCTCAAGAACTCACTGTTTAGCAGTTCATAGCTACCGTCTTGAACGTCAAGCGGTAGCTACGAAACCACATATTTAGAACTTAGCGACTGTCGCTTTTGCGCCGTTTTCACGCAGCGCCAGGTAAGATTCAATCACCTGATTGACGAATTTCGCGTTAGCAGGCAGGTCTTCGCCAAAGATAGTTTTCAGCCCTAACAGAGCCTTAACGCGGGTTTCCCCTTCTTTGCTGGCAGCAACCGCTTGCTGAATTGCAGGCAATAATGGGTCACTCACTTCGATTGCCGCGCCCTGCTCGTCCACACCACCGACATAACGCATCCAACCTGCAACGCCCAGCGCCAGCAGATTAAACTCGCTGCCGTTTGCCAGGTGCCAACGAATGGAGTCTAACCAACGCTGTGGCAATTTCTGGCTTCCGTCCATCGCGATTTGCCAGGTACGGTGACGCAGTGCCGGGTTGGTGTAACGCGCAATCAGTGAATCGGCATATTTTGCCAGGTCAACGCCCTGCACTTTCAGGGTTGGCGCTTGTTCCTGCAACATCAATGCATGTGCTGTACGACGGTAATTCTCATCCTGCATGCACTCAGAAATATGCTGATAGCCCGCCAGATAGCCGAGGTATGCAAGGAATGAATGGCTGCCGTTGAGCATACGCAATTTCATTTCTTCGTATGGCAGAACGTCTTTCACCAATTCCGCACCGGCTTTTTCCCACTCAGGGCGGCCCGCGACGAAGTTATCTTCGATAACCCACTGGCGGAACGGTTCACATGCCACAGCAGCAGGGTCAGCAACGCCGGTCGCCTGAGCCACTTGTTCCAGCGTTTCAGCCGTGACGGCTGGCACAATGCGGTCAACCATGGTGGATGGGAATGTCACATTCGCCTTGATCCACTCCGCCAATTCCGGGTTAATCGCCTGCGCGTACGCGGTGATAACATTACGGGTGACGTGGCCGTTTTCCGGCATGTTGTCGCAGGACATCACGCTAAATGCAGGCAGACCAGCGGCTTTACGACGCGCCAGGGCTTCAACAATCACGCCCGGTGCGGATTTCGGCTGTTGCGGATTTGCGATGTCGTGTGCAATGAATGGGTGATCCAGCAAGATGGTGCCGGTTGCCGGAGTATGGCAGTAGCCTTTTTCCGTCACGGTCAGGGAGACAATCGCCACTTCAGGTTGCGTCATGGCGGTGAACACGGCTTCCAGGCCATCGACCTGAGCGTGAATGGCGTTTTTCACCACACCCACCACGCGGCAATGCCATGCGTCGGCAGACATTTCTGCCACGCTATAAAGGTTGTCTTGCTGTTTTAAATCAGCAATTTGCTGCTCGCCGCCAATCAGGTTAACTTCACAGTAACCCCAGTCGCTACCGTGATCGCTTGCCAGGATGTCAGCGTAAACCGCCTGATGAGCGCGATGGAAGGCGCCAAAACCAAGATGAACGATGCGTGATACCAGTTTGCTACGGTCGTATTGAGGGACAATAGCTTTTGCAGATAAGAGCTTGTTTTCCATTTTGAAACTCGCTGTTTAGTAGCTGTGTAGTAACTTGGGGACCACCACAGACTACCTGCTATGGTAGTCTGCATATTGATTTGCATTAAACTTTTGTGCATTTGGTATGACACGAAATAAAAGGTGTATAACAACTCACAGTTTCTTCATTTAATGCTCAGCGAGTACTTGCCACCAATGGCGTTTCCGTTTTCGGCTGTTTAATAACAAATAACACCAGGATTGCGCCAAGTGCTGCTACGCCACCCGCGAGAATAAACGCACTGTCAAATTTGCCGGTGTTCTGCACGATGAAACCGGTGACGATTGGACCAATAATCCCGGACACACTGCCAATCAAATGAATAAAACCACTCACGCTCCCAATACGCGTCTTGGTGACCACGTCCTGAATAATCGCCCAGTAGATCGCCCCGGTGACATAAAGGAAGAAGATGGACACTGACATCAGGATCACTGCCGGTACAACCTGACTGACTGTCCCCGCCAGCGCGACACATATTGCTGCGGCTAATAAACAAACCACTAATACAATTTTGCGCGATAATAATAATTTACCGGTCATACGCAGAATGGTATCGGAAATAACGCCACCTAATGCCAGGCCGACGAAACCGACAATCCATGGAATAACGGTAGTAATACTCATCTCTTTAATATTCAGACCGTGAGCCTGAACTAAATAAGAGGGGAACCAACTCAGGAAGAAGAATAAAATATAGTTGTAACAGAAGAAAGCAAATGCAGTGACCAGGATGATAGGTTTTTTAAGATAATAGCCGAGTGTATGCCCGGAAACATCGCCATCTAAATCCTGAGTGTCACCACCGTTCTGTGCTTTCATCAGCGCAATTAATTCACGCTCTTGTGCGCTGACACGGCTACTTTTTTCAGGGGTATCAGCCACGAAGAAGAACCACACCAGCATCCAGATAATACCGATGCCACAGATAATCATAAACGCCGGACGCCAGCCAAATCCCAGAGCCAGATATCCGACAATCGGGCCAGCTACTGCGCCACCCAGTGGCGAGCCTGCACTTAACAAACCCAATGCTGTCGCGGCCTGTTTTCGAGGAAACCAACCGTTAATCATCTTATTAGCTGACGCGCATATTGGCCCTTCTGCCATGCCAAATAGCACGCGTAACACCAGCATCGACCAAAAACCGGTGGCCAGTGCGGTCATACCACAGAAAATGGACCACATCCCCACGGCGCAACCCAGAACAATCATCGGGCCGAATTTATCGACGGCAAGCCCGCCAATAAAATTAAACAACGCATATCCAAAGAAGAAACTGCCGAATATCATGCCGAACTCTTCAGGATTAATCGTGAGGTCTTTTTCAATCAGCGGCAGTGTAATAGATAATGCCACTCTATCCAGATAATTGATCATGTAGACCATGAATAACAGGAATACAATTACCCAACGTAGATTCTTAACCATAAAAACTCCGTTCTTTATAATAAGTATATTGATGTAGGGTACGACTCATTAAAACTTCAGTAATACTTTGCAGCACTGCTTCTGATCTTTCTCAAATAGCTCCATCGCTTCCCGAACTTGTAAATAAGGGAATTGATGAGTGATCAGTTTTTCCGGTTGAATTTTGCGTTCCGTCATCCAGCTAATCACCAGCGGGAACCGGTTGCTATTCAGACGAGAGCTGAAAATAGTTAACTCTTTGCTGGTTATCGCCTGCTGGCTAATGACGCAAGCATCTGATGAAAACCCCATAATGCCGATACGCGCGGCCGGTGATGCAAGGCTAATGGCTTCCGGTAAAATTGATGGATGACAGGCGGCATCAATAATCAGCGTCGGGCGAATTCCAAGCGCATCCAGTTCGGTTTTTAAATCACTGTTCGCGTTGTTAATCACGCGGTCGGCACCGTTGGCTTTCGCCATGGCGAGGCGTTCATCAATGCGGTCGGCGACGATAATTTCCTTTACGCCGTATACGCCGCGCAACGCCTGAATAGATGTCAGTCCCATCGGCCCTGCGCCATAGATGAGTGCGGTATCCAACGGAGTGGGTTTCATCTGGGAGCAAATATTTGCCGCAATGGTAAATGGTTCAACCATCGTCGCTTCGTTATCGGGAATGGAATCCGGCACGACGTGCGCGTTTTTCGCCGGCAGCGTGACGTATTCACTAAATCCGCCATCGCGATGCACCCCAATGACCTGAAGTTCCGCACACACATTGGGCCGCCCTACCGCGCACGGATAACAATGACCGCAACTGACGACAGGATCACCCACCACACGCTCACCGATGCGTGATTTTGCAATGCCTTCACCGACCGCATCTATGTGACCGAAAAATTCATGCCCAATAACGCGAGGATATTTGGCAAAAGGATTATGACCGCGATAAATGTGTACATCTGAGCCGCAAATGCCCGCGCATGTCACCCGTATTCTGACTTCCCCCGGTAGCGGTTGTGGCGCTGAACGTTCTTCAATTACCAATTTTTCGGGCTGCTGTATGGTTACGCTTTTCATATTTTCTTCCTTTACCAATTCCACAACGTGCCATCTTCAAGGCGGGCAACCGGCAGATACGCAGGTTCGTAGGGGTATTTCGCGGCCAGTTTTTCGTCGAACTCGATGCCAATACCGGGCTTATTGCCAGGGTGCATGAATCCGTTATCAAACGTCCAGTTATGCGGGAAGACTTCGAGCATTTGCTCGGAATAGCCCATGTATTCCTGTACCCCAAAGTTTGGCACCCAGAGGTCAAAATGCAGCGCGGCGGCCATACAAACTGGAGACAGGTCGGACGGGCCGTGTGAGCCGGTTCGCACCTGGTATAACGAGGCAAAATCCGCAATGCGGCGCATGCCGGTGATGCCACCCGCGTGAGTAATCGTGGTGCGGATATAGTCGATAAGCTGCTCTTCGATAAGCTGTTTGCAATCCCAGATGCTGTTAAAGACTTCGCCGACGGCAATCGGGGTTACGGTATGCTGGCGAATCAGACGGAAGCATTCCTGGTTTTCAGCAGGTGTCGGGTCTTCCATCCAGAACAGACGGTGATCTTCGATGCTTTTACCAAAGCGCGCGGCTTCGATTGGCGTCAGACGATGGTGCATGTCGTGTAGCAAATGTTCGTCGAAGCCAAACTTATTGCGAACGGCCTCGAACAATTTGGGGGTGAAATCGAGATATTTTTCCGTTGACCACAACTGCTCTTCCGGCCAGTCGCCTTTGGTTGCGGGTTCGTACGCCAGCCCTTTGCCTTTTGCCATACCGTAAGTGGTTTTCATGCCTGGCACGCCGCACTGCACACGTATCGCTTTAAAGCCCTGCTCTTTATGACGGGCGTAATCCTCCAGCACGTCATCAATGGAATGGCCTGTGGTGTGACAGTAAACCATCACGCCTTCGCGGGAGGCTCCGCCTAACAATTGATACAGCGGCATGTTGGCGGCTTTCGCTTTAATGTCCCACAGCGCGACGTCGACCGCAGAAATTGCCGACATCGTTACCGGCCCGCGACGCCAGTAAGCACCTTTGTAGAAGAACTGCCAGATATCTTCGATACGGTGCGCATCACGCCCTACCAGTTGCGGGCAAACGTGATCTTTAAGATAGGACGCAACCGACAATTCGCGGCCATTTAACGTGGCATCGCCCAGTCCAGTGATCCCGTCGTCTGTGGTAATTTTCAGCGTGACAAAATTCCGCCCCGGGCAAGTCACAAACACTTCTGCTTTTACAATCTTCATTCCGCTCCCCTTACAGCACATCAGGTCGATGGTCTTTAATGAGCGTGAAATTACCTCTGACAAGACTACCATACAAGTATATTAATGAGATATTGACGGACTGAGTCACAAAATTTTTGTGACTCTTGCGCGAGTTGCAGCAGTAATGCGAGGTTTTTTGCAAGCGTGTGGCGAAGTAAAAACTAAAATCAGGCCCGGCCCCAGCCAGCGACGATAATCAACATGCCGCAGAAGGCAACAGATGCGCCTATCCAGTCATAAGCACTTAATTTAATGCCATCGACTACGCGTAGCCACAGCAGTGCCGTTACGACATAAACGCCACCGTAAGCAGCATATACGCGTCCACTGGCCGCCGGATGGAGCGTCAATAGCCAGACGAACATCGCCAGCGATAATGCTGCCGGGATCAGCAGGAATGCAGAGCCTTCGCGCTTTAACCACAGCCAGGGTAAAAAGCAGCCGATGATTTCGGCAAGCGCCGTGGCAAAAAATAATAAGGTTGTTTTGATCATATTGAACATTGTCTGGGATAATGAGGTCAAAAGTGCACCATCTGGTACGCATCGCGCACCGTGGTATATTTATAAGCTGCAAAATACTCTAAAGGAAACCGCAATGAACACAACCCTTCGCAAACATCTGTCGGTGGCTATGCCGCTGGCATTGTTGCTGAGTGCGTTTGCGTTTGTTCAGCCCGCGAATGCTCAGACCAATAAACTGATTATCGAGTCGGGTGACAATGCGCAAACTCGCCAGGATGCGGCGATGGACAAAGAGCAATGGAATGACACCCGCTCTCTGCGCCAGAAAGTTAACAAACGTGCCGAAAAAGAATGGGACAAAACCGACGTCGCTTTTGATGCCCAGGACAATTGCCAGAAAAGCGCCAACGTCAACGCTTATTGGGAACCCAACACCCTACGTTGCCTTGACCGCCGCTCTGGCCGTGTTGTCGCTCCGTAACTGCACGACGTTAATCAATAAGGCTTCTTAAGGGAAGCCTTATCTCTTTGAAAGGAATTCAAATGAGCCAGGAACTCCCCATTAAGCTTCGCCCGCTTGAGCGCGAAGATCTGCGTTTCGTTCACCAGCTTGATAACAATGCCAGCGTGATGCGCTACTGGTTTGAAGAGCCTTACGAGGCATTTGTCGAGCTGTCGGATCTGTATGACAAGCATATTCACGATCAGAGCGAGCGTCGTTTTGTTATCGAATGCAATGGCGAAAAAGCAGGTCTGGTCGAACTGGTCGAAATCAACCATGTTCCTCGCCGTGCCGAATTCCAGATAATCATCTCGCCTGATTATCAGGGTAAAGGCCTGGCATCACGTGCCGCCAGGCTTGCGATGGATTACGGATTTATGGTGCTCAATCTGTACAAACTGTATTTGATTGTTGATAAAGAGAATGAAAAAGCCGTCCACATCTATAAGAAGCTCGGCTTTATGGTGGAAGGTGAGTTAATCCACGAGTTCTTTATCAATGGAGAGTATCGCAACACGATTCGGATGTGCATTTTCCAGCATCAGTATCTGGCGGGGCACAAAACTGTGGGCACTATTTTAAAACCGACTGCGCAGTAACCGAAACCCTGGCCCCTGAAAGTGAGCGTGGTGCCAGGGTTTGGTAGCGGTTACGCCAGGTTCAGTGTCGCGCGATGTTTCGCGGATTCCATGCCCAGCTCAATCATTTCCATGACCTGAATGGCCTGCGCGGCCGGAACCGGGTTCTCACCGTGGCCCGTGAGTGCATCACGAATCCCCGCGTAGTAAGCCGGATAATTACCCGGCACGGTCAGCAACGTTTGCTCTGCCATCACCTCACCCTGCGCCAGCGTTAACACGCCGTCGCGCATATCGTAACCCCAGTCTTCCTGCGGTAAACGCTCGCCCGCTTTCAGGCGATCTTCCTGCGGGTCGAGGCCATATTTAATGTAGCTGCCACGCGCGCCATGCACGATGTAGCGCGCTGTTTCTGCTGCCGCCAGCAAAGTACCGTGGAGCACAACGCGACGCTGTGGGTACGCCAGCACCGCATGGAAGTAATCCGTGGCCTGAGCGCCTGGGCGCAGTTGGCCTAAATCCACTGTCAGGCTGACAGGCAGTCCAAAAAGATTCAATGCCTGGTCAATAAGATGAGGGCCTAAGTCATACCAAATCCCGCTCCCAACGCCCGCCTGCTCGCGCCAGCGGTTACGCACCTGCGGACGATAGCGGTCAAAATGGGATTCAAAATAGGCCACTTCACCCAACGTACCGTCTGCCAGCAGCGCTTTCACGGTTAAGAAATCGCTGTCCCAACGGCGGTTGTGGAATACAGAAAGCAATAAGCCGCAGCTTTTCGCCAGCGCATCCAGTTCACGCGCTTGTGACAACGTCACGGTAAAGGGTTTATCGACAACCACATGTTTACCGGCTTCCAGCGCCGCTTTTGCCAGTGGGAAGTGGGTATCGTTTGGGGTGGGAATGACGATTAAATCGATATTTGGGTCATTAAACAGATGATGAGGATCAGAGACTACCGGCATGTTTGGCCAGTCAGCATGAACTTTCGCGGCATCGCTGCTGGAAACACCGGCCAGAACCATGCCTGGTGTACCGACAATTAATGGCGCATGAAAAGTCTTACTGGCGTAACCGTAACCGATTAATCCGACACGAATGCTATCACTCATTTGCTTTCCTCATAATTTTGGACGCCCTATTTGACACCATCCCTGTAATTGTAACAACAGGTAATTATATTGTTGCGATTGAGTTGCACACTTACCAAACACCAGGCAATACGCGGGTGTCAGGAGGGTCAGGTGATGTTCTATGTGACGATGAAAACTCCTAAAAAGTCAATATCACGCTTTTTCTTGCAATAACAACCTGCATTTCCGTTTATTATTCATGCAAATCAGACATGCCGCGTGCTCCTATTTTCTCTTTTGTATGGATAACTGCCTCTCATGACCGCTCTAGATTATTTAATGAAATTTCGAAAAATCAGCTCGTCCGAAAGCCTTGAAAAACTCTTCGACCATCTTAATTACACCCTCACCGATAATAATGAATTGATGAATATGTATCGTGCTGCCGATCATCGTCGGGCTGAATTGGTTTCCGGTGGACGCCTGTTTGATTTAGGTTGTGTGCCAAAAGCCGTCTGGCGATATGTGCTGTAGCGCAGCTTGCGGTAGCAAAGCGTTAAAAAAACCTTATAATCCTCCCGCCTTATGAATCTCATAAGGAAAGTCTTATTCTTTTTCGGGAGGTAACATGACGACAACGCAAGTACCTGGGCGAGCACCCCGCATTGCAGGCTGGCTTCTTGCCCCTCTCGCCTGGCTTCTGATGACCTTACTCAGCAGCAGTATTGCCCTCGCCATTTATCTTATGATGCTTATCTCCCCAGAAAGCCATCGACTTATGAGCGCGCAAGGCCCCAAAATGGTGATGTTTTGGTACACCTCGATTGCCTGCGCAATTGCCATGTGGGGTTATACCGTGTGGTTGACTATCGCCTTCTTTAAACGTCGTAAGAATGTGGTCCGTCATTATATTCTTTGGTTATTGCTGTCGGTGTTGTTAGCGGTTAAAGCCTTCGCGTTTTCCCCAGTGAGTGACGATCTGGCATTGCGCCAGTTGATGTTCCCGCTGTTAGCTGCGGCTTTGTTGGTTCCGTACCTCAAGCGTTCGCAACGCGTGAAGCAGACATTTATCAATCCGTAGTTTCGCCGTAATAACCTTATAAACGCCCAGTTGTCGTCATCGGTCGGTTAGACGATAATAGGCGGCTTTTTTTTGTTTCAGGTCTCATTCATGACAGATTATTTGCTGCTCTTTGTTGGTACGGTACTGGTTAATAACTTCGTATTAGTGAAGTTTCTTGGCCTGTGTCCGTTTATGGGAGTTTCCAAAAAATTGGAAACGGCCATCGGCATGGGGCTGGCGACCACTTTTGTACTCACCCTGGCGTCTATTTGTGCGTGGCTGGTCAACGAGTTGATCCTTATCCCTCTTGACCTCGTCTATTTGCGCACGCTGGCGTTTATTCTGGTTATTGCCGTCGTCGTGCAATTTACCGAAATGGTGGTGCGCAAAACCAGCCCGGCGCTCTATCGCCTGCTGGGTATCTTTTTACCGCTAATCACCACTAACTGTGCGGTGCTGGGCGTCGCGTTGTTGAACATCAATCTCGGCCATAACTTCCTGCAATCAGCCCTTTATGGTTTTTCTGCCGCCGTGGGTTTCTCGCTGGTGATGGTGTTGTTTGCGGCTATTCGCGAACGTTTAGCGGTTGCCGACGTGCCCGCGCCATTTCGTGGCAATGCCATCGCGCTTATTACCGCCGGTTTGATGTCTCTGGCCTTTATGGGCTTTAGCGGGTTGGTGAAGTTCTGATGAGTACGATTTGGATTGCTGTTATTGCGCTGGGCCTGTTGGGTCTGGTCTTCGGGCTGATCCTCGGTTATGCCTCGCGTCGTTTTCGCGTCGAAGAAGACCCAATTGTCGATAAACTGGACGAACTGTTACCCCAGAGTCAATGCGGGCAATGCGGCTATCCTGGTTGCCGTCCATATGCGGAAGCCGTGGGTAATCAGGGTGCAAAAATCAACTTATGCGCACCTGGCGGTGAAGCCGTGATGCACAAAATCGCAACCTTACTTAACGTGGATCCCCAGCCCATTGAAGGCGATGCTCAGGCATTGGAACCCGTTCGCATGTTAGCCGTTATCGACGAACCAAATTGTATTGGCTGCACCAAGTGCATTCAGGCCTGCCCGGTGGATGCCATTGTCGGTGCGACTCGCGCCATGCATACCGTAATTAGTGACCTTTGCACCGGATGCAATTTATGTGTCGACCCGTGCCCTACGCGTTGTATTGAGCTGCGCCCGGTCGAAACCACCACAGAAAGCTGGAAGTGGGATCTGCAGACCATCCCGGTTAGACTCATTCCGGTGGAGCAAAATGCTTAAGTTATTTACCCGTTTCAAAAAAGACAAAATCTGGGATTTCGATGGTGGCATTCATCCGCCAGAAATGAAAACTCAGTCAAATGGCACGCCACTACGCCAGGTTCCTTTGCCACAAAAGCTGGTTATTCCATTGAAGCAGCACATTGGTGCTGAAGGTGAGCTGTGCGTGAAAGCAGGCGATTATGTGCTGCGTGGTCAACCTTTGACACGTGGGCGTGGTCGCATGTTGCCTGTTCATGCTCCAACTTCCGGAACCATCACCGCCATTGCGCCCCACTCGACCGCCCATCCTTCTGCATTGGCTGAGCTGAGTGTGATTATTGAAGCCGATGGCGAAGATACCTGGATTGAACGTGACGGTTGGCATGATTATACGTCGCATAGCCGTGAAGAATTAATTGCGCGTATTCATCAATTTGGTGTTGCCGGTCTGGGCGGCGCAGGCTTCCCGACCGGGAATAAATTGCTCGGTGGCGGCGATAAAATCGACACGCTGATCATCAACGCCGCGGAGTGTGAGCCTTACATTACCGCCGATGACCGTCTGATGCAGGATTGCGCGGCGCAAATCATCGACGGCGTGCGTATTCTTGCGCATATTTTGCAGCCAAAGCGCGTGTTAATTGGCATTGAAGATAACAAGCCGCAGGCCATTTCGATGATGCGTGCGGTACTTTGCAATACGCACGGTATCGAGTTGCGGGTGATCCCAACCAAATATCCGTCTGGTGGCGCAAAGCAACTGACTCAAATCCTGACCGGGAAACAAGTCCCACAAGGTGGCCGTTCGTCAGATATTGGGGTGCTGATGCAAAACGTCGGCACCGCTTTTGCCGTGAAACGCGCCGTTATGGATGGAGAACCGTTAACCGAGCGAGTGGTGACGTTAACCGGCGGTGCCGTTCAGCAACCGGGGAATGTCTGGGCGCGTCTGGGAACGCCAGTCCGCCATCTGTTGGATTTTGCCGTATTCCGTCCGGGTCATGATCAGCAAGTGATTATGGGCGGGCCGTTAATGGGCTTTAGCCTGCCGTGGCTGGATGTTCCTGTCGTCAAAATCACCAACTGTTTGCTGGCACCTTCCACTCTCGAAATGGGAGAGCAACAAGAAGAACAGAGCTGCATTCGTTGCAGTGCCTGCGCTGATTCCTGCCCGGCAGATCTTTTGCCACAGCAACTCTACTGGTTTAGCCGTGGGCAACAGCACGATAAAGCGCAGGCCCATAATCTCAAAGATTGCATCGAATGCGGCGCTTGCGCGTACGTTTGCCCAAGCAATATTCCGCTGGTGCAATATTTCCGCCAGGAAAAAGCCGAGATCCGTGAAATCGAGCTGGAAGCCAAACGCACCGCTGAAGCCAAAGAGCGCTTTGAAGCGCGCCAGGCGCGGCTCGAACGCGAAAAAGCCGCTCGCCTTGAGCGCCATAAACAAGCAGCCGTTCAACCTACAGCTAAAGATAATGATGCCATTCAGGCCGCCCTCGCCCGGGTGAAAAGCAAGAATGCGCAAGGTAATGAGCCGATTGTTATCAAAGCGGGAACCTTGCCGGACAACCAGCAAGTGATTGCCGCCCGCGAAGCGCGTAAAGCGCAGGCGCGCGCTCGTCAGGTTGAGAAAGAAGCGCAAGAAACTCCTGCAGAAACCGGTGTTGTTGATCCGCGTAAAGCCGCGGTCGAAGCAGCGATTGCCCGAGCGAAAGCACGCAAAGCGGCTCAGGCAAACGAAGCAGCAACAGCCCCTGTCGAAGTGGCTAAAACCGAAACGGTTGATCCGCGCAAAGCGGCGGTCGAAGCCGCCATTGCCCGAGCGAAAGCCCGTAAAGCCGCGAAGGCCGAACAACAATCTGAAGAAACACCTGCCGAAGAACAAGATCCGCGTAAAGCCGCCGTTGCCGCGGCAATTGCTCGTGTCCAGGCACGAAAAGCAGCGCAACAAATGGCATCAGAGGAATAAATGGTTTTTAAGATAGCAAGCTCCCCTTATACCCATAACCAACGCAGCACATCGCGAATTATGCTGCTGGTGACTTATGCCACATTGCCAGGAATGGCAATGCTGTGGTACTGGTTTGGCTGGGGCAGTCTGGTGCAAATCGCATTAGGTATTTTGACGGCTGTCGCCGCTGAACTGCTGGTGCTCAAACTGCGCAAACAGCCGCTACGGATCCTGGGCGATAATTCTGCCGCGCTCACCGGCCTGTTGCTTGGCATCAGTATTCCACCGTTCGCTCCATGGTGGATAGTGATCCTGGGTACCGTGTTCGCCGTGATTATCGCGAAACAATTATATGGCGGCCTGGGGCACAACCCGTTTAACCCGGCAATGGTCGGTTACGTGGTGTTGTTGATTGCCTTCCCGGTGCAAATGACATCCTGGTTGCCACCGCAGTCGCTTGCCGCAACGGTGCCCGGTTTTGCCGACTCCCTGCACGTGATATTTTCTGGCACGACGGCGGCTGGCGACACCATGTCGCAATTGCGGATGGGTATAGATGGTATAAGTCAGGCCACTCCGCTCGACACGTTTAAAACCGGATTACGCGCCGGGCATTCCGCCGCGGACCTGTTGCAAGAGCCGATTTATACCGGCGTGCTGGCGGGAATTGGTTGGCAATGGGTGAATCTCGCATTCCTTGCAGGCGGGCTGTTCTTACTGGTGAAAGGTGCCATTCGCTGGCATATTCCGGTCAGTTTTCTGCTGGTGCTGGCGGTGTGTTCCACCCTGGGCTGGATGTTTGCTCCGGAAAAATGTGCATCACCGCTGATCCATCTGTTCTCTGGCGCAACGATGCTGGGTGCATTCTTTATTCTCACCGACCCCGTTACCGCCTCGACAACCAATCGTGGGCGTCTGATTTTCGGCGCACTGGCCGGTTTGCTGGTCTGGCTGATTCGCACCTACGGCGGTTATCCTGATGGTGTCGCGTTTGCCGTTCTGCTGGCTAACATTACCGTGCCGTTGATTGATTACTACACCCGCCCTCGTGCTTACGGGCATCGCTAAGGATTCGTCATGCTGAAAACAATGCAAAAACATGGCGTGACTCTGGCGCTGTTTGCCGCGCTGGCAACAGGACTTACCGCAGTCGTTAACGCGCTGACCAAAGGCACCATCGAACAGCAAGCCGTTGCTCAACAGAAGGTGCTGTTCGATCAGGTGATTTCATCCGATAGTTACGACAACAATATTCAGGCTAGCTGCGTGGTGGTGAACAATTCACCGTTAGGCAAAGGCGATCGCGAAATCTATGTTGCGCGTAAAGGTTCGCAGCCGATAGCCGTGGTCATGGAAGCGACTGCACCCGATGGCTATTCTGGTGCTATTCAGTTGCTGGTCGCGGCGGATTTTAACGGCAAAGTATTAGGTTCACGAGTGACGGAACATCACGAAACACCCGGCCTGGGTGATAAAATCGAAACGCGTCTGAGCGACTGGATTACCCATTTTGCGGGTAAAACCATTCAGGGTAATAATGACCCGATCTGGGCGGTGAAGAAAGACGGCGGTCAGTTTGATCAGTTTACCGGCGCGACGATTACCCCGCGCGCGGTTGTCAATGCGGTAAAACGTGCGGGATTGTTCGCAAAAACATTACCCACTCAAGTAGATAACTTACCTGTTTGTGGAGCACAACCATGAGCGAAGTAAAAGATATTGTCGTTCAGGGGCTATGGAAAAATAACTCCGCGCTGGTGCAGTTACTGGGCCTGTGCCCGCTGCTGGCGGTAACGTCCACAGCCACAAACGCCCTGGGACTTGGCCTCGCCACTACGTTGGTATTAGTGCTAACCAACAGCGCGGTTTCAGCGCTGCGGCGCTGGGTTCCTGCTGAAATTCGTATCCCGATTTACGTGATGATTATCGCGTCGGTGGTCAGTACCGTACAGATGCTGATTAATGCTTACGCCTACGGTTTGTATCAGTCGCTGGGGATTTTTATTCCTTTGATTGTGACCAACTGCATTGTGATTGGTCGCGCCGAAGCTTTTGCCGCTAAAAGTAGCGTACCGCTTGCCGCTCTCGATGGGTTTGCCATCGGCATGGGGGCTACCAGCGCGATGTTCGTTCTCGGCTCGCTGCGTGAAATTATTGGCAACGGGACGCTGTTTGATGGGGCTGATGCGCTGTTAGGTAACTGGGCAAAAGTGCTGCGTATTGAAGTGTTCCATACTGATACTCCTTTCCTGCTGGCCATGCTGCCTCCAGGGGCATTTATTGGTTTGGGTTTGATGCTTGCCGTTAAATATCTTATTGATGAAAAAATGAAAACGCGCCGCGCAGCGAAAGCTGTCGCCACGGAAGGACATCCAGAGAAAGCGTAATGAATAAGAGTAAAAGGTTAGAGATCCTCACGCGCCTGCGTGACAACAATCCTCATCCTACGACAGAGCTGCAATTCAGCACGCCGTTTGAGCTGCTGATAGCCGTGTTGTTGTCTGCGCAGGCGACAGATGTCAGCGTCAACAAAGCTACGGCGAAGCTTTATCCGGTGGCGAATACACCGCAAGCGATGCTGGAGTTGGGCGTGGACGGTATCAAATCCTACATCAAAACCATCGGCCTGTTTAACAGCAAGGCTGAGAACGTGATTAAGACCTGCCGGATGCTGATTGAATTGCATAATGGCGAGGTGCCGGAAGACCGTGCCGCGCTGGAAGCGTTACCCGGTGTAGGACGTAAAACAGCAAACGTGGTGCTTAACACCGCCTTTGGCTGGCCGACCATCGCGGTAGATACCCATATCTTCCGCGTCTGTAACCGTACCCACTTTGCGCCGGGTAAAAATGTTGAGCAGGTAGAGGAAAAACTGCTGAAAGTGGTTCCGGCAGAATTTAAAGTCGATTGCCATCACTGGCTTATCCTTCACGGTCGCTATACCTGTATTGCCCGCAAGCCGCGCTGTGGCTCGTGTATCATCGAAGATCTTTGCGAATACAAAGATAAAGTCGATATCTGATTTCTTCCGCCTGCTGCATGCGTGGCAGGCCGCTTCAATGCTCAATTCCTCCTCTCTTTAGATTCGTCGTATTCTGCTGCTTTGTTCTGCAAATCATGGCCGCTTCGTTTACATCCTGCGGTGAATAATTACCCGAACAGGTTAATCGTTTTTTTACGATAAGAATTTTCCATAACTATGTGACGCAGATCACACTGATAACCTGATGTTAAATTTAAGTCATCAAAATGAAACAAATAACCTCTTATTCACCAGTGAATACTCAACTAAAGCAGTACAATAGCCTGCACATATCTTTACACCCCGCCCATATCACTACACATTCGCCTTTAGAGCAGAATATATAACTAAATTGATTTAATTTTGACATTCCAGAAGAGAATAAATTGGTAAAGCGCATTTTGATAAAATTTAACGCTGAATAACAAATTGCTTTTCGGAGCTTTATTCCGCCTCGGATATATGTAACAGAGTATTACAAACCTCTTGCCTGATTGCGCAGGATAGTGAACATTACCCGCCGTTTCCCCTTCCTTATAACTAAAAAAGCGAATGCCCACCCGGCATGACGCTTAGAAAACTCCTGTTAAAGTGGGATGTAAAAAAAGAGGTATATGTGTCGACTGCAAACCAAAAACCAACAGAAAGCGTAAGTCTGAACGCTTTCAAACAACCTAAATCGTTCTACCTGATTTTCTCTATCGAGTTGTGGGAGCGTTTTGGCTACTACGGCCTGCAAGGCATCATGGCCGTTTACCTGGTCAAAATGCTGGGTATGTCCGAAGCTGACTCCATCACCCTGTTCTCTTCCTTCAGCGCGCTGGTCTACGGAATGGTCGCTATTGGTGGTTGGTTGGGCGATAAAGTTCTCGGCACCAAACGTGTCATTGTCCTCGGTACTATCGTCCTGGCTATCGGTTACGCGCTGGTAGCTTATTCCGGCCACGATGTTGCTGTCGTGTATATGGGTATGGCGACAATCGCTGTGGGTAACGGTCTGTTCAAGGCTAACCCGTCTTCCCTGCTTTCTACTTGCTATGAAAAGGATGACCCACGTCTGGACGGTGCATTTACTATGTACTACATGTCCATCAACATCGGTTCATTCTTCTCTATGTTGGCCACACCATGGCTGGCAGCGAAGTATGGCTGGAGCGTTGCGTTCTCTCTGAGCTTCGTGGGTATGCTGATCACCCTCGTGAACTTCATGTTCTGTAAGAAGTGGGTGAAAAATCACGGTTCCAAACCTGACTTCCAGCCTGTTCACTTCGGTAAACTGGCCACGACTATTGTCGGCGTTCTGGTGCTGGTTACTGCGGCAACCTGGCTGCTGCACAACCAGGGTATCGCACGTATGGTTCTGGGCGTAGTTGCTCTGGGCATCGTGTTTATCTTTGCTAAAGAAACCTTCGCCATGAAAGGCACAGCGCGTCGTAAGATGATTGTTGCATTCATCCTGATGGTTGAAGCGATCGTGTTCTTTGTGCTGTATAGCCAAATGCCGACCTCTCTGAACTTCTTTGCTATCCGTAACGTTGAACACTCCATTCTGGGTATCGCGTTTGAGCCAGAGCAGTTCCAGGCACTGAACCCATTCTGGATCATGATTGGTAGCCCGATTCTGGCTGCAATCTATAACAAAATGGGCGACCGCATCCCAATGCCGCACAAGTTCGCATTCGGTATGGTTCTGTGCTCCCTTGCGTTCCTGGTGCTGCCAGTCGGTGCTAAGTTTGCATCCGATGCGGGTATCGTTTCAGTAAGCTGGTTGATCCTGAGCTATGCGCTGCAAAGTATCGGCGAACTGATGATTTCTGGTCTGGGTCTGGCGATGGTTGCACAATTGGTGCCACAGCGTCTGATGGGCTTCATCATGGGTAGCTGGTTCCTGACGACTGCTGGTGCAGCAATCATTGCAGGTAAAGTTGCCAACCTGATGGCTGTGCCGGAAAACGTGACAGATCCATTGCAGTCACTTGCAGTTTACGGTCACGTATTCATGCAAATCGGTATTGCTACCGCTGTTATCGCGGTTCTGATGATGATTACGGCGCCGAAACTGAGCCGTATGGCACAGAGCGACGAAAAAGCTGAAACCAACACGGAAACAGCCACCGCGTAATGTAGCGGGAAACATGATTTTTTCAGCCGTTAGCTTTTCGCTAACGGCTTTTTTTTTGCCCGTTTGCGCACTAACATAGGGTATCTTAGCGCCCCATAGGAGTTCAGTAATGAAACTGTATTATAAAGCTGGTGCCTGTTCCCTCTCCCCCCACATCATCCTGCGCGAAACCGGTGTAGATTTCTCCCTCGTCAAAGTCGACTTAGCGGCAAAGAAAACCGAAACGGGTGACGACTATCTTGAAGTGAATGCCAAAGGCCAGGTTCCGGCACTGGTACTTGATGACGGTTCGCTGCTGACTGAAGGGGTTGCGATTGTGCAGTTCCTCGCAGATAAAGTGCCTGACCGCCAGCTGCTCGCTCCCGCGGGCAGCATGACGCGCTACCATACGCTCGAGTGGCTTAACTACATTGCGACAGAGCTTCACAAAGGTTTCTCGCCATTATTTAATCCAGCAACACCTGACGATTTCAAAACACTTACGCGTGCCGCACTTGAGAAAAAATTCAAATACGTCAACGAAGAGTTGAATGACAAACAGTGGCTGATGGGTCTGCGTTTTAGCGTGGCGGATGCGTATCTGTTTACCGTATTGCGCTGGGCGCAGGCGCTGAAACTCAATCTGGAAGGGTTGAGCAACATCGACGCGTTTATGGAACGTATGAAAGCGCGTCCGGCAGTGGCGGCGGCGTTAACAGCTGAAGGGATTTAATCTGCTGGAAGTGAAACGCCCCTGCTAACAGGGGCGTTTATATATCAGAGTTTCACCGCAGTGAAATAATGCTCAGGTTTAGCAATGCCTTCCTGGGCGGCAACCAGTTGCAGTTCGTACTCTTCCATTTTCTTCGTCACGACCATCACGTCATAAACCGCAGCAGTAACGTGCTCAAGTGCTTCGCGAAGAGTGGCGCCCTGCAACAACTTCACCAGCAACAGGCCGCTGGTCACATCACCGACGCCAACTGGCTGGCGCTCGCCAAAGTCCACCAGCGGACGGTGAATATGCCAGGCCTCATCGGCTGTCACCAACAACATCTCAAAGCGATCTTGCTGATAAGCGGCACGTGCCAGGTGTTTCACCAGTACAATTTGCGGGCCTTTGGCGATAAGTTCACGCGCCGTGGCAACCGCTTCTTCAACGGTATTCACTGCATGACCGCTGAGAATTTCAAGCTCAATCAGGTTTGGCGCAATAATGTCGCTGGCAGGCAATGCATAGCGTGTATGGAATTCGGCTACACCAGGTGCGACGATACAACCCTTTTCAGGGTGCCCCATAACCGGATCACAGAAATACTTCGCCTGCGGATTCGCTTCTTTCACTTTGCGCACGATAGAAAGAATGTGCTCACCCTGCTCCGCAGAGCCAAGATAACCACTCAGTACCGCGTCACAACGCTGCAACTGACCGATATCTGCAATTCCCTGCACAATCTCACTGAGATGGCTGGCAGGCATGACGTCGCCTGTCCATTTTCCGTATTGGGTGTGATTAGAGAACTGAACGGTGTTCAGCGACCACACATTAGCGCCCAGGCGGCGCATCGGGAATTCGGCAGCACTATTACCTGCATGACCAAAAACCACATGGGACTGGATGGCAAGAATATTTTTCATTTCTCTACTCGGGCTACTCTGGGGATATATCGCAAAAATAAAGGGCGTGGTTTCCCACGCCCTTCTGGCCTTTCTTAATTACTTCCAGCAAACGAGGCAGTAATTTTTCTTACCCCGGCGCAGCAAGGTGTAGCGATTGAACAGAATATCGCTATCAGCAAAGGTATATTCCGGGTCGGACTGCTTCTCACCGTTAATGGTGATAGCATTTTGCGCGATCGTTTTACGCGCCTGACCACGAGACGGTTGCAGTTCAGAATCGACCAATGCTTGTTGTAAATCAGCGCCGCGTTCCATTTCAACCATTGGCACGCCGTCCTGAGCCAGTTGCTCAAGGTCAGCTTCGGTCAAATCGCTCAGGTTGCCGTTAAACAGGCTGCGGGTAATACGTTTCGCCGCTTCCAGACCTTCTTCACCGTGAACCAGACGGGTGACTTGCTCTGCCAGTACGTATTGCGCACGCGGAGCCGCGCCACTGTTTTTGTCTTCTGCTTCCAGCGCGTCGATTTCTTCCAGGCTCATGAAGGTGAAGAACTTAAGGAAGCGATAAACGTCGGAATCCGCAGTGTTAATCCAGAATTGGTAGAATTTGTACGGGCTGGTTTTCTTCGGATCAAGCCAGACTGCGCCGCCTTCGGTTTTACCGAATTTGGTGCCATCAGATTTGGTGATCAGTGGAACAGTCAGACCAAATGCTTGTTGCTGGTGCAGGCGGCGGGTCAGGTCGATACCAGAGGTGATGTTACCCCACTGATCGGAACCGCCAATTTGCAGAACCACGCCGTGCAGTTTGTTCAGGCAGGCGAAGTCGTAACCTTGCAGCAGGTTGTAGGAGAACTCTGTAAAGGAGATACCCACATCATCACGGTTCAGACGCTGCTTCACCGCTTCTTTGTTGATCATCTGGTTGACGGAGAAGTGCTTACCAATATCACGCAGGAAGGTCAGAACGTTCATTCCGCCAAACCAGTCGTAGTTATTCGCCGCAATCGCTGAGTTTTCTCCACAGTCAAAATCGAGGAATGGGGCAACCTGACGGCGGATTTTTTCAACCCACTCTTGCACGGTATCTTCGGTATTCAGTTTGCGCTCGGAGGCTTTAAAACTTGGATCGCCAATCAGGCCTGTTGCACCACCCACCAGCGCAACCGGTTTGTGACCTGCTTCCTGGAAGCGTTTCAGGCACAGCAGTGGAACCAGATGGCCCAAATGCAAGCTGTCAGCGGTAGGATCAAAGCCGCAATACAGAGCAATTGGCCCTTGCGCCAGTCGCTGTGCTAACGCTTCTTCATCCGTTACCTGGGCGACTAAGCCCCGCTCTTGCAATTGTTTTATCAAATTGATGCTCGCCATCAAATTCTCCATCTATATACGACTGCACCTTTACCGGTACACGGTTTTTCGCCTGGTGGCGAAAGGAGTTAATTTCTTAGGGGACATATAATAGAGAGCTGGCACGTGGAGTACCAGCGCTTAACACAACAAATTCCCGATGCTACGGAGCCAGGCGGTCTATTTTCCAGGCACTGCCGTCACGCTGGTATAAAAAACGATCGTGCAGGCGATGTTCACCGCCCTGCCAGAATTCCATTTGGTCAATCGTTACGCGATATCCGCCCCAGAAACTCGGGAGTGGAACTTCGCCCTGCTGGAATTTTTGTTTTAGTTCGAGGAATTTACTTTCCAGAATACCGCGCGCGGAAATACGGCTGGATTGTTTTGAAACCCAGGCGCCAATTTGGCTATCACGCGGACGGCTGTGGAAATATTTCAGCACTTCAATGGTGGATAAGCGTTCCGCCGTTCCCTGCACCATGACCTGACGGTCGAGCATATGCCACGGGAAGTGCAGACTGATTCGCGGATTCGTTTCCAGGTGATGTGCTTTGCGGGAGCCGAGGTTGGTGTAAAACACGAGTCCTCGTTCATCGAAATGTTTGAGCAAAACAATGCGCTGATACGGCTGGCCGTTTTCATCAACGGTCGCCACTACCATCGCGGTAGGATCGGCAAGTTTTGCATCACATGCCTGAGCTAACCAGCGCTCAAACAAAGGCAGAGGTTGTTCGGTAAGATCAGTGCGGCGCAACCCACCTTTGGTGTATTCGCGGCGCAAATGCGCAATTTGTTGCAAAGAGTCGTTATCAGACATGGCTTTACGTCAGGCAATTGTCAGGTGGAGCTATTGTGCGCTCCACCCTCAAAAATCTCAATGTTTCGGATTTTGAAGCTGGCAATTATCCAGAACGACAGTGTCTTTACGATAAACCGTGGCGGTATCGCCTTTCGACCAGAACACGTACACCCCGTCGGTATAACGCGTGCCCGAGGCAGACAGACCCTGAGTCAGCGACAGGTATTCGTTGTCGTAGACAAAGTTGACCATCTGTTTCTGATTATTAAGTTTGACGGTAAGCGGTTTTTCGTCGCACTGATATTGCAGGGTATCGGTCTGCATACGCTCAACAAAGGTGTTGTAGTAGCTGCATCCGGCGAGCATGAAAGGAATAGTGGCAATAAGTAGTTTTTTCATCTGCATGTCCTGAAGTTCTTATAATTTCTTATAAAAGGGGGAGCTTAGCGTCCCCCATCACTTCAGTTTAGAGTTTTAGTGCTGTCGTGAATTTCAGTTAACTCCGATTCTTCAGGGAAGATGGAGCGGGTTTGCGGGAAATATGGCACCAATCACGCTGGCGGCTGTTGCCCCGGTCACGGACGGCAGATTTCCCGGCAGGCCCGACATAGTGCGGTACGCAAGCCAGGCGAATGCCAGTGCTTCCATGTCATCGCCGCTAATGCCTGCATCATCCGTGGTTGTCACTTCGATTCCAGGCAGCAAACCACCTAAACGCGCCATCAGCAACGGATTGCGACTCCCACCACCGCACACCATCAAGCGCTCACAACCACCGCTCAATAAAACCTGCTCGGAAATTGTCACCGCGGTGAGTTCCGTGAGTGTGGCCTGAACATCTTCCCCGGCAAGCCCTGGGAATGCAGCCAACTGGCGTTCGAGCCAACCATAGTTGAAATATTCGCGACCGGTGCTTTTAGGCGCAGGCATGGAAAAATACGGGTCACTAAGCATTTGCTGCAATAGAGGAATGATAACTTTTCCGCTGCTCGCCCATTCGGCGTCTTTATCGTATGCCTTGCCGCGCTGACGCCAGATCCAAGCATCAATCAGCATATTTCCGGGGCCGGTATCAAACCCACGTATTGGCTGTTCCGGAATAAGCAAAGAAAGGTTGGCAATCCCGCCGATGTTGAGCACCATGCGGTGTTCGGTCGGATGGGCTAATAAAGCATGATGGAATGCCGGAACCAGGGGCGCGCCTTGCCCACCAAGCGCCATATCGCGGCGGCGAAAATCCCCTACGACTGTCACACCGGTGCGCGCAACAATTTGGTTGTTATCACCAATTTGCATCGTGTGCGGCGCATCACCTTGCGGTTCATGCCAGACGGTTTGTCCGTGACACCCGATAGCGGTGATGTCGGCGTAAGTCAGCCCCTGTTCATCCATCAACGTTTGCACCGCTTCGGCGAACAATTTCCCCAGACGATTATCGAGCTGCCCAAGCTGAGAAAGCGTTAACTGCTGCCCCTGGCAGATCGCCAGAATGGCATTTTTGATATCTAAAGGAATCGGGTGGCTGTAACTCGCCTGCTGCGCAACAAGATGTTCATCAATCGCTGCCAGAACGACATCAATACCGTCCAGACTGGTGCCGGACATCACACCGATATAACGCCCTGATTTCATCGGTTACTCCTGTAGACTCGCCATTTTAGGGGGTTAACTCCATCATAAATTAGCACTCAATTCGATGATTCATTAATACTTTTTAACAACAACGCGTTTGTCATAAAGAATATTGCGCTGGTTTAGGCACGGTTAAGTTAAGGTTTTTTAGTATCAATGCCATAATGCATCGGAACTAATTTTAAATTCAGCACCTAAATACCATATAATTTAGCCATGAAGGATGCTCAGTTGGGCGTTTCAGGTGTTCAGGAGAGTCAAAAAATGATTTCACGTGTACTGGCAGTAACATTAGTTGGGTTAACTTTGGCTGGTTGCAGCAACACCAGTTCACTTTCCGGCGACGTTTACAGTGCCTCTGATGCCAAGCAAGTCCAGAGCGTCACGTACGGTACGTTGGTTTCTGCTCGTCCTGTTCAGATTCAGGCAGGAAATGATTCAAACGTGATGGGTGCGATTGGCGGGGCTGTTCTGGGTGGCTTCCTGGGTAACACCGTCGGCGGCGGTACCGGTCGTTCACTGGCAACAGCTGCGGGTGCTGTAGCAGGTGGCGTGGCCGGTCAGAGTGTTCAGGGTGCGCTGAACAAAACTCAGGGTGTTGAGCTGGAAATCCGTAAAGATGACGGCAACACCATTCTGGTCGTGCAAAAACAAGGCGACACTAAATTCTCTGCGGGCCAACGTGTGAGAATCGCCAGCAACGGCAGCCAGACCACTGTTTCACCGAACTAATTCGTGCTTCTATAAAGCAGAAAGCCTCGCTTTGCAGCGAGGCTTTCGATAAAAAATTATTCTTTCGTCTGTAAATCAACGATGTTTTTTTCCAGCCGGTTTATCAGGTTAAGCAACAGTGTCTGCTCTTCGGGGCTGATACCCAACAGAATTTCATCGCGCGTCTTTTTGATAACCGTTTCCATCTCAGTGATGATGGGATCTGCCCGCTCAGTGAGTTTAATACGCTTCGCGCGACGGTCGTTCGCACAAGTCTGACGAGAAATAAGACCTTTCTCCTCAAGTTGATCAAGTGTTCTGACCAATGATGGTTGCTCAATGCCGATCGCTTTGGCCAACTGAATCTGTGACTGCTCGGGCGGCAACTGATGGATATTGTGCAACGTAACCCAATGCGTTTGTGTCAATTCAAGTGGTTTCAGGCGATGGTCAATCAGAGCACGCCAAATGCGCACCAATCGTGCCAGATCTGATCCTAATGGCGATTCCAATTTCATCTCCTTATAATTAGCTTGCTAACATATTATACTGATTTTAAACTACTGTGCAGGCTTTAATTGAAAAAACAAAATCCTTATTTTTGCTGACGTTATGCAACCAGCTATACTTTTAGTTTACATCTAAGTCAGGGGAAACGGCAGTCGTCCCCGGAATTTTAAAGGATTATCTGACGTGAGCTTTAATTTACTGACCTCAGGCTTACCCATTCAGGACCTGATTTTGGGTGCCTCTATCTACTTCCCCCCTCTTTTTAAAGCGGTTCTCGTTGGTTTTTTTATCTGGCTCATCCTGCATCATTTGTTACGTGACTGGATGTATTCCGGCGAAATATGGCATCCGACATTAATGGATTTGTCGTTATTCTCACTCTCAGTCAGTGCGGGCCTTGTCATTCTGGTGGTGTGGTAAAGCATGAATATGAAAACAATTAAGTATTTTTCCACGCTGCTGGTTTTTGCCGTAGCCATCGTTGTTGGCTGGATGTTATGGAATTATTACATGCAATCACCGTGGACGCGAGACGGGAAAGTTCGCGCTGAGCAAGTCAGCATTACGCCGCAGGTTTCAGGGACCATTACAAAGCTTAATATTGAAGATAATCAATTCGTCAAAGCGGGTTCGATTTTATTCACCATTGACGTCACGCCATACCACATTGCCGAACTCAACGCGCAGGCGCAGTTAGCTCAGGCGCAGTCCGAGCTGGGCAAAGCCAGCAATGAAGCCAATCGCCGTCGTAACTTACCGCGCAACTATATTTCTGCCGAAGATATGGACACCGCCAATATCAATGTCAAAGCCGCGCAAGCCTCTGTGAAAGCGGCTGAAGCCACGCTTGAACAGGCAAGATGGCAGATTACGCAAACAACCGTGACCGCCCCCGTTGATGGCTGGGTGACGAATCTGTCAACGCGAACCGGCAATTACGCCACCGCCGGGCAGCCGGTATTTGCGCTGGTCGATAGTCACTCTTTTTATGTAGTCGGTTATTTTGAAGAGACCAAACTTCGCCATATCCAACCCGGCAATGCCGCGCAAATCGTATTGTATAGCGGCCACGTCCCTTTAAACGGCAAAGTGCAAAGCATTGGCCGCGCCATCTACGATCAAAGTGTTGAAAGTGACAGCGATTTAGTGCCGGATATCAAACCTAACGTGCCGTGGGTGCGCCTGGCCCAACGTGTTCCGGTGCGCATTAAGCTCGATGAGATTCCGCCAGGAGTCACGCTGGTTTCTGGCACCACCTGCACTGTATCCATTAAGCACTGACAGCACTGATGAAACTCTCAGCGTTGGCATGGCGAAATACTCCCTGGGGCAAAGCAAACGCCGGGCAATGGCGCTACGCCCTGCGCAATGCGATTGCGATGTGTCTGGCATTGACCATTGCTTATTACCTGAATTTAGATGAACCCTACTGGGCAATGACTTCAGCGGCGGTCGTGAGCTTCCCTACCGTCGGCGGCGTGGTCAGCAAAAGTCTGGGGCGCGTGGCAGGCAGTTTAATTGGCGCAACGGCCTCGCTGATTATTGCCGGGAATACGCTAAACGACCCGTGGCTATTTACTTTTGCTATGGCTGCATGGTTGGCGCTGTGCACCTGGAGCTCAAGCCATTTCCAGAACAACGTCGCGTATGCCTTTATGCTGGCGGGCTACACCGCCGCGATTATCGCATTCCCGATGGTGAATACGGTCGAAACTACGCAGCTGTGGGATATTACTCAGGCGCGTGTTTGCGAAGTTATCGTCGGGATTTTATGCGGTGGTTTTATGATGATGGTGCTGCCCAGCACCTCTGATGGCACCACGCTACTGAGCGCGCTGCGAAATATGCATGCCCGTTTGCTGGAACACGCTTCGATGCTGTGGAAACCAGAAACCACCGATGCGATTCGCATGGCGCACGAAGGGGTTATCGGGCAGATTCTGACCATGAATCTTTTAAGGATTCAGGCGTTCTGGAGCCATTATCGTTTTCGCCGCCAGAATAATTTGCTCAATTATCTTATTCATCAGCAACTCCGCCTCACCAGCGTTATCTCTGGCCTGCGCCGCATGCTGATGAACTGGCCTGACCCGCCAGAAAATTTATGGCCCGTGCTGGAAGCCTTAATTAAGGAACTGGCGCGGGAAGATACCCATAAATATCACATCGCTCGCCTGTTACAGCAGATTGCCCCCGGCGTCGATGATGACTATCGCTACCAGGCATTCTGGCATCGTCTGCGTTATTTTTGCTGGTTGTACCTGAACAGTTCACGGTGGTTGCGCGAACTGGAAAATGCGACGCCTGTATCAGAGATCGAGCCGCCGAAAACTCCGCCACTGGCAAGGCATACCGACAACACCGAAGCATTGTGGAGCGCAATTCGCACCTTCTGCGTGATTACCGTGACCGGGGCCTGGTGTATCAGCACCCAGTGGGATGGCGGGAGCGGTGCGCTATCGCTGGCGGCAATCAGTTGCGTACTCTATTCGTCTGTCGCCTCGCCGCTTAATTCGCTCACCCTGCTGATGCGCACCTTACTGTGGCTATCGCTATTTAGCTTCCTGGTGAAATTCGGTCTGATGGTGCAGATCACCGACCTCTGGCAGTTCCTGATTTTCTTATTGCCGCTGCTGGCGACCATGCAGCTACTCAAGCTACAACAACCTAAGCTGGCCGGATTATGGGGGCAACTGATTGTTTTCATGGGTTCGTTTATCGCAGTGACTAACCCGCCGGTTTATGACTTTGCGGATTTCCTGAATGATAATCTGGCAAAAGTCATAGGCGTGGGTCTTTCGTGGGTGGCGTTTTCCATTCTGCGACCGGGTTCTGACACACGTAAGAGTCGCCGCCATATTCGGGCCTTGCGACGTGGTTTTGTCGATCAATTAAGCCGCAAACCCGTCCACACGGAAAACCAATTTGAATCGCTGGCCTATCACCACATTAGCCAGTTGAGTAGTAGCAAAGATGAGACAGCGCGTCGCTGGCTGTTGCGCTGGGGGGTGGTGTTACTGAACTGCTCGCATGTAGTCTGGCAATTGCGTAGTTGGGAAACACGGTCCGACCCGTTGTCACAGGTGCGCGATGTGTGTATTCATACCTTGCGGGACGTGATGAGTGAACGTGGGGTTCAGCAACGATCGCTGGCAGCAACTTTGCAGGAGTTACAGAAAATGTCGGACACGCTTGCGCATCACCATAATGCGGATGCCCGAGAGCTCGCCGGAATCATCTGGCGACTCTATTGTTCGCTTTCCCAACTGGAACAAGCGCCGCCTGCCGGAACGTTGACAGGCAGCCACTAGTTTTACTGGATAACGCCGCAAGCGTAGCGCGCCCCACCACCACCAAGGGGTTTCGGTTGATCGGACATATTATCGCCGTCAACATGCACCATTAGCGCTTTGCCTTTTACATCATCGAGTTTTTTCAGACGCGGTGCGGTAACGGGCTGGGTCGCGCTGCCGTCGTTGTCGACCACCAGCACCGGTAAATCGCCCAGATGACCAACGCCCATTGGACCCATATGTTTGCCAGTATGTTCAGGATCAAGATGCCCACCAGCGGCTTCAGCCGCTGAAGGTTTGCCATCTTTCATTGCAGCTTCGCAGCTACCTTTGGCGTGGACATGGAACCCATGTTCGCCTGGGGGAAGTGTTCTCAGGTCCGGTGCAAAAACCAGTCCTTTATCGGTCTCGGTGATTTTGACATTGCCAAGAGAGTGACCAATCCCCTCAGCCGTGACGAGATTCATTTGAACGTCGGTGCTTGCAGCCTGAGCGGCTCCACAACTCAATAAGACCAGTAATGCCAGACTCATTCGCTTCATATTTATCTCCCGGATTCATATTTACCCTGTTAAGCATAGGCCAGACAGGTGAAATCCTCCGGGAGATAACTATTTTTGCGGGTTACGGCACGTCGTAACCTAACGCAGCTTTACGGATACGGAACCATTGTTGACGGCTCATATCCAGGCTCAGAGAATGAATGGCTGAACGCACACGTTCAATTTTGCCGGAGCCGATAATTGGCAACGGTTTGGACGGCAAGCGCATAATCCATGCATAAACCACTTGCTCAATAGTTTCAGCACCAATCTCATTTGCTACCGCTTGCAACTCATCACGCAGCGGCTGGAAGGCTTCGTCATTAAACAGGCTACCACCGCCCAGACATGACCACGCCATCGGATGAACGCGCAACTGCTGGCATTGATCCAGCGTGCCATCAAGGATAGTCGGCTGATGTACCGGGGAAATTTCCACCTGATTGGTCGCAAGCGTAAACGGCAGACGCGATTGCAACAATGCAAACTGAGCCGGGGTAAAGTTTGATACGCCAAAGTGACGCACTTTGCCGCTCTGATGCAGCATAGTGAACGCTTCCGCCACTTCGTCAGCGTCCATCAAAGGATCAGGGCGATGAATTAACAGCAGGTCCAGATAGTCAGTGGCCAGGTTCTGAAGTGACTTCTCCGCGCTACTGATGATGTGAGATTTGTCGGTGATGTAGTGCCCCAAAGCGTGATCGGGTTTTGCCGTAGTAGCAATCCCACACTTCGTGACGATTTCCATTTTTTGACGCAGATGCGGGGCCAGGCGCATTGCCTCACCAAACGCGGCTTCACATTGATAACCACCGTAGATATCAGCGTGATCAGCAGTGGTAATACCCAGGTCGACATGCTCTTCGATAAAGCTGGCCAGTTGAGGAGCGGACATATTCCACTCCATCAAACGCCAATACCCCATCACCAGACGGGAAAATTCTGGTCCCTGCGGGGAAATCGTAATGCGCTGTACCATAAAGCCTGTCCTCAGTGTTAAATGAATTCTGCGACTGAGTATAGAGGGATCAGGGAATTAAAAAAGTGAAGGTTGTTGCGGTTCTTCGGGGGATGCGCTCTTGTTTGCACGTAATTTACGCATTAAACGCTGGCGGCATAAGCGCAGCACTTCTTGTTTTTGCCCGTCGCTCAGTTGCTGCCACTGAAAACGCTCGTCACGGCTGCGCATACACCCACGGCAAAAGCCGCGCTCATCTGACTGGCAGATCCCGCGACACGGGCTTTGTATCGGGAAAAACTCTAACTGTTCAGACACTCGCCAACCTCTTCACGCACAGTGCTTCAATTGAAGCCTGACATGCAGATTGTTGCAAGCGATGCGGTGAAATTAAGGTTCGCCTAATCTTCTTAAATTAGTCTACGTCCATTGTCTACGAGTCATTATGGGCGTTATGGAAATCATTAAAAAGTTACAGTGTAACGATTCCAGATTTAACCTGTGCTGTGCCTTTTTCTTTACTTTGATTAATTCACTGTTCATTAAGCGCGCATGGGATATCATTGCCCCGGACTCAATTCACAGCTGGATCTTCGCCATTTCGGTGCCCGTGGTTTTGTTCAGCGCCTGGTTATCCCTCTTCAATCTGATTAATTTTCCTTGGCTACGTAAGCCGCTGCTAGTGATATTGGTGATGGGTTGTGCGGTCAACAATTACTTTATGTTTACCTGTGGCGCGGTCATTGACACTCATATTGTGAGTAACGTCTTTGAAACCGACTCCCATAACGCATCCAGGTTAATTACCCCTCAATTGCTGCTCTGGATCGGGCTGGCTGGACTTGTACCCGCATTGTTTCTGTCAGCGATTAAAATCCTGCCTTCGCGCGGGTGGTACACCCTACTCATCCGCCTGGTCGGCGTTCTGGCGGGTCTGTTGATCATTATTCTGGTGGCTTCAGTCTTTTATAGAGACTACGCATCGCTATTCCTTAGTTACAAAAACATGGTAAAAATTTTACCCTAAACACTTGCGTTAGACCGACTGGTCTATTACAGTCTTTCCCCATGAACAGACATCCTGACCATGACACACGCGAACACCTCCTTGCGACTGGCGAGCAGCTTTGCCTGCAACGCGGTTTTACTGGCATGGGGTTGAGCGAGTTGTTAAGCACTGCCGAAGTCCCGAAAGGCTCTTTCTACCATTACTTTCGCTCTAAAGAAGCGTTTGGCGTGGCGATGCTGGAGCGCTATTACACGGCTTATAACCTGCGCTTGCAGCAGCATTTTTCATGTGGCGCGGGAACGTACCGCGAAAGATTGCTGGCCTGGTATCAGGAAACTGTTAACTGGTTCTCTCAGCACGGTAGCCTGATAAGCTGTTTGACGGTCAAGCTTTCGGCTGAGGTTTGCGACCTTTCGGAAGATATGCGTGCGGCGCTGAATCAAGGCTCGGCACAAATTGTTTCCCAGCTTGCAGATGCCCTGGAAAAAGGTCACGCAGAGAAAAGCCTGAAATTGACCGATTCCGCGTTAAGCCAGGCTCAGGTGATTTATGCCCTTTGGCTAGGAGCGAGCCTGCAGGCGAAGATTTCACGTAGCGCGATACCGCTGGAATGCGCCCTCGCCCACGTTACTCAATTGTTAGCGGAACCTGTCTCCTGACAGGTTCTTAATTTACTTCACGACTTTTTATTTAATCAAACAATAGACGACCGGTCTATTAGAGGCGTTTTATATGTCAGCAGATAAATTATTTACTCCATTGAAAGTGGGTGCCATTACCGTTCCAAACCGCATTTTTATGGCGCCACTGACCCGACTGCGCAGCATTGTACCGGGTGATATCCCTACGCCTTTGATGGGTGAATATTACCGCCAGCGTGCCAGCTCAGGGCTTATCATCAGCGAAGCGACACAGATTTCTGCGCAAGCGAAAGGTTATGAAGGCGCGCCAGGTTTGCATAGCGATGAGCAAATTGCTGCCTGGAAGAAAATTACCGCGGGCGTTCACGCCGCAGATGGCCGTATTGCTGTGCAACTGTGGCATACCGGTCGCATTTCGCACACCAGCATTCAGCCAGGCCAGCAAGCACCGGTTGCTCCGTCTGCGCTGTCTGCCGGTACCCGCACTTCGCTTCGTGATGAAAACGGCCATGCCATTCGCGTCGATACTTCCATGCCGCGTGCACTTGAGCTGAATGAAATTCCAGGCATCGTGAATGACTTCCGCCAGGCGGTAGGAAACGCACGCGACGCTGGTTTTGATATGGTTGAACTGCACTCTGCGCACGGTTATTTGTTGCACCAGTTCCTCTCGCCATCTTCTAACCATCGCACCGATGAGTACGGCGGTAGCCGTGAAAACCGTGCGCGTCTGGTGCTGGAAGTGGTTGATGCCGTGAGCAAAGAATGGAGCGCCGATCGTATTGGTATTCGTGTCTCTCCTGTCGGTTCATTCCAGAATGTGGACAACGGCCCGGATGAAGAAGCCGATGCGTTGTATCTCATTGAAGAATTGAACAAACGTGGCATCGCCTATCTGCACATGTCCGAGCCTGACTGGGCGGGCGGCAAGCCATACACCGAAGCATTCCGTCAGAAAGTACGCGACTGTTTCAACGGTGTGATCATTGGTGCAGGCGCTTATACCCCGGAAAAAGCCGAAGCATTAATCGAGAAAGGTTTGATTGACGCCGTCGCGTTTGGCCGTGATTACATCGCGAACCCTGATTTGGTTGAGCGCCTGCATCGCAATGCAGAACTCAACGCCCAGCGCCCTGAAACCTTCTACGGCGGTGGCGCTGAGGGTTATACCGATTATCCGACATTATAATCAGAGTCTTCCGTTGATAGCGGCGTTTATTCGCCGCTATACTTACCTCACATTTAGAAATTAACCTTCTAATTCTTCGAGGAATTTATGCGCTTACTTCATACCATGCTGCGTGTCGGCAACCTGCAACGCTCCATCGAGTTTTACACTAACGTACTGGGCATGACCCTGCTGCGTACCAGCGAAAACCCTGAATACAAATACTCTCTGGCCTTCGTGGGTTACGGTCCGGAAACTGAAGAAGCGGTTATTGAGCTGACTTATAACTGGGGCACCGAAAGCTATGATTTGGGCAATGCTTACGGTCACATCGCGCTGAGCGTTGATAATGCAGCCGAAGCTTGCGAACGTATTCGCCAAAACGGTGGCAATGTGACGCGTGAAGCTGGTCCGGTCAAAGGTGGCTCCACCGTTATCGCTTTCGTTGAAGATCCCGACGGCTACAAAATTGAGCTGATCGAAAGTAAAGACGCTGGCAAAGGTCTGGGTCACTAATACCCGAGTAGCGGGCATTTTTGCGCCCGCTACTGCAACCCTTCCTAAAATTTGCCATAATGCGCGCTGCTTTTTCCCCGTATTAAGAGATCCTGATGTCTGACAACACGCAACTGCATAGCCTGTGCGACCGTTTTCGTGGTTTTTATCCGGTAGTCATTGATGTAGAAACAGCCGGCTTTAACGCGAAAACCGATGCTTTACTGGAAGTCGCAGCCATCACTTTAAAGATGGATCAAGACGGCTGGTTATCGCCGGATGAAACCCTGCATTTCCATGTCGATCCGTTTGAGGGTGCAATCCTTCAGCCTGAAGCGCTGGCCTTTAATGGTATCGACCCGCACAACCCGTTGCGTGGTGCCGTCAGCGAATATGATGCGCTGCATGCGATTTTCAAAATGGTGCGTAAAGGCATCAAAGACAGCGGATGCAACCGTGCGATTATGGTCGCCCATAACGCCACATTCGATCACAGCTTTATGATGGCGGCGGCAGAACGCGCGTCGCTCAAACGTAACCCGTTCCATCCGTTTGTCACCTTTGATACCGCCGCGCTAAGCGGACTGGCGTTAGGTCAAACGGTGTTGGCGAAAGCGTGCATCGCCGCGGGCATGCCGTTTGACAGCAGCCAGGCGCACTCTGCTCTGTATGACACCGAGCAAACTGCGCACCTGTTTTGCGAAATCGTCAACCGCTGGAAACGCTTAGGTGGCTGGCCTCTTCCACTCCCGGCCGAACCTGAATCTTAAGCATAAAAAAAGCGACCCAAACCGGTCGCTTTTTTATTAGCACAAACCACATGAGCAAATAATTACTCTGCGTCTGGCTCTTCAGATTTGTGTTTCGCTGCGGTCTCTTTAATCAGAGATTGCAACTCACCACGCTGATACATTTCGATGATGATGTCACAGCCGCCAACCAGCTCGCCATCAACCCACAGTTGCGGGAAAGTCGGCCAGTTTGCGTATTTTGGCAGCTCAGCACGGATGTCTGGATTCTGTAAAATATCAACGTATGCGAAACGCTCGCCACAGGCAGACAGCGCCTGCACAGCCTGGGCAGAGAAACCACAGCTAGGCAGTTTCGGAGAACCTTTCATATACAGAAGAATGGGGTTCTCGGTGATCTGTTGTTGGATTTTTTCAATAGTGCTCATTGCTTGCTTCCTCAAACCAAGTACTGGCATTAGCCTGCCATTGTAGCGATTGACACCCTCTCCAGAAAACACCATTTTTTACAGGGTTTCTCTGTGCTGCGCGATGGAGGGACAACATGCATCAAGAATAACACTTTTCCCGCAGCGGGAAATCAGGAAATAACTATAAGCACGATCAATAAATAGCCTCACAACCATTAGTTTGGTCATTTTTTTTGCGTTCGGTAACGAAACAAGAAGAGGAATCGAAAAAGGTTATTAACTTTATTGCGTCTTATGGATTAGAATCGGCGGGTTTCGCAAAATCATACACGGGCATGATGGTATTTATCATGCATTTATTTTAACCAGGGGAATGTCGAGTGGCGCGGATAACAAAAACATCTATCACGCTCTGTGCTCTGCTATTTACCTTGCCGTATATACCATTGACGCAGGCGTCTGAACACGCTCGTCCCGTGGTCGCGCAAAAGGCGCACGTTGTGAAATCCACAACGAAGAGCACAGAAAAGAGCAGTAAGAGTAAAGAGAAAACCACTACCGCCAGCAAGAAAAGCACCACCACCAAGACCGCAAGCAAGAAAAAAGAAACCGCTGCTGCGAAAAGTAAAACCGCTAAAAACGCCAGCAGTACAAAAACCAAGACTCTTGCCAAAACCGACCGCAAAAAATCCTCTCAGCTTGCAAAAGTCCAGCCTGTTACTTTCACCGAAAAATGCAGTAAACCTCGCAAAGGTTACAAAACGCGTTGTGTGAAAGTTAAAGCAGAGCATCCAACGACTATTGCTCAGGCGCATAAAGTCCGCGTGCAAAAAGCACAAAAAACGGCAATGAATAAATTGATGGGCCAGATTGGCAAACCGTATCGCTGGGGAGGCACGTCGCCAAATACCGGCTTCGATTGCAGCGGTCTGGTTTACTACGCTTACAAAGACCTGGTGAAATTCCGCATTCCGCGCACCGCGAACGAAATGTACCACCTGCGTGATGCTTCTTCAGTAGACCGTGGCGAACTGGAAACAGGCGACCTGGTCTTCTTCCGCACCCGTGGTCGCGGCACCGCTGACCACGTCGGCGTGTATGTCGGAAATGGCAAATTCATCCAGTCCCCTCGCACGGGTCGCGATATTCAAATCACGTCGTTAAGTGAAGATTACTGGCAGCGCCACTATGTGGGTGCCAAACGCGTTATGACCTCAAAAACCATTCGCTAATCCCTCTTCGTAAAACTCGCACTTGCCCTTAAAAGGGCAAGTGCGTTTCTCTTTTGCTTTTCCTTTCAATTTGTTAACCTAAACCCGCACTAAAAGTGTTTGTTTAACAATAGATACCCTAAATAATTTGAGCCTACTATGCGGCCCGAAGAATGACGGGTAATAAGGAGTTTGCAATGTCGTTCGAATTACCTGCACTACCATATGCGAAAGATGCATTAGCCCCGCACATCTCTGCTGAAACGCTGGAATACCATTACGGTAAACACCATCAAACCTACGTCACTAACCTGAACAATCTGGTTAAGGGCACCGCGTTTGAAGGTAAAACTCTGGAAGAGATCGTTCGTACTTCAGAAGGCGGCGTATTCAACAACGCAGCACAGGTGTGGAACCACACTTTCTACTGGAACTGTCTGGCGCCAAACGCAGGTGGCGAACCAACAGGCGCACTGCTGGAAGCCATCAATAAATCTTTTGGTAGCTTTGCTGAATTCAAACAGCAGTTTACCGACGCGGCTATCAAAAACTTCGGCGCGGGTTGGACCTGGCTGGTTAAGCAAGAAGATGGCGCATTAGCTATCGTTTCAACGTCTAACGCGGGCACCCCGCTGACCACTGCGGCAAAACCGCTGTTGACGGTAGACGTTTGGGAACATGCTTACTACATCGACTACCGTAATGCTCGTGCAGGCTACCTTGAGCATTTCTGGGCGCTGGTGAACTGGGAATTTGTTGCGAAGAATCTGGCAGCGTAAAACCTAAAAGATATGGGCCGCGATTGCGGCCCATTTTAATCAGTGCAGTACGGCGGTTAACGCGCCAAATACGATCAGTGCCAGAACAATAACCGTTGTGGTGATTGAAAATTTCAAATCTGTGCTCATCGCTAAACTCCTTTTAATTACCTTACAATCGGTGTGTCAGATTGATTTTCCCACAACCAGAGATAAAAATCCTCCTGGTTTTAACCTGATATCGCTTTTCCCTCTTCCACTTTTCTTCCGGATAGGCCAAAATCCCTCGCTAATTTATTGCGTACCATCAATTCTATGCCCTCCTTCCGTTTTATGTCGCAATCCCGGCATACCCGCAACCCAAACGTTGCCTCAGGAGTCAGTGTACGCAAACGTTTAACATATTAGTTATCAGGAGTTTACGATATGGCCTGGAGTGAAATTTAATGGCGACAATCAAGGACGTGGCGAAGCGCGCAAACGTTTCCACTACAACCGTATCACATGTGATTAACAAAACTCGTTTTGTGGCGGAAGAGACACGCAATGCGGTCTGGGCGGCAATCAAAGAATTGCACTATTCACCCAGTGCCGTCGCACGCAGCCTTAAAGTTAATCACACCAAAACGATTGGTCTGCTTGCCACTTCCAGCGAAGCCCCCTATTTCGCCGAGATCATCGAAGCCGTGGAAAATAGCTGCTTTGAAAAAGGCTACACTCTGATTCTGGGTAATGCGCACAACAACTTTGAAAAACAGCGCGCTTATTTATCAATGATGGCGCAAAAGCGCGTCGATGGCCTGCTGGTGATGTGTTCTGAGTATCCGGAATATCTGCTGACCATGCTCGAAGAATACCGCCATATCCCAATGGTGGTGATGGACTGGGGCGAAGCTCGCGCAGACTTCACCGACTCAGTGGTCGATAACGCGTTCCACGGCGGTTATCTGGCCGGGCGTTATTTGATTGAACGCGGCCACCGTGAAATTGGTGCCATTCCTGGCCAAATGGAACGTAATACCGGCGGTGGTCGTCACGCAGGCTTTATGAAAGCGCTGGAAGAAGCCGGTATCGCCATTCCAGAAAACTGGATTGTTCAGGGTGACTTTGAGCCAGAGTCTGGCTACCGCGCGATGCAGCAGATCCTCGGCCAGTCTCATCGTCCAACGGCAGTATTCTGTGGCGGCGATATTATGGCGATGGGCGCGATTTGTGCCGCTGATGAGATGGGTCTGCGTGTGCCGCAGGATGTCTCCGTTATTGGTTACGACAATGTGCGCAATGCGCGTTTCTTCTCGCCTGCCCTGACCACCATTCACCAGCCGAAAGATTCGCTGGGTGAAACGGCGTTTAACATGCTGCTGGACCGTATCGTCAACAAACGCGAAGAGTCGCAATCAATTGAAGTGCATCCGCGCCTGATTGAACGCCGCTCCGTAGCCGACGGTCCGTTCCGCGATTATCGCCGCTAAAATATCGTAGGCCGTACAGCAGCGTCATCCGACAGTTCTGACGTAAATGGTGGATGACGCCTACGGCTTATCCACCCTACGAACTGCCCGATTTATAATGGCTCCTGCAACCACTCCTGATTCATCGTTTCGCTATCTCCCAGATAATCTAGTAACCAGGCTAGCGCGGGTGACGCATCATTTTGCTTCCACGTCAGGCAACACGCGGCATCCGGGAATGGGTTATCCAACGTCAGCTCGCACCATTTACCAGAATCTACCCACGGTCTGGCGATATGCAATGGCACCATACCGATACACAAACCTGCACTCAGGCAATCGGAACCCGATTCCCAATCCGGTACCACTACGCGCCGCTGGTTATCCAGCAGCCAGGTAATACGTTTGGGTAAAGAACGCGAAGTATCTTCCAGAACCAGCGACGGCCAGGCTCGCAAGTCGTCATCACTCAATGTGCCGCCTTGTATCGCCAGGGGATGATTCGCTGCCACCACGCAACGCCAGCTCAGTGTCCCCATGTCCCGGAAGGCAAAACGCCCACCGACAGGAATAGCCTGAGTGGCGCCAATCGCAACTTCAACGCGCCCATCCGCCAGTGCGTCCCACACGCCGTTAAAAACTTCCTGAAAAATATGCAGCTCGATATCCGGGAAATGACGGTAGAAATCCAACACCAGCTGGCGCGTGCGCTCCGGTTTTACAATATTATCGACCGCAATCGCCAGGTGTCCGCGCCATCCATTTGCGATCTGCTGGCACTGTTGCCGTGTCGTCATCATTTTTTTGATAACAGAGCGCCCTTCCTTCAAAAAAAAGACGCCTGCGGGGGTTAATTCCACGTCACGGTGACGGCGTTCAAACAGCGGCACAGCTAACCACTCTTCCAGTTGCCGTACCGTATAGCTGATGGCAGACGGAACGCGGTGCAACTCCTGTGCAGCACCACTGAAGCTGCCATTGCGCGCCACCGCATCTATCACTTCCAGCGAATATTCTGACCACATTTTTCTGCTCACAAATTTTTTGAACGCAATAGACAAATATTAGCGTTTCACAAGCGTAATTGCACTCCGTACACTCTCGCGGCAATCAACCTGCAAGATAAATCAAGAGAAAAACATGCAACCATCAAAAGGATTTCTTATCTGGCTGGCCGGATTAAGTGTGCTGGGGTTCCTCGCCACAGACATGTATCTGCCAGCTTTCGCGGCTATTCAGCAAGATTTACAGACCGATGCTTCCGCGGTGAGCGCAAGCCTGAGTTTGTTCCTCGCCGGATTTGCGTTCGCCCAGTTAATGTGGGGGCCGCTGTCTGACCATTTCGGCCGCAAACCTGTGTTACTGGCCGGGTTGAGCCTGTTTGCCGTCGGTTGTATCGGCATGTTGTGGGTCGAAAGCGCCACCGCGCTGTTGGTCCTGCGCTTTGTACAGGCCGTGGGTGTGTGTTCTGCGGCGGTGAGCTGGCAGGCACTGGTGACGGATTATTACCCGGCGAATCGCGCAAATCGTATTTTCGCCACGATTATGCCGCTGGTTGGCTTGTCTCCGGCACTGGCACCGCTGCTCGGTAGCTGGATTTTGGTGCACTTCGACTGGCAGGCGATCTTCGCCACCCTGTTTGGAATCACCCTGGTGCTGATGATCCCAACGCTGCGCCTGAAGCCACGCACTCAGCATCACCCGCAAACGGAAGACAATAAAGTCAGCTTTATGTCGTTGCTGCGCAATCGCGTATATAGCGGCAACGTATTGATTTATGCCGCTTGTTCCGCAAGCTTCTTTGCCTGGTTGACCGGTTCCCCATTCATCCTGAACGATATGGGTTACAGCCCGGCGGCAATCGGCCTGAGCTACGTGCCACAAACCATTGCCTTCCTGATTGGCGGTTACGGTTGTCGCAGCGCGCTGCAAAAATGGAACGGTAAGCAAATGCTGCCCTGGCTGCTGGCTTTATATACGCTGAGTATTTTCGGCACCTGGGCGGTTTCGATAAGCGGTCACGCGACCCTGACGCTGCTGCTGATCCCATTCTGTATCATGGCAATCGCCAACGGTGCAATTTACCCCATCGTTGTCGCTTCAGCACTGCTGCCATTCCCGCAGGCCACGGGTAAAGCCGCTGCGCTGCAAAACACGCTGCAATTGGGCCTGTGCTTCCTGGCAAGTTTGATGGTGTCCTGGCTTGTGGCAACGCCGCTGCTGACGACCACCAGCGTGATGCTGGTGACCATTGCGCTGGCAATGTTAGGTTATCTGATGCAGCGCCGTAAAAATGTCGAGGTCTGGCAAGCTGCTGAATCCGACGCGCATTAGTGATATGAGTGAATAACTTAGCGTGCTAACAATATTTCATTGAATCACTAAACAGGCGAGCCTATACTCATTAGCGGCTCGGTTGTCAGCACAATTATAATGAAATCGTGACGGGAGCCTTTGTGCTCCCGTTTGTTGTTTTGAGAGCTTTTTTTGTGGGCACTCGCCCCTTTCTCTGTTCTACGTCGGATATCAGGCTCACGGTTTTTTCCGTGACATTTCTCACATGCCCAAAATAGCGTCTACGCTGTTTGAAGGTTCCTCACACAATGGTGATGGAGAAGCTATGAGTTCATCGTGTATAGAAGAAGTCAGCATAAGAAATAACCCGTGGTATCGAATTGTTAACGAAATGCTCGCTAAAGCCGGTGTGGAAATCAACGGCCCGCGCCCTTTCGATATACAGGTTAAGCATCCCGATTTTTTTAAACGCGTCCTGCAAGAGGGTACACTCGGGCTGGGTGAAAGCTATATGGACGGTTGGTGGGACTGCGAGCGTCTGGATATATTTTTCAATAACACCATTCGTGCCGGACTGGAGAATCAACTTCCCCGCCATTTAAAAGACACACTGCGTATTGCCGCGGCCCGGATAATGAATCTGCAATCTAAAAAACGCGCCTGGATTGTTGGCAAAGAACATTACGATCTTGGCAATGATTTATTTAGCCGCATGCTTGATGAGCATATGCAATATTCCTGTGGTTACTGGAAAGAAGCCACCACGCTCGGCGACGCGCAGAATGCCAAACTAAAAATGATCTGCGATAAACTCCAACTGGAACCGGGAATGACGCTGCTGGATATTGGTTGCGGCTGGGGCGGTCTTGCACAATATGCGGCCCGACATTACGGCGTCGCGGTGCACGGTGTCACAATCTCTGCCGAACAACAAAAAATGGCGCAGGAACGGTGTGCGGGTCTTGATGTGACTATTTTGCTGCAAGACTATCGCGAACTGGATATGCAATTTGACCGCATTGTTTCCGTCGGTATGTTTGAACATGTCGGGCCAAAAAACTATGCCACCTATTTTAGTGTCGCCGACCGTAATCTGAAACCGGAAGGGATTTTCCTCCTGCACACCATTGGTTCTAATAAAACCAATAACAACGTGGATCCGTGGATTGATAAATATATCTTCCCGAATGGGTGTCTGCCATCGGTGCGCCAGATTGCACAAGCCAGCGAAGGGCATTTCGTGATGGAAGACTGGCATAACTTTGGTGCCGATTACGATAAAACATTGATGGCCTGGAATGAGCGTTTCCTGCACCACTGGCCTGAAATCGCCGATAACTATTCCGAACGTTTTCAACGCATGTTTAGTTATTATCTGAATGCCTGTGCCGGAGCCTTCCGCGCCCGTGATATTCAGCTATGGCAAATTGTCTTTAGTCGCGGCATTGAAGACGGCTTACGTGTTCCACATTAATGAATAATGGCCCCGGTATCTCCGGGGTCACTATTCGCTGCAATTCCGTAGCATTTTCTTAACAAAGCGTGACCCTCCTCACGTTTCCATATCTCCTTTCTTCCCGAGTTTGATCCCGTTAACATTTATTCGCTTCTCAGTTGGAAACCGGTTTCCGTTTTGTTTCACAATAACTGCACTTCCCGAAACAATAACAAGGATACCGCCATGAGCATCTACCAAAAAATGGTCAATGTGATTGAGCACAAAGTCACCCCCATGGCTGGAGCAATGGGTTCTCAGCGCCATGTCATCGCTATCCGCGATGGTTTTATCTCAGCTCTGCCGTTCATGATTATCGGTTCGTTCTTGTTAGTGTTTATTTTCCCGCCGTTCTCGCCTGATAGCACCTGGAGTTTTGCCCGCTCGTGGCTGAATTTCTCGCTCACTTATCGTGAACAACTCATGCTGCCGTTTAACCTCAGCATGGGCGTGATGACGTTCTTTATCTCCGTCGGTATCGGCGCAAGTCTTGGCAAGCATTACAAGCTCGACCCTATCATGACGGGTCTGTTAGCATTTATGGCCTTTTTGCTGGTTGCCGCGCCCTATAAAGACGGGCAAATTTCGACGCAGTATTTCTCGGGCCAGGGCATCTTTACCGCGCTGATTACGGCGATTTACGCCAGTGAAATGTATGCGTTCTTAAAGCGCCACAACATCACCATTCGCCTGCCAAAAGAAGTGCCCACCGGCGTGGCGCGTTCCTTTGAAATCCTGATCCCGGTGGTCGTAATTGTCGCCACGCTGCACCCGCTGAACCTGTTCATCGAGTCCACCACCGGCATGATTATTCCTGAAGCGATTATGCACCTGTTGGCGCCACTGGTTTCAGCATCAGACTCCTTGCCTGCGATTCTGATTTCCGTGTTTATCTGCCAAATCCTGTGGTTTGCCGGTATTCACGGCGCGTTAATCGTCACCGGGATTATGAACCCGTTCTGGATGGCGAACCTTTCCGCTAACCAGACCGCGCTCGCCGCAGGCAATGTTCTGCCGCATATCTATCTGCAAGGTTTCTGGGATCACTACCTACTGATTGGGGGCGTAGGTTCAACGCTCCCGCTGGCCTTCTTATTGCTGCGCAGTCGTGCCATTCACCTGCGCACCATCGGTAAAATGGGCGTGGTTCCGAGCTTCTTTAACATCAACGAACCGATTCTGTTCGGTACGCCAATCATCATGAACCCGCTGTTCTTCCTGCCGTTTACGCTCGTGCCGATGATTAACGCAACACTTGCCTATATCGCGACCAAATTAGGTTGGGTCGCTCAAGTGGTATCGCTCACTCCGTGGACAACACCTGCGCCGATTGGGGCCTCCTGGGCCGCAAACTGGGCGGTAAGTCCCGTAATTATGTGTCTAATTTGTATGGTCATGTCGGCTGTGATGTATTACCCATTCCTGAAAGCATACGAACGCACTCTCATCAAACAGGATGAAGAACGTAGCGCGCAGGAAAGTGAAAACCCGATTACCGTGAACTAAACAACTACTTTTGCCTGCCGGTCTGGCAGGCTCGTCCGTCACAAGAGGAACTGTAATGAAATACGTATTTCCTGAAAATTTCTGGTGGGGCAGCGCAAGTTCAGCGCCGCAAACCGAAGGCGAAACCCTCTCTTTTGGTAAGTCCGCCACTATCTGGGATCAATGGTATAAGGAACAACCCACCCGCTTCCACAACGGCGTAGGCCCGGCAGAGACTTCCACGTTCTACAAAAACTGGAAGCAAGATATCGCCCTGCTCAAAGAGCTGAATCACAACACCTTCCGCACCTCAATTTCCTGGGCGCGTCTGATTCCTGAAGGCCGTGGCGCGGTTAACCAGGAAGCCGTCACCTTCTACAATCAGGTTATCGACGAACTGGTAGCGCAGGGCATTAAACCGTTTATCAACCTGTTCCACTTTGATATGCCGATGGTTATGCAGCAGCAAGGCGGCTGGGAAAATCGTGACGTTGTCACGGCCTACGCGGAATTTGCGAACGTTTGTTTCGAGCTGTTCGGCGACCGCGTGAAGCATTGGTTCACTTTCAACGAGCCGGTAGTGCCTGTCGAAGGCGGCTATCTGTATGATTTCCACTACCCGAACGTGGTGGATTTCAAACGTGCGGCAACCGTTGCCTACCACACCATGATTGCCCACTCCATGGCGGTAAAGGCTTACCACGAGCGTAACGACGGCGGCGAAATTGGTATTATTCTCAACCTCACCCCTTCTTATCCGCGTTCGCAAAACCCTGCGGATGTCAAAGCGGCAAACATCGCTGACCTGATGTTCAACCGCAGCTTCCTCGACCCAGCATTGCGTGGTGAATATCCGCAAGAACTGGTTGCGCTGCTGAAAGAACATGGTCAACTGCCTGAGTGCCAGGCGGGTGACAAAGAGCTGCTTGCAGCGGGTGTCGTCGATTTACTGGGTATCAACTACTACCAGCCGCGCCGCATCAAATGCCGCGACTCACTGGTTAACCCGGACAGCCCGTTTATGCCGGAATGGTTCTTCGAAGCCTACGAAATGCCGGGCCGCAAAATGAACCCGTATCGCGGCTGGGAAATTTACGAGCAAGGGATTTACGATATTCTCACCAACCTGCGTGAAAATTATGGCAACCCAAATTGCTATATTTCTGAGAACGGCATGGGCGTTGAAAACGAACATCGTTTCGATGAAAACGGCCAGATTCAGGATGACTACCGCATTGATTTCGTGCGCGACCACCTGAAATGGCTGCATAAAGGCATTAGCGAAGGCAGCAATTGCCTGGGTTATCACATGTGGACGTTTATTGATAACTGGTCCTGGTGCAATGCATACAAAAACCGTTACGGTTTTGTCTCGTTAAATCTGGAAACTCAGCAACGCACCATTAAGAAAAGCGGCGAGTGGTACAAAACGACTTCCGCAGAAAATGGCTTTAACGATCGTACGTAATCTCAGCATTCGGGCCGCAAGGCCCGTTTCTGGCTGAGACGCGGGAAACTCACACCATGTCGAATATTAATGATGTAGCACGCCTTGCACAGGTTTCTAAAGCCACCGTTTCGCGTGTTTTAAGCGGCAGTCGCGGCGTGAAAGAAGAGAGTCGCCAGGCCGTTTTGCGCGCGGCAGAAATACTTAACTACAAACCCAATGCAATTGCTCAATCTTTGAGTTCCCAATCAACCCATTGCATTGGCGTAATCTGTGCCACCGAACATATTCAGCAGTCCACAGGCTACCTGCAAGCGCTTGAGAAACAGCTTAACCAGCATCATAAACACCTGCTGTTACGCTTCGCCAATGACCACGACAGCGTGGCGCAGGCTGCTCAGGAACTTTCAAACGGCTTATGTGATGCGTTGCTGGTTGTGGGGGCGCGTTTCTCACTCCCTCCGCTCGACGACGATATTATGCTGATTGATTGCCTGAGCGGTTCGAATGCGCTGAGTATTCAATGCGATCACGTTTTCGCGGCAGAAACCGCCGTGCACTATTTGTGTAACCAGAAACGGCGGCAAATCGCCCTGATAAACTTTGCCAGCGGTGAAGCGGCAGCCCAAACTCTTGAAGGTTATCACCAGGCGCTGCACAACCACGTGGTGCCTTTTAACCGCCAGTTGGTGATTGAAGATGAATCCTCGGTGCGCATCGCGCTGCAACGGCTGATCAATCGCGGTGTGAAGTTTTCTGCCTTGTTAGTGACGGACGACACGCAGGCGCAGGAAGCCGTGATGATGCTCAATCAGTACCAGTTACAAGTGCCTGAACAAGTGATGGTTTTCAGTCTGGATGGTTCAACCCGAATGCCGGGAGCAAACGCCATTCCGGCGATTAAATATCCGCTGGAAAGTATTGCGCGTCGGGCGGTGGAATTACTGCTTGGGGATCGGCATACCAGTGATTTGGTGCGCGGAAGTTTGTTGATTGCTTAATACAGTCGGATGTCGCTTACGCTAATCCGACCTAACGCTCGAAACTACAGGGTGGATAAGCCGTAGGCATCATCCACCGTTTCAACATCACGCCTTCGGTAGCAACGCATCCAATGTCGCTTCGCGCTGTGCCAGCACACGTTCAACGGTGTCTACTATCGCCTGGGTTTGCGGGTCGATTTCGATATTAATACGATTCCCCAGTTTCTTACTGCCGAGCGTGGTGCGCTCAAGCGTTTCCGGAATTAAATGTACGCAGAAACGCGAAGCCGTGACTTCACCGACCGTCAGGCTAATACCATCAATGCCGATATATCCTTTATGCAGAATATATTTCATCAAGGTTTTATCGCGCATTTTAAACCAGATCTGGCGGTTATTTTCTGAGGTCAGAATCTTTGCGACTTCAGCGGTCGTCATAATATGACCGGACATAAGATGCCCGCCGATTTCATCATTAAATTTAGCCGCGCGTTCGACGTTAACACTATCACCCACAACTAACTCGCCGAGATTGGTAATACGCAGCGTCTCTTTCATTAAATCAAAGCTGACGTGGTTGCCATTGATTTCAGTGACGGTCAGGCAACAGCCGTTGTGTGCCACCGACGCGCCTGTTTCAAGGCCAGGTAACATCTCATCTGGCATTTCAATTACGTGGGTACGGAAATTGGGTTTCTCATCAATGGAGACCAGGGTCGCAGTACCCTGCACAATACCTGTAAACATCGTCAAACTCCTGGTAATTATTCGGCTGCTGATAATTCGTAATGCAGCACTTTAACAGTTGGAAAAACAGCTTGCCAGCTATCCGCACTACCCCACCATTATTTGGCTGGCGTATTCGTTTTCTGCCGCTACAATAGTCAGGCTAATTCCCCTGCAATTCCTATTTTTCTGCCATTTCTGGCGGTCTTGTTGTCTTTCTAATAACTAATAATAATCAGGTGTTAAAAATGCAGAAGTACATAGTTGAAGCCCGCCAGCTCCTTGCGCTGGCGATACCTGTCATCCTCGCGCAAATCGCACAAACCTCAATGGGCTTTGTCGATACCGTGATGGCCGGTGGCTACAGCGCAACCGATATGGCCGCTGTGGCAATCGGTACCTCTATCTGGCTACCCGCCATTCTGTTCGGCCATGGTTTGTTAATGGCGCTGACGCCCACCGTGGCACAACTCAACGGGTCTGGTCGCCGTGAGCGTATCGCGCACCAGATTCGCCAGGGTTTCTGGCTGGCGGGCATTGTCTCGGCGCTCATCATGATAGTGCTGTGGAACGCGGGTTATATCATCTATGCGATGAAAAATATCGACCCACAACTGGCCGATAAAGCCGTCGGCTACTTGCGCGCATTGCTGTGGGGCGTCCCGGGATATTTATTCTTCCAGGTGGCGCGTAACCAGTGTGAAGGCCTGGCGAAAACCAAACCCGGCATGGTGATGGGTTTTATCGGTTTGCTGGTCAACATTCCGGTTAACTACATCTTTATTTATGGTCACTTTGGCATGCCCGAACTCGGTGGCGTAGGCTGCGGTGTCGCAACGGCTGCCGTATATTGGGTGATGTTCTTCAGCATGATTTCCTATGTGAAGAAAGCCCGCTCGATGCGCGATTTGAAGCTGCCAAAAGGCTTCATCAAACCCGACTGGAAAGTGATGTATCGCTTAACCCAACTCGGGCTGCCGATTGCACTGGCGCTGTTCTTTGAAGTGACGCTGTTCGCCGTGGTCGCGCTACTGGTTGCGCCGCTGGGGATTATCGACGTGGCTGGGCACCAGATTGCCCTTAACTTCAGCTCGCTGATGTTTGTCCTGCCGATGTCCCTTTCTGCTGCGGTCACGATCCGCGTAGGGTTCCGTCTGGGCCAGGGTTCAACGCTCGATGCGCAAACGGCGGCCTGGACCGGTATCGGCGTGGGAATGTGCATGGCGATGCTGACTGCGATTTTCACGGTAGTGATGCGCGAACACATCGCCCTGCTCTATAACAGCAATCCTGAAGTTGTCGCGCTGGCGGCGCACTTAATGCTGTTGGCGGCGGTATATCAGCTTTCTGATTCTGTGCAGGTGATCGGCAGCGGTGTGCTGCGTGGCTATAAAGATACGCGCTCGATTTTCTTTATCACGTTTATCGCCTACTGGGTGTTGGGATTGCCAAGCGGTTACATTCTGGCGCTGACCAATTGGGTGGTTGAACCGATGGGCCCGGCTGGTTTCTGGATTGGATTTATCATCGGCCTGACGTCTGCGGCCATCATGATGATGCTGCGGATGCGTTGGTTACAGCGCCAACCTTCAATCACGATTTTGCAACGCGCTGCACGGTAAATGTTCATAGCCGCCTTTTTGGCGGCTATTTTTACACCGAGTTGCGCAGATGCGCAGCAAACGAGTGAAATATGGAAGAAATTTGCTGTTTAGCGCTTGCAAGGCTCGGGTGCTGCCGCTAATATTCGTCCCCGTTGTCACAGACAACACAGTGCGTCCGTAGCTCAGTTGGTTAGAGCACTACCTTGACATGGTAGGGGTCGGTGGTTCGAGTCCACTCGGACGCACCATTTAACGTTTTACCGCAATCAGCAGTACCGCAACAAACAGTGCGTCCGTAGCTCAGTTGGTTAGAGCACCACCTTGACATGGTGGGGGTCGGTGGTTCGAGTCCACTCGGACGCACCATTCTAAGAAATCTCTCCTGCATTAACTCCTCAATTTCTTTAAGAAAACCAATAGTAACTCTGGCTTTATGCCCGCAAACCGTTTCGTACCTGTACTTTCCTCATACCCGTCCCTATACGTATCGGTAACTTTGGCACTTCTCAATCCTGTAAATGTTAAACAGTCAACATGAAGGGATGAATGTTCCAGGCTAGCGATATAGCACTAAGAAAATATATGTAGGTATTGAACCCTATTACACCTGAAGAACTTGAAATTCAGCAGGTTAATTATGTCAGTCTAATTGTAGACTAAATATATCTTGAACTAATTACATAATTTGTAGAAAATCACCCCTACCGGTTAAAATCCAATTATATGGTGCTCATCTTAATATGCACCAACAAATCAGCCATTAAAGCGCTGCATTCATAGTGTATAAGATTACTTTCACCCTTAATATTTAATCTGGCAACTTTCTTTTTAATATCATTGCGGAGACTCCCCTTCTTTATTTAAATGTTAATATTTTATTGCCCATATTTTAAGGTCTACCATGTTAAATATTGCCATTGATGAATCAAATACACTCTTCAGGAAAGGGCTGGAATTATTTCTTGAGGAGGTTTTACAAAACGTTCATAACGAGTCGGTGCATTTTCACGATCTGACAAAAATAAATGCGATCCACGCTGATATTATCGTAAAAGATTTCATTGCCGGTTCGCAGTTTATCTGCCAGCCCATTCTCAAGTTCCGCAGTAAACCGGGGCTAATTATTGGTATTTATGAAGGGGGTGAAAATCTCCATCATGATGAGCTACCGCTTTGCATTAAGAATATTATCTTTATTGCACGCACTGAGCCAGTACACAGTGCGCGCAATAAAGTGAGCCTTGCATGGCGCGATACCATTGCTCACCCCATGGGTTCTCATTGCAACAAATGTTTGCAGTGTAAGTACCGCACTCTCACACCTCAACAGATTATGATTGCGAAATCATTACTGCACGGCAATGACATTCTTAAAATCTCTCAGCAGCTAGGCATCAATGTAAAAACGGTTAGTGCCCATAAACGACACCTGATGTCCAAATTTAATCTCAAAAATGATTGCGAGCTATTGCATTTTTTAAGAACTTTAAAAGATAAAAATCAGCCTGCCTATTTGCTGAAAGAATAGAAAAAAAATTAAAAATCATCAGCTGATGAAATTATCATAAAGTTCTTATCTCTCCCCCATGCTCGCTCTTAAAGATGCTCTAGCCGCGAATTTAAAATATTTTTAAATCGCTCTGACGCATAATTATTCTTTAAAAGAATATTAATAAAATTCAACAAGTCATAATCAGTCTCGAGATCGAATTTAGTCATTATCATGCGCTTATGCGCCCCAACTGTTTTATAGTTGATATTTAATATTTCAGCTGTTTTTTGCGGACTATAGCCACGATAAAAATGCGCGGCCACCAACACTTGTTGTGAAGTCAACGTTCGGTGTTTGCATGAAACACACATCAAGTGATTATAGCTGCGAGGTCTGGAGTGACATTCTTCCCACCCCTGCATGATGATGTCTTTCGCCTTAACGACTGACTCTCTTCTATTTATAAAAACAATATTAGAGATACAAAGCGGAAGGCCTGAATTAATATCATCCCTATTCCCTTCATAAACGCCAATAATCAAACTGTAAGCTTTTCTTTTACGTATTAGCGGCTGGCAAATATACTTAATGCCGGCATCGTAACGCTTCACAATGATATCCGCACTCAATAAATTGGTTGGGGTTAGCTTTTCAATTTCAACAGTTTCATTCCCCTGACTAGCAAAAATTTTCTTTAACAATTGTTCCATGCCATGACGATACAAAGCATCTGATTCTTCAATAACAACTTTCAATATACACCCTCCCATTACAATGCTATTTAATGGGTGCACGTAATGTGAAATTATCTGATGGTTTAAACAAACTGGTGGGACGGACGCAATGCCCTAACAAGCTACAATGGTTTTGTATGTTATTACTTGTGAGAGAATCCGATGCTGCATAATCTAAGAATATGCAGCATCAGATAGGGAACTCATTTATTAAATTTCTAATAATTAATTATAAACAAAAGACGCGGTTACCGTTGCAGCAATTGTACCCGGTGTAGCACCGCCATCTTTGGTATATGCGCGAGCCTGTAACGGGAAGGTATATGCACCACTGCTAATGTTTCCGGTAATTGTTTTACCATCACCTAATACCGTTCCACCTGTACTTTGCAACTGAACAGAAACGTTCTGTGCTGCACCGTTGTTCAAATACAAATCGGCTGGCTGTACTGGGTCTGCTGTACCATGCATGGTCATTATTACGGAAGATGTCCCTGCCGGGCAAGAAACCAGTTTGATATTAATCGGTTTCCATCCTGCGGCAGCGCCAGCTGTCTGCATATCTGAAGCCTGAATATTCTGGCCCAAATCCACCCCTATCGTAACGCTATCACTGCTTACCTGGCACGGCGTTGCCACGATATTACCGGTAATATTAAGAGTCACCGGGTCTGCTGCAAATAATGATGCACTCGCTACTAAAAAACTCATTCCAATTAATTTTTTCATTTCGTGTATCTCCCCATTTTATTGATAGGTTAAATTAAGCGTGGCGTTTGCATTGGCCGTGCCTGTTGCTACTACTGTTTTGGTTTGGTAATAACGGGCAACCAATGGGAATGTTTCTATACCACCCATTGAGCGTTTTAAAACTATATTGTTATTTAAAATTAGCGGCGATCCGTTATAGACAATCTGTACACCCACACCTTTTGCAACACCCGCACTCCCCTGGCCGGATAACGCTAATACGCTTGTTGTGCCAACATCCGGGTTTTGCGTACCTGAAAGCGAAACGTTTATATTAGCCTGAGGATCACAGTCTAAACCTAAGTTTTGTGTATTTTGCGCCACTGCTGGTGTAGCGCCCACCGACGAGCCAAAAGCTGACGCCGGTATATCCCCAATAGGAAACATCAGATTTTGCGTTTTAATTTGACAGGCTAATACTGTTATCTTTGGTCCATTCACAAAATATTGTAAGGCCGGGACAGAAGGTCCGTCATCATTTCCCCACATATATCCCAACACGCCAGATGTTATCGTACCTGAAGTTATTGGACCGGTTTTGATAAATTTTACCGTTTTTGCGGAAATCCATATTGCTTCATTAATATTAGTAGAAGCATAAATTGGAGGATTTTCAAAATTGGTTGTCGCCCCCCCTATTGAGACGCCGACACCATCTATATTCGTTTTATAAAAATGAGCAATGCCACTAGGGGTGGTAAATAAACTCATTATTGAATACCATCCGCCGCCTCCTGCGGTACAACTAAACACAACATCAGACGCAACACTGTTAGCTGTAGCAATTATGGTCCCATTAGGCACATCTCTTTGTACACTAAAATCAGGTACTGTGATTGTTAGGGTTTGTTGATTCGCTCCTGACCTATTTGTAGCACACCCTGCCAAAACCGATCCACTCGAGAGCAATGCGGTCATTAATAAAATATAATTTAATATTAATTTGTTCATATTAATTACCAGAAATTCGTGACTAAGTTAATGACACTGCACATATATTTTCTGAACGCCCACTTCTGTGGTGTTTAGCAAATCATAGTGCGCAGCGCACTGTTAAACGGAGGTTTACACCATTATCTGAGACGTTATTTATTGACACTGCCTGGACAAGTTAACAATCCCTTTTTCAGTCTCAGGTAATTTATAGGTCACCTGGCATTTCTCATCAGATCCCTGCCCCCATTGCACCGTCAATGTCCCCTCAGGATTAACACCAGTTAAATAGACCTGGCCTGCATCCCCGACAATAAAGCTGCGCCCTTGCTGTCCAGGGATGCTCACCATTGCGCCGAATGGAACAGATTTCCCATTCTTCTGGGTTAACGTCATTAATACGCGCATCCCCAGGTTGGCAATATATTCAGCCCGGACTACAGCTCCACGAGTTGGAATGACCGTACTGGTGGTTAAGTCAAGCTCAGCATTGTTCGCCAGGGTTTGCGGGTCGAGCGTAATATCATTTTTACGGAATGGTGTTACGCTACTTGCCACCGTATAACCACGGAAGTCTGTTTTAACCCCGGTCTGGTTTTGTACGCTCACGCCCTTAGCGCCTGGCGCTTTTATCAGGACGTTGGTTTCGCCCAGCGGTTGTGAAAGCGTAATACCATCTGCGTGAGCAATGACCCCACCCTGCAGACCATAATTCAGGCGATCGCTGTTCTGGTCATAGCTATAACCCGCCGTCACTTCACCGTAAGTCCCTCGGTAATCAGCATTCGCGGTACCCGTATTACCGACGTCATTGGTGCCATACCCTTCCTGCACGTTCCAGTTGAGGGAATTGTTTTCCATTGCGACACCGTTAAGACCCACCGTATGCGTAGTGCCGGTTTTTTGGCTGGCATTCATGGAGTAGTTAGCCCATGTGCTCGGCAGGAATCGGTCAAGCGGAATGCTGATATTCAGTGCAATCTGCTGGTCTTTGTCGTAGCGGGCGGCCTGGCTGTATCCGTCTGAAGTACCATTTTTGCTATAGGTATAGGTAATGCCGTAGTTAATCGCGCGCCAGGAGTTGTTATACCCCGCGGTGATAGACTGCATCGTTTTACCGTTACTCCAGTAATCTTCCCGTACCGCGCCCAGCATCACAGAACCCAAATCGGCACCCAGCGACTGGTTCATGGTCACTTCCATACGGTTGCGGCGGCGCTCGGCAATAATATTGTTATTGCTGTAGGAATCGAGCACGTCCTGCATGCCGTAGTAACCACTGGTTGAATAGCGATAACCCGCAATAGCAAAGTTGGTTCCCGTTTCGACGAAGTTTTTACTGTAGCGTGCGCGCCATGACTGGCCGTTACTTTTCACTTCGTTCTTAGGTTGGGACCAGGCCTGAGTCACGTCTGCAGAAACAGCCCCGAAGTCCCCCATGTTTTTGCCAATACCGGACGCCAGTGACTGATACTTACTTGATTCCTGCATACCGCCATAAATGGTAAAACCTTTAGGCAAACCGTAGATGGCCGTCATCTGGGCAAACGGGGTTTTCTCAACACTGTTGTCATAAGAACGGTACTGGCCACCCGTGACGGCATACTTCAGTCGCCCTTCACGTTGCAACAACGGTAAAGAAGCAAATGGCACAGTGAAATGCTGTTCACTGCCATCCGCTTCCTTAACCGTGACATCTAAATCACCCGCGCCGCCGGTTGGGTACATATCCGTAATTTCAAATGCACCCGGTGCGACGTAACTCTGGTAAATCACGTAACCATTCTGGCGAATCATAATTTGCGCGTTGCTTCTGGCAATACCACGCACCACCGGCGCATAGCCCTTCATTGAATCGGGCAACATATCGTCATCCGAGGCCAGTTGCGCCCCACGGAACGGCATACTGTCGAAAATTTCTGAAGGTGCAGTGCTGTCACCCGCCGTTAACTGCGCTTTTAACGGAATGATGTCGCGCTGGGCGTAGGTATAAACCGTATCCCACCTATCCTGCCCGTTGCTGTCACGGTTCCATGTGGTGTAGTTACGCAAACGCCATGGGCCGATATTGAAACCTGGACGCAGGTTGGCATACTGGGAATTACCGTCAGACCCATTCTTATTTCGTGACCAGTTATTCGCCCCGCTCATGCTGTAGTTAAGCATTGCCGCAGTAATACCTTCGTCCCACTGCTCGGGTGGCACATAGCCGCGAGCTTGCGGAGACAAAGCCGCCTGCGGAATACTAATTAACAGTCGCTGGGTGCTAAATTGAAGCGTTGCCGATGCCTGTGGAATAGCGCCAAAATTGGCACATGTTCCATCTTTTGACAGTTCAGGGAATAACTCTGTTTTTACTCCCCAGCTTTTCAGGGTTTCAACGCTGATACATGGCTGTAAGTCGCTATCACCGTTTTTATCTGTCACGGCTTTAAATTCAATATCACGTGTGTCAATCGTCTGATCATCGAGAACAATATCGACATGATAAGTACCCGGGGCCTGCGAACCAGACTCAAAAGATGAAAGGTCGGTTTTACTTGCCCCTGGGTTACCTAACTCGAGTAATTCTGGGTTGAATACGTCCCGAGCACTTGCTGTATGGCTTAATGCACTCAACGCGACCGCGATATATATTGCCAGCCTGGCCGGTTTAAAAAGATTAGTTTCTTTTTGCATAATTAATTTTGTCCCGTTTTATTTCGCGGTCGGAGTGTTAAAGGCTTTTGCTGTGTACAGGACCTGGACCACCGTAATCATTAATTACGGTAAAGGTCATATTCCCACCGCTCACACCCTTTGGCAGAGTGAAGCGTGCAGTTGCGCCTGGCAGCACATAAGACACGTCGTCAAGTTTTTTTCCGCCAACTTTGATTTCATTAAAATTAATAACATACGAACTTGGGTTGGTGACCTGTAGTTGATTACCGGCAACAGACCAGGTCAGGGATTCAGCCTTCTCTTCAGGGGTCGTACCTTTTAGATCTGCCGGGCGGTAAATTAGTTTGAAGCGTGTTTTCACCGCGATTTGTAATGTATTATCTTTTTTAGGTGCTGCTGGAATTGCTTTAATATTCAGCCAGTACAAACTTTCTTTATCTTGTGCAACAGAACCGGCCAGAATAATTCGTTCAACGTTTTGCTGATTGCTATCCAGACGATATAAAGGAGGTGTGATAACAAAAGGAGCTTTCTCGGCGCCACCATTTTGCGTCTCAATCCAGGACTGAATCAAATAAGGCGTTCCATCCGGGTTGTTAACACTAATAGATGCTTCCTTTTTATTACCGTCATAAATGACACGAGTGCCGCCAATAATAACACCCGCATTGGCCGCAGAAATACCCGTGCTGGCGATTGCCAGGGCAATTAAAGTTTTGCTAAAAAAGTTCATTTTATACCTCTATAAAAAAGGGCCGGGTTATCCGGCCCCTGTTATTACTGGTGCAGATTAGTTATAGATAACAGAGAAGTTAGCTACAGAGTTTGCTGGACCAGCAGTAACTGGAATAGCTGTTGCTTTATACTGAGCGTAGAAATTCAAAGTGTTGTCTTCAGTGCTGCTCAGATTGTAACGGTATGTATTCTCACCGTGCAGTGGCAATTGAGCCATATCAGCAGACATCAGGTTAATTGCCACGCCAGTTGCTGCACCCGCAACAGTACTGTTAATTGCTAATAGGTCTGGGTTAGATGCTTCTGGTGTACCATCAAAACGTACGTGCGCAGCAGTTACTGTTGCCGGGCAGTCTTTCAGAACTATAGAGAATCGTTTAGCTGCTGTAACATCACCAAAATTGGGGAATTCAGACTTGTTATATGCACCCAGTGCAACAGTCTGGTTCTGAGAAGCGACATCAACAGTACAAGCGGCGTCCAGAATTTCACCGGTGAAGTTAACGGTGCCAGAAAGTGCAAATGCATTAGATGCAGAAACAGCGGCAACAGCAGCAAAAGCAACAGCGATCAGATTCTTTTTCATTTAAATTTTCCTTGAGAGTGTTGTGCCAGCAAATCGCATAACATTTATATGTTGCGATAGCAGGTTTCTATACTTCTTATTCAGAAGCGCAGACATCCATCTTTTTTGTACATATGTACTAAAATACCAATATCCAATTTTCGCCCTTGATTTAAATCTATAAACCAAATAGCAAACTGTTCTTACAGGTGATGTTGTCTTGCTGGAGATAAATTTAATCCAACTATTTTATTGTGACAATTTTATTCTTATCTAAATGTAGACTGATTTATTAACAATTTATTAAAAACACATTACCCGCAAGCGCAGCAACCATACATATCAATGAATTATGCGATACAAACCAAACAACATTAATTGTAAAAAACCTAAAAATGATCACCTCTTAAATTCTTTTAAACTGTAGTTATTAAATAATTGTTATATTCTCAGTCTATTTTTAGATCATATATTCATTTAATAAAGACATCATCGCAATGATAATTGAAACCCAATAACGCACTCGTAGGTGAAAACTTATGGACTCTGATACATGAAGTCGAAAATCTTTGTCGAAAATATTACTCAATCTGTACCTGTTTCGACAGCAAAGCCTCTCGTGCATATTCAAAAATTGATGGATTGCATCAGCCCATACGCAGAGATATTTACCCCATCCAGAGGTGAGGCCCTGCGCTACATCTACAATAATAAGAGGGTGTGCTACTTATTACATGAAGGAAACGTCACGTTACATCGTCGTGGGGACGGGATGATTCTTAACTCGGAGAAAGGGCCATTCTTGCTTGGGGTGAGTAATTTACAGACGCAACACCCTCATCTATATGTGCGTGCATCTGAAAATGTGAAGATAAGCCGTATTTCAGCTGAGCGAATCAGCCTGGTTATTGAAAAGGAGCAGCTATGGGAAAGCCTATGCCATCTGATTATTTACACAGCTTCAAGAATTTATGAGCATTGCACTGTCATATCGCAACTCTCTTCCTACGAGATAATCAGAATCCAGTTGCTGGAGTTAATGCAGGAGTCGGAGCGTTTTCGTATGAATGTGACCGCAGCCAATTACATTCAAGACAGAACCTATCTCTCACGTAGTGGCATTATGCGTATTCTTTCCCGGCTGCGTGAAGATGGGCATATTGAATTACAGCGTGGAGTGCTGCTTGGCGTAAGTAACCTACCCGTAAAATGCTCTTGAATTGAGCAAGTTAGCCACTTTTGCGCCAATAAATTTTTGCTCTTAACATTGTAAGTGCCCCTATAATTGATATTAAAACCTCGGAATAGTTTTGATTAAGGGCACTGCAATGAGCGTTGAAAATGAACTTCCCACGCTACTTTCCGTTCCATCTCCCTATTCAGCCGAACTGGTCAATGCCCTTTTGCCCTTCGCCGTCGTCAAAACCTACCCCCCACGCCGAAAAATAAGTATTGCCAGCCAGGATGCTCCTTTGTGCTATCTGATTGCTAAAGGCAAGTTTGAGTTACACAGAAAAGAAGACGACATCGTAATGGTTTACGGAAAAACGCCTTCCGTTTTTGGCTTAGGAAACTTCACCAGTATGAATTTCGGTACCTATCTTAAAACCGTTTCGGCTTGTGAGATTGGGATTATGACGACCAGCGATGCGCTTGAGCAGATTGAAAAACACGATTTATGGAAAACACTGGCTCAACATCTATTAGTCGTCACGACGAAACTTTATACCTTTGGGCAACAAATTTCGGCGCCCCGCACCTACGATATTATTCGAGCGCAAATATTAGAGTACATTTGCGAGGATGAGGATCTCAGAAACAACACAACGATTGAAAGCTATATCCGCAGCAAGTCCAATCTTTCACGTAGCGGGATTATGAAGATTCTTTTGTCGCTGCGAACCGGTGGCCATATAGAGTTGGATAGAGGGAAATTGTTAAAGATAAATTCCTTGCCAAAAAAATACTGACCCGAACTTTCGAGCCAGGGCTGCCTGATTAATCCTCTACCTTCCGTTACAGATAGTATGGCCTTCACGAAAAGGGCAATAAATTTAATTTTATTGCCTCTTCAGCTCAGTCGAATTATTGATATGTCAAAACCAGCGTTGCTGAGGCATCGCCGTGCCCGGTGTAACCGAAGTTTTGGTCTGATAATAACGGGCCGTTAAAGGAAATGATTCCAGTATCACCTCATTGTCTGTGGAAATACGGCCTCTTCACAGAGGCCGTTACTGATTAGCTGCCGATGACTCCGCCATCTGCTTTCACGATCACCACCGTGGAAGAACGCGGGCGACTAGTTTTATCGCCATCTGGCCAGGTGGAAACGGCAGTAGGATTCGCCGGGTCGCTGATATCATCGCCAGGTTCGCCGGGGTGCTGGATATTAATAAACAGTGTACGGTTGTCCGGGGTAAAGGCGATGCCGGTTATCTCACAGCCGCGTGGGCCGGTGAGGAAACGGCGATATTCGTTGGAGCCAGGGACGGTGGCGAGCATCTGGTTATTGCCCATGCCCTCGTAGGCTTTTTTGTTGATGGTGCTGGACGAAACATCCGTCTGAATCCATAGCACGCCGCGAGGGTCAAACGACAAACCATCCGCACTACCAAATTCAGCCCCGGTCATTGAGCCTTTGGTTTTTTCATCCACGCTATCGGGCTTGCCGCCCAACACCAGAATATCCCACTTAAAGGTGGTTGATGCCGGGTCGCTGTTCTCCTCGCTCCAGTGCATGATGTGCCCGTAAACATTGTTAGCACGCGGGTTAGCGGCATCTACCGGGGCTTTGCCTTCTTTGCCGCGATCGCTGTTATTGGTCAACGTGCAATACACGCTCCCCGCGGTATGGGTATCGACCGCAATCCACTCCGGTCGGTCCATTTTCGTTGCGCCAACCACATCGGCGGCAAGACGGGTTTTGATCAGCAACTCGCCCTGGCTTGCAAAACCGTTACTGTGATCAAGTCCTGATTGCCCATAAACCAGCGGCAACCATTGGCCGCTACCATCGTCATTAAATTTCGCCACATACAGCGTGCCTTCAGAAAGCAGGTTCATCGCCGATTCGCGATTGCTGGCATCGTAAATGCCCGCCGAAACAAATTTATAGATGTACTCGAATTTCTGGTCATCGCCCATATAGGCAACAACGCGGTTATCCGCAGCCAGCGTCACCGCCGCCCCTTCATGTTTAAAACGCCCGAGCGCGGTATGTTTACGCGGGGTTGATGTCGGATTATACGGGTCAATTTCCACCACCCAGCCGAAGCGATTGGGTTCATTCGGTGTGGCGTCCACGCTAAAGCGCGGGTCAACTTCACTCCAGCGGTAGGAGTCATCGCTGTCGCTGATGCCATAGCGTTTTTCGAGTGCATTCGGCGCGGCTTTCTTAACGAAAATATCCGACCAGTTCTCTTCACACGTCAGATAAGTTCCCCATGGCGTATGCCCGTTGGCGCAATTTTGCATGGTGCCCAGCACTGTTTCACCCTGCGGGTCGGCTGCGGTTTTCATCAGGGCATGATGTTTCGCAGGCCCGGTTAAAGTCATTGGAGTGTTCACGGTGATGCGACGTGCAAACTCAGAGGGGCGAACCACTGCCCAGTTTTCCCCCTCTTTTTTCACCTCGATAACCGAAACCCCCATCGCATTCTGTCCCTTGCGGACTTTGTCCAGACTCCAGTTCGCCACACCATCTTTAAACAGCAAACCATTGTCGATGTACTCATGGTTCATCGCCAGCAATCCGTGATGCGAGTCATCACTGCCCTGCGGCAGACCAAACCACGCCATCCCGTCATGGTGCATTCCCGCCTGAGCCGCCTGCTCATCGGTCGTGTTGCTGCCATCTTTCTTAAACTCTGGCAGATTGCCTTTTAAACCCACCGCGTCGCCCCAGCGGTAAAACGGTCGCGCCACGTAACCTTCTGGCACGCGGACGGTGTCGTCGGTCGAAACGGCGATGCTGTTAAAACCGAGTGAAGAAGGCCGCACCATGGCAGTCTCGACCGCCCATGCAGCAGGCGATTTCAGCAGTGCCGGGAATGTCACCGCCGTGCCGGCGAGCATACCCAGTTGCAGGAAACGGCGGCGGCTGACAAAAGCACTGGCAACATCTGAGAAAACGGGGTTAGCGCTGCAATTGCTGATTTCGTTGCTGTGTTCTTGTTTAAACAGCGGCTTAAGAGGTCTGCTCATCATGGCTTCCTTTCGATATTGTTATCAGAAGTGAGCAGTGTAAGAAGGATTTGTTACAGATTTATAACAACAGGCACCTGGAGTAAATCCATCAAGGCTGAATTATTCATTATCCAGCCAGTGAATGAAAAACTCGCTGAAAGCGGTCACCTGCAAAGGCTGGAAACGCCGTTGCGGGTAGACAAACTGGAGGCCGACCTGTTTTTTGTCATGGCGGCTGAAACCGATAAAACACTCCGCAAACAGAACCGCCAGCCGCCCCTGCTCCACATCGCGCTTAACGTCCCACCAGGATTTACTGGCGATACCCGCTCCGGCCAGCACCCACTGGCGCAGTAGTGCGCCGTCATCACACACCATCGCTGGCGTGACCCGAACCAACGATGATTCGCCCTTTTCTTCAAAGCGCCACTCGTTCATCAGCGTGCCGCGTTGCTCCATCACCAGGCAGCGATGCCCGTGCAACTCATCGGGATGCTGAGGAATGCCGTGTGTTTCAAGGTAACTTTTCGCCGCCACGAGCACACGGTGGTTGGGGCGAATAAATTTAGTCACCAGATTGCTGTCCGGAAGGTTACCGAAGCGCACGCTCATGTCCAGACGGTTGGCAATCAAATCCACCACATTCTCGCTAAGATACACCGAGCTTCTGACCTCAGGATGAAGGCGGGAAAAATCGAGCAACGCAGGCGACAGATACTGGCGGCCAAAATCTGACGATGCAGAGATCCTCAGGCTGCCACTCAGCACACCCTCTTTTTGCGTCAGTTTCGATTCGGCCTGCGCCATTTCTTCCAGCACGCGCAGCGCGGCGTGATAAAACTCCTCCCCGGCTCGAGTCAGGGCGATGGCGCGCGTGGAGCGGTTAAAAAATCGGGTCTGATAACGCTCCTCCAGCGCTTTCAACCTGGCCGTCATGGTGGCGGGAGAAAGGTTCATCCGGCGTCCGGCGGCAGCCAGCCCACCCGCCTCAACCACTTCCACCAGCAACGTAATATCTTCGAGTTTGCCCATTATTTGGTTTTCCTGAATAGAGAATCAGTTTTCGCTGCCATTATCAAAGCGATTCGCAGGGCGTAAAGTCAAGCCATAACTGACCTCCCAGGAGAATAAAACATGAAGCAACGTACCCTGTTTGAGAACACGCAAGTTGGCGCTGTCGAACTGAAAAGCCGAATCGTGATGGCCCCGATGACCCGCGCCCGCGCCGCACAACCGGGCAATATCCCCACGGCGTTGATGGCAGAGTATTACCAGCAGCGAGCCGGGGCCGGGCTTATCATCACCGAAGCCACGCAAATTTCTCCCCAGGGTCAGGGATATTCCTGGACGCCGGGTATTCATTCTGCGGAACAGGTCGCGGGTTGGCGGTTGGTGACGGACGCAGTCCATAAAGTCGATGGCAAAATATTCTCTCAGCTATGGCACGTGGGCCGTATGTCTCACGAAAGTTTTCATCCCGACGGCAAGCCTGTTGCCCCTTCCGCGTTGTCGCCAGACGCGCAGGTGTGGGTAGTGAACAGCCATGGCGTCGGGGAAATGGTCGCCTGCCCGGTGCCACGTGAACTGACTCATGATGATATTCAACAGGTGATTGCGGATTACCGCCAGGCGGCCATTAATGCCATGGCTGCCGGGTTTGACGGCGTGGAAATCCACGGTGGAAACGGTTATCTGATTGACCAATTTTTGCGACGCACCTCGAATAAACGTACCGATGAATATGGCGGCAGTCTGGCAAACCGGGTGCGTTTTGCGCAGGAAGTGCTGGAAGCCATCAGCAATGCCATTGGCGCTGACCGCACCGGCATTCGCCTTGCACCGTTTATTACCCAGCGCGGGATGGACGACTCGCAGACCAGTGAAGCCATTCTGGCCCTGGCCGCCTGGTGTGAAACCAAAGGCATTGCCTTTATTCACCTGGCCGAAGCAGACTGGGATGATGCGCCGCAGATACCATATGAGTTCAGAGAAACTCTGCGGGCGACGTTCAGCGGGGCGATCATCGTCGCGGGAAATTACACGCGTGAAAAAGCCGATAAACTGCTGGCAGCAGGAGTGGTGGACCTGGTGGCTTTTGGTCGCCCGTTTATCGCCAACCCGGATTTCCCGCGTCGTCTGAAAGGCAATCTTCCTTTGGCAGATATTGGCAATCCGGCAACCCTATTTGGTGGCACCGAAGTCGGTTATACCGATTATCCCTTGCTGACGGCTGAGGCCTGAGGCGATGCTGAAGCTCAGGCGGCGCATTTTTGCTCCGTCAGAGCCTCGGTGATGATCGTCGATAATCGTTCAAGTTTGATAGCCAGTTGAATACTCAACCAGACGTAGCCATGGACGGCGCTCTCCACCACTTCATCCCCCGAATGCGCCAATAACAATTCATGTAATTCAGTAGTGATGTCATTGAGTCGTTCGCTATTCGCCGCCGCTGGAGAAGGGTTGCCTTCATATAAGGCGTGAGCTAACACCTGTAATGTTTGTTGCGTCATTTTTTGCACTTCGGCGAGTGAGCGCGAATTCAGAATCAGAAAACGACTCCCGCGAGATGCCCAATGCGCCTCAACTTGTAATTGCTGCGTGGCAATCATATCCCTGGAAATAGACTGAATCTCATCCAGATAATTTTTTGAAATCCCCGTTTCTTTACTGACCGGCATAATCAGGCTACGCATTTTCACGACATTCCCCAGAATACGTGAATTAAGTTTGGTGAGATTCGGACGGCTCAAAATATTCCACGAAAATCCGCTGGCGCTGACTTTTGCAAAATCATTCAGGAATGTAGCCAGCTGAATGCGCCAGTGAATAAAAGCCCGCTGCGGATATATACTGGTGAAAAACATCGCCAGAATACAGCCCAGAATGATATTTGTACTACGCCATAATGCGGTCTGAATATCCCCCGCAGGGGCACTGCTCACCACCGCCAGTGTGATCCCAATTAGCAGTGCGGCATACGGGCGCTTACTCATGGTCAAATAACCGCAAAGAAAGGCCGCACAGCCGCACCACACCAGCATTAATGGCAGAGAATACATTTCGATATGTAAGGCGATGATGCCTAAAATCGCCCCCGTGACCGTCCCCGCCATACGCTCAAAGGCGCGCGGAATGACATTGCCCCAAAAACTGATGGGTCCCATCACCACCACTAAGGTAATCAGCGGCCAGGAATGATCGGGTAAATTAGCCATTCTGATAATCAGAAATGTCAGGACAAATGCCACGGCGATGCGAATGCCATGAATAATGCGGTAGCGCTGATGAGCATATAACTCCACAGGCGTTAAGGCTTTGTCACGACGAACCGCAAAAATAGATTTTTTCATTTACTCGTCACAATGAATCAAGAATATTTCGGGGCAACTATTGGTCTGATAACATTTCCGCGTGCGTCGCCAGCACGTTATTAATAAAGTTTTTCACAATAGGTGATGAATCATGAATTCGGCTGACTACCGACAATGGAATATAAGCCCCCTCTTCCACGATGTCATAAAATGCAACACCGGATGAAGAATGGCTCATTGTCTTCATGGATGACGGCACAATCGAAACACCTATACCCGCCGAAACCAGATTAATTATCGAGGATAATTGTGGCGCAGTTTGCTTCACGGTTGGCGTGCATCCTGCTCGTTCAAAGAGAGCGTAAATCGTGTCATGTAACTGGACACTGTAATTACGCGGACACAAAATCATCTCTTCATTTGCCAGTTGATTCAGTGTGATATGGCTTTGCGCGATATAGGCATGATGCTCCGGGAGCACGATGGTCAAAGGCTCCTGCAACAGTAATTTCAGCTCCAGCGAATCGCTATAAAGATGATCGGTGCGCACAAAAGCGACATCAATGGTGCCGTTTTCTACCGCTTTAATCAGATTGTCGGTATGCGCTTCGTCTAATTGCAGACTGACGTTTTTGTAGTCGTTATTGAATTTTTTAATACTGCGGGTTACGACTGAATTAAATGCCGACGACGAGGTGAAACCGACTTGCAGGACACCCAATTCGCCACGCGAAGCTAAAAGTGCTGATAACTTTGCCTCTTCAACCAAACCCGGTAGCACTTTTACCGCATTATAAAATGCAATGCCCGCAGCAGTTAATTCGATACCCCGGGCAATTCGATGGAAAAGTTTGGTGCCAACTTCGTTCTCCAGATCACGGATCTGTATGCTCAGTGGAGGTTGACCAATACCCAATTTTTCTGCTGCATAGGTAAAGCTTTTGGCATCGGCAACGGCCAAAAAATAACGGATGTGTCTTAACTCCATTTGCTTACGTGCCTGTCTGATAGCGATTCATTAAAGCGTATCAGGATGCCTGAAATTTTCACTGCAACCTGATAGAGAGAAATCTGGGTAATAAAACTGAATTCGTAATTTTATTACATCGTCAAACTGTGACGCAGACTATATATCTCCCCAAAAGCACGAGCAATGATATGACACAGGGCTTTGTTATATGTTTTTTATATGGGTTGTGTAATTTTAGTACGGAGTGGCGCGGTCCGTTCTGTACGATTCGTACAAAATTAAAACGGCAGTATCAATACGATGAGGAGTCAGCCAGGTCATCCTTAACCCGCGTGAAATTTGATGGCAAACCCTTGTTTTTGCCAGTGTTCCAGTTGTTCTTGTTGGCGCAGAGTTAATGCCTTTCCTGTCCAGACAAAAACATGTTGGCCTGGGAATAATTCCGGACGGGGAGAGTCTAGCGGATCGGCCAGCACATCAGGACGCCAGCCATGTTGTGACAGACGCCAGGCCTCGAGCCACAGGCGGGTACGGTCATCACTTTCCCAGCCAATCATTAATGTGTCTTGACCTTCAGTGTTGCGTGATTCAGCAAGGCGCTGGACAACATAGTCAATCAGCAACCCATCAAGCAGGCTTATCATTGCTCTGGAGGTATATTTATCGAGGCTAAGGCATTGACGAACCGGGATAAAAACATGGTCAATCAGGGTATCAACCGGGATTTCACGCCCCATGGACGCGATTTTTGCACGCAGTTTCGCCGGTTGGACAAAACGCAAAACGGTCATCACCTCTTCTTGCTGTAACCGCCAGGCATCATGGTCGTGAGCCGTAATCTGGTTTGCTTCAAGTAAAGCTTTAACCTTGCCTACGGACACACCGCTCTTAATCAGGCGTTTAATCTCTTCGATACGCAGGATATCTTCGTCATCAAACTGCCGATGCCCGCCCTCGCTCCTCTGCGGTTTAAAGAGACCGTAGCGGCGCTGCCACGCGCGCAGCGTGACGGGGTTGATTGCACATCGTTCGGCGACTTCACCGATACTGTATAAGGTCATTCATTCCCTCGTTGTAAACTTAACACTTCCATGTCGAAACTAACGACTCCGTGCGGCTTGTACAACTTATTTTTTTCATTGTACAACCTGATTCAGAGATCTGCTTTCCTTTCAGGCCAGGCCACAGCGGATATTCCGTTCAGACAAGCGCTGGCAAATAAGTTCCCCTGGAACTGCGTGATTCCGGCTGATTCCAGCCACATCCACTCCTCGGCCTTCTCCACTCCCACCGCTGAAATGGAGATTTCCAGCGAGGCACAGCACTTAATAATCGCCTGAATGATGGCCTGACGCGGGCCACTTTTATGAACATTCTTAATCAGTTCGCGGTTAATTTTAATTCTGTCTGGCTGAAACTGAGCCAGTAACAAAAGGCCGCCAAAACCGGCCCCAAAATGGTCTATTGCGACGCTAATTCCCGCAGCTTTCAGTTGCCTGATGGCACCGGTAAATTCATCAATGCGCGAAATCACCTCGCTCTCAGTGAACTCTACCGTTACCTGTTCCGGGACCAGTCCATTTAGCTGAATTTCCCTGAGCAAAAAATCTACTGCATCGGGGACCATCACCAGTGTCATGGGGAACAGGTTAACCGAAACAGAGTGCTCGCCAAGCTTGAGCGCACTCGCCATCGCAAAGGCCACTTTTTTGCTATTCAGGTCGGCTTCGTACAGCGCGTTACCGGTAAGCCCGGCAAAATAGCTGGCTGGAGAATCGCCGCCGGGAGTGCGTAGCAAAGCTTCAGTAGACAAAATTTTCTGGGCAAAAGGGTCAACCATTGGCTGGAATGCGAAGCGACAATCTGCGGCGTTTTCAGGAACCACAGCCCCTGAATGAACGCTCGTGTGGCTGAGTTTTTTGTCATCCGTAACAAAGACCCAGGAGTCCGCTGGCGGAATTTCAAAATAGTTTTCTTTTTCAGTCGCCTCAACGAATGTACGCAAAAATTTAAGCGCCCGATCGTTATAAATAAGCTGATACTTGGTTGTCCCTTTATCGAGTACCGCTTGCAGGACTTCATGCCCTTCATATTCTCTTAAATCAAAGAGTTCCATACCGGTTTTGCCAAACCGTCGCGCTGGGGCGTAGTCACACAGCAGCTCCACGATGTTGTGGTGGCGCTCGTCCTGACAAATATGCTGGTAGATGTTCAAAACACTCGCTTCCGGGCCTTCAATCAGCTGAAAGAAGTGTGTGCCGTTAAACAGCAGTATGCCTGTCACATCGGCCTGTGCATTTTTAACATTGGCGACGGCAACCATATCCATGACCGAGGTAAAGGGTACGTTCTTACAGATATGACTGCGGTAAATGATGGTAGTGAGCATTCAGTGTCCAATTGGAGGCGATTTAAGTGTTTACAGTAGCAGATGAATAACCAAATCCCACACTAAAAATACATTAATATTAATAACTTATTAACAAAAAACAAACACTCGTACAGCCATGCAAACCGATTTCGCATCGTGACTATGTGCAAAAAACACTATATCTGTACATAATTTTCTAACTCCATAAAAAAATTAGCAGCCTAAGCAACTGAAATTAAACATATAGCATTTAATGTTTAAGAATTTAAGACAATTCTTTACGTTTTTCTATGTACAGATTTTTAATATTTGTATAACTTTATTTGTACATTTACTGATGACTGCATGTTTACAGGAGTGACTAATGCAACAGAACAACACCGTTCCCGATGCGGCTAACGCCATCACACGCTATTTCTCAAAGGCAGCTTTGCCTTCCCAACAAGAAACTCTGGGGCAAATAGTCGTTGAAATCCTCAGTGACGGGCGCAGTTTGAATCGCAAATCAATCTGTACAAAATTGTTGCGTCGAGTTGAACACGCGTCAGGTCCGGAAGAAGAGAGCCACTACCACACGTTAATTGGCCTGCTTTTTGATCGTTAGGTTCAAACGGTAAACAAGCACAAATTACGGGTTTATAAGTAAACATTTTCGGGAGTATTATTTCAGGCTATATCGGAAAGCCTGGCAACCTTCAGCTCACCTCCTGCATGAGATAGCTGATTTCATGCCACGTTTCGGAAACGAACCACGCTGGCAAGCAGAGACGCAGTTATGAATAGAAGTAAAAGAGAGAAATTAACCGATCAGCTGATCGGAGAAGCAGTTTTATCAATCCTTTACGATAACGGAGCCATAAGCACCCGATCGTTAGTAGAAAGGCTGCAAATAATGGAAGCGACAGAAAGAGATGATCAACGACGTGATGTCATAGCCGATGTGATTGCAGATATCAGCAACCACCGCCTGGGTCTCTCGCGACGTGCTTTGATTCCTGCGCAAAACGATGGGGACAGGGACGGCCAGATTGAGCAAAGTAACAATATCTATTCGTTGTTTGACAAAAGTCCGGTACCTGGTAGCAGTAAAAAACACTGACTGCCTTTATTAACTCATAACCTAATAATGGTGAAGTAAATGACCCAGATAACGCTTCATAAATCAGAAATTTATGCCACGCTGCCAAACACTGCACTGACTGCATATTTCCGTAATGCTGGCGACATGCTGGCTGATGAGGCTGTATTACTCGGAGCGGTAATACGCAGTATTCTTGCTACTGATGGACATCTTACTAATAAAGCCATTATTCAACGGTTAATTGAGGCCATTGAATCCACGGATGATGTCGTGACCATTGATATCGTACGTAAGACCCTGGAAATCGTTGTTGACCATACAACGGACGATATTTAACAGGGGGTTATAATTTCGCATTCTTCTTTCTCACAACCTCGTTTCCATTTAGCCTGTTTTTTATTTTCTCAGGCTATGAATTAACGCTTCGCTTAATCAGTGAAGTGTTGATTCATAGCCATAATTATTTAAAAGCGACACTTAGCATCATCTCCCCCCTCTCTTTTTTAGATATTTTAAAGTCATAACTGGAAATATTTAAACACCTCACTTCATTCGCAGACTATTCTTAAGACTTACGTTTAGGTTGTGAAAACCATTATTTAACCTTGAGTATCCTTTATTTCTCTGAAAACGTTGGAGAGTTAAAATGACAAATTACCACGTTCCTGAAGAACGGCATTACGACTCAACCTACAGAAAAGTTAATGACTTACCTTTAAAACGTATTTCCTGGAGTGCTATTTTTGCCGGTGTGGTTATTTCAATGGTGGTTTATTTATTACTGGCCATTCTTGGTACCGCCATTGGTGCCAGCACTATCGATCCCCTTAAAGAACAAGACCCTCTGGAGGGTATTGCAACCGGTGCCGCAATCTGGACCGGCCTGAGCATGCTTATCGCGATTGCTGCTGGCGGTTATGCGAGCGGTCGTTACGCTTTTCGTGATGGAGCCGTGCATGGCGTATTAATGTTTGGTGTTAACACGCTGATCTGCACTGCTTTTTTAATGATGATCGCAAACAGTGCGGTGACGGGAGCTATGAGTGCGGCCGGTACTGGCTTGCAAGCACTGGGGAGCGGAGTTTCCGCCGTCGCCCCTTCAATCACGCAGGTGGCGAAAGAGAAACTCAGCGACAGTGGTCTCAAGCTTGGTGATTTACAGAACCAACTGGAAACAACCCTACGCCAGACCAACAAACCCGAGTTACAGCCTGGCGCGTTACAACAACAGGCAGCAACCGAGGGCAATAATGCGCAGAGTCAGATGGCTCAGGGCGGTGACATCACCCAATTCCTGAAAGGACTTGCAGAGAGAAACAGCGCAACGTTTGAAGCCGCCGACCGTGATGCGCTGAAAAATATTATCGTCGCGCGAACCGGTAAAAGTGACGCAGAAGCCGAGCAAATCGTCGCTCAGGCAGAGAAAAATTATCAGGCTGCACGTGCTAAATATGAAGAGCTGAAAAAACAGGCTGAACAAAAAGCCCGTGAGGCTGGCGAAAAAGCCGCAGCCGCCACTGCTAAAGCCAGCTGGTTTAGCTTTTTCATGTTGATTGTCGAGGCTGTACTTGCGGGTGCTATGGGGATGCTGGGTTACAGGCATCAACCGCGCAAAGTTCTGGCCGATGAACGACCACTTTAAGAACCAGTCCCTACTTACCTTCCTGGCCTGTCGCCGCAATAACGGTCTGACAGGCCCCACTCAAGTCGACTACGGAACAATAGCTATGCAAATCAAAACGCTTGAAGAATTATTTAAACATTTGCTGTCAGATACTTATAGTGCTGAAAAGCAACTCATTCGTGCATTACCGAAACTTGCCCGAGCGGCACACGATCCCTCTCTTGAAGAGGCATTCCGCAGCCATCTTGAGGAGACGCGCGGCCAGATAGAACGCATCGATGCAGTCGTGGAAAGTATTGAAGGTCTTAAGCTTGCACGGATCAAATGCGTGGCTATGGAAGGACTCGTTGAGGAAGGCGCTGAGATCATAGAAAGCATAAATGAAGGGCCGGTCCGGGATGCAGGACTGATTGCTGCGGCTCAAAAAGTTGAACATTATGAAATCGCAGCTTACGGCACGTTGTGTACTCTTGCTCACCAATTGGGTTATAGCGCAGCAAAACAATTATTGGGCGAAACGCTTGAAGAAGAGAAAGCCGCAGACAGTAAATTAAGCACTATCGCCGAGTCCACCGTTAATCCAGATGCAGATAATAATTCAGGACGCTAATTTATGACAAAACACAAGGATAAATAATTTGTTATTTGAGTCAAACTATTTCTATGACCAAATAATATCCACCTCTACTATTTTCTCTTTGTGCAATCGACATAAAATGTCATACCTTAAAATTCAAGAATGGAATATTCTCAATAAAAAATAAATTGATTTTTTTAAAGTTTTTAGTTTGTTGAAATGAAAGTAAAATCAAGGAAAACACATTGAATATAAATACCGCCTCGCTCGCATTAACATTAAACAAAACTATACTGTAATAACAGCAATACGCTGTTTACCAGAACCGGAGTGACTAATGAAATTTTTAATAATGAACGTCTCTAAAGATCAGCCAAAAAACCCAGATAAAGCTCCTAAAAATGACGAGAAAAAGCCTAAACAAAACCAAAAATAATTCTGGTTTGATTTGTTAGCTTCTTATTTCGTCGTTGGAGGTCATATGTCTGAACGTCCTGATTTGGTCGATCCCGTTCCGGTTGATGAACCCCTGCCTGGAGACACCATTCCCGATATCCCGGATGTTATCGATCCTCTTGACCCTGAAGACCCAGAGGTCATAGATCCAGTAAGGTAATTGCAGGAGTACAATCCAAACCGCCTAAGGGCGGTTTGTTGCTTATTACGCTTTTCCCGCCATCGTGACATCCATTATCAATGGCGTGTTCGACTGACCTGACATTACCCATAGCAAACTGCGCCGCGCGTCAGTAACATCATGTTTAAAAACAACAGAACACATTCAGCTGAACAAATATGAATGGAGTTTATGATGTTACTGGCTGGCGCTTTTTTCTTGCTCACTCTCTTTCTGAGAGTCTGGCAACCCAGAGGATTAGGTATTCGCCCTGGCACTGCGCCTGACTTTCACCCTCTAATGAGAATCTACAATGAGCAATATCACTATCTATCACAACCCGGCATGTGGAACCTCGCGCAACGTGCTGGAGTTCATTCGCAACACGGGCACTGAACCCAACGTTATTTTGTATCTGGAAACACCCCCTTCACGCGAGGAACTGGTCAAATTGATCGCGGATATGGGCATCACAGTGCAGGCGCTGTTACGCAAAAATGTAGAGCCTTATGAGCAATTAAAACTGGCGGAAGGATCATTCACCGACGATCAGATCATTGACTTCATGTTGCAGCATCCGATTCTGATTAACCGCCCGATTGTTGTCACTCCCATAGCAACCCGGCTATGTCGCCCCTCAGAAACAGTCCTGGACATTTTGCCCAATTAGCAAAAAAGATCGCCTCTTCAGGCGATCTTTTTTATTTCTGGTGAATACAGAGACATCCTCCGCACTAAGATGATCTCGTCGCATTAATGTCAATTGTTGTGCGCTTCGTAACGCCAGAAAATCTGTAAAAGTAGACAATTGTCGACTTTTCATCTTAAAGTCCTGCACTTCGCACCAGACAACACTAGTATCCGGTGACCCAATATTGTTGATGAAATGTTAAAGAGCGGCCTGCCAGATAGCCGTCGCCATTTCGGTCTTCACAAGTATGTATTACAGACCTTTTCTGGAGATTTTATGCATTCCTCTGCAAACCAAAACGAGAGCCGAACGTTTTTCGGCCATCCTTATCCGCTAGGCTCATTATTCTTCACAGAAATGTGGGAACGCTTTTCGTTTTACGGCATCCGCCCGTTACTGATTTTGTTTATGGCGGCAACGGTTTATGACGGTGGCATGGGGCTGGCACGCGAAAACGCCTCGGCCATCGTCGGCATCTTTGCCGGTTGCATGTACCTCGCCGCATTGCCGGGTGGGTGGCTTGCGGATAACTGGCTTGGGCAACAAAGAGCCGTCTGGTATGGCTCGATTCTCATCGCCCTCGGACATTTGTCGATTGCCTTGTCTGCATTTATGGGCAACAACCTGTTCTTCATCGGCCTGATGTTTATCGTGCTGGGTTCTGGCCTGTTTAAGACCTGTATCTCGGTGATGGTGGGTACGCTTTATAAGAAAGGCGATGCGCGTCGTGACGGTGGTTTTTCACTGTTTTACATGGGCATTAACATGGGTTCGTTTATCGCCCCGCTGATTTCCGGCTGGCTGATAAAAACGCACGGCTGGCATTGGGGCTTTGGTATTGGCGGTATCGGTATGTTGGTGGCGCTGATTATTTTCCGCCTGTATGCCGTTCCGGCGATGAAACGTCACGACAGCGAAGTGGGCCTGGACTCAACCTGGAACAATCCGGTGGCGAAGAAAAACGGTGTCGGAGCCTGGTTGCTGGTGCTGGCGGTGGGTGTGGCGATTCTCGTTACGCTGATTGCACAGGGTGTTATCGTGATTAATCCTGTCGCCGTTGCCAGCATGCTGGTGTATGTGATTGCCGCCTCGGTTGCGCTCTACTTTATCTATCTTTTCGTCTTTGCTGGCCTGAACAGAAAAGAGCGTGCCCGACTGCTGGTTTGCTTTATTTTGCTGGTTTCCGCCGCCTTCTTCTGGTCAGCGTTTGAGCAAAAACCGACTTCGTTTAACCTCTTCGCAAATGACTATACCAACCGCATGATTGGCGACTTTGAGATCCCCGCCGTGTGGTTCCAGTCAATCAACGCGTTGTTTATCATTATACTGGCACCGGTGTTTAGCTGGGCATGGCCCGCGCTGGCACGCAACAATGTGCGTCCGGGTAGCATCACCAAATTTGTTATCGGTATTCTGTGTGCGGCGGCAGGCTTCGGCATCATGATGTTGGCCGCGCAAGATGTGCTCAATAACGGCGGCGCGGGCGTATCACCTTTGTGGCTGGTGGGAAGCATCCTGATGCTGACACTGGGCGAGTTGTGCCTCAGCCCGATTGGTCTGGCAACCATGACGCTGCTGGCACCGGAAAGAATGCGTGGCCAAATGATGGGACTTTGGTTCTGCGCCAGTGCGCTGGGCAACCTGGCTGCGGGTCTGATTGGCGGGCACGTTAAAGCCGACCAGTTGGATATGCTGCCGAACCTGTTCGCACGTTGTTCCATTGCGCTTCTGATTTGCGCCGCGGTGCTGTTCATTTTGATTATTCCGGTGCGCAGAATGCTGGCAAACGCTCAGGTTAAAACAGAGCAGAAACCCGCCACCAGTGCCTGATTAAACTCGCAGGCTGGGTGATTAATTTTGCCCATACGCAGAGGCCGGTCTTTCGACCGGCCTCTGCGTTTATCTTTAACCCTGCTGTTCTTAATGACGGGAGTGTGGGGGATAGCAGTAAATTTAACGTTTCCTGTCGGGAATACACACCAACAACAAGCCAATAAAAATCACCCCCACCCCGGCCAATTTCCCGACGCTAAAACCTTCATGCAGCCACGGCAGCCAGATAGCGGCAGCCCACACCAGCACATAGCTTAAACTCAGCAGCGGATAGGCTTTACTCAGCGCAATTTTGCGCAGCGCCAAAAACCAGCATCCCATCGAACAGGCGTAAGCGCACAATCCTGTTAACAGCGCCACAGCCCCAGGGGTGAGCGACAAAACGGCTGTGACTAGCTCATGCGGCTGGTTAACCAGAGGCAGTTCCACCATCGCCCATTTCATGATCAGCTGCGCACAACTGACTAACAGCACGCTCATCATTGCCCAGAAGTAGCCCATCAGGTGGCACCCCCGAGAATAGAAATACCTGCAATAATCAGCACTACACCGAGCCAGTGGCGCACTGAAACAGGCTCATGCCAGATGAAACGTGCGGCAAAGGTAATAAAGATAAAATTCAGGCTCAACATCGGGTAAGCCACGCTGACCGGAATGCGTTGTAACACTAACAACCACAGCAACATCGCGCAGCCGAGCAGTAAAACGCTCAATGCCAGCCAGCAGAGCAAGTGGCGACGACCAGGCCGCCAGGTGGCCTGTTTCTGGCAAAGCTGACCACCACAACTCAATAAACTGGCCAATACGATTAGCAGATAACTCATGGCGTTTTTTCGTAGAAGAAGAGCACAAAGCGCCCTTTGCGATAAAGGTTATCCGGCGTGGGGACGTCATGGTCTTCAGGCAATGTGTCTTTGGACATCAGCATCACCAGCGACACATTCCCTTCTTTACGATGAACCGCGAGCCAGTGCGCAAAATCTTCACGCGAGACAAAGTTATCTTTCGCATCAGCAAAATTCTTCAGGCCATAATCCAGCTCGCCGGGTTTGGCATAAAGCGTAATATCATCACGTTTTAACTCCCAGGCAACACCTGCACCAACGCCTACGCTGTCGGCAAGAATATAACGGCTGCTCTCCAGCTGCGGGCGAACCACATTGATAAATGCCTGCGGGTGCTTGGAGTCGATAACCTTAGCGGGAATAACACCGCCGACTAACAACGCAATACCCAGCGGGCAAATTGCCGCCCACTGCCAGTGCCGGGCGTTATTGCGTGTGGTGATGAACCCCACCAACGCCCACACCGCAAATGCCACCGTAGCCTGAACCACTTTCAACACTTCCTGGCTGGCATACACGGGATGTTTTGCCCCCCCCCACGGAGCCAACACCACCAGCACGACGAGGCTACATAGGGTGCCAAAAATGACGTTAATCCAACCGTTAATTTTCAGCGTGCGAGATGTCGCCAGTAATTGCGTAGCATGACGGGCCAAAAGAATCGCCAGCGGGGCAAAACACGGCAGAATGTAGGTCGGTAATTTGCCTTTTGCGATACTGAAAAACAGTAAAGGCATCACGACCCAGCCCAGCAAATAGATCGAGCCGCTTTCACGTTTGCGCACCTGCCAACTGCGTTTTAAAGCGCCCGGTAATAACGCCACCCACGGCAAACATCCGGCAATCAGGAAGGGAATGTAATACCAGAATGGGGCTTTATGCTGGGCGTCTTTTTCAGCGAAACGCTGAATGTGCTCAACCCAAAAGAAGTAGTGCCAGAAAGTCGGCTCCGCTTTAGCGATAGCCAGCGCCCACGGCAACGTTATCAGCGTGGCGCTGATGATGGCCAGCGGCCCAAACAACAACACTTCTTTCCAGCGTTTTTGCGCAATCACCCACGGCAACACGCCCAGCACCGGCACCGCTAGCGCCAGAAAACCTTTGGTCATGACGCCCATGCCGCAAGCAACACCCAGCAGCAGATAACCGCCCACCTTACCCGCCGTGGTTTGTGCATTGGCCGCCAGCCAGAAGCTGCACATGGCCGCCACCAGCCACAGGGTGATCATCGGGTCGAGAACGGCGTAAGTGCCGACGCCGTAAACCAGCAGGCAGGTCAGAAAAATCACACCTGAGAGCACCGCGACACGTGTATCAAGCCACAAGCGAAACGCCAGCCAGGAAACCAACAACGCACTGAGCGTTACCGAAAACACCGAACCAAACCGCACCGCAAAGTTGGTATGGCCGAAGATCAACTGGCTGAGGTTATTGATCCAGTACCCGGCGACCGGTTTTTCGAAATAACGCACATCCAGAAAATGCGGGATTATCCAGTTACCCGCCGCCAGCATTTCGCGACTGATTTCCGCATAACGCGTTTCATCCGGTTGCCAGAGGGCACGGAACTCGATGGGTAACAGGTAAAACAGAGCAAAAAACACCGCCAGGATAAATACAGGTTTTGCTGACTTCATCAGTTCATACCCAAAATAATTTGCTGGCACCCCAACCACCCCTCCCGCCCGGGGATAACACCACGTACGATTTTACCCAACGGCAGCGTGGTTAAATCCTGCGGTAACAGCTCGCTCAATGGGCAAAATTCAATCCCTTCAAGCGCCGCCATGGCCAGCAATTCGTTAAAATCGTTTTGCATCACGATCCCTTCCACCTCAGCGTGGATGGTGTACACCGGCGTCCCGGCGTCTTGTTTGATGCGGTCAAGAATAAAACGGTTATACCCTTCGCGACTGACGCCTTTCCCAATCACTTCATCCCAGGTGGGGAGCGTCACCGGAATTTGTACCGTCCCGCTGCTGCCATCGGGTAACAGCGGACGAAACGGCGTGGTGCCACGGCAGTCACTGTTATAGCTAAAACCGAAAGACTCTTTTGCCCGTACCACACGCTGGTCAGCACGCCAGCCCGCAACCGCAGAGCAAGCCACCGGTTGTTCGATAATCTGGCTCAACGCCTCCATCCCAAGCCGAATTTGCTTATCGAGATGGTTGTGGTCCCAGACACCTGCCCAGGTTTGCCAGGCGAAGTGATCCCACGCGTGCAGGCCGACTTCATGATGATCCGCCGCAGCGGAAATGATCTCCGCATTGCCTTCGCCGATTTTCCGGCCCGGCCATGCGGTTCCCGCCAATAAAATATCCCAACCATAGAGCGATGCCGCTTTGGAGCGCAGCATCTTCCACAGGAATTGCGGTTTCACCAGCCGCCACAAATGGCGGCCCATGTTATCCGGCCCAACACTGAAGAAAAATGTGGCCTGAATACCGTGCAAACTTAAGATTTCGAGAAGATGAGGAACCCCTTGTTGGGTGCCCCGCCATGTATCTACATCAATGCGCAGGCCAACTTTTCTCATGCCTGAGGTTCCGTCAGTTCAACAGTTTTAAGGAAGAAATCCAGGGTCTCGTCAACGGTTTTTTCCATCTCCACCGTTGGCGTCCAGTTCAGTAAGCGATGCGCATTACGAATGCTCGGCTTGCGGTGCTCCACGTCCTGATAACCTTTACCATAATAGGTGCTGCTTTCCACTTCGCGGAAACCGGCAAACGGAGGGAAATGGTTACGCAGCGGATGTTTTTCAAAACTCACCAGCAGCATTTCAGCCAATTCTTTAATGCTCGCTTCGTTATCCGGGTTGCCAATATTGATGATTTGCCCGTCGCAGTTAGCGTCTTTGTTCTCAATAATGCGGAACAACGCTTCGATACCGTCGCTAATATCGGTGAAACAACGCTTTTGACGCCCACCATCAATCAGCTTAATCGGCGAACCTTCCACCAGGTTAAGGATCAGTTGAGTAATCGCGCGCGAGCTGCCGATACGGGCGGCATTCAGGTTATCCAGGCGCGGTCCCATCCAGTTAAACGGACGGAACAGCGTGAAACGTAAACCTTCTTTCTCGCCATAAGCCCAGATCACACGGTCGAGCAATTGCTTGGATACCGAGTAAATCCAGCGCTGTTTGTTAATCGGGCCAACGATCAGGTTCGAGTTATCTTCATCGAACATTTTGTCGCTGCACATGCCATACACTTCTGAAGTGGACGGGAAAATAATGCGCTTCTGGTATTTCACACAGTCACGAATAATTTTCAGGTTCTCTTCAAAATCCAGCTCAAATACGCGCAAAGGGTTACGGGTGTATTCAATCGGCGTGGCAATCGCCACCAGCGGCAGAACCACATCACATTTTTTAATATGATATTCAATCCACTCGGAATGAATACTGATGTCACCTTCCACAAAGTGGAAACGCTCATTACCGAGGAAACGGCTAATAGCATCAGAGCCGATATCCAGGCCATACACTTCGAAGTTATCGTCCTGCAACAGACGCTCGGTCAGGTGGTTGCCGATAAAACCGTTCACCCCAAGAATCAACACGCGCGTGCGGCGTTTAATAGCCGACACCGGCTTGCTGCACAGCAATGCCCCGGCGACTAAACCGAGACTTTGAGCCAGTTGCGAGCCCTGCATGTAGACGCCGTTTTCAGTTTGCCCGGTCACGATTTCCAGCGCCCCGCCGCCGGTCGCAATCACCAATGGGCTGGTTGATAACACGGTTCCCGCTTTCGCTGCCTGCAAACCTTCCAGCACACGCGATTTCCAGACAATAAACTTGCTGCCACCCACGTAGCCAAAAGCACCCGGCCATGGATCGGTCACCGCACGTACCAGGTTATTGATTTCGCGAGCGGTCGATTGCCAGTTAATGCAACCGTCCTGTGGCGTGCGGCGGCCAAAAACCGTCGCTTTGCTGTGGTCTTGTTCAACCTGCGGGAAATGCCCGGTTTTGATAACCGGCAGCATATCGTCCAACAGGTCAGACGCCGCTTCCGTCAATTTATGGTGCAGCGTTAACGCCGTATCCGTCGCCGCAATCGCTACGGGATGCTGCGCCACAATCGCTCCGGCATCAGCACGGCTGACCATACGATGCAGCGTGACGCCTGTTTCAGTTTCACCATTGACTAGCGCCCAGTTCAGCGGCGCGCGGCCACGGTACGCAGGTAACAATGAGCCATGCAGGTTAAATGCGCCAACGGAGGCGCTATTTAAAATTTCATCGTTTAGCAAGTTGCGGTAATAGAAAGAGAAAATCACATCCGGTTGCGCCGACTTGATACGATCCACCCACAGCGGGTGATTCACATCGTCAGGTGCGTAAACCGGAATACCGTGCTCCGCTGCCGTTCGCGCCACTGAGCCAAAGAAATGATTTTCAGCAGGTGAGTCTGGATGGGTATAAATCGCCGTGATGTCATAACCGGCAGCAACCAGGGCATTAACACCGGCGCACCCCATATCGTGATAAGCAAATACGACAGCTTTCATTGCTGATTTTCCTCTGAAGTTGAAACACAGTCGCGGCTAACGACGCGCTGAATAAAGTAACGGGGGCGAGCACGGACATCGGTATATATTCGGCCGATGTATTCCCCTAACAGGCCCATGCCGACAAACTGCGCACCGATAAACATAAACAGCACCGCAAACAGCATGAAGACCCCTTCCGCCGCCCATTGCGGCCCGAAGGCAAGACGTAACACCACCAGCAATACCGAAAGCGCAAAACCCAGCACCGCAATGATGCTGCCGAACACGCTGAGCATGCGCAGCGGCGTGGTCGTCAGGCAGGTGACCAGGTCGTACATCAAATTAATCAGGCGCATAAAGCTGTATTTCGATTCACCAAACTCACGCTCGGCGTGATGCACAGGGATCTCAACCGCTTTACGCGCGAAGGTATTGGCGAGAATGGGAATAAAAGTGCTGCGTTCGTGGCAATGCAGCATGGCGTCGATAATGTGGCGGCGATAAGCACGCAACATGCAGCCATAATCGCCCATCGCTTTACCGGTGGTGCTTTGAATCAGACGGTTAATCACACGCGATGCGCGCTTGCGAAACCAGGTGTCCTGGCGGTTCTGGCGCACGGTGCCGACCACGTCGTACCCTTCATCGGCTTTGGCGACCAGGCGCGGGATCTCTTCCGGCGGGTTTTGCAGATCCGCATCAAGGGTGACAATTAAATCCCCGGTGACATGGCTAAAACCGGCCATAATGGCGTTGTGCTGGCCGTAATTTCGGTTGAGTAAAACCGCGACAACATGGCTGCCGGGTGCTTCAGCAGCATCGCTCAACATCTCTGCCGAGTTATCCGTGCTGCCGTCATCCACCAGCAGAATTTCGTAATCTTTACCCAGGGTTTCGCAGGCAGCCGTGGTTCGTCTGATAAGCTCGGGCAAACTTTCCTGCTCGTTATAAACCGGGATCACGACAGAAACTTTGCGGATTACTTCTGGTTTGGTCATATTATTTTCCTGCTACTTCACGTAAGGCGGTAATTACGCGAGTCACATCGTCATCGGTCATCGTTGGGAATAACGGAATGGAACAAATACGTTCGCTATTCCATTCGGTATCGGGCAACGAAAGAGTGGAATAACGCTCGCGGTAATATTTTTGTGTGTGCGCGGCTCTGAAATGCAGTCCTGTCCCCATCCCTTTTGCTTTTAAAGCATCCATGAATTCATTACGGGAAATTCCACAGCGAGTTTCATCTATGCGCAGAATAAAAAGATGCCAGGCATGTTTATGTGCCCAACTCGGGTGAATAAGCGGTAAATAAGGCATATTCACTAATTCACTTAAATAACGTTCAGCTATTTCAGTACGGCGCGCGTTGTTTTGTTCGAGTTTTTTTAACTGCACCAACGCAATGGCCGCATTAATATCCGCGAGGTTGTATTTGTAGCCCGGCGAGATAACTTCCGCCTGCGGTGCACGCCCCAGCGTCTGGCGGTCGAACGCATCAACGCCCAGGCCGTGGAACTTCAGGCTGCGCATTTTATTCGCCAGTTGCTCATCATCGGTAACAATCAACCCGCCTTCTGCGCAGGTTATGTTTTTGATGGCGTGGAAGGAGAAAATCGCCGTTCCCTTGTCGCCAACATGTTTGCCTTTGTAGTGAGTTCCCGCAGCGTGCGCAGCATCTTCAATCACAGGGATCCCGTGGCGTTCGCCCACCGCACGGATGGCGTCGATATCCACCGGCGCCCCGGCGTAATGAACCGGGATAATGGCGCGGGTGCGGGGAGTAATCGCGGCTTCAATCGCCTGCGCCGTGACCATCAACGTATCGCGGTCAACATCAATCATCACCGGTTCGCCACCAAGCAATACAATCATATTCAGGGTGGAAACCCAGGTCAGCGACGGCGTGATCACTTCATCGCCCGCCCCAATGCCCAGCGCCATCAATGCGACATGCATACCCGCCGTTGCAGAGCTCACCGCAATCGCATGCTTATTGCCGGTTAACTCGCAAAATGCCTGTTCAAGTGCCTGATTTTTAGGGCCAGTTGTTATCCAACCAGACTGCAAAACTTCACTCACTGCGTTGATTTCTTCTGGTCCCATCGCAGGACGTGAGAAAGGCAGAAATTCACTCATTGGATATCCCTGTAATTATCTATACCCAAAATAATTCGAGTTGCAGGAAGGCGGCGACGCAGTGAATCCCCGGGAGCTTACTTAAGTAAGTGACTGGGGTGAGCGAGGAAAGCCAACGCACATGCAACTTGAAGTATGACGGGTATATATGGTTTTTTTAATCATGAGCCAGGTTAATTAAATGAAAGCGCAACACGATTGCGTTACTGCGCGCCAAATTAAACCGGATTAAAACAAAACCATCATGGCAGAGATTCCTTAGCTCAATATTAAGATGGACGGAATCACAGTGAAAATTTAGAAGGGCAACATTAAGGTTAAATTAAGGTTCGGGGTAAATAATTCCTTTCGTAATTTGCAGGCGCAAATAGTCACGTCAAAAAACTTGTTTGCAAATTTGTTAATTCCTTTTTTTAGCTAAAAAACAATATCGTTGGAGATGTAAATGCCTGTACTTTTCAGGATGAAAGTTATCCCACTGGTTTTACTATTGGCGATGGTTTTTGCCTTCTTACTCAACTGGCCCGTGCTGCTGCATTTTTACGATATTTTGTCGCATCTTGAGCATGATAAAGCGGGTTTTGTTATCTCCATCCCGTTTGTCCTGGTAGCCGCGCTCAACTTCGTCTTTATGCCCTTCTCTATCCGTTATCTGCTCAAACCGTTCTTTGCGGTGCTGCTGATTACCGGGTCGATGGTCAGTTATTCGACGCTTAAGTATAAAGTGATGTTTGATCAATCGATGATCCAGAACATCGTTGAAACCAACCCGCAAGAAGCCCATTCCTACCTGAACGGCTCGATCATTTTGTGGTTGTTACTGACTGGGGTTCTTCCGGCTGTCTTGCTGTTTTTGATAAAAATTGAGTACCCATCGAAATGGTATAAAGGTGTGGCCTGGCGCGCCCTGTCGATGGTGGCGTCACTGGCGCTTATCGCCGGTGTGGCCGCGCTCTATTACCAGGATTACGCTTCCGTGGGCCGCAATAACTCCACGTTAAACAAAGAAATTATCCCGACCAACTACGTTTACAGCACCTTTGGCTATGTGAAAGACACGTACTTTACGACCAAAGAACCGTTCCAGACGCTGGGTGATGACGCCAAACGTGTAGCCAGTGCAGATAAACCGACGCTGATGTTCCTGGTGATTGGGGAAACGGCGCGCAGCAAAAACTTCTCCATGAATGGCTATTCACGTGATACCAACGCCTTCACAAGCCAGATTGGCGGCGTTATTTCCTTTGCCAATGTACATTCTTGTGGCACCGCCACCGCAGTCTCTGTGCCGTGCATGTTCTCAGATATGAATCGCACCGAGTACTCCCACAAAAGAGCCGCCAACAGCGAAGGTCTTCTCGATGTGGTGCGCAAAACGGGCGTTTCAATGCTCTGGAAGGATAATGACGGTGGCTGTAAAGGGGCGTGCACGCGCATCCCGACTATCGAGATTAAGCCGACTGCCGACCCAAAACTTTGTGATGGGCAAACCTGCTATGACGAAGTGCTGCTGGACAATATCGATCAGGATATTTCTAAAATGGCAGGCGATAAAATGCTGACATTCCACTTAATTGGCAGTCACGGCCCAACCTATTTCCAGCGTTATCCTGCGGATCAACGCCATTACATGCCGGAATGTGCACGCAGCGATATTGAAAACTGCACCCAGGAACAGCTCGTCAATTCCTACGACAACACCATCCGTAATACCGACCGTGTGATGGCCCAAATGATTGAAAAGCTCAAACAATACAGCGACCGCTACAACACCGTGCTGATTTACGTTTCCGACCACGGCGAATCATTAGGCGAAAAAGGTTTATACCTGCACGGCACCCCGTACAAAATTGCGCCTGAGGAACAAACGCATATTCCAATGCAAGTGTGGATGTCCCCCGGCTTTATTGCCCAGAAGCACATCAATATGACGTGCCTGCAAAATAACGCGCTCAAGAATGCTTATTCCCACGACAATTTGTTCTCGTCGGTACTGGGGCTTTGGGATATTAGCACCAGCGTTTATAAACCCGACCAGGATATATTCCGCGGATGCCGGAGTTAATGCACAATCACTGAAAAGCTTTTTTATGACTCATGCTATGATTTCGGCAAAAAATAGCATGGGTAAATCAAGTGGGTTCGAGTAAAAGAGGTGCGCTGAACGTCTTAACGGCAGCGATTTTGTGGGGAAGTTCTGGGGTTTGCGCGCAATACATTATGGAGCAGAGCCAGATGTCATCGCAGTTTTTAACGATGACGCGCCTGTTGTTTGCCGGGTTAATTTTGCTGACGCTGTCCTTTATTCAGGGCGAGACGATTTTCCGCATTTTCAAAAACCGCCAGGATGCCATCAGCCTGCTGGTGTTCTCCCTGGTGGGTGCGCTGGCCGTGCAACTCACCTTCCTGATGACCATTGAAAAATCCAACGCGGCTACCGCCACTGTACTCCAGTTTTTATCCCCTACCATTATCGTGGCCTGGTTCTCGCTGGTGCGAAAATCTCGCCCCGGCATATTGGTTTTTGCGGCAATTGGCACCTCATTGCTGGGCACCTTTTTATTAGTGACCCATGGCGACCCGACGTCGCTCACGATTTCCGGTGGCGCATTATTCTGGGGGATTGCCTCAGCTTTCGCCGCCGCGTTTTACACCACCTGGCCTTCGCGTTTAATCGCCCGGTACGGCACCCTGCCGATTGTCGGCTGGAGTATGTTAATCGGCGGCGCGATGCTCCTGCCATTTTATGCCGGCCAGGGCGGCGACTTTGTGATAACCGGAAATGTGCTGTTGGCCTTTTTCTATCTGGTGGTTATCGGAACGTCACTCACTTTCAGCCTCTATTTAAAAGGTGCTCAGCTTATTGGCGGGCCGAAGGCCAGCATTTTGAGTTGCACCGAACCGTTAAGCAGCACGTTCCTTTCGCTATTATTGCTGGGCATTACTTTTACGGTTTCCGACTGGCTGGGCACCCTGATGATTTTATCTTCAGTTATTCTGATTTCCCTCGACTCACGCCGTCGCGTCATCACCCATCAGGCGTAAAAAACACACATATAAAAGAGGCACCCCATGGGGTGCCTCGAAACATTTAACGCTTTGCTCATTCACGCATTACAGCGTGCCAGTCCCACCATCTGAACACCAGACCTGCCCTGAGGTAAAGCTGGATTCCGGCGAAGCAAACGTCACATAAAGTGACGCAATTTCCGCCGGTTGGCCTGGGCGCCCAAGCGGTGCGGAAGCGCCAAACTTTTCAATTTTTTCCTGCGGCTGTCCGCCACTGCACTGTAAAACCGTCCAGTACGGGCCTGGTGCAACAGCATTGACCCGAATCCCCTCGGGTGCGAGCTGCTTCGCGAGGGATTTGGTGAATGCCACAATCGCGGCCTTGGTCTGAGAGTAATCAAGCAAATTATCACTGGGTAGATAAGCCTGCACGGACGCGGTATTAATGATTGCCGCACCGCGTGGCAGATAGCTCAGCGCCGCTTTGGTTATCCAGAACATGGCGTACACATTGGTTTTGAAGGTGGCATCAAACGCTTCAGTCGTGAGGTCTTTGATGGATTCACAGAACTGTTGACGACCTGCGTTGTTAATCAGCAAATCTAATCCGCCCAGTTCCTGCGCGGCCTGCGTCACCAGTTGCTGGCAAAACGCTTCGTTGCGGATATCGCCCGGAATGGCGACGGCCTTACATCCCTCGGCGCGAATCAGCGCAATCACTTCAACGGCATCTTCCTCTTCCTCAGGCAGATAATTAATCGCTACATCGGCCCCTTCACGAGCAAAGGCAATGGCTACGGCCCGCCCGATACCCGAATCTCCGCCGGTGATTAACGCCTTGCGCCCAATAAGTCTGTCGCTGCCTTTATAGGATGTTTCACCGTGATCGGGGACGGGGATCATGTTTTTGGCAAGCCCCGGAAATGGCTGCTTCTGATGTTCAAATGGTGGCGATGGATAAGCATCGGAGTGGGTTTTATTACGTGAATCGGGGATCCCATTCTTGCTTTGCATATTCAGCTCCTGTGATTTTCATTCGCAGAACAGAAAGCATAGAACAAAAGGCCACCGAGGTGGCCTTAAAGCTGAGAACAAGATTCTTCCCAGGTCGTACAGCAGCATCATCCGACAACACGCTAATCAGAAATCATAGGTCATCGACACTTTCAGCGTGCGCGGCTCGCCCTGGAAGATATAGGTGCCTAAATCTTCTACGCCAGACCAGTATTTCTCGTTGGTGACGTTATCAACGCCCGCCCGCACCACCATTTCATTGCGATCGGCATTCAGGTTCATCCGATAGCGAACACCGAGATCAAGCGTGGTGTAACTGTCGAGTTTTTTGGTATTCGCCGCATCGGCATATTGCGAACCGGTGTGGTTCACTTTCGCCGTCGCCGTCAGTCCGTCAACCGGCTTGATGTCGTATTCCGCGCCCACCACCATGTAGAAACGGGAGACACCAATGGCGTCTTTGCCGTCAGTTTTGCCGCCTGCGGTGTGGGTCTGCTCCGGATCCAGCCACATCGTGCTACCGTTTAAGCGCAAGCCCAGCATTGGCTCGCCAAACACGTTCAGCTCCACTCCCCGGTTGCGCTGCTCGCCATCAAGCGCGTAATAATTACTGGCATTCAGAACGGCAGAAGGTTTTTTGATCTCGAAAAGCGCAAGCGAACCGCCAACACGCTCGTAATCAATTTTCACCCCGGCTTCATCTTGCTTAGAGTGCGCGATGCCGGTGCTTTGCCCGTAGTTGGCCGCCCCTTTTGGCGCATTGCTTCCCGGCTGCAAGGCTTCGGTATGGTTCGCATAGAGAGAGATTTCATTCCACGGCTTGTACACCAGCCCGAAGGTTGGCATCCAGCGGCTTTGCGTATACCGCGCGGAAGTGTCTTCGAGGCCAGTTTTGTTGCTGTAGTTACGCACCACCACTTTTTGATGACGGGCGGCGGCGGTAAACAGCACGCTGTCATCCAGGAAGCCAAACGTGTCACTCAGCAGCCAGCCCTGCGTGCGGTTACGCGCCGTGGTCAGCGGGTCAAAATAGTCGCCGCCAAAGTACGCATTCGTCGGTTCTGGCACGGCATGATTATCATAAATATTCGTGGTTGGATTTTTGGCAGACATGCGCCACGCGGTAGCGTCGCGTTTGATTTGCGCGGAATAGCCCACGTTCACTTTATGAGAAATCGCGCCGGTATCGAAATCACCGCGCATCCCCGCCATCCCGCTGAAGGCGTCAATAATACGATTGGTATCCAGACGGCCGACGGTAGCATCGCCGTTTTCATTGAGCAGTTTAGGGGCGCTATAAGTGCCGGTTTCGTGAGCGTGTTGTGCGCCTAATGCCGCGTAGGTCGTCCAGCTATCGGTCAAATCAAACTCGGTTTTTGCCATGCCGAATTCGTTTTCGATATCGCTGTAGCCCCATTTCTGGCTGTAGTTTTTGGTGCTGCCCGGCACGTCAGGAATGAAATCAACGCCGCTGATATTGATGCCCATGGTGCCGCCATGGAACGTTTTCTTCTGATAGCCAAAATCCAGGGATGAACGCGAGCGATCGGTTTTGTAGTCCAGGCCAATAGAGGCAAGCGTGGTGCGGCGTTTGTCATCATCGACCGCCGCTTCCCCTTCGCGGTGCACCAGATTCACTCGCGCACCAAACTGTTCGTTATCGCCGAAACGGCGTCCGACATCCAGCGAACCGCCTACCTGGGAATCTGATGTGTAATCGACGCCAATCTGGGTGGTCGGTAACGCCTCGGCACGTTTTGGCTCGAGGTTAATCATGCCGCCAACGCCGCTGCCCGCCGCGCCATTGAGTAAAGCATTCGCGCCTTTAAAAACTTCGACACGTTCGAGCATTTGCGTGTCCATCACCTGGCGCGGTACCACGCCCGACAGGCCACCCATCGTCATATCGTCGCCATCGAGTTTGAAGCCACGAATACGATAGGTTTCGGAGAAGTTGCCGTAACCCTGCACCGCCTGCACGCCCGCATCATTGCTGACAACATCGCCAATGGTTTTAGCCTGCTGGTCCTGAACCAGTTTGGCGGTATAGCCGATCACGTTGAACGGGACGTCCATCGCTTTTTGTTCGCCTAACATGCCCAAACGCCCGCCGTGTGCGATTTGCCCGTCCATGTATGCTGGAACCAGTTCGTTGCCGCCGGGTTTAAATGCGCTATCGGCATTGCCCTGCACGACAATCGACTCCTCTTGATTCTGCTGTGTGGACGCGTCGTTGCTGGCTGCGTGAGTGGTTTGAGTGATCGCTCCCATTGCCATCGCAATCAGAGACTTACGTAATAAACGGGTTTTACCCAGGGTGTTGTGCATAATTTTCTCGCCAAAAAATCCAAATAAAACAAAATGGCCCGCAACCGGGCCTGGTGCTTATTTTTTGAGGTCGATTCTCACGATGCTGTCCGGGCCATTCGTGGAATGATCTTTGTTAAAGGCTTGCTTGACGGTGACATACAAAATTTGCCCGTCGTCAGAGAGCAGCAGGCTGTTTGGGTTGGGCTTTAAATCCCACGATTTCTTCACCGCATAAGTGGTTCCATCGAGGCTCAGTAGCTTGCCGGACTCGCGCTGAGTGATGTAAATCTCATTGCGTTTGGCGTTGAATTTCACCGCCAGCGAATCGCCCACCGCCAGCTGCTTAATCACCTCTCTGGTACGGATATTCAGCACCAGCGTGGTTTTCGCTTTCGAGTTATCCGTGACAAACAGACGCCCCGTCGCGCTGTCTTCTGCCATATTGAGCAGCAACGCCGGTTTATCGCCCAGCGGTTTCCAGCGTTTTTCGACGCGGTTTGTTTTCGGGTTAATGACCAGAATCTCACCGCTGCCATTGGCGGCGTAAATGCGATCGGTGGTTTGGGAATAATGCAGGCCGGTCATCCATTTGCCGGTATTTTTGATGCGCGTTTTAAGCTTCAGAGTTTCGGCATCCACCACCCAGATTTGCGCCGGGTCAGCAACCGCACCGATGTAAAGCAAGCCGTTATGCAGCAACACTTCACGAGCACCGTAAGGGAAGCCCTCTTTGTTGCGCTCGCTAAATAAAATACGTGATTTCACTTTGCCATCTACGGTGCTCACCGCACTCAGGCCGCCATCCAGAGAGTTAGTCACATACACAATCTGCCCATCCGGGGAGAGAGCCATCCCGAAGTTTTTCAGGTCAGTGTGGCTCGAACCAACGGTTTTCAGCGTAGTGGCATCCAGCTTGTAAATCACCCCACCCTGCACATCTTTAAATCCTTCCGCGCTGGCGACATACAGCACGTCGCCCTTCGGGCCGAGCGCCATTTCGTAAAGTCCGGCGGCTAAATCGCGCTGAGTGGTATCGGTGACGACGGCTTTTTGCGTGGCGGGAGGCGTGGTTTGCGAGGTTTGCTGAGTTGCGCAACCGCTCAGTGCCACTGTCAAAAACAGTGCAACGGCGGAGAATTTTATTTTCATCAGGAAAATCCCTGTCAGATCTGTCAATAAAAAAGAGAATGAGAACTATACGCATTAGCGTTTTGTAATCAAGTGTAAATGATTGAATGGATGAAAAACGCGGGGTCAGATGGTGCTTTGAGTTTGTCTGGAGTGGCTCAACAGCCTGATGCGCTTTCAGGAATAATCCCACCGCCAGTGCCGACTATGCTTAATAGTTCAGAATACAGGAGGCGGCATGAGCAACCCTGAAATGGCAAACGTAACCCTAAAAATCAACGGCGAAACCCGGCGGCTGGAGGTTGATACGCGCACCACTTTGCTGGATGCACTGCGCGAAAACCTGCATCTTACCGGCACCAAAAAAGGCTGTGACCACGGCCAGTGCGGCGCATGTACGGTACTGGCGGACGGGCGTCGGATAAACGCTTGCCTGACCCTTGCGGTGATGCAGGAAGGTGCAGACATCACCACCATCGAAGGATTAGGCACGCCGGATAATCTGCACCCGATGCAGGCCGCGTTCATCAAACATGATGGCTACCAGTGCGGTTACTGCACGCCAGGGCAAATTTGCTCCTCGCTGGCGGTTCTCAGCGAAATCGAGCAGGGAATTCCCAGCCACGTGACCCTCGATTTAGTCTCAGCGCCGCAGGCCACCAGCGACGAAATACGCGAACGGATGAGCGGGAATATCTGCCGCTGCGGCGCTTATGCCAACATTCTTGCCGCCATCGAAGATGTGGCCGGAGGGCAGAAATCATGAAGGCTTTTACTTATGAACGCGTGAAAACCCCCGCTGAGGCCGCCACCCGCGCTGAGAAAAAACCCGGTGCTAAATTTATTGCTGGCGGCACCAACCTACTGGATTTAATGAAGCTTGAGATTGAAACGCCCACGCATCTGATTGATGTCAACGGCCTCGCGCTGGATAAAATTGAGCCGACGCCCGAGGGTGGGCTGCGGATTGGCGCCCTGGTGCGTAACACCGATCTTGCCGCAGACGTGCGGGTGCGGCGGGATTACGCGGTGCTTTCCAGAGCGCTACTTGCAGGCGCATCGGGCCAGCTTCGCAACCAGGCGACCACCGCCGGGAATTTGCTTCAGCGCACGCGCTGCCCCTACTTTTATGATACCCATCAACCCTGCAACAAGCGGCTTCCCGGCAGCGGTTGCGCGGCACTTAACGGTTTCAGCCGTCAGCATGCCGTGGTGGGCGGCAGTCAAAGCTGCATCGCCACCCATCCGAGCGATATGGCGGTGGCAATGCGCCTACTGGATGCCGTTATTGAAACCGTGAATCCCGATGGCTGCGAGCGCAAAATCCCGGTTGCGGATTTCTGGCGCGCGCCGGGCAACACGCCCCATCAAGAAACCGTGTTAAATGCGGGAGAACTAATCACCGCCGTCACCCTCCCGGCACCGCTCGGCGGCACCCATATTTATCGTAAAGTCCGTGACCGCGCGTCATACGCTTTTGCCCTGGTTTCCGTCGCCGCGGTTGTGCAAAAAGATGGTTCGGGCCGCGTGGCGCTGGGTGGAGTGGCACACAAACCCTGGCGGCTTGAAGAAGCGGACGCGCAACTGCCCAACGGCAGCCAAAGCGTCTACGAGCGGTTATTCGCAAGCGCCCATCCGACGCCCGAAAACGAATTCAAGTTGCTGCTGGCGAAGCGCACGCTCGCCTCGGTACTGACGGAAGCGAGGGGATAAGCCGATGAAATTTGAAAATCCTGCCAAAGAGAACCCTATCGACCAGCTTAACGTGGTCGGTAAGCCGCTCGACCGTATCGACGGCCCGTTGAAAACCACCGGCACCGCGCATTATGCCTACGAGTGGCATGACGAACAGCCCGATGCGGCGTATGGCTATGTAGTTGGCGCGGCGATTGCCAAAGGCCACATTCAATCGATTGATCTTTCTGCCGCCGAAAAAGCCCCAGGCGTCATTACGATTGTCACCGCCGCAAACGCCGGGCCTTTGGGTAAAGGCGAGAAAAACCCGGCCAAACTGCTCGGTGGCCCGGAAATTGACCATTACCATCAGGCCATTGCCGTCGTAGTCGCACAAACTTTCGAGCAGGCGCGTGCGGCAGCCGAACTTATTAGCGTGGATTACCATCGCGAGCGCGGTCGTTACGATTTAGCCTGTGAAAAGCCGTCTGTTTCCACGCCACCCGAAGATGAACCGGACAAATCCGTCGGTGATTTTGCCAGTGCCTTTGCCGCTGCCGCCGTACAGCTCGATGCCACCTACACCACGCCGGATCAAAGCCATATGGCGATGGAACCTCATGCCTCAATGGCTGCGTGGAATGGCGATAAACTCACGGTCTGGACCTCTAATCAGATGGTTGACTGGTGTCGCAGCGATTTGAGCCTGACGCTGAAACTGCCGAAGGAAAATGTCCGGGTGATATCGCCATATATCGGCGGTGGCTTTGGCGGCAAGCTATTCGTGCGTAGCGATGCGCTGCTGGCGGCACTCGGCGCTCGCGCGGCTAAACGTCCGGTTAAAATCGCGCTGCAAAGGTCGCTTATCCCTAACAACACCACGCACCGCCCGGCCACCATCCAGCATATTCAAATCGGCACCGATAACACCGGGCGCATTAGCGCCATCTCGCACGAAAGCTGGTCAGGTAATGTTGCGGGTGGCCCGCCGGAAACCGCCGTCCAGCAAAGCGAATTGCTTTATGCGGGAGCCCATCGCCACACCGGATTACGGCTGGCGGAACTCGATTTACCCGAAGGCAACGCCATGCGCGCGCCCGGAGAAGCGCCTGGATTAATGGCGCTGGAAATCGCTATCGACGAAATGGCCGAAAAAGCTGGCGTGGACCCCATCGAATTTCGTGTGATCAACGACACCCAGGTGGACCCTGCAAATCCTGAGCGCTTTTTCTCGCGCCGCCAGTTAGTGGAATGTCTGCGGACCGGGGCTGAACATTTTGGCTGGCAGCACCGCAACCCCAAACCGGCGCAAGTGCGTGACGGGCGCTGGCTGGTCGGTATCGGTGTGGCGGCAGGTTTTCGCAATAACATGGTGATGAAATCCGGTGCACGGATTCACCTTGATGCGCAAGGCATCATCACCGTTGAAACGGATATGACGGATATCGGGACGGGCAGTTACACCATCATCGCCCAGACGGCAGCAGAAATGCTGGGCGTGCCGCTGGAAAGCGTCATGGTGCGCCTGGGGGATTCTGATTTCCCGGTGTCTGCGGGTTCAGGCGGGCAATGGGGAGCGAACAGTTCGACGGCGGGGGTCTATGCCGCCTGCGTGAAATTACGTGAGGCCATCGCCAACACGCTTGGGTTTGACGCGAACACGGCGGTGTTTGCCGACGGGCAAATCACATTCGGCGCCCGTACCGCTCAACTTAGCGATGCGGCCTGCGGGGGAAAACTGAGTGTCGAAGACAGTATTGAATTTGGCGACCTGGAAAAGACATTCCAGCAATCCACCTTCGCGGGGCATTTTGTCGAAGTCGGCGTCGACGTTGCCACGGGCGAAACCCGTGTGCGCCGTATGCTGGCTGTCTGCGCGGCGGGCCGGATCCTCAACCCTAAAACGGCACGCAGCCAGGTGATCGGCGCGATGACCATGGGCGTGGGGGCCGCGTTAATGGAAGAGTTAGCCGTCGATACGCGCCTGGGGTATTTCGTTAATCACGACCTTGCGGCATACGAAGTCCCGGTTCACGCCGATATCCCCGCCCAGGAGGTGATTTTCCTCGATGACACCGACCCGGTTTCATCCCCGATGAAAGCCAAAGGCGTGGGGGAATTGGGGCTATGCGGGGTGAGTGCGGCTATCGCCAATGCGGTCTATAACGCCACGGGCGTGCGGGTGCGCAACTACCCCATTACGCTGGATAAATTGCTCAAACACTTGCCCGAACCGAGTTGATTCAGGCTGCGCGACTTCACATTATCCTAATTCCCCGGCGTTGCGCTCAGGCCAACTATACTTAACCATTCATTGTCCTTTAAGGAGTTCGGTATGTTTGATAAAGCCACAGACAAAATCAACGAAGCAGCAGGCACAGCGCGAGAATTGTACGGTAAGCATGCGCATAACCCGGATGACCAGTTTAAAGGCGCGGCACGTAAATATGCTTCTCAGGCCAGTTACGCGGTAAGAGATGCGACCGATAACGTACGTGACCAGGTTTCAACCAACCCTATCGCCGGTTTAGCCATTGCCGCCGCTGTGGGCGTGGTGTTTGGTTTCCTGTTGGGCCGGAAATAAAGCCTGCAAATTGAATTAATAAATAAGATATTGGGCTGTTTAACAGCCCTTAATCACAGACTTTAAGCTCTCTGTTTTTAATGTTGTTATGAATAGCGGTGTGAATATTATCTTGGCTTCGGATCAAAAATATTATGCAGGTCTAGTGAATTAACTTTGCTTTCTAAAGCACGATGATAATGAATATAACACTCAAATTTCATGTCTAACGCTTCCGGCGATCGGAATGATTTCAACGGAAACATCCCTTTGAGCGATTCAACAAACACTTCAGGGATCATAATAATGTTATCGCTACTGGAGCATAAATAAGCCAGTGTGAGCAGGTTCGGGCTTTCCCATGAAATTTCCCGCTCGCGGAATAAAGGCGTGTGGAAATTCATGTTGTTGACCATGCTGGAGATGCTGCCTGAATCTCGCTGCCAACGCAGGTGTTTGTTCTTTTGCCAGTCATCCAGCGTGAACGTCTCATTTATGGTTGGATGGTTATCGCTGGCCATAATACACATTTTAGAATACAGATATCGCTTTGAGACTATCGATACATCTTTTGGTAATCTTCCGCCGATATCAATGTCCACTTCTCTGTGTTGTAGCTTGCGCAATCGTTCATTTTCGCTGGTATCCATGGTGATAAAGTGCAGCAAGGTGCCATCAATCATTGAATTGATATAGTCAGCAAGATAAAACTCAATTAACGAATAAGTGGAAATAATAAATTTTTTGCGTGTGGTATTTAACGCCCCTATCTCGTGATATTTTTCCTGCAAAGCAAGAGCATGTTCATTAGGTTTTAATCCATTGTTTTTTCTGATAAATGGACTCACACCAAGATGAGCCGTAAGCTGCTTTAAGGTGTAACTGATCGCTGAAGGCGATATCCCCAGCACTTTTGCCGCTTTCGCCGCACTACCACACTCAATCAGAGTATTAACAACTTTTAATTTTTTTAAGCTAATCTCTTTCATTGCTATTCCTGGATAAAATATCACGGACTCAAACACAGATCTCTTACGTTGCTTATGACGTTATCGACAAATTTCATCGCCTGCTCATCTTCAGTGATTTGAGTATTAAAATGCATGTAGCAGTCATATTTCATATCGAATTCAGCGGGTAGTTTATGACATTGCACCGGGAATTTTTTGGCGAGCATTGGCACAAACATTTCGGGGATAAGCATAATTGAGTCACTGTGCGCACAGAATGTCACCATATTAATAATGCTGCTGGAAATCAGCCCGACATCTCTACTCTGAATGTATTTACCGACCTTTTGCGCGTTTCGTATGCTGTGACAATAATAGTCAATCATCACATTCCATATCGCATGTCTGGCGCGGTATAGATCATCCACCGACAATTGTGTTGGCAAAGCTTTATTTTGCACCCCTGATAGCGCCACTACATCACACGATAAGATCTTAACTTTGCTAATAAGCTTATCGGCCGGGAGTTTCCCGCCAATATCCACATCGACAATACCGTTTTTTAGCTTGTCCGCTCTTTCATCAATACTCGCGGTGTAGGGTAAAAACACATAGCGATACAACGATGAATCCGTGGGTAAATTAAATATGGACTCTGCCAGTAACATTTCCATCGGAGAAAATGTCATCACGGTCAGTTTTTCTCGGCTTACCTCAATAGTGTCAGCGTTATTCTCATGCGCTAATGAGCAAAATTTTTGGTAGCGCTGGCTGAGTTCAAGAGCGGTGGCATCAGGTTTCATGCCCGCTTTGGTTCTGATAAACAGATGTTCCCCGGTGAGGCTTCTGAGTTTTTTTAGTGAGTAGCTGACGGCTCCAGGGCTTAAATTGAGCAACTGTGCAGCTTTAGTCACGCTCCCACTCACCACTAGCACATTAATTATCTTTAATAATTTTAGGTCGATTTTGCTCTGCATAAAAAAATTCCGGAATATATTATTATGTCAATTCCCTTGACTTATTTATAACAGTTTAAAATTAACATCAGATAAACTGAATTTCTTATGAATGAAGCTGGTGTTGGCTACTGAAAATATAATATCAATTGCAGTACATAACAATAAACATAGTCAGCAACAAAACGATTCTCGCCCTACACGTTGAATTTATCCAGATCCAACACCTTGTATTTATTGTTTTTTTAGTTTACTTTTAAATTCATTAAAAAGTTAAATATAAATATTTAAAGCGCGGTTTATAAGCGCAATTATATTTAACCCTCGGGGTTGGATTTACCCCGCGAAATATTATCGTATCGGAACCACTGCGCTGGTCTATACTCCAGTGAGTTTGGGATATTTCAACAAACGAGTCAGATGGGGAACGGGATGCTGGACTGTTCCTGGCGCAATAAAAGGAGTGATGTTGACCATGGATAATCAACTCGATATGAAAGTTCTTAGAGCCATTCATATCCTTAGCACCTCGGGAAGTGTGACTAAAGCGGCTGAAATCCTGCAAGTCACGCCCGGCGCCGTGAGTTATTTGATTAATAAGGCCAGAAAAAGCACCGGTTCTGCCCTGTTTTTCCGAACCCGTAGCGGGATGAAGCCCAATACACTGGCACTCGAACTCAGTCAGCGCTATCAAAGCATCAACCAGGACTACAATGTGGATGGTTCAGCTTTTTCGCCTGGCGGCCGCGCAATTGTGTTAAGCACCCCTTCAATACTGGAGCTTTTGCTGACGATTACGCTGCTGAATAACGAAAATGAACAGACCCAACTGGCCTTTTGCAGACCGTCAGATACCGATTCAGAACGCCTGGCCCGCCTGCGCAATAAAGAAATTGATATTGATATTGGCTCACGTCTGCCCGTAGACAACTCGATTATTCAACTCAAACTCTTCTCCTGTGACGTTGGCATTCTGGTCAGAAAGGGGCATACCACGATTACCCCCCCCTTCACTCTTGATGACTGGCATCAAAATCGCCATGCCATATGGTCTCGCGGGATGCACTTTATTAGTGATGATATTGCACAAACCCAGCATTTCCGGGCATTGTTTGAAAAGCAGGATATTGCCTTTGTGGCAAGCAGCTCACTAAATCTGATTACACTTTGCGCCTTCAGCAATTTGGTTATATTAGTCCCCACCACTATTGGGAAAAAGACGCTCAATATTCTTCCCGTTCAGTTACTCGACGCCCCACCAGAACTGCAAATGCGCTATGAAGGTTATCTTCATTATCACCATTCATTTTCCAGCGATCATTATTTCCAGCAGCTTTTAATCAGATTGCAAACATTCCTACAAAGTTAGCATTTCGAATTTGGTTTTTTAATGATTTGAAATCATCGATTTTATTAAATAAGTTCAACGAGTTACTGGCGCGCTCGCTTGTACTAGCGGGTTGAATCGTATGTTTTTTGATAGATAAATATTCTTATATTTCATAATTAATTACGTAATAGCAGTACTTAATGCTTTAAAATCACTTATCACAAGAGATATATCACCGCGCTCTCACTTTTTTCAATCCTCCTGCGCTTGATGGTCAGCAATTCACCAAATCAATTGATTTAAATTCCTCACATTCAGTATCGTTATTAACCAAAGGGGAGCACAGAGAATTAATGGCTTGTTTTCCTGTTAAAGATAATGGAACACATTAAGGTTCTGTTTTCCCTTTGAGTAGGATTTTAATAATTAAGAAAGTGAAGTTTTCCGGCTTCATTTCTAATCCAATATATTGATTAAAGGGTATTTCGATGAAATTCAATTCCGCTGTTCTTTCCTTAGTGGCTGCTGGCCTTTTCTCTGTTGCTGCGCACGCAGATACGACGGTTGCAGGCGGCACAATTAAATTCGAAGGTCAGGTTGTTGATGCGGCTTGTTCTGTATTTGCTGATTCCATGGATCAAACCGTAACGCTCGATCAGGTGACCGCTTCTAAACTTGCGACCGCGGGTACAGCAGCAGGCCAGCAGAAGTCATTCAATATCAAACTCGAAGACTGCGACACCACAGCAAGCCAGAATGCATCGGTAACCTTTATCGGCCAATCCGATGCCGTTACTTCGGGCGCTCTGGCGAATACCGCCGGTGCGGGTGCGGCAACTAACGTTGCCCTGCAACTGTATGGCGCAGACGGTGCCGTGCTGCCACTGGGCACAACGTCATCCACAACCACGCTGATTGATGGCGAAAATATTCTGCCATTCAGTGTTGATTACATCGCAACAGGCGCTGCGGCAACCGCGGGTAATGTCTCCGCCGTTGCAACATTTAGCACGACCTTCTCCTGATTTGCTGTCTTCCCCCGCTTCATTGCGGGGGACTTTTTAAATTTATGTCAGAGCGCAAAACATCTATGCATATTCTCCAAAAATCTCTTCTTGCCAGTTCTCTGATACTGACATCTGCAACCGCGGCTTACGCCGGAGGAATTGCTTTGGGGGCCACACGGGTTATTTATCATACCAACGAAAAAAACACGGTTTTACCGATTCTGAACACATCAGAAACCACCCGTTTTTTAATTCAGTCTTGGGTGTCTGATGGCAGTAATAATAAAGTCGATAACTTTATCATTACTCCGCCTTTATTTGCTCTTGGCCCCAAAAAAGAGAACCGGCTGCGTATTATTTATAACGGCCCAATGCTGCCACAAGATCGCGAAAGCGTATTTTATATCAATAGCAAAGCGATTCCTTCAGTGCCCAAAGAGTCATTGAAAGGCAATACCTTACAAATTGCGACCCAGAGCGTCATCAAACTATTTATGCGCCCACAAGGGTTGGAATCGAACCCTGCTGATGCTCCTAAATCTCTGACCTGCCATGTTGCAAACGGCCAGGTTATGGTTAAAAACCCGTCGCCCTATTACGTCACACTGGTGCAATTTCGCGTAGGAAACCAGAAGCTAAAAAATAACATGGTGGCACCAAAGTCGACCTTAACCGCAACTATTCCGGGCCATGCTTCGGGCAGTGTCTATTTCCAGTCAATAAATGATTTTGGCGCGAATAGCGCTGAGCAACACTGTACGGGTTAGCCGACACGTTTATTAAGGATTTTTGGGTCGGTAAAGGAACAATAAGACAATGCCTCGTTTAAAATACAAATTAGCCCCGCTGGCGATATATATCGCTATGGGGTCAATACATTGCTACGCGGAAAATGTCTTTAACCCTGCATTTTTATCTGACGATCCTTCTGCTGTAGCCGATCTATCCCATTTTGATGAGGGAGGCCAGGCTCCAGGCATTTATCGTGTCGATGTCTGGGTGAATGAAGAATTCATCACCACAAAAGACATTCAGTTTATTAGCGCAAAGAGCGATGCGCAAAGCAATGATGACACGGGACTTGAACCTTGCCTGACCGTCAAAACGTTAGGTGTTTTTGGCGTGAATACCACCGCGAAGCCCGATCTTGCTGCAACCGCACCCGACACCTGTGTCCATCTCGCTTCCGCCATTGAAGGGGCGATGACGCAGTTTGATTTCGACCAGCAACGCCTGGATCTCAGCGTGCCACAGGCCATGATGAGTACCACTGCACGTGGCTATATCCCTCCAGCACAATGGGATGAAGGCATTAATGCCTTGTTATTTAATTATAATTTTTCCGGTGCTAACAGCAGTGACCGCGAAAATGACAGTGCCAGTAATACCTACTTTTTAGGCCTTAACAGCGGTTTTAACCTTGGGCCATGGCGCTTGCGTGATTATTCGACCTGGAGCTATAGCAGCGGGCAGCGCCGTCAAAACAGCCAGTGGAACCACATCAATACCTATCTTGAGCGGGCCATTATTCCGCTGAAAAGCGAGCTGACCATTGGCGACAGCAGCACACCTTCCGAAGTGTTCGACAGCATTAGTTTTCGCGGTATTCAGATTGCTTCTGATGACAATATGCTGCCGGACAGCCTGCGCGGTTTTGCCCCTACGGTGCGCGGCATTGCCAAAAGCCACGCGCAGGTCACGGTCAGACAAAACGGTTACATCATCTATCAGACCTACGTTTCCCCGGGTGCGTTTGAAATTAAAGATCTGTTCCCTACTTCTTCGAGTGGCGACCTGGTTGTTGAAGTTAAAGAGTCCGATGGCAGCGTGAATATTTACCGCGAGCCGTATTCCACGGTGCCTATTTTACAGCGCGAAGGTCGCATTAAATACTCTGCCACCGCCGGGACTTTTCGCAGTAACAATGATCAGCAAGATAATCCTGGATTCGCGCAATCTACGGTTATCTGGGGTTTACCAAAGGGTTTCACGGCCTACGGCGGCGGGCAATTTGCCAACCGCTACAAAGCGGCGGTGCTCGGTTTAGGGCTAAATATCGGCCGGTTTGGTGCCGTTTCGATGGATGTCACCGGCGCTGATAGCGAACTGGTTGATGGCACAAAGCACGTTGGTTCATCTCTACGCTTCCTGTATGCAAAATCCCTCGGCGCACTCGGCACCAACTTCCAGCTGCTGGGCTATCGCTACTCCACACAGGGCTTCTACACCCTGGAAGAGACCACCTGGAACAACATGTCCGGTTACGTTAGCGACGAAACGATTAACGATGGCACGGCAAAACCTGACTACATCAGTGCTTATAACCTTTACAACAACAAGCGCGACAAATTCCAGGTCAACATATCTCAACAACTGGGGGCTATCGGCTCGCTTTACCTCAGCGGCAGCCGCCAGAGCTATTGGAACACCAATAAAGCCAGCATGCTTTTACAGACCGGTTACAGCGGAAATGTTCTCGGCGTGTCGTGGAACCTGAACTACAGCTACAACAAGATGCCAGGTCTTGCGCACGCTGATAACCGCATCGCGATGAGTGTTTCTGTCCCACTCAGTCTGTGGTTTTCTCAGGGCAATGATGCCTTGCAACGAAACAACTCGACCTACGCAAGCTACAGCGCCAGCAACGATATGCACGGGCACACCACGCAAAGTGCCGGGATTAATGGCACGTTGCTTGAAGACAATAACCTTAATTACAGCGTCCAGCAGGGTTATCAAAACCAAAACAGCAGTGCCAACGGTTCCGTTTCTGCGGATTATGCCAGTTCATGGGGCAATGTTAACGGTGGGTACAACTACAGCGACAACGGCAATTATCAGCAGGTGAATTACGGGCTAAGTGGCGGCGTAGTGATACATGACCAGGGCATTACCCTCAGTCAGCCGCTCGGCCAGACCAATGTATTGATTGCCGCACCCGGTGCGCGAAATGTGAAAGTTGAAGATGTATCAGGGTTAAAAACTGACTGGCGCGGTTACGCCGTGGTGCCGTATGCCACCACTTATCGCCGCAACAAAATGGCACTGGATACCACCTCCATGCCCGATAACGTCGACATGGTCGACAGCGTGGTAAGCGTGGTGCCCACCCGTGGCGCGCTGGTACGCGCAAGTTTCGATACTCAGATCGGTGCCAGGGTGCTGATAAACCTGACCCACCAGGGGAAACCCGTTCCCTTTGGCGCCATGGTTTCAAGTGCTGATAACAGCAGTATCGTGGGTGATGACGGGCAAGTTTATCTTTCCGGTCTCAAACCCGAAGGCTCGCTGACGGTGAAATGGGGAGACGGTGCCACGCGTACCTGTACCGTCGATTACACCCTGCCGGACGATGCCGAAACAAAACCGATTAACACCCTGACAAGAGAATGTAAGTCATGAAAATCACGTTAGAAAAAACATTACTCCAGGTCATGGTGGTGTTGTGTGCGTCACTGAGTACCGCACACGCGTACACCTATACCTGCAAAGGGAAAAGTGGACATCCAACCAATATCTCCGGAAGCTTCGGGACGGTGACGATTTCTGACACCACCTTGAATGTGGTCGGGCAAGTCTTTGATCATGCGGCATCGTGGAACACCGGTGGGCGAATTCAAGTACGCTGCGATGAACCTTCCGGGACTCGTTCCCGGCGCTTCACTGCAACTTCCCCCCTGGTTCCGACCACTCTGGAAGGCACCACACAATGGTTCAATGTGAACGAATACCTCGATACAACGATTAACGTTGCGGTTCAGGGCAACCGCTATGTCCCTTTCAAAAATATACGAGGAGGCGGTGCCAACGACTCAGCAGGCCAGACGAGCATGCCAGCAGGGACCACCGGCTTTCTGGACTTAAAAATCATTAAACCCTTCGTCGGCACCACCTCATTTGACAACATCCATGTGGCCGATATTTTCCTGTCTAAGCAAAGTGGCGTGTATAGCCCGGAACCCATCGCGCAGGTGTTCCTCAATGGCGTTATTTCCGTCCCGCAAAATTGCAGCGTGAATGCCGGTGCGGTCATACATGTTGATTTTGGTACGATGTACAACACCGATTTTACCGCCGCGGGGCAGAAAGCAGACAACGTTACCCCGCAAACTTTCAGCGTGCCGGTTGAGTGCAACTACGGCGCGTCTCTGGCAAACCTCTCACTTTCGTTGAAAGGCACTGCTACCGCCAACGGCGATGCCATCCAGTCTGATAATCCGGACGTTGGCGTGGCGATAACCGACCAGAATAGCGCCCTGCTGCGCCCTAATGACGACTCCAGTTCCATTCCTCTGGCACTCGATCAGATAAATACCGAAACCTTTTCGACCAATGTGATGCTTAGCGCTTATCCGGTCAGTACCACTGGCAACGCTCCTGCCGAGGGCACTTTTACCGCCCTCGCCGTCTTGCGCGTGGATTTTTCCTGAGGAGTTATGATGAAAATAAAACAGCCCCCTCTGAAGGAATTATCCACCGCACTCTTCCTGCTGGTTGCCCCGTATGCCGCCGCGGATGCCTACAACTTGCAAATGACCGGCACGATTTTGTCGCGCACCTGTGATGTCAGCAGTAGCCAAAGCCAGACGGTGAACATCGGCCAGTTTTCCGTAAGTCACTTTGCCGCCGCAGGCGACACGACGGCCGCCAAACGGTTCACCATTGATTTGGTCAATTGTGGCTCCGCCGCGACCGGCACTAAGCTGACATTTTCTGGCACGAACGACAGCGACAACCCGGCATTACTCGCGCTTTCAGACACGGGAAGCACGGGGGCTATGGCAACCGGTGTTGGGATAGAAATCCTCGATAGCAACCAACAGCCGCTGGCGATTAACACCCTGTCATCCGCCGTTTACGAACTCTCGCCGGGGAGCAATTCTCTGCCGTTTTATCTGCGCTATAAAGCCACGCAAAATGTGGTGACGGCCGGGGATGCCTCCTCCGTCATGTATTTTGATTTGCAGTATCAATAAGGTGGCCGCATGAAACTCCATTTTTTGCTCACGGTGGCGCTATCGGCAGGCGGTATATTCGCAGCGCTTGCCCATGACGGAACCATGAATATCACCGGCACGATAACCGACAACACCTGCGTGGTTTCCGCCGATTCACAAAACCTGACGGTGGAGATGGGAAACGTCAGCAGCAAGCAGTTTTACCGGGCGGGTGCCGCCACGCGTTATGAACCGTTTACCATTCATCTGGAACGTTGCGATGCCGCCGCCAGTCGCGTCAGCATCACGTTTATTGGCACACCGAACTCCGTAAATTCGCAGCTACTCGCCGTAACAACGCAAGCGCAAAGCGCTCAGGGCGTAGGAATTGGGCTATACGATAGCGATAAAACGCTGGTTCCGGTTAATAACCTAAGCGGCGGAACCGCACTGACATCGCGCCAGGCAAATGTAACGCTGCCTTTTTTTGCCCGCTATGTGGCTGACGGCAGTAATGTCAGCGCTGGCGCGGCCAATGCCACCATCACTTTTACACTGACTTATGAATAAAACTTTTATTGCAGCAGCCACTATTGTGTTCTTTGGGCACGTCACACAAAGCATGGCGGGAGTCAGCATTGGCGGCACTCGATTTATCTATCACGAGCAGGCAAAAGGGGTGAAAGTTGAGCTTCGCAATACCAGCCAGAGCGCCTGGCTTATCAATACCACCGTGAGTTCTGGCGGTACATGGAAAGGGGTGACACCTTCAACACAACCTGCCCCGTTTATCGCTACACCGCCGCTTTTCTCCCTCAAACCAGGGCGAGAAAACAGCGTTCGCTTACTCAAAACTCACGCCAACATGCCCCCTGACCGCGAAAGTTTGTTTACCTTGAGTATCGCTGCAATCCCTTCGGGCCAGGCTCAAGCCAATAGCGTGCAAATTGCGGTGCGTTCCAGAATGAAGCTTTTTTACCGCCCGGCCAATTTAAAAGGAAACCCGCAGGAGGCTTATAAACAGCTCAGATGGGAGAAAAGCCGTGGGCAGGCCCGCGTCAGTAACCCGACGCCGTTTTATGTGACGCTAGTGAATCTGGTGGTTAACGGTAAAAAAATTGATAACCCAGGGATGGTGGCCCCGTTTAGCACGCGAAGTATCAACGGATGTGCGACGGTAAACACCTGCCATTTAAGCTGGCAAAGTATTAACGATTACGGGCGTATTCTTGAGAAAACCGAACGGGATATTTCCAGGAAATAAGTATTTAAAAAAGGGCCAATAAACCTCAAGATATGAGCTTCATTGGCCGGAAGCGGCGTCAGAGTATTTTTTCAGATCCCTCTCTTCCTGGACGCGCTCGTTATAAGCCAGGTGCGTTTTGATGGCCTCTTCAACCCTGAATCCTTTATTTATCGGCTTGTTTACCCCAGGTTCCGCGCACGTAATTCACCACGTTATTTCGCTCTTCCTCAGACATAACCTGTTTGTAAGCTGGCATTTTGAAAGAAATATTCCCTTGCGTCTGCGGTGTCTGGGTTCCGTCATTAATGACTGAAAGCAGTGACGCCGGATCTTTCGCCATGACGATGGAGTTATTCACAAGCGTTGGCACGGTAAAATCTTTGCCTTTGCCGTCATCGCCGTGGCAGGTCGAGCAATACATGGAATAAAGCGTTTTACCGTCTTTCGGCGAATAGGTTATTGCCCCGCTTGTAGACACCGCACCCGCATCGGGATGGTTAAAATTGAGCAAATAATATGAAATCGCCTCCAGATCGCCGTCGGTCATATATTGCGTACTCTGCATCACCACTTCGCTCATCGGCCCGGAGAGCGCGTCATGCTGGCTTTTGCCCGTTCGCAGCAAGCCTTTTAATTCCTCCCGCGACATCGAGATGTTTCTGAGCGACGGGGCATTCCAGCCGTCAATCATCGCACCGCTCAAATAAACATCGCTGGAGGCGTCATAGGCTTTTTCCTGCATCGTGACGCCGCGAGGAGTATGACAGGCGCCACAATGCCCCGGCCCTTCGACTAAATATTCGCCCCGGCTCAATAATACATTGTGCTGTTCATCGGGCTTATTGGCGTGATTAACCGATTGAGTGTCATCGACATTAAGCCAATTCCAGATATGCAGCGGCCAGCGGGCGGATAATAGCCACGGGATATCATTATCTTTATTCTTTTGCGCCGACGGCGGGACTTCATTCATAAAGTAATCGTACAAATCATGAATATCTTTGTCGGTCATTCTGGCGTAGGAAGGATATGGCATCGCCGGATAGAGCGCGTGCCCGTCTTTCGCAATCCCCTGCCTCACGGCTTTTTCGAAATCTTCGTAAGAGTAATTGCCGATCCCGGCGGTTTTATCCGGCGTGATATTGGTGGCGTAAATATCCCCAACCGGCGTTGAAAATTTCTTGCCGCCCGCCATCGGTTGCCCGCCTTCGGCGGTATGGCAGGCCACGCAATCTGACGCCCGCGCTATGTATTTACCGGGTGAAGAATTACCGGGTGAAGAATCAGCCGCAGCATTTCCGGCAACCATCAAACATCCGATAGCCAATAGAGTTTGTTTCATCTTAAATCACCCCATTGCCTTAAGTTCGTTGACCGCACGCCAGGCCTGGTCAATCGCCGTGTGCGCGTAGGCATCCCAGTCTGAGTCAGAGTTGGCAATTGCAATGCGCCCAATCGGTTTGCGCGCCCGCTCGACAATTTGCGGTATTTTGTCCATATCATCGAACAATGCGCTGGCGTAATACGCATAGCCGTGCGCCCAGCGGTTAACGGTAATTGCCGTGATATCGCGTTGATGGTCAAAGCCGGTATGCCCGAGCATTTCCTGAAGTTGCGAGCGAATCATTTGCTCGTGAGTATCAAACGTCGTGCCCAATAAATACGCTCGCCCCTGGCGGAACTGCTCGCGCGCGCTCAATTTGCTGCCCGGATAGGTTGGGACATAAACCATATGCAGGCACATCGGTTCATCCGGGTTATGCGGATGCTGGTAACTGCCGAGGCTGACCGGGTAATCGAGCTTCACGCGGCTGTACGGGGCCGCCGGAGAATAGAACTCGTGAATACCCAGTTGCGTGAACGCCTGCCAGTTTTTGACCACCACATTGGTGTAAACCAGCGGCGCTTTGACGTTCAGGCGCAGATCGTCTTTTTGCTCTTCCGGCGTTTCTGGCACCAGGTATGGGATCATCATGTTGTAACCGGCCATGATCGCGTTGCGCCCTTTCACACGGTACGCTTTGCCATCGTTAACGTAGGTCACAACCACGCCGCCCTCGCTGTTTTTGGAATTAATCACAATACTGTTAAGACGGATTCGGGTGGTGTTTTCCGGCTGATCGAGCTTTTCGTAATTGAGCCGCGAGGTGACAGAATCCTCCATGGTATTTCCGGGTAACGCTTCAGGTACCAGATGGCGAACGATCAGACGCGCCAGACCCGCATTGCCATCCGGCAAATGATAAACATACGGCTCTTCGAGGTCGGCGAGAGCTTCTTCATCCAGCGGCGGTAGCTCCATGGCATCCATCCCCGGCAGCGCGCAGGTTCGGGCGTCGGAACAACTCACGCCTTCTATACCGATGGCGAAAAAGTCGTTGGTGCGCTGCTGGAAATACATCATCGCCATTTTGCTCAGGCCCACTTTCTCAGTCAGGAAATCGTGATAACTGTGGGTGTCCATCCAGGCGTTTTTTTCGTCCTGCGTCATCCCTTTCAGGTAATCAACCGGGTTCACGTACAGGTCCAGAATGGCTTTGCGGTCACTTTCGCTTAACGGGAAATCGTTGATAAACTCAGCCAGCGGGCGGCCATTGAGCCTGTCCGGAGGAATGTCATCAGCCACCGCACGCCCTGGGTCGCCACCCACAATTTTCGTTTCACCGAAGTTCTTTTTATCAAAGAATACGCCCCGGCTGAGGTGTAAGTCGGGGTAGAAATTCACATCAAAACTTTGCTTCATGCGCGTGACGCTGACGCCGACCGTGGACATCAGCCCGTTGACGACCTCGCTAAAATTTCGTGTCGGCGACTGAAAGGCTTCGCTGCCACCGTAACCGATGATTTTTTTGCCGCCGGCATTAAACTCATTGCGTTTGGCGTGTCCGCCAAAATCATCGTGGTTGTCGAGAACCAGCACTTTGCTCTCTTTACCCATCACATCGTGCCAGAAGCTGGCGGCGGCTAAACCACTCAGCCCGCCCCCGACAATGACCAGATCGTATTCTTCTTTGATGGGAAGATGGTCGGCACTGAATTTTTCATGGTCGCGCCCCACGGCGTGGGCCATTTCAAATGAACCGGGATGATTCCCACGCAGGCCTGTTAACTGCGGCGGGTAATAATCATCGCCCATTATCGTGGTGGCTTTTCCAGCGGCTTTAGCAAGATCGAGCGGCGTCATCCCTGCGGCAATAGTAATTGCCACCCCATTGAGAAAATCACGTCTGGTAATCGACATATAAGACCTTATTTATTTTTTGGCTTTAATTCTTCATCGAGCTTTTTGGAGTCGTAATAATCGCCCTGCCAGGTAATTTTCCCGTTATTGACGGTGATGTAACTCACCCCTTCAAATTTAATCGGGTTATTGGTCGCCGGGCTTCCCGCCCATTCGCCGCTATTTTTGCCGCTGAATTCCCAGCGAAAGGCGATGGTGTCGTGGTCATAAACCGGTTTACTGGTCATTTTCCAGGTTAAATCTGGCACGGCTTTAATAAAGGCCCCAATCACCTCTTTTTCAGCATTGCTTTTGCCATTCACTGGCGTACCGCTTGCGGCGTCGTAATAAACCACGTCCGGCGCTAAATATTGCGCGGCTTTAGCAGCATCATGCGCGTTCCACGCGGACATATAATCTTTAACCACGGTTAACGGAGAAACGTCGGCCAACGCTAAATTTGAGAATAGTACAAAAGATAACGCAGCGGCTTTTATTGCTTTCATTTCATCACCTTATTATTCGGAAACGTCGCACATGATGTGTTTTACGCGGGTGTATTCATCCAGCGCGTACGAGGACAAATCCTTGCCGTAGCCGGATTTTTTAAAGCCGCCGTGGGGCATTTCAGCGCACAGAGGAATGTGGTTGTTAATCCACACGGTGCCGAAATCCAGGCGGATACTAAAGCGCTGGGCGCGACCGTGGTTAGTGGTCCAGACGCTGGACGCCAGCCCGTATTCCACGTCGTTGGCTTTTTCGAGCGCTTCGGCTTCTGAGGAGAATTTTTGCACCGTCATGACCGGGCCAAAAACTTCGTGCTGAATAGCTTCGTCGCGCTGCTCAAGGCCGGAAATAATCGTCGGTTCAAAGTAAAAACCAGGGCCTGCGCCAGGCTTGCCGCCGGTTTCAATTTTGGCATGAGCCGGGAGGCGGCTGATGAACCCTTTCACCTGTTCAAGCTGGCTGCGGCTGTTCAACGCGCCGTATAACGCATTTTTGTCTTCTGGCGTGCCGAAGGTAATTTCGCGGGTTTTGCTCACCAGTTTTTCGACAAACGATGCGTAAATCGACTCTTCAATCAGGATGCGGGTGGCAGAAGTGCAATCTTGCCCGGCGTTGAAGAACCCGGCGGTGGTGATGGTATCGACGGCTTTATTAATGTCGGCGTCGGCAAAAACAATCACCGGCGCTTTGCCGCCCAGTTCGAGATGCGCTTTGGTGAGGTTTGCTGCCGCCGAGGCCGCAACTTGCAGACCCGCGCGGACCGATCCGGTAATCGACACCAGCGAGGCTTCCGGGCTGGAAACCACCAGCGATCCGGTTTCCGCTTTACCGAGCACCACGTTAAAGGCGCCCTGCGGGAATAGCGGTGCGGCCAGTTCTGCCAGAATTAAGGTGCTGACTGGTGTGGTGTCACTCGGTTTGAGTACCACCGTGTTGCCCGCAGCCAGCGCCGGGGCAATTTTCCATACCGCCATCATGAACGGGTAATTCCACGGCGTGACCTGGCCTACGATACCCAGCGGTTCGCGGCGAATAGTGGAGGTTAAACCGGCGGCATATTCGTATGATGCTTTCCCTTCAAGGCAACGGGCGGCACCCGCAAAGAACCGCAGCGCATCGCAAGAAGCCGCAATCTCTTCTTTCTCAATGAAGTGGCGCAACTGCCCGGTCTCTTCACTTTGGGCGCTCACCAGTCGGTCAACATTGCGTTCGATTTCATCGGCCAGCTTCAGAAGCGCTAACTGGCGTTGCGCAGGCGCGGAAAGTTTCCAGACCGCAAACGCGCTTTTCGCCGCGCGGTATGCCTGCTCGACTTCTTCTCGCCCTGCACTCGGCGACAGCGCGTAAGTTTCGCCATTGACCGGGCTGACCAGGTCAAAAAGATTATCCTGCGAACCGGCCAGGTATTGCCCATTGATAAAGTGCTTCAGTACTTTCATCCCGCTCTCCGCTCGTTAAAACATAAACACTATTATGTAATATGTTTTGAGCGAGATAAATTCAATAACAATTTACTAACAATTTGATATGCATCTCATTCCAAAACGATTTTTTGCGCTGCAATTGCGCAGCTCATCAAAGTGAAGTGCCTGAACACGAATACTTAAGGCTTCCTTCATTAACAAGGGGTTGTATGCTATGTTCAAAGGCTCTTTTCAGGGATTATCTCTCCAGGGAATATTATGATTACTCATGCGGTGATATTTGCGCCAATCGGTCAGGCCAGCCGTTCCGATCAAATCGTTCAGCGACTTTCCAACGCCATTATTACCGGCCTGCTTGAGGCCAATGAGCAACTTCCTAATGAAGCGGATCTGGCGAAAATGATGGGGGTTTCTCACATCACTATCCGCGAAGCGTTAAATACTCTGCGTGCCAATAATTTAATCCATACGGTACGTGGGCGTAATGGTGGAAGTTTTGTTTGCGAACAAGCCTGGGAATTAAGTCAAACGCTTAATCCTTTTAAATCATTAAGCACCGATTACCTTTCCGATCTCGGTGAAATGCACTGCGCCATTATTAGTCACAGTGCAAGATTAGCCTCGCGAAGAATGACCCAGGCAGATATTACCCGCCTGCGTGATTTTGTTTCGGTTCTCGACTCAGCCCAATCTCCTGAAGCACGCACTCAGGCGGATATGCGCTGTTTGTTAGCGATTGCGGCGTGTTCTCAATCAGCCCGCCTGGCGAACCAGGAATTGATTTTGCAATCAGAATGGTCATCGCTTGTGGCGATTTTGTTCCGTTCAGACAATATCCATCGCGAAATTGTTGAGCTGTATACCACGTTAATTGACACTCTGGCTTCACACAATGAAGCGGAGTCCGTTAACCTTGCCAAAAAGTTAATCGACACGTTTACTTTCTATCTGATAGAAAATAAATTGATAAACAATATAAAATAATACCCAAAATAATTCGAGTTGCATCGCGACGGCAAGAGAACAAGTCCCGATGAGCTTACATAAGTAAGTGATTCGGGTGCGAGAACGCAGCCAACAAAGAGGCAACTTGAAGTATGACGGGTATATAACAACAGGCATAAATATGCTAACAACATCACTCTGTAACCTAAGCGAAAAAATAGACAGCATCATCAATTCGATGATTGATTCCACCGGAATGCTGGCGAAAGATATTCAATCAACACTTGCTGAAATTGAAGGGGTTAATCTTGAACATCTGCTTGAACCTTCCGTCAGAAAGACCATTCAGGAACATATTAAAAAGACATTAAACAGCAATATTTATTGTTCGGGCGCGGGGTTTGCCAGCCATATCGAAGCCACGGGAAACAATAAGGAATTCTGGCTACTGGAGTGGTGGTATAAGAAGGCCGACGGCGTAAAACAGGTGAATCTTGACTTAGACCAGGCTACCCAACAGCGCCTGGATTTCAGAACCTTTGAGTGGTTCAAACAAGCGCCAGCTGTGGGTAACGCGTTTATTCATGGTCCCTACGTTGATTATATCTGCAATACTTCGTACACCATTACCTCCGCCGTTCCGGTTTATTTCAACCAGCAATTCTTAGGCGTGGCGGCGATTGATTTATTGGTGAGTCGTGTTGAGGATGAGTTATTACCTTTCGCGACGAATGATAAAGTTTTTCTTACCAATAAAGAGCGCAGAATTGTATTTTCGAGCCATCCAAAATTCCGCGTGGGTGACTTGCTGGATGTCAGACTGGCATCTGTGGTTTATGAAAATGATTACTTTAATTTATATCAGGCAAAGTAAAACGGGCGGGTAAAACCCGCCCTTATGTTTATGACTGTTCCGCATTCAACTTGCGAGCATATTCAATCGCATCGTTTTCTGGTGCATTCGAACGGCCAAACGGTTTAGTGATAAACATGTAAAGCAGACCGGAAATGATCACAATCGCCAGCCCGACTAATACCGTCCAGCGATCCACAAAACTCTCGCCTGCCGCCGGTTGTGCCAGTAACCAAATCCCGCACAAACCATAAGCCAGCGCCAGCACGTTGACGATAATTCCCCATGAGCCGACCGTCCATTCCCCTGCTGGTTTCCAGCCTTTCAGGCGCTGACGCAATGCCGCAAGCACCACCATCTGGAAAGAAATATAGATACCGATAACCGCAAAGGCTGTGATTCGCGCCAGGCTATCCGGCTGGAAGTAAACCCAGACACAAATAATCACCGGCAATAAGCAGCTCACCATCATCGCGTTATCCGGCACGCTGTGTTTGGAAATCTTCGACATCCACTCGCTGCCCGGCAGCATGTTATCGCGGGAGAAAGAGAAGATCAGGCGGCTCAATGCGGCTTGCAAAGAAAGAATACACGACAGCATGGCGATAACAGCGACCACGATAAATATCGTCGCCCCGGTTTCACCCAGCGCCTGGTTAAGAATGGTCGGGATCGGGTCTGAGATTTTGCCGTTAACAATATCCTGCAAGTCGGGGGAAGAGAGTAAATACCCCATGATTGAGATAACCGCTGAAATAGCCCCAAACACGATACTTAAAATCATCGCCACTGGAATCTTCTTGCCTGGGTTTTTAACCTCTTCCGCCACATTGCCGCAGGCTTCAAAGCCAAAGAACATAAACAAGCCCATTAACGAGGCGGACATAAACGCGGTGGTGTAATTACCGTCTGCGGAGAGCACGCCCATGGAGTCAAATACCACAGAGAACGGCTGGGCGCGGTGGAAAATTAACAGGTAAATACCCAGCGCAATCACGCTGACAATTTCGCACCAAAAACCAATTTTAGCGACGCGGGCTAAGTTTTTGGTCCCGGACATATTGACCCCCATCATAATCAACAGCAGGACGACGGAAGTCAGCATCATGTTGCCCGCGCTGGTCGCGTAGTGAAACAATGACGCAACAAAGGTGGCGGTATATTCGGCAATGGAAGTGATTGTCACGACTAATGCCCAGAGATAAATCCACGCGGCAATCCAGGCATATTTTTTACCCCACAATCTTCTCGCCCACGGATATAAACCGCCAGTAATCGGATATTGCGAAGCCACTTCGCCAAAGACTAATGCCACCAGCAATTGACCGCAGGCAACAATTAAAATCCACCAGATTGCCGGAGGCCCTGCCAGCGTCACCGCGAGGGCGAACAGCGAATACACCGCAGTAAGCGGCGAAAGATAAGTGAATCCCAATGCGAAGTTAGACATCAGCCCTATCGAGCGGTTGAATTGCTCGCCTTTAACTGGCTGATGTTGAAGATTTTCTTTGTCTGTCGTCTGTTCCATATCTTTTCTCTTTATGTGGCATAAGGGCAGGCAGTGTGTGTATTTTATAAAACATAATATGTTATATGTATACGCTCAATGTCACATAATTGTTAAAGATTTTGACGAGATTTTAACAGGTGGGATTTTGTCGGATGACGCTTCGCTTATCCGACCTACGAAAGGCTATGGCGCGATGAATTGTAGGGTGGATAAGCGAAGCGTTATCCACCATTTTACAAAGTCAGAGTTTTACGCAGACATACTTCATCTCCAGATACTCATCTATTCCGAACTTAGAACCTTCTCGCCCCAGGCCTGACTGTTTAATCCCGCCAAACGGCGCAACTTCATTAGAAATCAGCCCGGTATTGACGCCAACCATGCCATATTCCAGCGCCTCCGGGATTAGCCACTGGCGTTTTGCATCCTGAGTGAAGATATAAGCGGCTAAACCAAATTCGGTGTCGTTGGCGTAATTAACCGCTTCGGCATCGGTTTCAAATTTAAATAGCGGAGCAACTGGCCCGAAGGTTTCTTCTTTCGCAAAGCGCATATTCTGTGTGACATTTGCCACCACCGTCGGCGCGAAAAAGTTTCCACCCAACCCGTGTTTGTGGCCGCCGATTAATACCGTTGCGCCCTTTTCTACCGCGTCGTGAATATGAAGCTCCACCTTCTCAATCGCTTTGGCATTGATTAGCGGCCCTTGAGTAATGCCGTCATCCATGCCGTTGCCGACCTTCAGCGCTTCCACCGCTTTGACCAGTTCCGCGCTGAGCGCCTGATAAATCCCGCTTTGCACATAAATTCGGTTCGCACACACGCACGTCTGCCCGCTATTGCGGAATTTCGACGCCATAATGCCTTTCACGGCCAGCTCAAGATCCGCATCATCGAAGACGATAACGGGCGCATTGCCCCCTAACTCCAGCGACAATTTTTTGATGGTCGGCGCGCATTGCGCCATTAACAGACGTCCGGTGTCCGTGGAGCCGGTAAAACTCAGTTTACGAACCGTCGCGTTGCGGCAAAGCTCACCGCCAATTTCTTTGGCGTCCCCAGTGATTACCTGCAACAGTCCTTGCGGCAAGCCCGCCAGCTCGGCCAGTTTTGCCAGCGCCAGCGCGGTCAGCGGGGTTTGCTCCGCGGGTTTTACGATAATCGCGCAGCCTGCGGCAAGTGCAGGCGCGACTTTGCGGGTGATCATCGCCGCCGGGAAATTCCACGGTGTAATTGCCGCGCAAACGCCGACCGGTTGCCTGGAGACGATAAAACGTTGATCCGCCGCGGTTGGCTGCAACAAAACGCCGTCTACCCTTTTGGCCTCTTCCGCAAACCAGGTAATAAACGAGGCGGCGTAGTTGATTTCACCTCGCGCCTCAGCCAGCGGTTTGCCGCCTTCGAGAGTTATCAGTCGCGCCAGATCTTCACTGTTTTCCTGAATCAGGTTCACCCAACTGTGGAGAATTTTGGCGCGACTGGCCGCCGTTTGCGTCTTCCACTCTTTTTGCGCGACTTCAGCGGCCTCAATGGCGCGCTGCGTTTCGGCCAGCGCCATTGAAGGCACATCCGCTATTTTTTCCCCGGTGGCAGCATTTACTACCGTCATGGTTTTGCCCGACTGCGCATGGCTCCATTCCCCTGCAATCAGGCAGGCATCGCGCAGCAAATCGTTATTTTTCAGATTGATCATTTTGAGTCTCACATCTGCGTCGCGGTTTTAATGATATCCAGCGCCTGATCGAACTGCGCGTCAGGAATCGTCAGCGGGTACAAGAAGCGAATCACGTTGCCATTTTGCCCGCAGGTTAGCAGCAGCAAGCCTTGCTCCAGCGCGCGTTTTTGCACCTGTTGCGCGATGGCCGCAGACGGTTCTCCGGTTGCCGGGTCGTAAAACTCAGCCGCGACCATGGAACCCAGGCCACGGATTTCAACCAGCGCAGGGCATGTGGCGGTGATTTCACGCAGCCGTGAAGTCAGGCGTTCGCCCAGTGTTTGCGCTCGTAAACAGAGCTTTTCGTCCGCAATGACATCCAGCACCGCGTGAGCCGAAGCAACGGCAAGCGGGTTCCCGGCGTAGGTTCCCCCTAGTCCGCCCGGCGCTGGCGCATCCATAATTTCTGCTTTGCCGACCACGCCGGATAACGGCATTCCACCCGCCAGGCTTTTCGCCATCGTCATCAAATCGGGCTGATGGGAATAGTGGTTCATGGCAAACATTTTGCCGGTACGGGCAAAACCGCTTTGTACTTCGTCGGCAATCATCACGATGCCGTGGGTGTTACAAATCTGGCGAATAGCCGCCACAAATTCTGGCGGAGCCACGTTAAAACCGCCTTCGCCCTGGACCGGCTCGAAGATAATCGCGGCAACTTGCGTCGCTTCAATGTCTGATTTGAACAGGCGCTCGATGGCTTTCACCGCATCTTCGGTGGAAATACCACTGAGCTCAGACGGATATGGCGCATGGAATACGGAGCCGGGGAATGGGCCAAAACCAATTTTGTACGGAGCCACTTTGCCCGTCAGCGCCATCGTCATATAGGTGCGGCCATGGAATCCGCCGCTAAAAGCAATCACGCCCGGGCGACCGGTATAAGCACGAGCGATTTTCACCGCGTTCTCAACGGCTTCAGCGCCGGTAGTGAAAAACGCCGTTTTCTTAGGGCCAACAATCGGGGCTGCGGCGTTAATTTTTTCCGCCAGCGCGACATAGCTTTCGTAAGGGACAATCTGATAAGCGGTGTGGGTAAACGCATGAAGCTGCTGTTCGATGGCCTGAACCAGGCGCGGGTGGCGATGGCCGGTATTGAGCACCGCAATGCCCGCAGCAAAATCGATATATTGCTTCCCTTCCACATCGGTAATGGTGCTGTTTTCAGCGGTTTGTGCAAAGAAATTACACATCACGCCCACGCCACGCGGTGTAGCGGCCAGACGACGTTGGTGGAGTTCGTTATTGCTCATTTTTTTATCCCTCACACGAAATTAAGATTTACAGGTTGATTGTCGAATTTCATTTAGACAGTATCTGGTACCTGAATCGAGAGCCAAATCGTTTTATTCATAGGATCCAAATGCGTTCACTTACCGTAGATGTGATCAAGCAGGCATTTCTCCAGACCCCTGCCGAGAAACTGCATAAGAAACTTTATGCCGCGATATGTAATTGTATTCTTGAGGGAAGTTTGCGCCCTGCGGCGCGTATGCCGCCGACCCGCGATTTGGCCAATGAGTTATCGCTTTCGCGTAACACCGTACTGCGGGTGTATGAGCAATTGCAGGCCGAAGGGTATATTTCAACGCGCACCAGCAGCGGCACGTTTGTCACCGAAAGCGTGCTCGATAACCTGAATACGCTGGCCGCACGCACGGTGCCCGCTACTGCGCCAGAAGACCGCGCCAGCCTTTCCCTGCGCTGCCTGGAATTGCTGGAAAACGCCAGCGCCAGCCCGGCGCAATGGGGCGACTTCATTCCCGGCGTGCCGGATGTCGAAAGCTTTCCGCATCGCACGTTTAAGAAAATCTACGACCGTGTCGCCAGACGCCCGAATCCTGAATATCTGACCTACGACGCCGCATCCGGGCTGGAGGAGTTAAAGTCTGCGCTCTCGGATTATCTGCGCACCGCACGCGGCGTAAAATGCACCACCGACCAGATTCTCATTACCGAAGGGATTCACCAGGCGCTGGATTTAGTCACCCGCACGTTATGTAATCCCGGCGACAATGCGTGGATTGAAGAACCCGGTTACTGGGGAATTAAAAATATTCTGCGCATGAATGCGGTGAATATTTCGGCGCTGGAGGTCGATGATCAGGGATTAATGCCGCAGGCCAATGCCGATGAAAAGCCAAAATTAATCTTTGTTACGCCCTCGCATCAGTATCCGCTGGGTTCTGTGATGAGCCTGCCGCGCCGCCAGTTATTACTTTCGCAGGCCAGGGAATGCCAGAGCTGGATTGTGGAAGATGATTACGACAGCGAATTTCGTTTTTCGGGCCAGCCGATTCCATCGCTTCAGGGGCTTGAGGAAAACAGCCCGGTCATTTACATCGGCACGTTCAGCAAAACGCTCTACCCCGCGCTGCGTCTGGGTTACGTGGTTTTGCCCAAAGTGCTCGCCGCTCCGCTTAAAAAAGTTCACAACGAATTATATCGCAGCGGCCATCAGGTGATTCAGGCGGCACTTGCGGAGTTTATTCGCGAAGGTTATTACGCCGCGCATATCCGCAAAATGCGCCAGTTATATAGCAAACGACGCAACCAACTGGTCGAGTTAATTAAGCGGCATTTAGGGGAGGAATATCTCGGTTATTACAATAGTAATGCCGGGTTACATTTAATCATTCAGCTTCCCGCCGAAGTAGATGATATCCACATTGCAAAACTCGCGAATGCCGAAGGTATTCTGGTCAGGCCGCTGTCGCGCTACTATTTTAATGCGCAAAAATCAAAAGGGTTATTAGTTGGATTTGCCAGTGTTCAGGACGACGACATGCTGCCCTCTTTTTTGCGCCTGGTGAAAATGATTAAGCACCATCCCTGAAAGCCCGCGCCGTCGCTTCGCATGTTTCCAAAGTTGTTGAAATTCGATAATGTTACGTTATAACATTTCTCGTAATTTCAAACACCATAATGGAGACACACATGACATCACGCATACCTGGTTTGCTGCTCGGCGCAGGCATTTTGCTCAGTAGCGTCAGCGCTCTGGCACACGGTCATTCGCACGGAACGCCTCTTACAGACGCAGAAAAGAAAGCCAGCGAAGGAGTTTTTGAGAATAAACAGGTCAAAGATCGCGCCCTGACGGACTGGGACGGCATGTGGCAGTCGGTGAATCCGTACCTGTTAAACGGCGATTTAGATCCGGTGATGGAGAAAAAAGCGCAGAAAGACGGCAGCAAAACAGCGGCGCAATACAAAGAGTATTACAAGAAAGGTTATGCGACGGATGTTGATACCATTGGTATCGAAAACAATGTGATTGAATTCCATGTGGGTAAAACGGTGAATTCCTGCAAGTACGATTATTCTGGCTTTAAAATCCTGACTTACACCTCTGGGAAAAAAGGCGTGCGTTATTTGTTTGAGTGTATGGACAGCCAGTCAAAAGCGCCGAAATACGTGCAGTTTAGCGATCATATTATTGGCCCGCGCAAATCTGAACACTTCCATATTTTCATGGGCAATGACTCACAAGAGTCGTTGTTGAAAGAGATGGACAACTGGCCGACTTTTTACGAGTACTCGTTAAGCAAAAATCAGGTTGTCCACGAGATGCTTGAACACTAATAACCAGACCTTTAAAAAAGCGCCGGAATCATCACGGCTTCCGGCGCGCCTTTCAACCTGCCCTATAAATTTTCGCAGAACTGACCGGGACATTTAGCCGCTGCGCAATCACCGCACATGTCAGCCCATTGGGCTGATAATGGATAATAGCGATCATGACAATCGAGAGCCCTTCGCTTTTACCGATGTTCCACGGCTTTCTTTCGGCGTGCTCAGAACATAACAACCTAACAGGCCGCCCAATATCAACGCAGCGGCGACAATCATCAGCGAAATATCATAGCTGCCGGTGACATCTTTAATTCTCCCCATTAACGGTGGGAATATTAATCCGGCAATATTCGCCACCGCGTTAATCAACGCAATTGCCGCAGCCGCCACCACACCTGTTAATGACTCCGTTGTTGCCGCCCAGAATATAGGCGTAACCGCCCAGTTTAAGGCTACCGTAATCACTAAAAGAATATATGCCAACAATAAGTTATCGCTTGAGATTGCCAGCATCAGCAAAATGCCCGCGGCAATAAGTGGCAGCCCTAAATGATAGCGACGTTCGCGCGTGATATCGGAGTGTCGGCCATTGGCAAACATAAATATACAAGCAAATAAAAATGGCACCGCAGACAATACGCTGACGATAAAATTACTTTGCTCAGAGACAACACCTTTGACGATTAACGGTAAAAATAACGTGATACCGATGGTGCCAAATGCCTGTAATAGCCAAATCGCACTCAATAACCAGACTTTTTTATCGGTGAGCGCTTTATGCCATTGGTGGCTACCGTTGTTTTCAAGGGCCGATGATTCACTGGCTAATTTCTGCTGGAGCCACTCTCGTTCAGACTCACTCAGCCAGCGGGCTTTCGCCGGGGAGTCATCAAGATAAAACCACACCACCACCCCGAGCGCGATGGCCGGGATCCCCTCAAGCAAGAATAACCAACGCCAACCGGCGATATCAAAAAAGCCGTGCATATTCAGGATGCTGCCGGAAATAGGCAAGCCAATGACGGAGGCCAGCGCCGCGCCGATATAAAACATCGACATCGCTCGCGCACGGTCGCTGCGCGGATACCAACAAGAAAGGTAATAGATAATGCCTGGCGTGAATCCGGCTTCGGCAACACCGAGCAAAAAGCGCATCACATAGAGCTGCGTCGGCGTTTGTACCAGGCTCATCCCCGCGGCAATGATTCCCCAGGTCACCATAATGCGGGCAATCCACAGCTTCGCCCCCACGCGCGTTAATATGATATTGCTCGGCACTTCGAAAATGATATAGGCGATATAAAAAATACCCGCCGCAATGCCATACATTTCAGCCGTCAGCGCCAGGTCAGCATTCATTTGCAGCGCGGCGACAGAAATATTCGAGCGGTCGATATAGGCAATCAGATACAGCAACATCAGAAAGGGAATGATGCGTTTATTAACGCGCTTGATTATCGAATTCTGGAGATCGTCTTGCATTATAACCCCTCATTTCACAGGTGAATATCTCATCTTGTATTGTCAGATTTATTTTCTTGTATGATAAGAATATAGAGGCTAATTCAGGAACTGTTCTGTGATCTGTATTCAATCCAGATAATTTGCTTTGTTGGCGCGGAAAAGTTGGCGCGGAAAAACCGCAAACTGAAACGACAGTCCGATAATGAGACATCGATGGCGTACAGAATTTTTTGTTCCGCTACAATTGAAGGTATTCGCTAATTAAATCAACGAACAATTAATTTACCCCTGAGGAGAAGTGAATGAATCAGCCTCGTTTTAGTGGTGTTATTCCCCCCGTTCCTACCTTATTTGATGAGCACGGTGAATTTGATGGCACTGCGCAGGCGTTACTTATTGAGCACCTGGTCGCCTCCCCGATTAACGGCCTGTTTTTTTTAGGCAGCGCCGGGGAATTTGCACATATGTCTGAAGCGCAACGCGCTCAGGTAGCAGAATTTTGCGTGAAGAAAGTCGCGGGCAGAAAGCCGGTTTTGATTGGCATCGCCCACTGCGGCACGCAGCAAACCATTGATGCCGGGCTGCATGCGCAAAAGGTTGGTGCCAGTGGCGTCGTGGTGGTTAACCCGTGGTACAACCCGCTGAGTGAAGCGAATCTGTTGCGCCATTATAAAACCATTGCCAGCGCACTCGAGTTGCCGATTCTTCTGTATAACTTCCCGGCGCTTACCGGGCAGTCTATTCCGGTGAATGTCATCCGCGAACTGGCATTAAGCTGCCCGAATATTGTCGGCCTGAAAGATACCGTAGATACCCTGTCGCACATTCGTGAAACCCTGCACGCGGTGAAGCCCGAGCGCCCCGACTTCGCTGTTTTTGCCGGTTATGATGAGTATCTGCTCGGGACGTTGATTCTCGGCGGCGATGGCTGCATTCCCGCCAGTGCCAACTTTGCGCCGCAGCTGACGTGCGGGATTTTAGACGCCTGGCGTAAACAAGACCTCTCCCGCGCCATTGAATTACAGCAATCGCTTTCATGGATCCCGTCGCTTTACAGTACGGATTTACCGTTTTACAACGCGGTGAAATATGCCATTAAATTAACCGGGGTGAATATTCCGGTGCATTCGCTGGCGCCCGCGACGCCGTTAACCGAAGAGATGAAAGTTGAGATTGGCCATATTCTGCGTCGTGCAGGCGTGATTGATTCAGCCTCTTAATCAGACAGACACGCGTTCAGCGGCAAACATTTCCCCTGAGCGCGAGCCTGTCGCTGCGGCTGGAGTTGCACCAGCGCAAGCTCGGCGGTCGCCACCGCGTCACACAGCGCATGGTGCGCCGGGTAATCAGGAAGCTGGTATTCGCGGCGAAGACTGGAAAGCCGCAAATCATTGTGCATTTGTCTCCTCGCCTGCTGATATCGCCGCTCAATCTCTAGCGTGTCTATCCACAGAATCGGCAGGTCTTCTGCACCATAACGGGTTTGCAGCCAGGCATTGATAAACGCCCTTTCCACCATTTTCCCATGCACCACAGCCACGCGACCGGCGAGGCGCAGGAATAACGTTTCCATCGCCTCGTCAAGCGCTTCACCATCACGCAGCATTTCCGGCGTGATGTGGTTGATGACCGCGCTGTGCGCATTGACCTGCGGATCACTGGAAATGTACTGGTGCTGCGCACTCGCCAGCAGGATTTGGCCGCTTTGCACCATCACGCTGCCTATCGACAAGATCCTGTCCTGATTCGCATCAAGGCCGCTGGTTTCAAAGTCAAAAGCCAGCCACGGGACGCTAAAAACGTCTGCGGTGAAGTTCGGCAGAGGTGTCGCCAATAGCTGTTGCAGTGCCGGACTCAGCCCTGGGATGTTGCGCCATCTCTTGCGTTGCGACTCAACTTGCTGAGTGAGTGATGGCGGAAAAATTCGTGACAAAAGGCCCATCGTTATCCCTTCACAAACAGCATGCGGGCCAGTTCTTGCTGGCGGGCAATAATGCGAAACGCGTCTTTTAAATGTTTACGCTCGAAGCTGCCGAACTCGCGCGGGTCGATGTGGTTGTCCGGTGCCAGACCTTTACGCAATTGCGAAAGCTGATGGTTAAAACGCTGACGGGTTAAAAAACGGAAGGCGTCGATGATGTCGGTGCAGCCTTCTGCCGACATAAGTCCTTTGTCTCTTGCAGCGTGAAAACGCGCTTCGGTATGGGTTTCACTGCATCCGGCTGCCAGCGCATAAATGCGCGAAAGGTCAATAATCAGCGTTAAGGCGTAGCGTTTGATGTTCAGGGTTTTGCTGTCGTTGCCGCTTTTTTCCAGCACCAGATTATTGAAGATGCCCAACGGTGGCGAAGTACTGGTGGCGTCGCGCGTGAGCGAGCGCAAAAAGCCTGGATGCGCGGCAATCTCGGTTAACAAAGCCTGCTGGAATGCGTCATGTAGCCAGGTGTTGCCGTAGAAAGCACGCGTTTCCAGAAACACCGTGGCATTTAATAATTGGGTATATTCCGGGTTCGTCACCCATTTGCGAATGCACGCCAGCCATACCGACAACGGCTGGCACCAGCGTCTTTCTGACGCCATAAAATGCCCGCTACAGAGCGGATAACCGCATTGATCAAGCCCCAGGCAGACGCTTCTCGCAAAGCGCAAAAACCACATTTGCTCTTCAAGGCCGGTGCCGTCCGGCAAAATAATTGCGCTATCCTGGTCAGAATGAACGTGCACTTCGTTGCGGGCGTGCGACCCGGCGATGACCCAGGAGAATTCACACGGTGGCTCGCCAAATTCCACGAGCGCGAGTTCAATGAGCCGACGCGTGAAGGCGTCCATCAGCATCGACATCACCATTTCGACCACGCCGCTGCGCAAGTTGCCCTGCACCAGCGCTTCAAATATGGCCTGGCGCTCCACTTGCAGGGCCGCTAATTCTGCAACCGACTGGCAATGGCTAATGCGCTCAATCAGGAAAATGGCCTGCACGCGGTGATGCTGTACCAGATGTGAGGCGGTCAGCAGGCCGACGGGTTGATGATTATCGACCACCGGCAAACTGCTCACGCCATGGCTCATCATCAGCGACACGGCGTGCATCACCAGGTCGCCTGAAGAAACCGTCACCGGGGAGGCCGTCATCACCTCTTTGACCGCGCGCGTAATATCAAACCCTTCAGCCACCACGCGCCGGGTCATGTCACGATCGCTGATGATGCCGATGATGTGATCATTTTCCATTATCACCGCCGTGGAACAGCGATCGACACAGCGCATTTGTTTCGCCGTTTCCTGAATCGAGGTGGACGCTTCCACGACCGACACCGTTCCGCTCGCGAGGTCCGATACTTTGCGCACAAACATGCCTTTGTCTTCGTCGCTCCAGACGACGTCCATCGCGGAATTCAGGCGGTCATGGGCGTTGATCGAAAAATGCGTGGCGTATTGCGGGTGTGCGTGCAGCACCTGTTTCAGAACGCTGTGGGGAATTTGGTACAGCAGCGTGTTTTCAATCGCCGTGACGTTGTAACAATCTTCAGGATTACCCGGAATGCCTTCAAGAAAAGTGAAGCCAAATAAATCTTCCGGTCCCAGACGGGCGCGCAGCACGCCATCGCTCCAGCGCTGTTCAAGCGAACCGGTACGGACGATGTAGAGGTAACGTTCACGCGCCGCAATATCAAAAGCCAGTGTTTCGCCTACCGCCAGATAACTGATGCTAATAGAGCGTGCGATATCGTTTTGCGCGTCCGCAGGGAGGGTGTTGAGTGGCGAAACATGCGCGATAAAATCGCAGATATTGGGCAATAACGGTTCCATCGTCATTATTTATCCTAAAGTTGAAATCCTGTTTCATAATATAGGCTGGCAGGTGACCAAATAGCCATACTATTCAGCATATCAATTAACCTGGTACACGCTGTTCTTGACCGGCTTAACATTTAATAATGTCAATCAGTTACATCACCATTGAATTGTTAATCAGGCGATGTAAAATTAACGTTACCATGTATAACTGTTGTGAATACTTCTTCAAATACCTGGCTTTCACTTTCGCCCTTTTCATCCCCGCCGGCGACCAGGTTTGAACCATTTTTTCAGGGAAAGTTACGATGAAATTGCGAAGCCTGTTGATCCTTGCTGTTGTGGCCACAGTCGTGGGTTGTAAAGCGCCACCGCCAAAAATGACGGACGATACAATCGTGACCAGTGAAATCAATGGCGTTACGCTGACTCACCGATACGCGGTGGCGGCTCCCACTGAATTTACCCCTGTAAACGCCAGCTATCGGGCGCTGTATCCAGGCTCGATTATGAGCAAACCGGACTTTGGCGGGAAAGTCATCAGCACCCTTGAGAACGGACAAAGTTATACCGTGCTGGGCCAGGTTGAACATAACTGGCTGGCGATTGCCGAGCAGGATAAAACCGAATTGCTGGGTTATGTGCCGATGCGTGCGCTGGTGAAAAGCGAGCTGTATGCGCAAACGCTGAAAAAAGATCGCCCGCGTCCACGCAAAGCGGCCAAGAAAACCACATGTGTTGCGGTCGATGATGCCAGCAAAGCCTGCCAGAACGCCAATAGCGGCACGTGGATTATTGATTAATCGTTGACGTTTAACGTCATGACTTTTGTTTAAAGTTGTTCGGCTAACAAGGATTTTTATGAAACTCTGGCTTTCGGGTCTGGCGCTGCTGCTGGCTTCCTCTACGGCGTGGGCGGGGAATTATCGTATCGTCCAATCCCCCTCGCAAAAGCTGGATGTCTGGATTGATAATGTTGCTGATAACACCCCGCAAAGCTGGTGTGCCGCCGAGCTACCGCTGCGAATTGTGGCCAATGGCGATAAAAAACCTACGGTACTCAATACTTTTATGCCGCGCCTCGGCACGCTTCTTGAAAGCCAGTGCAGCACCGTTCAACTGGTGAGCTGGAAGCTGGAAAGCCCGCAGGGTGACACGCTGGCCGTCGGCACCGCGACCAAAAGCAGCGACTGGGCGGTGATTGTCGCCCCTGATATTTCGAGCGAACCGAACACCACGCCGCGAACCGATGAAAACTCACCGCTGGCAGACCGCACCCCATGGCAGGAGTTTACGCTGCAAGATGGCTGCCATTTGCGCACCTTCTGGCAAGGTGATGCTAACGCGTCGGCAATGTTTATCCCCAACGGGAAATGCGAAAAAGGCGGCTGGCTCAACGGTCGCAGCGAAATCATTCAAAGCGGCGTGCATGGTGAAAAACGCCATGAAATGACGTTTGTACACGGTTTCCCGGTGAGCGGATTAAGCAATGACGCAAGTTCAGACAGCCTGCTTATCACCAGCCTGAATAACGAACGCATGGTCGTGAGCAATGAACATGCGCCGCAAAGCTGGATGATTTTGCCTTATAACGCTGAGTTAAATGGCTGGCAAGCGACCGGCACCGTAGCGGTGGAAGTCTCTCGTGAAATGACGATTGACGAATCAAGCATTCAGGCGCGTTTGAATGAAGTGCGCAAAGTCTGGTCGGCATGGCTTGCCCCGGATACCCCTATCACGCTGCTGTTGATTGACTCCCTGCGTCCGCAATTGCGTGACCCGGCTGTTGGCGCATGGCGCGCCCAGAAGTAATTTGTGATTTTTCGTCGATTTCGTGCAGAGAAAGGCCATCATGACTGATAAAGAATACGACCCAGAACTTCCCGACGCTCTGCCGCCTGGTTTCCGCTTCGACGAATTTGAGATTCAGCAAGTCACCGAGTCCACCCACACTCACGTGGTGTATAAAGCGTGGGATCACCAGCTCGAGCGCCCGGTGACGATCCACGAGTTTATGCCGCGAGCGCTGACCGTGCGCAGCGATAACATGCAACTGGTGCTGCGCAGCAAGCAAGATAGCCAGGCGTTCAACAACGGCATGAGTCGTTTTGTGCAATCCGCGCGCCTGCTTGCACAGTTTAACCACCCGAATCTGTTGCAGGTGTTGAGTTTCTGGACGCAAAACGAAACCGCGTATGCGGCAACGACCTACTCCAGCGGCATCACGCTTGCCGAGTTGCATCAGCAGCAACCCGAAGTCATTAACGATGCGTGGATCCGCCGCATGTTACCGATGTTGTGCAGCGCGCTGGCAACGTTACATGACGAAGGGTTTGTTCACCGCGATTTGTCGCTGCGCAGCATTCAAATTCAGGACAACGGAGCGCCGCTGTTGCTCAATGCGGGAGCGCCACGCCGGACTCATCCTGAGAGCGGTGAAGAGATAAAAACGCCGCTGAACCCTGGTTTTGCGCCGCTTGAGCAATATGCCGACGACCTCGAAAACCAGCTCGGCCCCTGGACCGATATTTATGCACTCGGTGCCATTCTGTATACCCTGATTACCGGCACCTGCCCTCCCGCCAGCGTGACGCGCACCATTCAGGACCCGTGCGTTAAGCTTGCGAAAAACCGCCCGGAAGGTTATTCCCACAGCCTGTTGCACGCCGTTGACTGCGCCCTGGCGTTGAAACCGGAAGACCGCCCGCAGTCGATTGCGGAGTTTGCCGCCCTGGCTGAAATCCCCTTGACGAATATTCATGGCCTCGCGCCGCTCAAACAGCCGGGTACCATGTTGGTCGCCGTCGAAGACGCGGAGATAACGCCGCTTTCGCCGTTTAAAAAGCGCTATAAATTACCTCTGCTGACGGGCGCGAGTTTGCTGGCCGGCATTGCCATTGGCGCCGTGATTTTTGGCGGCCATTTTTCTGCGGGTTCGCATCCTGAAACCGCGAAAGTGGAACAGACTGCCTCCCAGGACAAAGCCGAACCTGCCACGGCAAAAAGCGCAGTTCCTGCCGCCGAGGGGATGATGGCGCGAGTTTATGTGCGCATGAACGATGGCGAAACGCTGGCTGTGAACGGGAAAATACAAAAAGTGACACCGGGCGCGAACGGTTATGGCTTCCTGCAATTACCGGTGGGGAACTACACCATTACGTTAAGTGATAGCCATCAAACGCGAAACATGACGTTATCGGTCGAAAAAGCGGGAACCTGGCTGATCAATCCGCAGGGATAAGGCCCGACGGCGTGTACAGGTAAATTATCTGCTTTGTTGCAAGATGCGACTTCTCTCCTTCCACAGCCCGGAAAATCGTCTAAGGTTTTCATAGGGTTGATCGCGAAAATTTTCACGCGAACCTGACAAGGAGAAAAATAAATGACGATTCCTGTTTTGCGCCGTCCTCGCACTTTATTTATTGCGATTCAAATAGCTATCGGTTGTGCCTTCGTGAGTTTTACCCTGCCAGCAACAGCCGATGAGAGTTTACAACCCCTGCCGCAACCGCCTGATATTCTGCTTGGCCCGTTGTTTACCGATGTTCAGACGGCAAAGTTGTTCCCTGACCAAAAGACCTTTGCCGATGCGGTGCCGAAAAACGATCCGCTGATGATCCTCGCCGATTACCGGATGCAGAGAAACCAGTCGGGCTTCGATTTGCGCCACTTTGTGAATATGAATTTTGTGCTGCCCAAAGAAGGTGAAAAATATGTTCCGCCAGAAGGCCAGTCGTTGCGTGAACATATCGACAGCCTGTGGCCGGTGCTGACGCGCACCACAGATAGCGCGAGCAAATGGGATTCTTTGCTGCCGCTGCCGAAGCCGTATGTGGTTCCGGGTGGGCGTTTTCGTGAAGTCTATTATTGGGACAGCTACTTTACGATGCTGGGGCTTGCGGAAAGCGGCCACTGGGACAAAGTGCAGGATATGGTCGATAACTTCGCCCATGAGATTGACGCCTGGGGACATATTCCCAACGGCAACCGCAGCTATTATCTGAGCCGCTCGCAACCGCCGTTCTTCGCCTTTATGGTCAAACTGCTCGCCAGCCACAAGGGCGATGATACGTACACCACTTACCTGCCGCAGCTGAAAAAAGAGTACGCCTACTGGATGCAGGGCAGCGATGCACTGGAACCGGGGGCGCAGAATCTGCGAGTGGTAAAACTCAAAGATGGTTCCATTCTGAACCGTTACTGGGATGACCGCGATACACCGCGTACTGAATCGTATCTCGACGATGTGACGACGGCGAAAAACAACCCGAATCGCCCGGCGACGGAAATCTACCGTGATTTGCGTGCCGCCGCCGCGTCCGGTTGGGATTTCAGCTCGCGCTGGATGGATAACCCGGAACAACTGGGTTCGATTCGCACCACCTCGATTGTGCCGGTCGATTTGAACGCGCTGTTGTTCCAGATGGAAAAAACGCTCGCTCACGCCAGCAGCGTGGCGAAAGACAGCAATGCCGCAGCACAATATCAGCAACTGGCTGATGCTCGCCAGAAAGCCATGGAAACGCATCTGTGGAATGCGAAACAAGGCTGGTACGCGGATTACGATCTGAAAACTAACGCGGTTCGTTCGCAGCTGACTGCCGCGTCGCTGTTCCCGCTGTATGTCCATTCTGCATCGAAAGAACACGCCGATAAAATGGCAACCATTACCCGGGCGCAGTTGCTGAAAGCTGGCGGCCTTGCCACCACCAACCTGAAAACTGGCCAGCAATGGGATGCGCCAAATGGCTGGGCGCCGTTGCAATGGGTGGCAACAGAAGGTTTGCAAAACTACGGGCATCAGGATTTAGCCATGGAAGTGAGCTGGCGATTCCTGACTAACGTGCAGCACACCTACAACCGGGAGAAAAAACTGGTGGAGAAATATGATGTTTCTTCGACCGGTACGGGTGGCGGTGGCGGCGAATATCCGTTACAGGATGGCTTCGGCTGGACTAACGGGGTGACGCTAAAAATGCTCGATTTATTGTGTGGTAGCGAGAAACCTTGTGATTCAACGCCAGACAAATTGCCTTCGGCAACGCCTGGTCCGGTGACGGAGGCGACGAAGCCCGCTCCGGCAACCGCGCAGTAGTTTTCCTCCTGCCCTCACCCTGGCAATTTTGTCAGGGTGAGATCTGGAAGTTGTGGTGTTTTTCCGTTCACCCGAACGTCTGGTTATCTCTGCATCCGTTGTTAACGGTGAACGTTTAGTGAACGGAGTCTTCTCCGTATTGGCAGGAACCTTCCCTCAACGTTACGTATAAGAGATAGGTCAAAGGAGTGGGGACTCCTCCCTCCCCAATCCCCTTTCTTTTCATGGTCTTTCATTTCCTCCCTGCCAATATCTGTACTTGAAACCGCAAACAATAACGATAATAATTCGCATTCCATTATTACAAGCAATTACATTTTGGCTTCAGGGATTACACTTCATGAAACTGGTATTTACCGTAAAGCGCTCCGCTTTACTCTGCGCGCTTGCTTTGTCTGCGCCGAGTTATGTAATGGCGGAAGATACCGTCGTCGTGACCGCGGCACCTGCACCCACTTCCACTAGCGCGACGGAAGGCTACACCTCGCCGGTGAGCAAAGGTGCGACCAAAACTGACGAGCCCATCATCACCACCGCTCAGTCGGTTTCAGTGATTACACGTCAACAAATGGACGACCAGGGCGCGTTATCGGTTAACAGCGCACTGAATTACACGCCTGGCGTGTTCACCGGCTTTGCGGGTGGCGCAACACGTTATGACACCGTTGCCCTGCGCGGTTTCCACGGCGGTGATGTCAATAACATTTTCCTTGATGGCCTGCGTCTGATGAGTGACGGCGGCAGCTACAACGTGGTTCAGGTTGACCCGTGGTTCCTCGAACGCATCGATGTTATCAAAGGGCCTTCTTCCGCACTTTACGGGCAGACTATTCCTGGCGGCCTGGTGATGGAAACCTCTAAGCGCCCGCAGTTCATCGAGGAAGGCCATGTTCGCGCGATGTACGGCAATAACAGCACCAACGGCACGGCGTTTGATTACACCAATGCGATTAACGACGAATGGGCGTATCGCATTATCGGGATGACCAAAAATACCGATACCCAATATGAAAATACCCGTGATGAACGCTACGCCATCTCCCCGTCCCTGCTCTGGCAACCGGACGAAAATACTTCGCTGGTGATGCGTGCGTATCTGGAAAAAGATCCTTCAGGCGGTTTCCACGGTTCGGTTCCGGCAGACGGCAGTATTTATTCTTCGACAGGCCGCAAAATCAGCACCGGATTCTCTGACGTCGAGCCGGGTAATGACGAGTTCAAACGCCACCAGCAGATTTACAGCTATGAGTTTGCGCATAAATTCGATGAGGTGTGGGCATTCCGCTCAAACGCCAGTTACACCCATTCCAACGTCGGGCTGAAACAGGCTTATCAGATTGGCTGGGCGGATGCGCAGCATAATGAACTGATGCGTTACTACAGCGGCGAAACCTCCTCTCTTGATGCTTATGCCATTGATAACCAGCTGGAAGCAGATTTCGCCACCGGCGAGCTTGATCATAAAGTGGTGCTCGGCGGCGAGTTCCATAAATACACCAATAATCTGTCTGATGATTCCGCTTATACCACCAATATCAACCCATGGACCGGCGAGTCCGGCGGCCCTGGCGGTTTCTACTATTACGACCCGCGTGACCCGACTTACTCCACCATCAACCAGGGTTTGCTGACCAAAGCAGGCAAGCGCCAGTACGAACAGACCGGCGTTTATTTGCAGGATGATATGAAGTGGAATCAGTGGCATATGACGCTGTCTGGGCGTTACGACCATATCGTGACGAAGAGCCATATTGTGGCAGAAGCCATTGATAGCGACGTAACGGATAACCGTACCGATGACCATTTCAGTGGTCGGGCATCATTACTCTACGCCTTCACCAACGGTGTTTCGCCGTACATCAGCTACAGCCAGGCCATTACCCCGCAGGTTCTGCCGGGTGCCGATGGCAAATTGCTGAAACCTACCACTGCCGAGCAGTATGAAGCGGGGGTGAAATATCAGCCAGTGGGCACCGCGGATATGTATACCGTGGCGCTGTATGATCTGACGCAGAAGGATGTCGGCAACCGTATCGTGCAGGGTAGCTACTACGAACCTGCGGGCAAAGTTCACTCGCAAGGTGTTGAACTGGAAGCGCATTCCCAGTGGACGCAGCGTTTCTCAACCATCGCCGGGTACACTTACAATAAAGTGCGCTTCAAAGATGCGATTGACGGTAACGACGGCAACACGCCATACGTGACGCCAGACCAGATGGCCAGCCTGTGGGGTATGTTCAAGGCTGATTTGGGTATTAGCTTCGGCGCGGGCGTACGTTACATCGGCAAGCAATGGGCGGATAACGAAAACACCCTGCGCGTGCCTTCTGCCACCCTGATGGATGCGATGGTTCGTGCCGATATGGGCGCGTGGACTCCGTCGCTGAAAGGCGCTTTCGTGCAGGTGAATGCCACCAATCTGACGGGCCGTGATTACGTTGCGGGCTGTTATGGAACGGGTTACTGCTACTGGGGCGCCGAGCGTTCTGTGATTGCGACCGTGGGATATGATTTTTAATCGGTAAATCGGGTGTCGGATGACGCTGCGCTTATCCGACCTACGGCACGGTGTTGTAGGGCGGATAAGCGCAGCGTCATCCGCCATTTATTTGACCTTCTACAAATTCACACTTCTGGCAATATTCACTTCCGTCTTTGCGCCGCCCTGCTGCTCCAGCGCAATCTTCGCCAGCGGTGTATCCGCTTCATAACGCCCGGCTTTATCCAGCGTCTTCTCGTATTTATTGTATTTCCACCACGCGTAGCCGAGGAAGATCACCAGCCCACCCACGTTATAAAACACGATGGTTATGATGCTCGCCCCAGTTGGGAATGTCGAAGCGATAAACCCGACGGTGAAAATGACAATCAGCACGCTGACAATGGCAATACCTTGCATCCGCGACCCCATGCGGAAGTCACGATTCACTTCGTCGTACTTCAGGCGCAAGTTCAGGTACGCCAGCATGATAAACAGCGGTGGCAACATGGAAGCCGCAGCGGTCATGTTAATCAGCGTGTTCATCAATTCCTGCACGCTACCGGAGCCTACGGTTGGGATAAGCATCAACGGAATGACGATTAAGAACTGAATCCAGGCTGCGCGTGTTGGCACGCCATGCTGGTTCAGGCGCACGGTTTTCTCACCAAAAATACCTTTAGGGATTTCGGTAAAGAAGATTTTCACCGGTGCCGCCGTCCACATCAGCAACGAGCCAAACATCGCAGTAAAGGAAACAATCCCGACGAAGCGATTCATCACCGTGGTTGGCAAGCCGAAATGACGCGCCAGCCCCTCAAACACCTGCACCGTACCGCCGGTGTAGTGCAGATCAGCTTTATGCACAAAGACGTTAATCAGCAAGGAGGAAATGGTATACAGGCCGCCGATAAACAAGCCCGACAGGATAATGACTTTAACAAATGCCTTGCTACCGCCTTTGACGTCGTTAACGTAAACCGCTACGGATTCCGCGCCACCCGCGGCCTGGAATATCCACGCGATAATCCCTAAGAATGCCCAACTAAACTGCGGCGTAATCGCTTCAACGCTGATAGGGTCAGCCGGTTCCACTCCGCCGATAACTGCCGCTCCGGCCAGAATGATGTAAGAGAAAGTCAGCAATAACATCAATGTGGAAGTGACTGATGTCATCGGCCCAAGCAATTTCGCGCCATGGTTAGAAATCCAGGTCGAGAAAGCAAACAGGCAGATAGAAATTATGGCCGTGGTTAATGGCGTGAAAATATAGTCATAACCGAGGAACGCATAGGACGCGTAAGCAATAACTCTTGGCAATAATGCCGTGAAGAAAAACAGGTTCACAAACCAGTAAGTGTAAGCGGTGATAAATGCCCAGCGACCACCGAGTGCACTTTTTACCCATGCATAAACGCCTGCTTCTGAATTACGGTTGAGTGAGACAAATTCCGCAATAATTAAACAGAATGGAATAAAGTAAATCAGCGTTGCCACCAGGAAAACCGGGGCTGAGGCAATGCCGAGTTGGATATTATTATTAATGACGTTGTTGAAGCTAAATACCGCCGCAAACGTCATGGCTAATAATCCAAACTTGCCAATCGTGTTTCTGTTTGTTGAAGCCATGAGAACTCCACTCCACATTGTGTAGGATACTTTAATTAGTGCTTTTCGTAGGTCGGATTAGCGCAAGCGCCATCCGACATTTGTGTTACGTCCGCACCTTATTTGTTTAAGAAATACGTTTCTTCCACCGTAACTTTTAAAATCACTTTCTTGACGTCTTTACCCTGCGAGAACCGGTATGCCTGATGGTTTTCACAAATGATGACGTTGCCTGCTTTCAGTTCATGCCGCACGCCCTGCCCGCTGAAAAACTCGCGGTCACTTTCATCGCGATAAGCCATCTCAGGCGTCAGGGTGCTTTTATCCGCGACCTCAATGGATTCATGTCCGCTAAGGTAATAATGCACATCGAAATAGCGGCGGTTGCCTTCAAATAATTCAGTGTGATGCGCGTTTCCTTCGGCAAGGCGATAAACCAGCGAGTCACCAATCGAATAAAAAACATTTGGCTCAATATTATTAAGGTTATTTATAGCCTCAATGCAGCGTTGCCATTTTTTACCTGCCCGATAAACACTTTTAAATTCTTCTAAGGTATTTAAAATAATCATGTTGCTTGCCTCATCAGGAATGTGCGCAATCGGTTTGTGATTTACGGAATGGCACCATGGTGAAACCGTATTCGAACGTTTTGAGATACACCCGGAACGAGTCCAGCACTTCGGAACCCCAGGAGTTGGAACCCAGGCCGAGGATTTGGTCGTCAAGATTGAGCGTCAGGTAATCACTCGCTTCCAGTTCGTTGATGTGTTGCGCCTGTTGCATCATTTCTGCGCTATACGGCCAGAGGCTGAAGTTAATCGGCCTGCGCGGTTGAATGAAAATTCCGTTGCCCTTTTCATCTTCCACGCTCAGCCAGCGCACGTCCTGTCGATTACCGTTGTCTTGCGGGAACGGGTAGTTTTCAAACAGGCTTTCAACTGGCTGGCAATAATGGCCAATCAGGTTGCTCTGGCAGCTATCGCCATAGTTTTCGCCCGGTCCGCGTCCGTAATATTCCACCTGCTTAAAGCGCTTGCTGATGCCAAAATCGAGACCGACTTTGGGAATAATGGCCTGATAGTTGCCATACGGCTGGCCGGATAGATTCAGTGTGACGTGGCCTGCTGGTGTAATTCGCCACTGATAAGTGCAGCGCATACCGAAATCAAACACAGGCGGCGCAATGGTGCTGTCAATTTCAATCACCACATCATCACCCTGCGAGAAGTGGCGCATTTCACGGAAGTTATGCTGCATCAGATGGACGTGATACGGCTGCCACAACCCTTCAAATTCCTGCTTGTGGTTATCAATCGTCGGCTTAAAGAAAGTCAGATGTGGCGCGCGCCCAACAATTTCCTCGCCATCGACTAACCATGATGTCAGCTCGCCGCTCAGGCGGCAGAAGGTCAGAGCAAAGCCCTGCCCGCGAATCACCTGCTGATGTTGCAGGGTTTCACTTTGAAGTGCGGCAGATTTCTCCACCGGCAGCGGTTCACGTTCTGCCGCTGGCTGACGTAAAACCTGGAAATGACCGAGCGGGTGCATCGCTTCGCTGTAAGGAGTAGCGCTGCGTTTAATGATTTCAACGTTGATGAACACTTCACCCGCCGGCAATTCTGGGGGCGTGAGCGGTAACGCTTCAGACTCGCCCGGCAGCAAATGCGGCAGTGCCAACGTTTGGTGCGCGAGGATTTTACCGTCAACCTGATAAGCCACACGGAATTCAATATCACCCAGCGTGCTGTACCAGTAGCGGTTTTCCACCAGCAAAACGTCGGCCTGCGCAGTCTCAAGAATGTTCACCGGGCAAAGCACTTGTTTGTATTCGCGCAAACCTGGCCCTGGACGCTGATCGGGGTAAATCAGGCCATCCATGCAGAAGTTATAGTTGTTCGGGTAATCGCCATAATCGCCACCGTACTGGTAACGCTCGCGCCCTTGTTCGTCATGCACCAGTAAACCGTGGTCGCACCACTCCCAGATGTAATGCCCTTGCAAAGATTTATGTTGGTTAAACACCGCCTGATACTGCGCCAGCCCGCCCGGGCCGTTGCCCATCGCATGGGCGTATTCGCAGATAATGCGCGGTTTTGGATGCGGGTATTCACCGAAGGCGTTCATCATAGAAACGCGGGAATACATGGTGCTGATGACGTCCACCACTTCGGCATCGCGATCTTCTTCGTAATGCACCAGACGCGTGGGGTCGAGTTGCTTGCAGCGCGCCGCCATGGCACGAATATTACAGCCGTAACCCGACTCGTTACCCAACGACCAGATTATGATCGACGGATGGTTTTTCTGCGCCTGAACGTGGCGCTCAATACGTTCAACATAAGCGTGTTCCCACGCAGGGTCGTCGGTAATCCGGCTGATGTTGCCGACGTTGGCAAAACCATGGCTTTCGAGGTCAGTTTCCGCCATCACAAACAGGCCGTACTGGTCGCATAACGCATAAAAACGCGGGTCGTTTGGATAATGGGCGGTGCGAACGGAGTTGATGTTGTGCTGCTTCATCAGAATGATGTCGCGCTCAACACGCGCCATATCCACGGCACGCCCTTTCTGATGATGATGATCGTGGCGGTTTACGCCATGTAATTTCAGATAGCGACCGTTTACATAAAACAGGCCATCGCGGACTTTAATATCGCGGAACCCAACCTGCTGCGGCACCACTTCGACAATGTCGCCCTGGGAATCGCGCAGGGTTAACAGCAGCAGATAGAGATTGGGCTGCTCGGCGTTCCACTGCTTTGGCTGTTGGACTGGCATGACAAACTGGCATGACGCTTCACGTTGTACGGTCAGCGCAGCGTGGTTTTGCTGCGCCACGCATTTCTCGCCGTCAAAAAGTTGCGCGTGAAGCTGATAGCCTGCCGCCGCCGTTGCGGTGTTGTTATGTAGCACGCAAGAGATCTGAAGTTCGGCATCACAGTAGTTTTCATCAAACTCAGTGACCACGGTGAAGTCTTGCAAGTGAACGAGTGGCTGACCTATCAGATAAACGTCGCGGAAGATTCCCGCCATCCACCACATATCCTGATCTTCGATATAGGTGGAATCGGCCCATTGCATCACCCGCACGCTCAGTAAATTTGCGCCCGCGTGTGCATAAGGGCTGAGGTCAAACTCGGCACTCAGGCGGCTACCTTTGCTGAACCCGACATACTGACCATTCAGATAAACTTCAAAATAGGTTTCTACACCGTCGAATTTGATGATGATTTGACGCTGCAACCAATCGGCTGGCAGCGTGAATTCGCGCTGATATGCCCCGGTAGGGTTGTTGGTCGGGACGTGCGGGACATCAATCGGGAATGGATATCCTTCGTCGGTATATTGCAGGTTGCCGTGGCCTTCCATTTGCCACATCCCCGGAACGGTGATTTCACCCCAGGTGTTCATCGGCTCACGGTAAAATTCGGCGGGGACTTTTTCAGGGTGATCGAAGTAGTTAAATGCCCACTTGCCACTGAGCAACATAAACCCCTGGCTTGAATCGCGGTTAAGTTCTTTGTCCTGTTCAACGCTTTTGTAGCTATGGAACCAGGCGCGAGCTGGCAGTCGGTTCTCAGATTGTTTATCTATGTTTTCCCAGTTCTTCACGCTTACATCCTCTTTACGTGTGTCTGGGCAAACAATAGTAAATATTTACTAAAGCTAAAAATAAAAGTTTACTAAATGATGATGGGATCACAATAAATCGCCCTGGTCGTTTTCAACGATAGCAGGACGATTTTCTGTTAGTTATTGATTTTATTCAGATGGGGTGGTGGTATCGCGCAACTGCAAAGAACTTGGGACAAATACCGTTAGCGGAATGGTTCGTTCATCACGAATGCGCTCCATCAGCAGGTTAACCGCCTGGGCTCCGATGGTTTCAGAATGAATTCGCACGGTAGAAAGCGCCGGATAAACAAAACGCGCGGTAGGAATATCGTTGACGCTAATCAGCGCCATTTGCTCGGGTACTTTCACGCCGTGCTCATGTAGCGCACGCAGGACACCAATCGCGATGGAATCGGTCGCCACAAACAGCGCCGGTGGGTAATCACCTGAAGTGGAAAGCATTTTTATTGCGCACTGATAACCGGCCTGGCTACTAAAATCACCAAAATAGACATCTTCTGCCTTTACCACTTTCTTGCGGCGGCCATATTCTACAAACGCCAGCTCACGTTGATCGGCATAGTCAAGGTCATCGCGCCCACCAATAAAACCGATGCGTTGATAGCCCCGGGAAATAAAGTAGTCGATGACTTTCTGGCTGATTTTGGCTAAATCCACACTGACGCAGTCAAAGCGCGGATCGCTGGTGATGCCATCAAGATAAACCAGCGGCAGCTCCTGCTGCTCGAGCAATGCCTGAGCGGCTGGCTGAGGTTTACCAATTATCAGTAAACCATCGGCGGACGCCAATGCACGGTCGCCTTTAAAGTCATAGCAAGATACCAGGGTGATACCCAATTTTTCACATTGAGTTTCAATGCCATAGCGCATCGCCAGATAATAGGGATCGTTAATTTCCAACTCTTGCCCATGCGTATAAAGGGCGCAAAACGTCAGGCGCTGACTGGCCTGGCGTTTTGCGCTCGGAACTTTATATTCCAGCCGTTCTGCGGCTTCGAGGATTTTCTGACGAGTCTGGCTTTTCACACTCAACGTGGGATCGTCATTGAGCACGCGTGAAACCGTGGCGACAGACACCTGAGCCGCTTGCGCGATTTCCTTCAAAGTAGCCATAACATCCTAATAATCATGCGATGAAAATAATATACCCAAAATAATTCGAGTTGCATCGCGGCGGCAAGAGAGCGAGTCCCTGGGAGCTTAGTAAACTAAGTGGCCTGGGTGAGCGAGCGTAGCCAACAATGATGCAGCTTGAAGTATGACGGGTATAGATTAATGGCATCGCGAGCCCCTGTATACCCCTGCGTTTAACCCGAGTAGTCGCAATTTGAAGTTGTGACGCAGTTATCGGTTTATCAATCTAAGTGTATTTTTTAGTAAAATATTAACTAACATGACGACCATTCCGCTGACTGATAACAGCAAAAACGACAAGGAATGGATTTCATGGCAAGGATTTTATCCGGAATACCGCTGGTGTTACTGCTGGCCCCGTTAGGGAGTTTACACGCCGCTGAAGCCGTTGTTCCGGCTGAACGGCAAACTCCAGCCCCCCCTGCATTTGCGGACGACAACGCTAAAACGACATTTCGCTTTTACGGTGAAATGGGTTTAGGGGGCAGCGTTTATCTCAATGGCGACGACAAACACAAATACAGTGACGGCACCTACATCGAAGGCGGCCTTGAAGTCAAACACGGCAACTGGTTCGGGTTATTGTATGGCGAAGGCTGGACGGTGCAAGCCGACCATCAAGGCAACGCCTGGGTTCCCGACCATAGCTGGGGCGGTTTTGAAGGCGGTATCAACCGTTTTTATGGCGGCTATCGCACCGACAAAGGCACCGAATGGATTTTAAGCGGGCGTAACGATTCGTCGCTGGATGATTTGCAATGGTGGGGCGATTTCACCCCGGAGTACGGCTACGTCATCCCTAATACCCGCGATTTAACCTATGCCGCCAAAGTGCAAAATCTGACGGGAGATTTACGCTACAGCATCACTGCCGCGCCGGAAAGTCGCGTAGATGAAAGCAAAGCCTGGCTGCACTTTGGGAAATATGACCGTTATTCAGATAAATACACGTATCGGGCGATGATCAACGGCTATCTTCAATATGATATTCAGGAAGGTTTAACCCTGCTCAACGGGCTGGAAGTCACCGATGGCACCGGGCAACTTTACCTGATTGGCTTGCAGGGCAAACATCTTGCAGGACGCGCCTGGCATCACACCGGTAAAGGTGATGGTTACAACCCGGGGAGCGAAACCGGCATGATGATGAGCGGCATGATTGAACCCGCTAAAGGCTTATATCTTTCTACCGCATACAGTTACGCCAAACACGAACTGGATAACGCCGATGACCAAACGACCTCCTACGCGCAGTTTGGTATCTGGTACGAGTATTTTGGCGGGAAACTCGCCACCGCGCTGGATAGCCGTTTTTATCTTGATAACGACACCACCGAGGCCAGCAATTCGGTCTTCGTCATGCAATATTTTTACTGGTAAGGATACGACATGAACCCCCTCTTCCGTCTCGCTCCGATTGCCGCCCTGCTGGTTCTTGCCGGGTGCAAAGCTCCACATCACGATACCCAGGCGTTACAAGCCAGTCAGTTCCGCAATGTTATCGATCGCACCGGCGCACCGCAGGCGATGCTCGATTACGATTTTGATGAACATCAGCGCTTTAATCCGCTCTTTGATGACGGTGCCTGGCACGGGCATTTGCTGCCCGCCAACAGTGAAGGCATGGGGGGATTCCCCGGCCCGGCGCTGCTGACCGAAGAATATATCAACTTTATGGCAAATAATTTTGACCGGCTGAGCGTGTATAAAAACGGCCAAAAAGTGGCGTTTACCATGCAGGCCTACAGCATTCCGGGCGCTCTGATTCAGACGCTGACCGCCCCTGGCGTCACGGTAAAAATGACGCTGCGGTTTGTCACATCCCGCACGTCATTGCTGGCAACAGAAATCACCACCGACGCACCACTTGAGCTGGTGTGGGATGGGGAATTGCTCGAGAAATATCATCTTCAGGAACAAAAGCCAAAGTCCACTGAAACCATTACCCAGGCCTTCCCGGACTATAACCGTGTACTGCATGCCACGCCGGATGGCCTGAATGTGACATTTGGCAAAGTAAGAGCGCCATCCAACCTGATGACCTCCGGCGACTCGCAATATCAAATTCATAAAACCTTGCCGATGCGCACACAAATCGACGGACATCGATTCGTGGCCAAAGCCAATATTGAAGGCTCAACCACCGTTTACACCACCTACTCTCACCTGTTAACGGCGGCAGAAGTCCAGAAAGAACAGGGCAAGATTCACGATATTCTCAATAATCCGCAAACGTATCTGACCGCATCGGAACAACGCTGGGAAAGCTATTTGAAAACCGGTTTGAATAACCCGGATGCAACGACGGCGCAAACTCGCGTGGCGGTGAAAGCTTTCGAAACGCTCAACGGAAACTGGCGTGGCGTGGCGGGGGCGATGAAATTTGATTCGGTGACGCCGTCAGTTACCGGGCGCTGGTTCTCAGGCAACCAGACCTGGCCGTGGGATACCTGGAAACAGGCGTATGCGATGGCGCATTTTAACCCGGACGTCGCCAAAGATAATATTCGCGCGGTGTTCGCATGGCAAATCCCGAAGGATGACCCGATTCGCCCGTGGGATGCAGGCTTTGTACCGGATTTAATTGCCTATAACACCAGCCCGGAGCGCGGCGGTGACGGCGGCAACTGGAACGAGCGCAACACCAAGCCAAGCCTTGCCGCGTGGTCAGTGATGGAGGTGTACAAAACCACCGGCGACAAAGGCTGGCTTGAAGAAATGTACCCACATTTAGTGGCCTATCACGACTGGTGGCTGCGCAACCGTGACCATAACGGGAATGGTATTCCTGAATATGGTGCAACGCGCGACAAAGCCCATAACACCGCCAATGGCGAGATGATCTTTACCGTCAAACGCGGCAATAAAGAACAAAAAATGGTGGGGTTGGATAATTACAACCGCGTCTTGCGCAGCGGGAGATATGACAGCATTGATATTCCTGCGCAGGTTGCCGCGTCGTGGGAGTCCGGACGCGATGACGCCGCCGTGTTCGGTTTTATCGACCCGGATCAGCTGCAACGTTACGTGGATAAAGGCGGCAAACGCGAAGACTGGCAGGTTCTGTTTGCTGAAAACCACGCCCCCGATGGCACTCTGCTCGGCTATTCACTACTGCAAGAGTCGGTCGACCAGGCAAGCTACATGTATAGCGACAGCAGTTATCTGGCAGAAATGGCGAAGATCCTCGGCAAGTCTGAAGATGAACAACGCTTTAGCCAGCACGCAAAAAAACTGGCTGATTACATCAACACCTGCATGTTTGACGATACCACCGGGTTCTATTACGACATTCGTATCGAAGATAAACCGCTGGCAAATGGCTGCGCGGGCAAACCGCTAGTCGCTCGCGGCAAAGGGCCGGAGGGCTGGTCGCCGCTGTTTAACGGTGCGGCAACTCAGGCACATGCCAATGCCGTGGTAAAAGTCATGAAAGACCCGAGGGAGTTTAATACCTTCGTGCCACTGGGGACGGCGGCACTCACCAACCCGGCCTTTGGGGCAGATATTTACTGGCGTGGGCGCGTGTGGGTGGATCAGTTCTACTTTGGTCTGAAAGGGATGGAGCGTTACGGATATCGTGCGGACGCGGTGGAGATGGCGAACCGATTCTTTGCTCATGCCAATGGCCTGACGAGCGACGGTCCTATTCGCGAAAACTACAACCCGCTAAACGGCGAACAACAAGGCGCACCGAATTTCTCATGGAGTGCTGCGCACCTTTATATGTTGTACAACGATTTCTTTACCGAGAAACAGTAAACGTAAAACGGCCCCAACAGGGGCCGTTACAAAATAGGTTAAGACCTATCCTCTAAATAATTGGAGCTGCTTCAAGGCGGCAAACTCAGGAATCCCCAGGAGCTTACTCGAGTAAGTGACTGGGGTGAGTGAGTGCAGCCAACGCCGAGGCGACTTCAAGTATGACGAGGATAGTTAGCGTCGTACCATGCGATAAATAATCAACACAATAATCGCCCCCGCCACTGCGACCAGGAAGCTTGGAAAATTAAAGCCCGTCACACTGCCGCCGATATGCAGGAATGTGGCAATCCAACCACCAACAACCGCACCGATGATCCCCAAAATACAGGTCACGATGAAACCGCCGCCATCTTTACCAGGCATAATCAGTTTTGCAATTACACCAGCAATCAAACCGAAAATAATCCAGGCCAGAATACCCATATTGAACGTCCTCTTCATTATTGTGTGTGGTAACAAGCCAGAATCCACATTGGTTTGGCAACGGGTTCTGTTTGTCGGTACGCTAAGTATAATCAAGTGTTAGAAAAATGTGACTGACCTCACTAAGTTATTGAATTTATCCCATTAACTCTCTGAGATTTATCTTAAGTTTTTTTGCTTTATGCCGATAACTGCTTGCACAACTATCAAAAACACAACATGGACCTGGCCTTGAGTAACTATAACGAGCAGTTTCTGAAACAAAGTCCTCTGGCAGTATTAGGCGTGTTACGTGATCTTCATAAAAACCAGGTGCCAATACGGTTGAGTTGGTCATCCGGGCAGTTTATTAGCAAGATTCTTGAGGTCACAGCTTCAGGCTTAATTGTGGATTTTGGTAGCCAGACGCAGGAAAACCAGGCGGCGCAAAAGGCAACGAATATTCAGTTCATCGCCGAAACCGAAGGTGCAAAGGTGGAATTTATTTTGCCTAAAATGCAGGCGGTAAATTACCTGAATTTGCCCGCCTTCCACGCCCCGCTTCCGCCTGCGCTGTGGTTTGTACAGCGCAGGGAATATTTCCGCATCACTGCCCCGCTGCAACCGTATTACCACTGCAGCACCACACTTGCGGATGGCTCTCCCTTCCAGTTCAGGCTTTGTGATTTGTCATTAGGCGGAATGGGGGCGCTGCTTGACGGGCCATTACCCGACGGATTGAGCGCGGGAATGCGCTTCTCGCAGGTGGAAATGGATTTAGTGCAATGGGGAAAATTCCACTTTGATATGCAGTTGATAACGCTTTCAGAACGAAAAGTGATCGACAGCAAAAATCAGACGGTCAGCACGCCGCGCCTGAGCTTCCGCTTTCTGAATGTTAACCCGGCCGTGGAACGTGAATTACAGCGCATTATTTTCGCGCTGGAGCGTTCTGCTCGTGAGAAAGCGGGCCGGGTTAAATAATTACATGGCGTTTAACGCCTTAGAGACCTTATACAAATAACGCGGCGCCTGTGGTGCCGGGTGGTTCTTCGCTATGTATTCGTAAAATTCGTCCGGGCTGAGGTCATTGATTTCGTCAATGGCCTCTTTACGATCGGAGGAAAATGTTCTCAGCAACGCGCCTGCACCATTGGCATAAGATGCCAGCAATGCGTATTGCATCGTTTGCGGATCTTCAATGCCAGCCAGAATACCGTGCTCAAGAATGCTTAAGTAAGCCGTCCCAATCGAGATATTACGTGCCGGGTCTTTTAGCTCGCTGGTTGACGGCTGCCCGCCCCAACCTAAATGACGATACACATCTTTGCCTGCCGTTGAGGCTTTAATCTGCATCAGGCCAACCGCATTGGACTTACTGACCAGCGTAGGGTTGCCACCTGACTCCACCGCAATAATCGCGGTAACGACTCGCGGGCTAACGCCCCACTCTTTTGCAGCCTGATCGGTGATCGGCATCCATGTTAATGCGCGTTGTACCGGTTTTGTCGGATCCCACTCGGGTTGTTTTGTGGAGTGGCTGGAACAGCCAGCTATAAACAGAACCAACACAATCAGCCATCTTATATTCACACGTATTATCCTTTACTAATATTCATCGCCGTCAGGCGGGTGACAACGCCCGTTTCAAGCGGCATGATAACCAATTCACTTTCAGCAAGGAAATGCCATGTCGACGATTCGTTTAATTGCCCCTTCAGGTTTCTGTGTTAATCAGGCCGCCGCGGCTCGCGGTATCGAGCGTCTGAAAGCCTCGGGCCATCAGGTAGAAAACCAATCTGTGGTACCACGGCGTTTTCAGCGTTTTGCCGGAACAGACGAACAACGACTGGCAGATATTCAGGATTTATCTGCACTTCCTGAAGAATGCGACATCGTTCTGGCTGTGCGTGGAGGCTACGGTGCCACACGCCTGCTCGAACGTATCGACTATTCCCGACTCGGACTGGTCTTCCGCCAACGCACGCCGATTATCTGCGGGCATAGCGATTTCACGGCTATTCAACTCGCGCTGCTGTCGCAGACCGGAGCCATCACGTTTAGTGGCCCCATGCTGGCCGGTAATTTTGGTGCAGATGAGCTCAATAGTTTTACCTGGCAGCATTTCTGGCAGGCGATCACTGAACCGAAATTCACGCTGAACTGGCAAAGTCCGACGCCTGCGTGCTCCGCGAGCGGTACCCTTTGGGGCGGCAACCTGGCGATGCTGGTTTCGCTGATTGGCTCGCCGTGGCTGAGCGTGATTGATGGCGGTATTTTGGTGGTCGAAGATATCAACGAACATCCATTCCGGGTGGAACGATTGTTGTTGCAACTTCATCACGCCGGAATTTTAGCGCGCCAGAAAGCGCTGATTTTAGGTAGCTTCAATGGCGCAACGTTAAGCGATTATGACGGCGACTATAATTTCGATGAGATGTGTCGAATGTTGCAGCAGCGGTTGTCTATTCCTGTGCTGCGCGGTTTACCGTTTGGGCATGAACCAGAAACCGTTACCCTGCCATTAGGCGCTTATGGAGAACTGCAACACGACGGGCAGACTGCGAGCCTCACCATCAGCGGTCATCCAGTGATGAGACAAAATAAGTAGAATATGCCCCTCAGAAAGCACAATGAATCAATGCTTTCCGTGTTAAAATTTGCCTCACGAATAGAGTCACACGCAAAGGAGAAAGATAATTTTGGACGCAGGGGCGATAGTTAGTCTGTTTATTTTAGGTTCCGTTCTGGTAACTTGTAGCATCTTATTGAGTTCTTTTTCCTCGCGTCTTGGTATCCCCATTCTGGTTATCTTCCTCGCCATCGGCATGTTGGCAGGGATTGACGGAATTGGCGGTATTCCGTTTGATAATTATCCTTTCGCGTATTTAATCAGTAACCTGGCGCTGGCGGTGATTCTGCTTGATGGCGGAATGCGCACCCAGGCCAGTTCGTTTCGCGTCGCCCTCGGTCCCGCACTTTCGCTTGCCACCGTTGGCGTGCTGATCACGTCGGGGTTAACGGGCATGGCTGCGGCATGGTTGTTTAACCTCAACCTGATTGAAGGCCTGCTGATCGGTGCCATCGTCGGCTCGACCGATGCGGCAGCGGTGTTCTCCTTGCTGGGCGGTAAAGGGCTGAACGAACGTGTTGGCGCGACGCTCGAAATTGAGTCCGGTAGTAACGATCCGATGGCGGTGTTTTTAACCATCACGCTCATCGAGATGATTCAGCATGGGCAAACTGGCCTGAGCTGGATGTTCCTCATGGATATCATTCAACAGTTTGGTCTGGGGATTGTGCTTGGCCTTGGCGGCGGTTACTTGCTGTTGCAAATGATCAACCGTATTACGCTGCCTCAGGGTTTGTATCCCCTGCTTGCATTAAGCGGCGGGATTATGGTGTTTGGCATCACCACCGCTTTAGACGGTAGCGGGATTCTGGCGGTTTATCTGTGCGGATTCTTGCTCGGCAACCGCCCTATTCGCAGCCGCTTTGGCATTCTGCAAAACTTTGACGGCCTGGCGTGGTTTGCACAAATCGGCATGTTCCTGGTGTTGGGGCTACTGGTTAATCCCACCGATCTGTTGCCGATTGCCATTCCGGCGCTGTTATTGTCCATCTGGATGATTTTCTTTGCGCGCCCTCTTTCTGTGTTCCTCGGCCTGCTTCCGTTCCGTGGCTTTAATCTGCGCGAGCGGGTGTTTATCAGTTGGGTTGGGTTACGCGGCGCGGTGCCGATTATCCTCGCGGTGTTCCCGATGATGGCAGGGCTTGAGAACGCGCGGTTATTCTTTAATGTGGCGTTTTTCGTAGTGCTGGTGTCGCTGTTATTGCAGGGCACATCGCTCGGTTGGGCGGCTAAAAAAGCCAAAGTTGTGGTGCCGCCCGTCGGCTGGCCCGTTTCTCGCGTCGGCCTGGATATCCACCCGGAAAACCCGTGGGAGCAGTTTGTTTATCAGCTTAGTGAAGACAAATGGTGTATTGGCGCTTCATTGCGCGACCTGAAAATGCCGAAAGACACGCGAATTGCCGCGCTGTTCCGGGACAATACGCTGCTGCACCCGAATGACCGCACCCGTTTGCAAGTCGGCGATGTGCTGTGTGTGATTGGCCGCGAGCGTGATTTACCCGCCCTGGGTAAAATGTTTAGCCAGTCGCCGCCCGTGGCGCTCGATCAGCGCTTCTTTGGTGACTTTATTCTCGAAGCCAGTGCGCAGTTTGCCGATGTGGCAACGATTTACGGGCTGGAACTGGATGACAACGTCAATACCCAGCAAACGCTGGGCGAATTTGTGGTCGGCATGTTAGGTGGCGCGCCGGTTGTCGGTGACCAGGTGGAGTTTGCCGGGATGATTTGGACGGTCGCCGAAAAAGAAGATAACCAGGTGCGTAAAATCGGTGTGCGCGTAGAAAGCGAAGAAACGGAGTAAATTAGGTTTATGCCGGATGACGCTTACGCTTATCCGGCCTACAAATGCGGGACCAGGTTAAAAGATTAGGATGTTGTAACTACGGGCACGCGTGGTGCCAAAGCGCACATTAATTCATACCCTACCGTACCTGCCGCCTGCGCCACATCATCAATTTTCACCGCATTTCCCCACAATTCAACCGGACTGCCAATTCCTGCATTCGGGCAAGGGGTCAGGTCTACGGTTAACATATCCATGGAGATGGCACCAACGATACGAGTGAGCACACCGTCAACACGCACCGGCGTGCCTGTTGGCGCAATGCGCGGATAGCCGTCAGCATAACCACAGGCGACGATACCAATCCGCTGTTCGGCGTCTGCCCGATAACGACTGCCATAACCAACCGTATCGCCCGCTTTCAGGTTCTGGACACCGATAATTTCACTTTGCAGACTCATGACCGGTTGCAGGCCGCTGGTGGCAACATCACACCACTGGCCGCTTGGCGATGCGCCATACAGGATGATCCCCGGACGAACCCAGTCATAATGCGCTTCCGGATGCCACAACGTGGCCGCCGAGTTAGAAACAGAACGCGGACAGTCCAGCCCTTCTGCTGCTTGTTCAATGCGTTTCATCGGCTCGACTATGCCGTCGGGTTGCTCTGCATCGGCAAAATGCGCCATCAGCGTGAGTTGCCCAACGTTGGCTATAACGCGTAGCTGTTGCCAGATGGAGTGAACACGGTCAGGGCTGAACCCCAGACGGTTCATCCCACTGTTTATCTTCAGGTACACATCTAATGGCGCATTCAGTTTGGCCTTGGCTAAGGCTTTGACCTGCCAGTTGCTGTGCAAACTGGTGGTTAACCGATACTCATCAAACAGCGGCAATTCATCGGCGTGAAAGAAACCTTCGAGCATGAGAATCGGCCCTTTCCACCCGCGCTCACGCAGTAAAATTGCCTCTTCAATATTTAACATTGCAAAGCCGTCGGTTTCACTTAATGCAGACCAGACGCGCTCAATACCATGACCATAAGCATTCGCTTTAACGACGGACCAGACACGCGAATGGGGAGCAGCCTGGCGGACAATGTTTAAATTGTTACGCAGCGCGCTGAGGTTCAGCGTCGCAACAACCGGACGGGACATGTGTCCTCTCCTTGTTTTAATTTAGTTATGAGCGTTGTGCAGACGCTGCGAGCCTGTCGGCCTGAAACCCGGTGAGTAACGCGCCACCGCAAGATCATCAAAGGGAATGGCGGGCGTTCTTCCAGAAATTAAGTCACTGAGCATCTGGCCTGAGCCACAGGCCATCGTCCAACCCAGCGTGCCATGGCCGGTATTGAGCCACAGATTCTTGAACGGAGTGCGTCCAACAATCGGTGTGCCATCTGGCGTCATCGGACGTAAACCGGTCCAGAATGTTGCCTGCTCCACATGCCCGCCACGCGGATAAAGATCGCGCACGACCATTTCCAGCGTCTCACGACGCGGTTGCAGCAACTCAGTGTTAAAGCCAACAATTTCTGCCATCCCGCCCACGCGGATGCGCTGGTCAAAATGCGTGATAGCAATTTTGTATGTTTCATCGAGAATAGTCGAAACCGGTGCGCCTTGCTCGTCGGCAATCGGGATGGTCAGCGAATAGCCTTTGAGTGGATAGACAGGAATATCAACGATATTTTTCAGTAAACCAGTGGAATAAGAGCCGAAAGCGACGACATAAGCATCCGCTTTGACGACCTCTTTACCACACTGCACGCCATAAATACTTTGCCCTTCATACAGCAAACGATCGACCGGCGTGTTGAAACGAAACTCAACGCCCGCCTCTGCCGCCATACGCGCCAGATTTTGGGTAAACAGTTGGCAATCACCCGTTTCATCATTGGGTAAACGCAAGCCGCCGGTCAGTTTATGGGCGACATCAGCCAGGGCAGGTTCGACCTCGGCTAAGCGACTGGCTTCAAGTAGCTGGTAAGGCACGCCTGCATCTTTGAGAACAGCGATATCTTTGGCAGCATTTTCGTACTGCTGCGCGGTGCGGAACAACTGGAGCGTGCCGCCCTGCCGTCCTTCGTACTGAATATTGGTGGTGTGGCGCAATTCTTTCAGGCAGTCGCGACTATATTCTGCGAGACGCACCATCCGACCTTTGTTTTCCATGTAATGGCGCATGTCGCAGTTACGCAACATTTGCAGCATCCATTTGAGCTGGAATTGTGTGCCATCCAGGCTGATAGCCAGCGGCGCATGGCGTTGGAACATCCATTTAATGGCTTTGAGCGGAACGCCAGGTGCTGCCCATGGCGCGGCATAACCCGGTGAAATTTGCCCGGCATTCGCCGCGCTGGTTTCCATTGCCGGCCCCGCTTCCCTGTCGATAACCGTGACATCATGCCCAGCCTGGCGCAAATACCAGGCACTGCTGACACCGACTACGCCACTTCCAAGCACCACAACACGCATAACCATTCCACCATTTAGCTAAAAGAATAATCTTCTGATTACAAATTGATAACTCAGATGAAAATGTTATTCAACATATGGCTTTGTTATAGTGACTTTCCTCACATCCCGGCCTGATATAGCAGCTTCATGATTATTAGAATCTCCTGCTTGGTACAATATTATCAACAAAATATTATGCTACTTATTGGATTAATGACGGGTCATTGGAATACGTAAATCGCGTGGAAAAAATTTTGCTTACAGCAGCTAAGTTTCAGGAGTTGTCTATTCTTGAAAGTGAGGCTTTCCATTCAGAGAGAGCCGCCAACAATGAGGGCGCGCTGATGGCTATTGTTACTGATTCCGCCACAAAGGATTCTAAACGTCTAAGTGATGGACCTGACTGGACGTTCGAGCTGCTTGATGTCTACCTCGCTGAGATAGACCGTGTTGCCAAACTCTATCGCCTGGAGACCTATCCTCATCAAATTGAAGTGATTACCTCCGAACAAATGATGGATGCGTATTCGAGTGTCGGGATGCCGATTAACTATCCTCATTGGTCGTTTGGTAAAAAGTTCATTGAAACGGAACGGTTGTATAAGCACGGGCAACAGGGTCTGGCGTACGAAATTGTCATCAACTCCAATCCGTGTATCGCCTATCTGATGGAAGAAAATACCATCACGATGCAGGCGCTGGTGATTGCTCATGCGTGCTACGGGCATAACTCGTTCTTCAAGAATAACTACTTATTCCGTAGCTGGACGGATGCCAGCTCGATTATCGATTACCTGATCTTCGCGCGTAAATATATTACCGAGTGTGAAGAACGCTACGGCGTGGACGAAGTTGAACGTCTGCTCGACTCTTGCCATGCGTTGATGAACTACGGCGTTGACCGTTACAAACGTCCGCAAAAAATATCCCTGCAAGAAGAGACCGCCCGACAAAAAAGCCGCGAGGAGTATCTGCAAAGCCAGGTGAATACGCTGTGGCGCACGCTACCACGTCGTGAAGAAGAAAAGACGGTGGCCGAAGCGCGCCGTTATCCTTCTGAGCCGCAGGAAAACTTACTCTATTTTATGGAGAAAAATGCGCCGTTGCTGGAGTCCTGGCAGCGTGAGATTTTGCGTATCGTGCGTAAAGTCAGCCAGTATTTTTACCCTCAGAAACAGACTCAGGTGATGAACGAAGGCTGGGCGACGTTCTGGCACTACACCATTCTTAACCATCTGTATGATGAAGGAAAAGTGACCGACAGGTTTATGCTGGAGTTCTTGCATAGCCACACCAATGTAGTGTTCCAACCGCCGTATAACAGCCCGTGGTACAACGGAATTAACCCGTATGCACTCGGCTTTGCGATGTTCCAGGACATCAAGCGGATTTGTCAGTCGCCTACTGAAGAAGACCGTTATTGGTTCCCGGATATTGCGGGTAAAGATTGGCTGGAAACGCTGCATTTCGCGATGCGCGATTTCAAAGATGAAAGTTTTATCAGCCAGTTTTTGTCCCCAAAACTGATGCGTGATTTCCGCCTGTTTACGGTGCTGGACGATGACCGCAATAATTATCTTGAAATTGCCGCCATTCATAATGAAGAGGGCTATCGTAAGATTCGAGCCGAGCTTTCTGCTCAGTACAATCTGAGTAACCTTGAGCCTAATATTCAGGTCTGGAACGTTGACTTACGTGGCGACCGCTCGCTGACTTTGCGATACATCCCACATAACCGCGCCCCGCTGGATAAAGGTCGTCGTGAAGTTCTGAAGCATGTTCATCGCCTTTGGGGCTTTGATGTCACTCTCGAGCAGCAAAATGAAGATGGCAGTGTTGAGTTACTTGAACGCTGCCCTCCAAGGATCAATAGTCTGTAAGCATAAAAAAACGCTTCCTTCGGGAAGCGTTTTTCGTTTTGCTGTCGGCATGGGTAATGTTCGCCTATCGGCTGTGCATCGCCAAATCGCCCGGTAAATTTTTCTGCATTCGATGCCAGATATCACCGCTTTCACGCCCATAGGTACGCACGGTATCAAACACTTGATCGTGCAAACCTTGTTGGCAAATTTCAGCCAGACGATGGTAGAAACCTAACGCCAGGCTGCGTGCTTCCGGACTTGAGAAGTAATGACGCCCAATACGGGTGTATAACCCTTTCATTCCATTGAGGATTAGACCGTAGATCGGGTTTCCCGAAGCAAATGCCAGGCCACGGAAAATGTTGTAATCAAGCTTTGCAAATGCATCAGCATGGTCTTCAACACTGTTCGCGGTCGCCAGGACTTCTTGCGCTTTATCCGGATGCTGACGAACAGCGGTACGAATAAAAATAGTCGCGATATTTGTTCGCACTGACAGCAGGTTATCGATCAACTGCGGCACGCTGTCGTGATCGAGACGCGCCAGAGTTTCCAGAATGTTTAAACCGGAAGTTTCCCAGAAGTTGTTCACTTTGGTCGGCTTACCATGCTGAATCGTTAACCAGCCATCACGCGCCAGACGCTGAAGCACCTCGCGCAATGTGGTACGGGTCACACCAATCAGTTCGGATAACTCGCGTTCAGCCGGAAGAATAGTTCCCGGCGCGAAGCGGTTATTCCAGATACTTTCGATGATGTATTCTTCCGCGAAACCCGCTGGGCTCTGCGCCTTAATGACCATAGTATGCTTTCCATTACACAGGTTTTGCTAAAGAGACTCATCATACCAGATGCCTTGCGGCGCAGGTAGCGGTGACAACCGCCAATTCTGGAATCATGGTTTAATTTTGTGGGTCAATCACACAACTAAAGAATATTCCTATGCCTTGATTGATATCTTGTGCGCGAGTACCCTGAAACGACACAACTGAACGCAACTTTATATTTATCCGCACTATTTCGCTTTTAAGATCGGGGAGATGGCTTCACCTCACCCGGCTTCGAGGTAATACGGATAAATGGAGCATGAAAATTCTACGATGGAAATGTCTACCGGGCGCGCGCTATTTCGCAACTTCTTAGGTCAATCACCGAACTGGTACAAACTGACTTTACTGACTTTTTTAGTCATTAACCCGTTGGTCTTTTGGTTTGTCAGCCCATTTATTGCAGGCTGGCTGTTGGTTGCAGAGTTTATTTTCACCCTCGCAATGGCATTGAAATGCTACCCACTTCTGCCTGGTGGCCTGCTGGCCATTGAAGCCGTGTTCGTTGGGATGACCAGCGCCGATCATGTGCGGGAAGAAATTGCCTCAAATCTTGAAGTGTTGCTGCTGCTGATATTTATGGTGGCGGGCATCTACTTTATGAAGCAGCTTTTGCTTCTGGTCTTTACCAAGTTGCTGCTGGGTATCCGTTCGAAAATTCTGCTTTCACTCTCTTTTTGTATCGCTGCGGCATTTTTATCCGCATTTCTGGATGCTCTCACCGTGGTCGCGGTCGTCATCAGCGTCGCGGTTGGTTTTTATGATATCTACCACCGTGTCGCCTCTACCGGGTGTCTCGACGATGATATCCAGGATGACTCTCTCCTTGATTCCGATAACCGCTCCACTCTCGAACAATTCCGCGCATTTTTACGCAGCCTGATGATGCATGCCGGTGTCGGCACCGCACTGGGTGGCGTGATGACGATGGTCGGCGAGCCGCAGAACCTGATTATCGCGAAAAGTGCAGGTTGGCATTTTGGCGATTTCCTTCTGCGTATGGCACCAGTGACAATTCCTGTTCTGATCTGTGGTTTAGCGACCTGCGTACTACTGGAGATAACTAAGATCCTCGGGTATGGCGAAAAGCTGCCGGAAAAAGTTCGCGGTATTTTGCAGGACTACGATACCCAAAGTGCGCAAAAACGTACCCGTCAGGACAAAGTGAAACTGGTGGTTCAGGCATTAATTGGCGTCTGGCTGGTGATTGCGCTGGCACTGCATTTAGCCGAGGTTGGGCTGATCGGGTTGTCGGTGATTATCTTTGCTACCGCGCTATGCGGCGTGACTGATGAACATCAGATAGGAAAGGCATTTACCGAGGCGCTACCCTTCACCGCTCTGCTTACGGTGTTTTTCGCTGTTGTCGCCGTGATAATCGACCAGCATTTGTTTACGCCCGTTATCCACTTTGTATTGCAGGCTGAACCGCATTCGCAGTTGGCGTTGTTCTATCTGTTCAACGGCATTTTGTCGTCAATATCCGATAACGTGTTCGTCGGCACCGTTTACATCAACGAAGCGAAAGCCGCTCTTACCCACGGTATTATCGATCTCAAACAGTTTGAGTTACTGGCGGTGGCGATTAACACCGGCACGAATTTACCTTCAGTCGCCACGCCAAACGGCCAGGCCGCATTCTTATTCCTGCTAACGTCAGCGCTGGCTCCGCTCATTCGTCTTTCGTACGGGCGTATGGTGTTGATGGCATTGCCGTATACGCTGGTACTGACGCTTGTCGGTCTGTTGTGCGTTGAATTTACTTTGGTCCCGGCAACCGAGTGGATGACACATGCCGGTTGGATTTCGTCGCCAGTGATGGGTGCCGTAACGCACTAAATAAAACTAACGGGTTGTCTACAGCCCGTTTAGTTTTTTGTCTGATAAACATTCAATTAGCGTGTTATTTTGATGTGCCTACTGGCACAGAAATCGAATTCGTTTACACTGCCGACTCAACGCATGTTGCAGGGATACTGATTATGTTGCGATATTTAAACCAATGCTCCCGCGGGCGCGGTGCCTGGCTTCTTCTGGCCTTCACAGCCTTCGCTCTGGAAATGGTGGCATTGTGGTTCCAGCACGTGATGATGCTGAAACCTTGTGTGATGTGTATTTATGAGCGTTGTGCGCTGTTTGGCATTATGGGTGCAGGGATTGTCGGCGCGATTGCGCCAAAAACACCGCTGCGCTATGCCGGGATTGCACTGTGGATTTACAGCGCTGGGAAAGGTCTGCAATTAGCATGGGAACACACTATGCTTCAGCTTCACCCTTCTCCATTCGTAACTTGCGATTTTGCCGCACGTTTCCCAAGCTGGCTCCCACTCGATAAGTGGCTGCCGTCAGTGTTTGTGGCAACAGGTGATTGTTCCGTGCGCCAGTGGGAGTTCCTGACGCTGGATATGGTGCAGTGGTTAGTGGGTATTTTTGCTATCTTCCTGCTGATTGCGGTACTGGTCTTGATTGCTCAGCCTTTCAAACCTAAGCGTCGTGATCTGTTCGGGCGCTAATTTCATCTTCCAGAAATACAAAAACCCGCCTTGGCGGGTTTTTTATTATTAGTGGTCGCGTCGATATAACTCCCACTGGTCCATCCGTTCTCCACTCGGCAGCAAACAATCGCCACGCTCACCCAAATCGGTTTTCACCGTCCGTAATTCCCCGCCTTTAGCCTGGCAGTAAACAGACGCTGGGTTCGGCATGCCGATAACCTGTGGTGGTTTGGGTGCTGTGGGTTCAGGTGATGAACAACCGCTGAGAATGATAGCCCCAAGCAGTATTGTTATTTTTTTCATTATTCCTCCGTTATGGAGGCCGAATGGTAACAGTGCAGGAGTGGGAAAAGCAAAACCAGCGGAATCAGCTCTTAGCGAGCCACTGCATTATGTTGATGAATCGCACTCATCGGACGATGAAGGAGGTGCATCCCTGATTTACAGAAGATACAAACAGCGCCATAGGGATTTGTTTCTCGGACATCGTAGGGGGAAGTGCGATACTGTGAACCGCCACATGACGGACACTTAAATGATAAATATTGGATAAAAACCTACTTTTATTTGTTATTGAAAGGATACTGTATCAGGGAAAAACAGGTTTGTACGATTTATTTTCACAAGTCGGACAAACCTTAGCAGTTTAGTCTGTATCGCCCCATTTCACTGGGGCTAGCGAATAAATTTAGAGTTTATATGTCGGCTACGATGCAATTCTTGCCGTTCTTTTTCGCCTCATAAAGAAGTTTATCCGCTTGCTCTAACATTTTATCCAGGCCGTGCTTAGAATCAGTTTCTACCATTCCACAACTGAACGTCACTTTGAGCGATTCTTCACGCCAGATACGTTGAGCAACTTCATTTCGCCATTCGTCCATCAATTCGTAAGATTGTTTAAAGGTGATGCCTGGGAAAATGACTACCAATTCTTCGCCGCCAAAACGGTAAATTGAATAATCGTCCCCCATTATTCTGGTCCCAATGCGGCAGACATTTTTAAGCACTGTGTCACCGACAGGGTGTCCAAATGTGTCATTAATTTGCTTAAAGTTATCCAGGTCGATGATGGCGAGATGGAAGTTGATATTCTTGTTGTGCAAATCGGCGGCATCTTGCTCAAATTTACGACGCGTTCCTGCCTGAGTTAAGGTATCGGTTACAGAAAGCGTTTCAACTTCTTTAAGATGCTTATGTTTTTGCACCATCCCTTCATAGAGACTTTCAAAGTTTTCAACCTGGCTATTAACCTCAAGACCATTACTACTCATGTATAACAGGCTAATCAAACGCTTGAAATAGATTCTAAACAGTGCAATCACGACAAAATAAAAAATTGATGATATAAAAATAACCAAAGCCAGTAGTTTGTATTCAGATTCAAAAGTATTGGTATAGGTTGCTATATTTACTGATGTATAGGCTATCCAGCCAGGATTGTTATATGCACGGTAATAAACAATCTTCCCAGTTTCCTCATCAACAAAAGAGCCATAGCGTTCGGTGGTTTTAAGTAGCCATGACTTCGGTATTGTCCGCTTAAACACATCATCGGTATTTGAGTACATGACAACAACACCGCTTCGTGAGGCGATTTCAAACCTGCCATCATAAGGTATCGAGACCTCCTGAAGCATTCTGCTCATGTTCTTCATATCGAGATCGAACGCAACGTTTCCTACTTGTTGCGAATGCGCGTCGAATATATTCATACTGACAGTGACAGAAAGTTTGGACTGTTCTTTAGACCTATCCAGCTTCAATGTTTCATAGGGGTCAGAAAATATTATTTCATCTTTTATTCCTGCGTGTGGATACCATGGCCTCGCACTTGGAGCAAATGGACTTATTTTAATTTCTGGGTAAATTTTGTAATTTTCAAACACATCAGAAACCAACGCAGAACTAAAAAACATCGTCGAGTCAACAATTGAAGGGATAACCATATTGAGATCGATGTATTCTGAAGATAAATACTTTTCAATTGCATTCCCTTTCATATTATCTGATAGTGAAAGCAATAATAATTTCATCTCGTCCACCGGGCGCTCCACGCAGGATTTGGCAGAGTTATCGGTAAACCTTCTCATTGTGTCTCTAAAATCGTTTTCTTTCTCGTATTTAATGTAGAAAAATGCACAAGTGCAAAGAAAGATAAAAGGAATCAACATGACAGACATGTGGATTATTATGGCTTTGTTTGTCGATAGTTTCTTCATTTCTAAAATCGCCATGAACACTAATAAAATCACATTCTCAATTGAGAAATAGTTCTACATTGTTAAAACGGGCGCTAATTATATACAAATTCGAGAAAGATACATTATTTATTAGAATACATTTTGTTTTACAAGAATTTATCAAATCAAATACAAAAATAATGCGTGTCGTTAATATTTATATATATTAATAAAAGGAAATCTGAAGGGATTTTAAAGAATTAAATATTGTGAAATACGCGGTCTACAATACATTTTAGCGCTATACCCCACTGTTATAGCGCTATTCCACCTTAGGGTCAATCAGCCCACTCAGGTTTGTTTAAAATGTGGTCTTGCCAGTCGCGCACTTCCGACTCTTTCACAGCGATATGCCGCACAGAAATACGTTCCCCATGCATGGCCGCTTTTGAGCCAGTCAACAGCGGATGCCATGCCGGTAAGTCTTTGCCTTCAGCTAACAAGCGATAAGCGCATGTGTGCGGAAGCCATTCGAATGTCGGCAAATTTTCACGGGTGAGTTTGATGCAATCGGGTTCGAACTCAAAACGACGCTCGTAGTTTTTGCACTGGCAGGTTTTGATGTTGAGTTGCTTACAGGCGACGTTGGTGAAATAGATTTCGTCTGTGTCTTCATCCATCAATTTATTGAGACAGCATTGACCACAGCCGTCGCAGAGAGACTCCCATTCTGAGTCACTCATTTCGTCCAGAGTTTTGCACTGCCAGAACGGTACTGTAGTCATAATGTTTATCCGGTAATAAAAAAACAAGCGCACCTTATAAACAGTCTGGGCTACAGATGCAAGTTTTGCCGCCCACAGGCGGCAAATTCATTATAGAACGCGGGTGGTCAAACTACGATCGGCAAAACTGACTTCCAGTTCATCGCCGCTATTGAGCGGCCCAACGCCTTCCGGGGTGCCGGTCAGGATCACATCGCCCGCTCGCAAAGTGAAGAATCGACTCATGTAGGCAATGAGCGGCACGATCTTGTGGATCATGTCAGATGTAGAACCTTGCTGGCGCACTTCACCATTGATCTTTAAGGCTATCGGAGAGTTTTGCGGGTCACCTTTAAATTCACTGGCTGGAATAAAACCTGAAATGGGGCAAGAGTTATCGAAACCTTTGGCCTTTTCCCACGGCTGCCCTGCTTTTTTCAGTTTGCCTTGCAAGTCACGCAACGTCAGGTCCAACGCTACTCCATATCCCGCAATGGCCTTAGTGACGTGATCTTCGGTGGCCTGTCGCAGGGTAGAACCAATCAGAATCGCCAGTTCAACTTCGTGATGCACTGAACCAAAATCTTGTGGTAGAACCAGCGGCTGGCGAATATCACACAGCGCACTTTCAGGTTTAATAAACAATACGGGTTCATCGGGCGTTGCACTGCCCATCTCTTTGATATGTTTTGCGTAGTTACTGCCTACGCACACTACTTTGCTGACCGGAAAATCCAGCAGCGCGCCCTGCCAGTTATGATGCTGATACATGCCTTTCCTCTGCGTCGTTGTGTTAACTACATTTGATACTAGAGAAAAAAATCCCGACTGAATACTGATGAGTATCAGTTATTGTGCGATTGCATCGGCCATAGTCGCGATGCTTATCGCAAAGTAGTAAGAGCGGTTCCAGTGCATAATCGTGCGGAAGTTGTTGTAGACAAGGAATGAGCGCCCCAGATTATCATCGGGTGTGATTATCCAGGCTTTTCGTGAACTGGCTGGAGCCGTGGTTCCCGGTTTAAAAGTCACCCCCAATTTTTGCCACTGCCCCACCGTTTTGCTCAGTCCGGTTTTGGTTCCGGCCAGTGCATTATCAAAGCCATCGGGTAAAGTGACCTCATTCCCCCAATTGCCGCCCGCTTTCCAGCCTTCGGTTTCCAGGTAGTTGGCGGTTGAGGCAAAGACATCGCTGGTGTTTGTCCAGATATCTATTTTCCCATCGCCGTCTCCGTCTGCGCCATAACGAAGATACGAACTTGGCATAAACTGGTTCTGCCCCATCGCGCCCGCCCAGGACCCTTTTAGTTCATCAACCGTAATATGTCCCTGGTCGAGAATTTTTAATGATGACATTAATTCTTTAGTGAAGAACGCCTCACGCCGCCCCTCAAATGCCAGTGTGGCCAGCGCAGAAACGATGTCCTCTTTGCCCTGGATTTCACCGAAATGACTTTCCATTGCCCACAGAGCAACGATGTACTGGCTTTGTACGCCGGTACGGTTGCTTATCGCGTTTAATTCATTTTGATGTTGCTTGAATTGCTCGCGCGCCTGTTGAATTTTTTCCGGCGTGATCACTCGTGCCAGGTATTCATCAAGCATGATTTTCTTTTCGAGCTGGTTCTGGTCTGATTTTATGACCCGATCAACAAAATGTGCATTCGCGAATGCGCTGTTGATGGTGTTTTCGCTGATTTCCTGAACTCTCGCCTGGGCTTTGAGTGTTTCGAGATAGGCGGGAAACTCATCGGGGTTACGCCCTTCTTGTGCAAGAGTCTGGGGCACAGGTTTGGCCTCGGATTGCCCAGCAACCGGTGCGATTACAAGTGATTGCGTCTGCGCACTGACTAAAGTCGCGCTGCAAGTGGTGAGCATAAAGGTGATGACTGTTAAACAAATTGCTGGAGTATTCATCATTTTCCCCGGGTTATTTGTTGTAAATATCATCCACCTTTATGTATAGAGAAGATTTGGCGCTAGTCCTAAAGTTATTTTTTCGGACTATTTTCCAGATGAATTTTTAACAGACTTTCTGGCGGCGGCGGTAATTGTAAATAATAGCCATCGTCTTTGAGTGCTTGTTTCACTTTTTCAAAATCAGCATTGGCCAGTTTTTTACTCCCATCAAGCGGTAATATCATCGCCAATTGAGGTAAACCAAAACCTTTCATCAATTCTTCCGGCACGCGAGAGAAATCGTCTTTTTTTTCGACATAAAGATATGTCTGGTCACGTTTACTACTTCTGTAGATCACACAAAACATTTTTTTTACTCTATTTTCGCCAGATGGTGGCTTGCCTGAATATACCTGTGACTATAACATGCCAGATGTACTTCGGAATATCGTCCCACACGGGTGGGGATTAAAACTGAATTGAGTAAGGGCAGGATGTCAAACACGCCGATCGAGTTAAAAGGCAGCAGTTTTACCTTATCAGTGCTTCATTTACATGACGCGCAACCCGAGGTGATTCTCCAGGCCCTTCAGGACAAAGTTTCTCAGGCACCCGCCTTTCTGAAAAATGCACCGGTGGTGGTGAATGTTGCCGGCCTTGATGGTTCAGTAAACTGGAAGAAAATTCAGCAAGCCGTGGTTTCTTCGGGTTTACGCGTCGTAGGGATTAGTGGCTGTAAAGACGAAGCGTTGAAGAAAGAAATTGAACGCGCCGGCTTACCGCTTCTGACTGAAGGGAAAGAAAAAAATTCACGTACGAAGGCCGCGCCTGTTGAGATTGCGCCTTCCGTCGAGCCAGTTGTTAACCCTGTCACAAAAACGCGTTTGATTGATACCCCGGTTCGTTCCGGTCAGCGCATTTATGCACCAAACTGTGATTTGATTATCACCAATCATGTCAGTGCCGGTGCAGAACTTATCGCTGATGGTAATATTCATGTTTACGGCATGATGCGTGGCCGTGCTCTGGCAGGTGCCAGTGGCGATCGTGGTGCACAAATATTCTGTACAAATCTTGCTGCTGAGTTGGTCTCAATAGCGGGTGAATACTGGCTGAGTGAGCAAATACCAGCCGATTATTATGGGAAAGCGGCGCGCCTGAGTCTGGCGAGTGGTGCTCTCTCCGTTCAACCTTTGAATTAAGCCCTTTTAACAAGGAATTCCTTTATGGCACGCATTATTGTTGTTACATCGGGTAAAGGGGGCGTCGGTAAGACCACGTCCAGCGCGGCCATCGCTACGGGTTTGGCCCAGAAGGGAAGAAAAACCGTCGTTATCGATTTTGATATTGGCCTGCGTAACCTGGATTTAATTATGGGCTGCGAGCGTCGCGTGGTTTATGACTTCGTGAACGTTATTCAAGGCGATGCCACATTAAACCAGGCATTAATCAGAGATAAACGCACTGAGCAGCTTTATATTTTGCCAGCTTCTCAGACACGCGATAAAGACGCCCTTACCCGCGAAGGCGTGGCAAAGGTGCTTGAAGACCTGAAAAATATGGACTTCGAATTTATCGTTTGTGATTCCCCTGCGGGCATCGAAACTGGCGCATTGATGGCACTCTACTTTGCTGATGAAGCGGTTATCACCACTAACCCTGAAGTTTCCTCAGTACGCGACTCTGACCGTATTCTTGGGATTCTTTCTTCTAAATCGCGCCGCGCCGAAAATGGTGAAGCACCGATTAAAGAACACCTGTTGTTAACTCGCTACAACCCAGGCCGTGTAAACCGCGGTGACATGCTTAGCATGGAAGATGTGCTGGAAATCCTGCGCATTCCGCTGGTTGGCGTGATTCCTGAAGATCAATCTGTGCTGCGTGCTTCAAACCAGGGTGAGCCGGTCATTCTTGACCAGGAAGCTGACGCTGGTAAAGCATATGCAGATACTGTTGAGCGCCTGCTTGGCGAAGATCGCCCTTTCCGCTTCATTGAAGAAGAGAAGAAAGGCTTCCTCAAACGCCTGTTCGGAGGATAAGTTATGGCATTACTAGACTTTTTTCTCTCACGGAAAAAGAACACCGCCAACATCGCAAAAGAACGCCTGCAAATCATTGTTGCAGAACGCCGCCGTGGTGATAGTGAACCGCACTATTTGCCGCAATTAAAACGCGATATTCTGGAAGTGATTTGCAAATATGTCAAAATCGATCCGGAGATGTTAACCGTCGTTCTCGATCAAAAAGATGATGATATTTCTGTTCTGGAACTTAACGTGACGTTACCAGAGACGCAGGAAGCCACAACAAAATCTGCGTAGTGGTCATTCGTGTAATAACCCCCCCTGGAATTATCGAGGGGGATTATTTATTTTTAGCGCTAACACACTTCTTAATACAGACTATTCTTAAAGGTTAATTTCTCTATTCCATTATTACAGAAGCGAATACTGTAATTATTCCCAGTAACCTTTTAGCCAATATTAAAAATCAGCCAATAACGTTTTTAGCGATTCGCCCATAAGACGTCCACGCCAGCCAACGATTAATTCTGGTTGCGTTGATTGCGTTTTTAATTTCCAGTGCCAGTTCAGCAACTGATTAATTTGTCTCCGCGACGCCAGTAATTCAGCACTTAAACCGCTGGTTTCACTCACCTGTTGCACCAGAGCTTTAATCGCTTTGAAGACACGACGATAACCCGGCATATCAACAAGATTGCTTAGCGGCTCAGGTAATTCATCGTCCGACAGAGCCTGCGCTTCCACCACCATTGCCAGTAGAGCTTTGCCGTGGAAACGAATTTCACTGCCGCTCAGGCCAAGGTGTTCAAGCTCACCCAAGGAACCCGGCATATAACGTGCGACCTGCCAAAGATGTTCTTCGCGCACCACGAAATTAACCGCCATATCGCGCTCACGCGCTTTACGCAGACGCCAGGATGCCAGTTTCTTCAGGCACGACAACTGACGCGTTCTAAGCTGCCAGGCATTGCCGATTTCACGCCAGGCTTCTTCTGGGTCCAGAACATCCTGACGACGCGCAGCCATCAAATTGCACTCGTCCAGCGCGGCATCCATCCAACCCGCCGCTTTTGTCTCTTCCATCAGTTTATGCGCGATAGGCAGCAAATAGAGCACGTCCGCGGCTGCGTATTCACACTGGCGTTCAGTCAGCGGGCGCGCAATCCAGTCGGTACGAGATTCGCTTTTATCCAGCGCAATACCGGTAAACGATTCGACGATGGTCGCAAAACCGCACGAAAGCGGACGCCCACTGAAAGCAGCCAGAATCTGCGTATCAATAAACGGATCGGGCAACATACCAAAAGCATTAAGGAACACTTCCAGATCTTCGCTGCCAGCATGCAGAAATTTAATCACCGCGGTGTCTTGCAACAGCGCTTTGAACGGCGACCAGTCGGTGATTGTCAGCGGGTCGATAAGCGAAGCGGTTTCGCTATCGTAAAGCTGAATCAAGCCCAGTTGCGGGTAATAGGTGCGAGTGCGAACAAATTCGGTATCCAGCGCGACGGCTGAAAATTGACGAGCCGCTTCGCAAACGCGGACAAGGGCTTCATCGGTAGTAATCATTTGGTAAGTCAAATTCAGTTCTCATAGGTTTGCGCCCATAAAAAACGCCGGCGAACCGGCGTTAGGGCGACTGACTCGGAGCTCAGGCGTTATTGTTGCCTTTACTGACCGATTCGTCACGTAGTTCTCGTCGTAATATTTTCCCTACGTTCGATTTTGGTAGTTCCTCGCGGAACTCAACCAGCTTAGGCACTTTGTAACCGGTGAGGTGGCGGCGACAAAATACCACCAGCGCTTCTTCGGTCAACGACGCATCTTTCTTCACGACGAAGATTTTTACTGCTTCACCGGATGCGCCGCTCGGCACGCCAACAGCCGCGACTTCTAATACACCGCTGTGTTGCATAACCACATCTTCGATTTCGTTCGGATAGACGTTAAAGCCGGAGACCAGAATCATATCTTTCTTGCGGTCGACAATGCGCATAAAGCCCTCTTCGTCCATCACCGCGATATCTCCGGTGCGCAGCCAGCCATCTTGCAGAATTTCATCGGTCGCATCCGGGCGCTGCCAGTAACCCAGCATCACCTGCGGCCCTTTCACGCACAGCTCACCCGGTTCACCTGCTGGAACCTCTTCGCCTTCGTCATCAATCAGTTTCACTTCCGTGGATGGCACCGGCAAGCCAATGCTCCCGCTGTGGTAATCCATATCATGTGGATTGGCACTGACTAACGGTGCGCATTCAGTCAGACCGTAACCTTCAAGCAGGAAGCGTCCGGTGAGTTTTTCCCAGCGTTCCGCAACAGCATGCTGCACTGGCATCCCGCCACCCGCCGAAAGATGCAGGCTCGAGAAATCGAGCTGCTGGAATTCTTTGTTATTGAGCAGCGCATTGAAGAGCGTGTTTACGCCCGTCATCGCGGTAAACGGATATTTCGCTAACTCTTTCACCAGGCCCGGGATATCACGCGGGTTAGTGATCAGCAGGTTCTGGCCGCCAAGCTCAATAAACAGCAGGCAGTTCATGGTCAGCGCGAAGATGTGATAGAGCGGTAATGCAGTGACCACCAGCTCTTTGCGTTCATACAGCAGCGGGCTATAGGCCGCTCTGACTTGTTCGAGGTTCGCCAGCATATTGCGATGCGTCAGCATCGCCCCTTTCGCCACGCCAGTCGTACCGCCGGTATATTGCAAGAACGCGAGATCGGTATTAATAATCTCCGGCTTGATGTACTGCAGGCGATAGCCGTGTTGCAGCGCGCTGCGAAACGAGATGGCATCCGGCAGATGGTATTTTGGCACCAGACGTTTGATGTACTTAACAACGAAGTTGACCAACGTCCCTTTCGCCGCAGAAAGCTGATCGCCCATGCGCGTCAAAATAACGTGCTTCACCTGGGTTTTATCAACGACTTTTTCCAGGGTATGCGCGAAGTTCGAAACAATCACAATCGCGCTAGCACCGCTGTCGTTGAGCTGATGCTCAAGCTCGCGTGGTGTATACAGTGGGTTAACATTCACCACCACCATTCCCGCACGTAAAATGCCAAACAACGCGACCGGATATTGCAATAAATTAGGCATCATTAATGCAACACGGTCGCCTTTTTGCAGGCCCAAACCCTGTTGCAAATAAGCAGCAAACGCACGGCTCCGCTCTTCCAGTTTGCGGAACGTCATCACTTCGCCCATGCTCACGAACGCAGGCTGATCGGCGTAACGCGCCGTCGCTTGCTCAAACATATCTACCAGGGACTGATAACGGTCAGGATTTATCTCAGCCGCAACATCGGCTGGGTAGCGGTTAAGCCAAACCTTCTTCAAGGATCCACCTCTGAATTTATTATTCGTCGTCATCACAACCCCAATATAGAAACACGCCGTTAACATAATATTAACTCAGCGTACCAGTTTATTAATTAGACTGATTTAAGGTTGCGAAGCACATCACTAATTATTTTTATTCCATGACAAAATGAAGAGGCAGCGGACATGCCGCTGCCTCTTCATTTCGGTAAAACACGTTATTACTCAGTTACGATAGTCTGCACCTGCGCAGGGCCTGGATTATACCATCCGCCGCCCCACATGCCGCCGTAACCATAGCGGCCACGATAGGGATATGGCCCGCCCCAGAACCACGGGTCAATCGGTTGAGGCGGCATCACCACTTGCTGCGTGACACGCCAGCGTTTATAGCCGTTCACCTGCATCACCATAAATTTATACGGTGTTTCGCCTACTTTGCCTTCAACCGTGCCGGTAATTGGGCCGACCACTGTGACCAGCTGCCCACGGAAATCGACCGGATCCAGGAAACCATTCACATCTGCATAAATGCGCCCTTTCGATGGCTCACCCAATTGTGGACGTGCACCTTCGTCGAGGTTCACGGTCGCAATTTCCAGACGCGTTATTCCTTTTCTGTTATCGATGTTGACCACTCGCCCGCCGAAACGCGCTTCCTGCCCGACGTAAAGCTGAGGCGCATTCATCACCCGCACTAAATCTTGTTGCGGTGTCGCACTCGTGCCTTTAATGGCATCGGGGACTGTGACACAACCGCTGAGCATCACGACGGCAGCCACTGCCATTAAACGGGTAACAATCCTGACAGGTAAACCAGACATATCCTTTCTCCTTAACGCCGTATCGGCCTCACGAGCGTTGTGAACTATTCTCTGCCTGGAAGTTTCTTCCATGTCACTTCGTTACGCAGATATACCGGTTCGGCATGTTCTACCGCCACCGTACAACCATCATTTAATGCCTGAATTGCCAGAGGCAACATATCTTCAGCCGCAGGAAGAGTCACTTCGCCATCACGGATGACCAGCTCACTTCCCTGCGCCATATCCGGCCAGGCTTGCCAACCTGTACCGACTGTAGCCCATTCCCCCTGAAGTTGTTTCAATCGCTCGGCAACCGCTTCAGGTTTTAGGACCGCTTCTGTTTCTTCGCCGTGCCACACGCCATTTTCATCGCGCTGGTATTCAGCCCAGTAGACTTCACCCATTCGCGCATCGATTGCGGCCAGTACACGGGTTGCCCCCGTCACTCGCCAGGCACCTTGCGCCATGGTAGCCAGAGTCGAAATACCAATCATCGGTAATTCAGCACCCAGAGCCAGCCCTTGAGCAATGCCAATGCCAATGCGCACACCGGTAAAACTACCTGGGCCACGGCCATAAGCAAGCGCATTCAATGCGGTCAGACCAACTCCACCTTCATTGAGGATGTCACGCACCAGCGGAAGAATACGTTGCGTGTGTTCGCGTGGGCAGAGTTCAAAATGGGCGCTAGACTTCCCTTCGTTATACAGGGCAACTGAACAAGCTTCTGTCGCAGTGTCGATGGCTAAAATTCGCATGGTATTGCCAACCTCTGGCGGGAAAATAGGGTCAAAAATCGGCGCGCATCATACCATAGTCTGGCACAAATTACTGCTCCGGTCGGAACTTAAGGAACTCTACTGCCCGATTAATATCGCGTGTGCGCGGCGTCGCTGGCAGGCTGTTAAGGAACACGGCGCCGTACGGACGCATCACCAGGCGGTTATCGCAAATCACCAGCACGCCCCGGTCATCGACATCGCGGATTAAGCGCCCCACGCCCTGTTTCAGGGTGATAACGGCATCCGGAAGTTGCACATCATCAAACGGTTCCCCGCCACGCAAACGACAATCTTCCATACGCGCTTTGAGTAAGGGATCCTCCGGCGAGGTAAACGGCAGTTTATCGATTATCACTAATGAAAGTGCATCACCACGTACGTCCACCCCTTCCCAGAAACTACTGGTCGCCACCAACAGAGCATTTCCCGCATCGACAAACTGCTGCAACAACTGGCCTTTGCTGGTTTCACCTTGCAGTAAAACCGGTAAGGTCATCGTGGCGCGAAATTGCTCGGCTAAATCGCGCATCATGGCGTGGGATGTACACAGCATAAAGCAGCGGCCATTGTTGGCTTCAATCAACGGCTTAAGCAATTTTGCCAGGTGCTTACCTGCGGCAGGTTGGTTGGGTGTCGGTAAGCCGCGCGGCACACACAGCAACGCCTGAGTGGCGTAATCAAACGGGCTGGCTAACAGCAGAGTTTCTGCATTATCAATACCGAGACGGTCGGTAAAGTGGCTGAGTTTGTCGTTAACCGAAAGTGTTGCGGAGGTGAAAATCCAGGTGCCTGCTTTTTCGTTAATCACTTCTTTGAATTTATCCGCGACGGATAACGGCGTTAACGCCAGCGTGAAATTGCGCGAATTGCATTCATACCAGTAGCTGTAGCCCGGCGTATCGACTTCTTTCAGGCGTTTAATTCGCCCGCGTAAAATCACCGTCCGTTCGAAAGCTGCATCAAGCAAAGCGGAACGACCTAGTGACATTTTCGCCACGTCATAACAAAGTTCAAGCGCATCATCGAGCAATAACAGTGCTCGTTGGATAGACGGTTCGGCTAACAGTTCGCGCAGATTGCCGCGATAACCCGGGTCGCCGAGTTTCAGCCTGAAATCCTGAGTACTTTGTGACAGACGGTCGGCACTTTTTTGTAATTGCTGGGCGTCACGGACTTCGGTGCGATAAGCAATTGAAATATCTTTGGCGATGTCGAGCAGTTGTCGGCTCGATACCGACTGCCCAAAATACTGGCTGGCGATATCCGGGATTTGATGCGCTTCATCGAAAATCATCACTTCCGCTTCGGGAATGAGTTCACCGAAACCGCCCTCTTTCACCACCATATCAGCCAAAAAGAGATGGTGATTGACCACGATGACGTCAGAGTCCATGGCTTTTTTACGCGCTTTTACTACAAAGCAGTCTTTATAAAGCGGGCAGTCTTGCCCCAGGCAGTTATCGTTGGTGCTGGTGACTAATGGCCAGACGTTAGAATCTTCCGCCACGCTGGTGCAGGTGCTGATATCGCCATCCACGGTTTCAATCGCCCAACCGCGCAACTTAACGATCTCACTTAGCGTCTGGACCTGGAGGTCGCCGCCTGCCAGCGCATTTTGCTCGAGACGCTCGAGGCACAAATAGTTGGAACGCCCTTTGAGCAGAGCCAACCGCCCTTTGAAATCCAGTGCTTTGGCAACGGTGGGTAAATCACGCGAAAAAAGCTGATCCTGCAAAGCCTTTGAACCCGTTGAAATAATGACTTTTTTGCCTGAGCGCAGAGCGGGAGCTAAATACGCATAGGTTTTACCGGTCCCGGTTCCCGCTTCCACCACCAGCTCACGCCCGGAAGCGATAGCTTTGGTGACGGCTTCTGCCATCTGGCGCTGCGGTTCACGCGGTTTAAAACCAGTTATCGCCGTGGCGAGTTGGCCGTCTGCTGCAAAATCGTCTGTCACAATACCCCCTGGGTTTATTGACAGTATTATGTCAGCCTGAGCGGTGTTAATCCAGCAAGCCGGTGGAAGCGCCCGGCAGATTGTGGCAGTCTGTTGCGCATTATGAATGAGCTGAAAAGGAAACAGTGATGAGTATTGTGCGTATAAAACCGGAAGCGCGTTGGTCTGATGCGGTCATCCATAACCACACCCTTTACTACACCGGCGTGCCAGAAAACCTCGATGCGGATGCTTATGAGCAAACCGCCAATACCCTGGCACAAATCGACACGGTGCTTATTGAACAAGGCAGCGACAAAAGCAAAATCCTTGATGCCACTATTTTCCTGCCAGAAGGCAGTGATTTTGCAGCCATGAATAAAGCATGGGATGAGTGGGTCGTCGCGGGTCATGCGCCGGTACGTTGTACCGTTCAGGCAAAATTGATGAACCCGCGTTACAAAGTAGAAATAAAGATTATCGCAGCAGTTTAAATTGGCGTGGGCTACTGCCCACGTCACTTATCGTCGTCATTCTCTTCATAATGATCGACGTATCTTTCTTCATCGTCGTCACTTTCGTTTTCTTCATCATCGCTTTCAGCGTCACCGACATCGTCGTCTTCAAAGCGAACGGCGACCATTTCACCGGTATGAGTGGCACGAATTTCGGCCGCGACAAGCGTAATGGCTTCCCCACTGCTCATTCCGTTGGCCATCAGTTCCTGAATTCTCTCGACTGCTTTCTGCTGCTGCTCATGGGATAATGAGGGTAATCCTGCAAACATTTTCGACTCCTGTTACATTGCCTGGGTTAATTATTTCACGCTGCTGTCGGGGTTTCCAGAGGGTTTCCTGGACTGGCAGGGTTATCTGTCTATTTTTTAGTTGTGGTTTATGACGTTGCAAACTCTAACTTATCAAACTTTGCCGTGGCATCCGGATGCTGTTCAACAGACTTTCAAAGCGTTGGCGCACCAACCCTGGGCCATGCTGCTGCATTCCGGCTTCGCTGACCATCCACATAATCGTTTTGATATTCTGGCAGCGGATCCTGTCGCAACGTTGGTCACACGCGGGGCGGAAACCACAATTTGCCAGGCAGGTGCGCAGTCAGCGCATCATGGTTGTCCGCTAAAATTGTTACAGCACACGCTGGACAGTTTCGGTTATCAGCCCGCAACGCACGCGGACTTGCCCTTTTTAGGGGGAGCGCTGGGTTTGTTTGGTTACGACCTCGGACGTCATTTTGAGAAATTGCCTGAATATGCGCAGGCTGAACTCACCACGCCGGATATGGCGGTGGGCATTTATGACTGGGCACTTATTGCTGACCATCATTTAAAAATGCTGACGCTGGTTTGCTGGGGAGACAATTCAGCCCGACTCAACTGGCTTAAGTCCCAGGTTCCCGTCGCACACCAGCCATTCCATCTGACCAGCGCATGGCAGTCCAATATGACCCGCGAGCAGTATGGACTTAAATTCCGTCAGGTACAGGAATATCTCAAAAGCGGCGACTGCTATCAGGTCAACCTCGCGCAACGTTTTCATGCCAGTTATGAAGGCGATGAGTGGCAAGCATTCGAGCGCCTGAACGCGGCAAACCGCGCACCGTTCAGTGCCTTTATTCGTTTACCGGAAAGCGCCGTTTTGAGTCTGTCGCCAGAGCGATTTATTCTGCTTGAAGACAAGATGATCCAGACGCGCCCGATAAAAGGCACGCTGCCGCGTCTTGAAGACCCCGTTGCCGATGCGCAGCAGGCTGAGAAACTGGCAAATTCACCGAAAGACCGCGCTGAAAACCTGATGATTGTGGATTTACTGCGCAATGATATTGGTCGCGTTGCCGTGCCCGGCAGCGTAAAAGTCCCGGAACTGTTTGTCGTCGAACCCTTCCCGGCGGTGCATCATCTGGTCAGCACGATCACCGCACAACTGCCTGCACATTTACAGGCGACAGACCTGCTGAGAGCGTGTTTCCCTGGCGGTTCGATTACCGGCGCACCGAAAGTACGAGCGATGGAAGTGATTGAAGAACTGGAGCCTCAACGCCGCAACGCATGGTGTGGAAGCATTGGCTATCTGAGCTTCTGCGGCAATATGGACACCAGTATTACTATCCGAACGCTCACCGCAGAAGGTGGGAAATTATATTGCTCCGCAGGTGGCGGCATTGTGGCCGATAGTGTTGAATCTGCGGAATATCAGGAAACTTTTGATAAAGTTAATCGTATCTTGCCGCAACTAGAGAGTTGAAGTGATGTCTGGTTCCTCCCTGAGCATGAATGATTTTTTATCCCGTTTTCAGCTGCTGCAACCGCCTGTCACGCGCATGAGCGGTAATAAACGCCAGGCAGCCGTGTTGATCCCTATCGTGCGTCGTCCGCAGCCCGGACTTCTGCTGACGCAGCGCTCGGCGTTGATGCGCAAACATGCCGGGCAAGTTGCTTTCCCTGGCGGCGCGGTGGACGATACCGACGAATCTTTAATTGCTGCGGCACTGCGCGAAGCCTGGGAAGAAGTCGCTATCTCTCCGGACAGCGTCGAAGTGATTGGCACCCTCCCGCCCGTGGATAGCGTCACGGGATTTCAGGTCACGCCCGTCGTGGGCATCATCCCTCCCAATTTGCCTTATCAAGCCAGTGAAGACGAAGTGGCCGCCGTGTTTGAAATGCCGTTAATGGAAGCATTAACTCTTGGGCGCTACCATCCGCTGGATATTCACCGCCGTGGCAATGCCCACCGAGTCTGGCTTTCCTGGTATCAACACTACTTTGTCTGGGGGATGACGGCCGGAATTATCCGTGAGTTAGCTTTACAGATAGGTGTGGAACCCTGATCACTCTTTAATCCTGCGAAAACAGCTATATTTAGCAGAGTGTCTCGCTGTGGTTTCATTCCCATACAGACGAAATGGGTAATAAATTGATGAATAACGCTACCGCCGATCTCTCTGGACCCGCATTCACGGGCCGGATTAGTCAAGTTACGGTTAACCATTAGTTTAATTCATGTGAATAGTTTACCACGGTGACCAATAAATTTTTAAACTAGCCAGCTGCGATTTTGCAGCAGCAAATTTTATTTAGCCGGTGTCCTGAAAGGAGTTTTAGCGTGATTAGCATATTCGACATGTTCAAGGTAGGCATTGGGCCATCCAGTTCCCATACCGTCGGTCCGATGAAGGCCGGTAAGTTGTTTGTCGATGACCTGGTCGAAAAAGAATTACTGGAAATGACGACGCGAATCAGTGTTGATGTTTACGGTTCTCTCTCTCTGACAGGTAAAGGGCACCACACCGATATTGCTATTATCATGGGTCTTGCAGGTAACGAACCTGCTACCGTTGATATCGACTCTATCCCGGCGTTTATTCGCGATGTTGAAACCCGTAGCCGCTTGTGGCTTGCCCAGGGTCGTCATGAAGTCGATTTCCCGAAAGACTCCGGCATGTGTTTCCGCAATGACAACCTGTCGCTGCATGAAAACGGCATGACCATCCACGCCTTTAATGGCGAGCAAGAGATCTACACCAAAACCTATTATTCCATCGGCGGCGGTTTTATCGTTGATGAAGAAAACTTCGGCAAAGATGCCGCTAACGAAATTGTGGTGCCGTACTCGTTCAATTCCGCCGAAGAGATGCTCAACCATTGTAAAGAGACAGGCATGTCCCTTTCTGGCGTAATTATGCAGAACGAACTGGCTCTGCACAGCCGTAAAGAAATCGAAGAGTATTTTGCCAATGTCTGGCAAACCATGCGTGCCTGTATCGATCGCGGTGTGAATACCGAAGGCGTGCTACCTGGCCCATTGCGCGTGCCTCGCCGTGCATCCGCGCTGCGTCGTATGCTGGTTTCCAGCGATAAACTGTCCCACGACCCGATGAACGTGATCGATTGGGTAAACATGTTTGCTCTGGCGGTTAACGAAGAAAACGCTGCGGGCGGACGTGTTGTCACCGCCCCGACTAACGGCGCGTGCGGAATTGTTCCGGCTGTTCTGGCTTACTATGACCACTTTATCGAGTCGGTAAGCCCGGATACCTATATTCGTTACTTCCTCGCCTCAGGCGCGATTGGCGCGTTGTATAAAATGAATGCGTCAATTTCGGGTGCTGAAGTGGGCTGCCAGGGTGAAGTCGGCGTGGCCTGTTCTATGGCTGCCGCAGGGCTTGCTGAGATTCTCGGCGCGAGTCCGGAGCAAGTTTGTGTTGCAGCGGAAATCGGCATGGAACACAACCTTGGCTTGACCTGTGATCCGGTTGCAGGCCAGGTTCAGGTGCCATGTATCGAACGTAACGCCATTGCGTCCGTTAAAGCGATTAACGCCACCCGTATGGCGATGCGCCGCACCAGCGAGCCGCGTGTTTCTCTCGATAAAGTGATTGAAACCATGTACGAAACAGGCAAAGACATGAACTCCAAATACCGTGAAACCTCACGTGGCGGCCTGGCCATCAAAGTTCAGTGTGACTAACCGTTCAGTGTGACTCATCCCCTTCCGGCCCTCAGCAAAGAGGGCCGTTTTTATATCTACCACGGGTAATTCTGGCACTGCTGACGAAGCGCTAATAAAAACTGGCGCGCTGTTGCCGTCAAATCCGACTTCTGTGACCAGATGACACAATATTGCGCCGACGGAAGCGTGGTGATGGGCAACACGGTTAGCCGGTCCTGCAAAAATAGCGGCGTGCTCATCGCTCTGGCGACAATCGTCAGATAATCCGAATGCAACACCATATTCAGTCCGCAAATCACAGAATCTGTGCGAATCGGCGCTTCATGCATCTGACCATAAAATTCGTTCAGTTCATCCTGAAGCTGTTGGTAATAGCCAATATTCGCCTCAGGCAATAACCATTTCGCCCTTCTCAATTGTGCAAGTGAAGTGGCGTCTGCCAACGGATGATCCCGCCTTGCAATCACACAAAATGGCGCGCTAAAAAGCGGTTCCACCATCACATCTTCCGGCACTTTAGCCGGATTAATGGTGCCTATCGCCAAATCCAGTTCCCCCTGTTGCAGCAGAGGAAGTAAGGTCGCCAGTTGCCCTTCTTTGATATGCAAACTGGCCTGCGGCAAGCGCGATTTGAAGCTGTCGGCCACCGCAGGAAACACACTAAGCGCAATCAGCGAAGAAAAACCGATATTCAGCTTGCCCTGAGAAAAGTGGTTAATCTGCTCCACTTCTTCGGCGGCACGTTGCAACTCCTCCAGAATCCACTCAGCACGACGGGCAAATGCCTCTCCCGCTTCCGTTAAGGTGATGCCTTCGTTACCGCGTAAAAAAAGTTGTGCAGATAAAACTTGCTCCAGCTCTCGTAACGTGCGGCTGACGGCAGGCTGAGACTGCCCCATGACCCTCGCTGCTCCGCGAATGCTGCGGCTGCGTACTACCTGCCTGAAGACATGTAGCTGCTGCATTTTCGGTAAGTATTTCATTCGCACCCCCTATCAACAAAAAGCATCACCCCAAACAAAATTACATCTTTTGCCGGATTACCCACACTGCTTATATAGATATCAACGTTTGTTGTCTGAACCGGGGCAACTCGCCCACAGGGACGGAATTCCGCATAAGGGTCCGCATAATGAAAAAGAATCACTCCTTGATGATTTTCCTGTTATTTCTGGGCTATGTCATTGTCTATATAGATAAAACGGTGATGGGCTTCGCATTATTGCCCATCGAAAAAGAGTTTGGTGTTTCAACTCAACAACTGGGTTACATCACCGGCATTTTCTTTCTGTCTTATTCGCTGTTTCAAATTCCCGCAGGCTGGCTGAATGACCGCATCGGTTTTCGTACCATGCTGGTTGCTTCACTTTGCCTGCTCGGCGGGTTTGCCTTGTGCTTTGGTGTGTTGGGATTAAGTTTTGGCATGTTGATCGTGTTCCGCTTTCTCTCCGGGATTGGGCATTCAGGCTATCCGTGCTCCTGCGCCAAAGCCGTCGTGACTAATTTCAGCATTGAGAAAAGGACTTTTGCGCAGTCAATTCTGCTGTCATCGGCAGGACTTGCGATGACAATCGGCCCCATGGTGGCAGTCAGTGCCTTGACGCACATCGGCTGGCGAGGTTCGTTCGCGGGTTTAGGTTTACTGGCATGCGCCGTCGCGATTGTTATTTTTATGCTGGTACAAAAACCCCCTGTTGCAGCCAAAACAGCATCTACCGTCAGTTACCGCACGCTGCTGAAAAACCCGACCGTGGTTCTGCTGTTTGTCTCTATTTTCTGCATCAATATTCCAAGCTACGGCCTGATGGCGTGGCTGCCTAAGTTTTTAGTCCAGCAACGCCATATGCCACTTGAAACCTCGGGTCTGGTTATTGCGGCAGGCGGTTTAGGGATTTGGATTTCCTCGCTGGGAACCGGTTGGTTGGTCGGCAAGTATTTCCAGGGCCGTGAACCGTTGGTGATTGTCGCCTGCGCCATTGCCAGCGCACTGTGCATCTTCACGATTTACCACATGGCTTCCCCGATAGCGGCCAGCGTGTTCCTGTTTTTAGGTCAGGTCTTTTTAATGGGCAGCTTTGTTACCGCCTTCACCCTGCCAATGAAACGGTTGCCGGTCGAAACCATGGGAGCGGCGATTGGCCTGATTAACACGGGCGGTACGCTGGGCGGATTCGTCTCACCGATTGTGATGGGTTATCTGATTGGCATCAGCCAGGACTACTACACCACTTTTATCTTCTTATCTTTGTCGATGATTTGTGCCGCACTTGCCGTCATACCGCTGATGGCAAAGAAAACCGCGCTAAACACAGTGACCGAATAACGGAGCCATTATGACTTTCAATATTGATATTCTGACCGAAGAAGTTGCCCATGATGTGTCTCGCTGGCGTCAGCATATTCATGCGAATCCTGATCTGTCCTTCCAGGAAAAGGCCACCGCAGATTATATTGCCGCTGAGCTTGCAAGCTTTGGTCCTCTTGAATTACACCGCTTAACCCCTAACAGCGTGGTCGCCGAATTACGCGGAAAACATCCTGGCCCGGTGTGGGCGCTACGGGCCGATATTGACGCGCTTCCTCTTCAGGAAGAGAGCGGGGAAACCTTCTCCTCGTGCAAGCCTGGCGTGATGCACGCCTGTGGACATGACGCGCATAGCGCCATGTTAATGGGAGCGGCAAAAGTGCTTTGCCATTTCCAGGACCAGCTCAAAGGATCGGTGCGCTTTATTTTTCAGCATGCCGAAGAAGTGCCGCCGGGTGGCGCGCAGGAACTGGTGAATCTGGGCGTATTAGAAAATGTGGAATACATTTTCGGTCTGCATGTCATGCCCGATAAACCCACGCAAACCCTGTCATTAAAAGAAGGCGTATTCAGCGCATCGAGTGATAATTTCGATATTGTTATCACCGGGAAAGGTGGGCACGGATCAATGCCCCATTTGTGCGTTGACCCGATTGTTATCGGGGCCGAAATCGTCAGCGCTTTGCAGCAAATCGTCGCACGCAAACTTGATCCACTGCATGCGCCAGTGTTAACCATCGCCACCTTCCAGTCGGGCGAAAGTTACAACGTCATCCCCAATAGCGCCCGCCTTGCAGGCACGTTGCGTACGCACAATCAGCAGGTTCGTGAGTTAGTTCCTCAGCTGATGCAGCAAGTGATTGCCGGAATCGTTGCCGCTCATGGCGCCAGCTTTGAAATTGAGTGGCAACCGGGTTATGCGGTCGGTAATAACCATCCCCAGGCATGTGAAATTGCGCGCAACGTTATTCAACAACATTTCCCGGAACAGACACTGCAAACGGTGACAACGCCGCTATTTGGCAGCGAAGATTTCTCGTCTTATCAGCAACATGTTCCCGGCTGTTTTATTTTTGTAGGATGCCGAAACCCGGAAAAAGGTGCCGTGTGGAATGTCCATAATCCTCATTTCCTGTTAGATGAAGATGCGATGAAAGTGGGCGTTAAAACGCATCTCAGCCTGATTAGCCCGCTTATCGTGGGTTAGTGTACCGGGCAACACGTATTAATCGGTGCTGACCGGTCACGATAAAGCATGATTTTCACAACGTAAGTCTAATCCCCCACTACACTTTGTATGTTCTGCGTGCCGATTTCGGTCGCGGTTACATACAAGGTGCAAACAGAATGCAGACGGCTCAACGCATTTTAAGAGGTTATCGCCGCAGGCGTTTAATTGTCTGTGTTGCGTTAGCTGTTCTGGCACTTTTCCTGACTCTCAGCGCCCGCTACGTTTCCGAACGCAACGTTAATGAACAGCGGATGCAGGCGTTTAATCAACGTGTCATTAGCACGCTGGAAAGTATTCTTGTCCCACTCGAGCAGGCCAATAAAGATGTCATGCCGTTAGTGGGAATGTCCTGCCAGGTCGCACAGTTAAAAATGCGCGAACATGCCGCGCGCTTGCAAACGGTGCGATCTATCGGACTGATTAAGGACGACATTCTTTATTGCTCAAGCATTTTTGGTACGCGGGCCGTGCCGATTAACCTGCTGCAACCCCGACTCCCCTCCGCGCAGCCGCTGTTATTTCTTACAATCGACCATTCATTGTTGAAAGGAACGCCAATTTTATTATCCTGGATCCCGCTGGCAAACAGTCGCCACGATGGTGTGATGCAAATAATCAATATTGAGTTGCTGACCGGATTAATTCTTGAGCCTGAGCGCCCGTGGGTATCACGCGCAATACTGAATGTTTCGGATTCGCATCTTGAATATGGCAAGGGATTATTGCAGAGAATTAGCGTGGATGAAGGACAGGTAAGCCATGAAATGGCTTCTGAAAAATTCGCGTTTTCCGTCACCACTATTGGCCCCGCAGCAGGCGCTATGGCATTAGGCAACTTGCCGACACAACTCCCACTGGCGCTGATCCTCAGCATGCTAATCGGTTACATCGCCTGGCTTGCGACAGCCAATCGCATGAGTTTTTCGTGGGAAATTAATGTTGGACTGGCCTCACATGAATTTGAGGTTTTTTGTCAGCCACTAATGAGCGCACGTAATTTGCAGTGTGTCGGGGTAGAGTTGCTGCTGCGATGGCATAATCCGCGTCAGGGATGGATCTCGCCAGATGTCTTTATTCCCCTTGCTGAACAACAAAATTTAATCGCCCCGTTGACCCGTTTTGTCCTTGAGGAAACGATTCGTCAAATCGATATTTTCCCCAAATCACGTGACTTCCACATTGGTATTAACGTCGCCGCCAGCCATTTTCATGAAGGTGAGATTATCACCGATCTTCGCCGCCATTGGTTTCCGTCTCAACCCATTCAAAAGCTGACATTAGAGTTAACCGAGCGCGACGCTTTACCAGATGTCGATCACCGCGTAGTCCGTGACTTGCACCGAATGGGGGTAGATTTAGCCATTGATGATTTCGGCACCGGGCAGAGTTCCCTGGCGTATCTGGAAACGCTAAATCCTAATGTGCTGAAAATTGATAAGTCGTTTACGGCGGCGATTGGTACAGATGCGGTTAACTCAACGGTTACTGACATCATCATCGCGCTGGCACAACGACTGGGCATTGATTTGGTGGCGGAGGGAGTAGAAACGCAGCAGCAGGCAGAATATCTGCGCCGCCGCGGCGTGAACGTTTTACAGGGTTATTTGTTTGCGCGGCCAATGCCATTGAGCGAGTTTCCGCGTTGGCTGAGGGGGAATAATACTCCCCCTCCGCGACGTAAGGGACACCCGGTGCCGATTATCCCGCTACGCTAAATCACTCTTCTTCGTCTTCATGTTCAGAGCGTTCTTTTTCCACGCGGACCAGGTCCACACGGTAATCATTGGCTTCAACAATCTGGATGCGAAGCGGAGCAATTTCAATGATGTCGCCCACTTTCGGGATTTGACCATTTACCGCAATAACAAGACCCGCAATCGATGCGATATTTTCGTCATCGTCAACCAGGGTATTGATATCCAGGTGCTGCTGAATCGAATGCAGGTCAGTTGAACCTTTCACCAGCCAACCGTCGCCATCGCGAACGATTTCTGGCGTTTCGTCAGCATCAGGGAACTCACCGGCAATCGCTTCAAGAACATCCAGCGGCGTGACCAGTCCCTGCACCACACCAAACTCGTTGTTCACAATCACGAAGCTGCCGCGAGCACGACGCAACACACCTAACAGGTTGATAGGGTCAAGCGTTTCAGGCACCACAATCGCTGGTGATTGTGCCGCAATGGCGGCCACATCACCGTTATTTTCCAACGCCACCAGCAACTCTTTAGCACGCACGATACCGATGATTTCATCAAGTTCGCCCCGGCAAACCGGGAACAAACTGTGTGGTGATTCCAGTAATTGCTCACGGATTTCAGCTTTCGATTTATCGGCATCAACCCAGGAAATCTCGCCGCGTGGCGTCATGATGCTGCGCAGCGAACGAGAGGCCAGCGTCAGCACGCCGTTAATCATATACCGTTCTTCTTCAGCAAAAGATTCTGCTTCAATTGGCGTTATCGTCTTGTGGTCTTCATGTTGATTTTGCGGACGAGCCTGGCGTTTGCCGTTCATCAGGCGCAAAATCGCATCAGCCGTACGGGCGCGCAGCGGCACATTCGACTGATGGCGGATAAAGTTGCGACGCGCAATCTGGTTAAAGAACTCGATGATTATCGAGAAACCAATCGCAGCGTACAAATAGCCCTTAGGAATATGGAAGCCGAAGCCTTCTGCTACCAGACTCAGACCAATCATCAACAAGAAGCTCAGGCACAGCACCACTACCGTCGGGTGTTGGTTAACAAAGTTCGTTAACGGTTTCGATGCCAACAGCATCACACCCATTGCGATAACCACCGCCGCCATCATCACTGGCAGATGGTTGACCATCCCCACCGCGGTAATGACCGCATCCAGTGAGAACACCGCATCCAATACCACAATCTGCAATACCACGACCCAGAAACTGGCGTAGCCCTTACCGTGCCCGTCATCGTGCTGGCGATTTTCCAGCCGTTCGTGCAGCTCTGTTGTCGCTTTAAACAGCAAGAACAGGCCACCAAAGAGCATGATGAGGTCGCGACCGGAGAAGGTCAGATTTGCAACGGTAAACAGCGGCTGCGTGAGCGTCACCATCCATGAGATTAATGACAGCAAACCAAGTCGCATTATCAAAGCAAGGGATAAACCAATAAGTCTGGCTTTATCACGTTGTTTTGGCGGCAGTTTATCCGCGAGGATGGCAATGAATACCAGGTTATCAATACCCAGCACGATTTCCAGCACAATCAGCGTCAGTAAACCCACCCAAATCTGGGGATCCATTAAGAGTTCCATGACAAGCTCCTGCTTTGGGAATAACTAAGCGGCATCACGCTTAACGCGGACGCAGAGAGTAGTGTTGAGATATTTATAAGGCGTGAAACGCCATTGTGATGGGCTGAACATTCAGACCTGAGATTGAAAAGACGTCGGTGACGGTCCATACGGTGGGCTACTGCCCCTTACTCCTTAGTCATTAAACGAGAAGCAAACAATATCAGAGCAAAATACCCTTTTGCAAAGATTTACCTGATTTTGCAATTTTTCTGTCATTGACCTCGTTCATTATTTATCCGGTGAATCATTAAGTTGTTAGCAAAGCTAAATTACGGATCTTCATCACATAAAATATTTTTTTCACTGACTAAAATAAATCCGTCTTAAGTTACACATCTTTACTCATACCGTTATCTGAATCGATTCGCTTAAGAAACGGATAATCTACAAAACACCTATTAAGGGTGTGGCTATACCAACACAGGAGGTAGCAAGTGACTATTGCTATTGTCATAGGCACGCATGGCTGGGCAGCAGAACAATTGCTGAAAACCGCAGAAATGCTATTGGGCGAACAAGAAAACGTTGGCTGGATAGATTTCGTTCCCGGTGAAAACGCCGAAACTCTAATCGAGAAGTACAACGCTCAACTGGCAAACCTGAACACCGACAAAGGTGTGCTGTTTCTCGTCGATACCTGGGGCGGAAGCCCGTTCAATGCGGCGAGCCGTATTGTCGTCGATAAAGAGCATTACGAGGTCGTCGCCGGGGTCAATATTCCGATGCTAGTTGAAACCTTGATGGCCCGTGATGATAACCCTTCGTTTGATGAGTTAGTGGCACTCGCTGTTGAAACAGGCCGTGAAGGGGTTAAAGCCCTGAAAGCGCAACCTGTTGAAAAAGCTGTACCCGTTGCGCCAGTTGCTGCACCTAAAGCCGCAGCTCCGCTCAAGCCAATGGGTCCAAATGACTATATGAATATCGGTCTGGCGCGTATCGATGACCGTTTAATTCATGGCCAGGTCGCAACCCGCTGGACCAAAGAAACCAACGTAACACGCATTATTGTCGTCAGTGATGAAGTCGCAGCCGATACCGTGCGTAAAACACTGTTGACGCAAGTGGCTCCTCCGGGTGTCACGGCTCACGTCGTTGACGTCGCTAAAATGATCCGCGTGTGGAATAACCCGAAATATGCAGGCGACCGTGTGATGCTGCTGTTCACCAACCCAACCGACGTCGAACGCGTCGTAGAAGGTGGTGTGAATATTAAGTCAGTGAACATCGGTGGTATGGCGTTCCGTCAGGGGAAAACCCAGGTGAACAACGCGATTTCTGTCGATGAAAAAGATATCGAAGCCTTTAAGAAACTGAACGAGCGCGGTATTGAGCTGGAAGCGCGTAAAGTTTCCACCGATCAAAAATTGAAAATGATGGATCTGATCGCGAAGGTGAAAAGCTAATTACGCAGGTAATTTGCTCAATCTACGTTTTGCTCAGTTTTCACACATAAGTCACACGTTTAAGGAGAAGTACAATGGAGATTACCACTCTTCAGATTGTGCTGGTGTTTGTCGTAGCCTGTATTGCCGGTATGGAGTCAGTGCTTGATGAATTTCAGTTTCACCGTCCGCTGGTCGCCTGTACCTTAATTGGTCTGGTACTGGGTGATATGAAAACCGGTATTATTATCGGTGGTACGTTAGAAATGATTGCTCTGGGTTGGATGAACATCGGTGCGGCGGTTGCTCCCGATGCGGCCCTGGCGTCGATTATCTCAACCATTCTGGTTATAGCCGGACATCAGGGCATCGGTTCTGGTATCGCTCTGGCAATCCCGCTGGCAGCAGCAGGCCAGGTTCTGACCATTATCGTTCGTACCATCACCGTGGGCTTCCAGCACGCAGCAGATAAGGCCGCCGAAAGTGGCAACTTATCAGCCCTGTCCTGGATTCACGTTTCCTCCCTGTTCTTGCAAGCAATGCGTATCGCAATCCCTGCTGTTATCGTCGCGGTTTCCGTCGGTACTAGCGAAGTACAGAACCTGTTGAACGCCATTCCTGAAGTGGTGACAAGTGGTCTGAACATCGCTGGCGGTATGATTGTTGTTGTGGGTTATGCGATGGTCATCAACATGATGCGCGCAGGCTACCTGATGCCATTCTTCTATCTGGGCTTCGTTACCGCGGCCTTCACCAACTTCAACCTGGTTGCATTGGGTGTGATTGGTGCTGTGATGGCAATTCTGTACATCCAGCTAAGCCCGAAATACAACCGTTCCGCCGGTGCGACAGCGCCAGCAGCCGGTGCTAACGATCTCGATAACGAATTAGATTAATAGGTGAGCGAAATGGTTGATACCACCAAAACAACGACTACCGAGAAAAAACTCACCCCAGGTGATATTCGTGGCGTATTCCTGCGTTCGAACCTGTTCCAGGGTTCATGGAACTTCGAACGTATGCAGGCACTGGGCTTCTGCTTCTCAATGATTCCGGCCATCAAACGCCTGTATCCTGAGAATAACGATGCGCGTAAACAAGCGATTAAACGCCACCTGGAATTCTTTAACACCCATCCATATGTAGCGGCTCCCGTTTTGGGCGTTACCCTTGCGATGGAAGAGCAACGTGCAAATGGTGCAGAAATTGACGATGGTGCCATCAACGGTATCAAAGTTGGTTTGATGGGGCCACTGGCCGGTGTCGGTGACCCTATCTTCTGGGGTACTGTACGTCCAGTATTCGCAGCGCTGGGTGCCGGTATCGCAATGAGCGGCAGCCTGCTTGGGCCACTGCTGTTCTTCATCCTGTTTAACGCCGTCCGTTTGCTGACCCGTTATTACGGTGTGGCTTACGGCTACCGTAAGGGTATTGATATCGTTAAAGATATGGGCGGCGGCTTCCTGCAAAAACTGACTGAGGGGGCGTCAATTCTCGGCCTCTTTGTCATGGGGGCGCTGGTTAACAAGTGGACGCACGTTAATATACCGCTGGTCGTGTCGAAGATAACCGACCAGACTGGCGCCGTTAAAGTGACCACTGTTCAAACCATTCTTGATCAGTTGATGCCGGGCCTTGTGCCGCTGCTGTTAACGTTTGCTTGTATGTGGCTGCTGCGTAAGAAAGTCAACGCGCTGTGGATCATCATGGGCTTCTTCGTTATCGGTATCGTCGGTTACGCCATCGGCCTGTTGGGTCTGTAATTTGAGTATTTGAGTGCAACCGGGGGCCTGCCCCCGGTTTTTTATTTTGGGAGGTGTCATGACGTTAACAGATGTCGTTCTACTGGTATTTATCGTGCTGTTGCTTGGCTGGGCCATTTATGATGAATTCATTATGGATAAGCTCAAGGGCAAAACCCTGTTAAAAATCACCCTACTACGCCGTAATCGTATCGACAGCACCATCTTCGTTGGCCTGGTCGTTATCCTCATCTACAACAACGTCACCACCAATGGCACTGCGCTCACCACCTGGTTATTATCTGCTCTGGCTTTATTAGCTATTTATATTTCATGGATTCGCCAGCCTAAGCTGCTATTCAAATCTGAAGGTTTCTTCTTTGCAAACGTGTGGATTTTATACTCCCGAATTAAAGAAATGAATTTATCTGAAGATGGTGTACTGGTGATGCAATTGGAACAACGCCGTTTGCTTATTCGGGTCAAAGATATTGATGACCTGGAAAGAATTTATAAATTAATGGTTAATAATCAATAGATTAAAGAAATAGCAAAGACTATATTCCTATATTTTTTGTACAGTACATAAATATAGCCGATGCTATTTCGCACAGTTAGTGTGCTTTTATTTTAACGCTTTGATTACCTATTGAAGCAAATGAAAATCGTTATCATTTAAAAGTCAATAATAATAGCTTTCAATAATTGTTTTATCTTTGAAAATTATGTTAAGGTTGCGCCCGTCGTTGGGGAGTAGCCGATTTTCGCGATTGCGAAAATGTACATGTCAACATACTCGTTACTGGTTGAAATAGATTTTTTAATCAGACATATAACGTGGCATGTACGACTCAGATGCTGAGTAGGCGAGACCATAGGCACGTAGCCATCGTTTTAGTTGGGGATGGATTGCGTGTATATGGATATTCCCAACTGAGGCGTTTTAATGAATCTCTCCGCAACAATTATTCTCGCTTTCGGCATGTCGATGGATGCGTTTGCTGCATCAATCGGGAAAGGTGCCTCACTCCATAAACCTAAGTTTTCAGAAGCATTACGCACTGGTCTTATCTTTGGCGTCATCGAAACAATCACCCCACTTATTGGCTGGTGTCTGGGGCTTTTGGCAAGCCAGGTGGTGCTGGAGTGGAATCATTGGGTTGCTTTCATCTTGCTGGTGTTTCTTGGCATTCGAATGATTTATGAAGGGGTGCGCGGCAACGACGATGAAGAAGCACCTAAGCTGCAACGTCATGGATTCTGGTTATTAGTCACCACGGCAATCGCCACCAGTCTGGATGCCATGGCAGTAGGCGTGGGTCTGGCTTTTCTACAAGTCAACATTATTGAAACTGCGCTGGCAATTGGCTGCGCGACCATGATCATGTCCACGCTGGGTATGATGCTGGGCCGTTTTATCGGCCCGCTGCTGGGCAAACGCGCCGAGATCCTCGGCGGCGTCGTGTTAATCGGAATTGGCTGCCAGATTCTTTACGGTCATTTCAGCGCGTTGAGCTGATCTTCGCGACGCCAGACACGAATCACAAAATCTGTCTCACAATTGAATGCCGTTTCAGCCGCGAGTGCTTGCCAGACTTCAGGGCGAGCACGCCAGGCAAACGGTGTCATCTGCAACAAAGCCACCGCCTCATCTCCCTTTAACGTCATCGGCCAACCAATTTGTTGCGTTTGCTCGGCAATGAACCCCGGTAAAGACTCGGACTCCGCGCTGTGTAACATCACGTTGTCATAGATTAAGCCTTTAAGCTGCATCAGGTGCCGCGGCCCTGGAGTTGCCGTAATCACAACGCCGCCAGGTTTAACCACTCGCGCTAACTCTTCAGCTTTGCACGGGGCGAAAATACGCACTACGGCATCAAGGCTATTATCGTCGAAAGGCAAACGGTGGCTTGAAGCCACGCAAAAATGTACCTGCGGATAGCGTTTTGCCGCATAGCGAATTGCTACTTTTGCGACGTCTAATCCCCAGGTTGTCCCTTTTTGTTTTGCGACGATCTCCGCAAATCCGGCGGTGTAGTACCCTTCCCCACAACCGATATCCAGCAATGTTGCTGGCGCGGCCTGTTCTAAAATCTGGCAAATGGCGTCGCGCAGTGGCTGATAGTGCCCGGCATCAAGGAAAGCCCTGCGCGCCTGCATCATTTCACTGCTATCACCCGGATCTTTAGAACGCTTATGCTGAACGGGCAGCAAATTCACATATCCCTCTTTTGCCTTATCGAATTGATGACCTTGCGGGCAAACAAAGCTCCGCCCATGAGGAGCAAGGGGCGCGTGACATAGCGGGCAAAGATAAGACATAGAAACTCCGGGCAATCGTAAAGGGCGCAAGTGTAACGCTAAACGCCCCGTTTCGAAAAGCCACTAACCTGCGGAGTTATTTCCGGAGGACTTGTTTAACACTGTGACATTTTCATTCCCGGCGGGTAAACCATCAGGCTCGATATTTTCCAGTCGCAGAACATCGCTCATTATCTGGCTGAATACGGGGGCTGATACCGCCCCACCATAATACGCGCCGTTTTCAGGATCGTTAATCACCACCACCAGCGCAAAGCGTGGGTTACTTGCTGGCGCAACGCCTGCGGTGTAGGCAATGTATTTATTGATATATTTTCCGTCGTCGCCAATTTTCTTCGCCGTCCCTGTTTTAATCGCCACACGATAGCCGCGCACGGCTGCTTTTACCCCGCCGCCGCCCGGCAGAGCAACGCTTTCCATCATATGTTCAACCTGGTGAGCAATAGCTTCCGACATCACTCGTTGCCCGACAACTGGCGGATCAACACGCGTGATTGATAGCGGCCGCGAAATACCGTAGCTGCCGATAGTGGCGTAAACATGGGCCAGTTGCAGTGGTGTTACCATTAAACCGTAGCCGAAAGAAAATGTGGCGCGATCCAGTTCACCCCAAAATCTGCGATGCGGCAGCAGGCCGCTACTTTCCCCGGTCAGGCCCAATCCCGTCGGCATGCCAAAGCCGAAGTTTTTGTAAGTATCCAGCAGTTTCTGAATAGGCATCGCCAGAGAAAGGCGTGACACACCCGTGTCACTCGATTTTTGCAAAATACCGGTTAGCGTCAGTTGTGGGTAGTAACCCACGTCGCGAATACGATGGCCATCAATAATATAAGGGTGGGTATCTATTACGCTGTCAGGTTGAACGATTCCCTGCTGCAAAGCCGTCATAACCACCATCGGTTTAACCGTTGAACCCGGTTCAAAAGTGTCACTAATGGCGCGATTGCGAAATTCGTTAAGCGTGGCGCCTTCGCGATTGTTCGGGTTAAAGGTGGGGCAGCTCGCCATTGCCAGTACTTCGCCGGTATTAACATCCAGAATAACGGCGGCGGCAGATTCAGCTTTGTTCCATGAAACGGCATTGCTAAGCGCATCTTCGGTAACAGTTTGCAAACGCTCATCAATACTGAGCATCAGGTTATGGGCAGGAGTCGCCGCAGTTTCCGTAATATTTTCAATAACATGGCCATGTCTGTCTTTGCGGACTAATCTTTCACCCGCCTTACCGGTCAACTGACGATTAAAACTCTTCTCAACCCCTTCAATTCCCTGGTCGTCGATGTTAGTAAATCCGAGCAAATTCGCAGCGACATGACCTGCTGGATAAAAACGTCGTGATTCATCACGCAGGAAAATTCCAGGCAGTTTCAAACTCTCTATATATTGCGCTTGCTGCGGATCGAGTTGGCGTGCGAGATAGATAAATCGATCGGCGGGATTACGACGAATGCGAGCAGCGATGTCATTAAGTGGCATGTTTAGCGTTGTCGCCAGCGCTTGCCAGCGACTGCTTATCTGCACTCCCCCTTTTTCCATCACCGTTTTCGGGTCAGCCCAGATAGCTTTTACCGGAACGCTTACTGCTAATGGACGCCCGCTACGATCTTCAATCATCCCTCGGGGTACAACCACGGCTTCTTCGCGCAGGGAACGCATGTCTTCTTGCCTGACCAGATTGTCTGGCGAGATGATTTGTAACCACGCGACTCTTCCAAGCAAAAACACCAGACACATGAAGATAGCGATGCAAAGCAGAGCAAAACGCCACTGAATAAAATTTCCCACGATTCCAGGAGCGATTTTTCTCACATCCAATCCTTAACGACAACTAAGCGATTGAAAATTTAAACATAATGAGGAAAGTAACCAGACAGGAACAGTGCTACAAGATGCGCTGCTTTGCTACAAGACATAACTGGCGAGATAATTCAGAAACACTTAGAAAAACAATGATTAAGTATCAAACATGAAAAAGCCCCGCTACAAGAGCGGGGCTTTTATCAGAATTTGGCGTTATTCGCGCCAGGTCTAATTCAACGGAATTAGATAGCAGTTACGTTAACCGCTGCAGGGCCTTTCTGGCCGTCCTGGATTTCGAACTCAACGTTCTGGCCTTCAGCCAGAGTTTTGAAGCCGTTACCCTGGATTGCAGAGAAGTGTACGAACACGTCTTTGCTGCCGTCAGCAGGAGTAATGAAGCCAAAACCTTTAGACTCGTTGAACCACTTAACTTGACCTTTAATCTTTGCCATTTTGCAAAATTCCTTAGATTGTTTTCTTCGCCCGCAGGCATAACTTAGCTAAAACAGAGACATTACTGCATGAGGCACTAATATAAGGCTCGGCAGAGAAGCGGTATTCAACGACAACGTGTTTACTCAGGTCTTCTTTACTGAAAATGCCACACATAAACAGAACTGTACCTCGTTTAACCTAAAGTGTTATCACATACTACGCAATCAATGGCAAGCCATTTTTCGGTATGTATCGATCTGTCGCACAAATTCCGAAACCCTTATTGTTAATGAAAATGAAATGCACAATAAATGCATAGAATTAACATTGAGCAATGATGATTCCGGACATTAGTTTGAAGAACGTAAACAACGTTTTTACCATAGCCCAAAGAGATCTATTCGTCCAGGCGAAGTGTCAAAAATTCGATGATGTCCGCATTATCTTTATGATTTTTTTAGCATAGCTATTCAAAAAATGAGCAATGTTGTCGTACCAAAAAATGAACAAGTCTGGAAAGTTAAATAGGCGAAATGACTGGGTGAATAAAGCTTGAGCGATTAATTGTTTATATTGCACCAAAATAATGAAAGTTTAATGACACGCTGCTTCACAATGAAGCAATAAAAACGTTTCGCTATATTCATCAGCTAATATACTCGCCTTAGCGTTGCGCTAAATATCATTTTAGGATTCTAAGTGTGTTTTAAACATTGATTCCGATAAGTATAAAAATTAAACAACATCCTGCAGCGTTAGCTGCATGAATTGTGTCTGGGGAGGGAAAACTAATCTTAGCGTTCTTTTTGCCCAAGCTCACATCACCCGGTTTTCGCGAAATGGGGTTCCAGATGACGAAAACCGTCGAATTGGTGATGAGATTTTAAGGGATCAAAGCAGAGATGCGAGTACCAGGATTAGCGCTCAGCGACCAGACGAATAAAATCATCTTCTTCTTCGTCTTCTTTCTTAACAGCTTCAGCTTCTTCCTTCACAACTTCCGGCTCGTTCGCTTCGCACAAACGGCGTAACAGTGCATTCTGACGCTTTTGTTGATCCAACAACTCTTCCAGCAGCTCAATCTGCTCATTAGTACGGCTGCTCGCTCGGTTAACAAAAAACCAAATCACGAGACCGACGATCAGAACAACCAGAGACACTGTTAAAGACGCGATATTTAACGCGCCAACACTTAATTCGTTCATCTTACCACCTCAGCAAAACCCGTATTCTACACTTGCCACGGCACAAGGTAAGCCTCCTGCTGATAAAAAGACACTACCAGGGGATAAATTTATTAATCGTGCAAATGCCGCTGAAGAATTGTACATCTTGATCGCACATCACATTGACCATTTGGGTCCATAGCAGCAGGCAGATGAACAAAACCGCAACCAAAATGAACCATCGGTACTTTCTCACTACTCTCTCCACCTCGTAACAATGTAAGGATAAGTTTGGCATAGGCATCTTAAACATTGCGTAACATCAGCGCATATATTATTTAAGAATCATCATATTGCTACAGCAACCTCATCCGTTACGCTTAGCAGTCTATTAACCTATTAATAAGAGGCATATATGCGTAGGATGATTCGCGCGATAATCATAATAGCGCTTCTGTGGATAGGCTTGCTGCTCTCAGGATACGGCGTTCTGATTGGAAGCCAGGAAAATGCTGCGGGTCTGGGTTTGCAGTGCAAATATCTTACTGCGCGAAATATAACCACAGCCCAGTTTATACATAGCAATAGCGGAATTATAGGGCTTACTGATTGCCCGATATTGCGCAAAAATGCCAAAGTTATCGACAATGGTCAGTAAAGAGACTGAATGAAAAAACGCCGCTATTACGCGGCGTTGATTATTTCATCAGAATGGATATTCGTGATAACCCATTTGCTCAGAAATAGTACGAGCGGCATCATGAAGCATCGCCACATATTCATGAAGTCTGTCTTCAGAGAAACGTAACGTCGGGAATGAAATACTCAAACCTGCAATCACAACACCGAAACGATCGAATACCGGCACGCCGATACAGCGCAAACCTTCTTCTTGTTCCTGATTATCTTCGCCATAGCCCTGCTCGCGAACGGTATCCAGCACTTTCAGCAATTCATCAGTGCTGGTAATTGTGCGTTCAGTACTACGTGTGTATTCCACATCAGCAAGAATTTCACGCACTTCTTCGCGGTCACGCCAGGCCAGCAGGACTTTACCAATCGCTGTACTGTAGAGCGGATTACGACGACCAATGCGCGAATACATGCGCAGGTTGTACATGGAATCAATTTTGTGGATATAGACAATACTGTCTTCATCCAACGCACCCAGGTGGATGGTTTCTTTTGTCAGACGCGACAACTCGCGCATCTGAATGTCCGCACTACGAATCAAATCAACGTTTTGCAACGCGCGTGCGCCCAACTCAAATAGCTTCAGCGTCAGCGAGTACTTTTCGGATTCGCCTTCCTGCGCCACATAACCCAGGGATTTCATTGTCTGCAAAAAGCGATAGACGGTGCTTTTTGACATCATTACGCGTTGCGATAATTCAGTGATACCAATTTCGCGTTCTTCGCCAAGAGCCTGTAAGATGCCAAAAACTTTCAGGACAGAAGAGACAGAATCAGGTTGTTTATCCAGATCTGCGATTGCCATTAAATCACCTCGATCGCATTTGTTTTATAAAAATCAGAACCGGTTTTTAGTATAAGTTGACTACCATGTCATCGCAATGAATCTATTCTATTTCGTTACAAATCTGCGACATATCCCGTAAATTTAGTGCTATTATTATTTCTCTTCGAATATCGCCTCGTGAAGTCAAACATTCCTATGGATAAAACCCTTGCTGATGGGCTGCCATTGCCGCAGCGCTATGGTGCTATTTTAGCCATTGCGTTAGGTATAACCATGGCCGTACTTGATGGCGTAATCGCAAACGTCGCCCTTCCCACCATTGCCCGAGAACTTAATGCCAGCCCGGCAGAATCCATCTGGATTGTGAACAGTTACCAAATTGCGATAATTGTTTCGTTACTTTCTATGTCGTTCCTGGGGGATATATTTGGTTATCGCCGGGTATATCAGTGCGGATTAATTCTGTTCTGCATGACCTCCCTTTTTTGTGCGTTATCAAATTCGTTACCCATGCTCACATTTGCACGTGTACTCCAGGGGTTTGGCGGTGCGGCATTAATGAGCGTTAATACCGCACTCATTCGGCTTATTTATCCGCAAAAATACCTTGGCCGCGGTATGGGAATTAACTCGTTTATTGTTGCCGTTTCATCTGCTGCCGGGCCAACTATTGCCGCCGCTATTTTGTCCGTTGCATCATGGAAATGGTTGTTTTTGATTAACGTTCCGATTGGCATCGTTGCTCTCATCCTGGCTTTGCGTTTTCTGCCACCAAACCAACAAAAATCACAGGGCCAGCGCTTCGACATACCCAGCGCTATCATGAATGCTCTAACGTTTGGTTTGCTCATCTCCGCGATAAGCGGTTTTGCTCAGGGACAATCTGGTTGGCTGATTATCGGAGAGCTGGCTGCGCTAGCCGTGATTGGGTTCTTCTTTGTCCGCCGACAACTGACTCTTCCCTTCCCTTTATTGCCAGTCGATTTACTGCGTATTCCGATATTTTCGCTGTCTATTGGGACGTCAGTCTGTTCCTTTGCGGCGCAAATGCTCGCCATGGTTTCGCTGCCTTTCTTCCTGCAATCGACGCTGGGACGCAGTGAAGTAGAAACCGGCCTGCTGCTCACTCCCTGGCCGATTGCGACGATGATCATGGCTCCCATTGCGGGACATTTAATTGAACGAGTTCATGCGGGGCTGCTTGGTGGGATTGGTTTAGCCGTGATGGCCTGCGGTTTGTTTGCACTGGCACTGTTGCCTCATAACCCGTCGGATATCGATATCATCTGGCGCATGGTTTTGTGTGGAGCCGGTTTTGGATTGTTCCAGTCACCAAACAATCATACCATTATCTCCTCTGCTCCACGTCACCGCAGCGGTGGTGCCAGCGGCATGTTAGGCACCGCCCGGTTACTCGGTCAGAGTTGTGGCGCTGCCTTGGTAGCTCTGATGTTCAACCTGTTCACCACTCACGGTACGCACGCCTCGTTATTGTTGGCTGGCAGTTTTGCCACTGTCGCCGCCATTGTCAGTAGCTTACGGATGTCTCAGTCTCGACTGCCACAGGCATAAAAAAAGGCGTGCCAACGATGGCACGCCTTTTTAACTCAATTTAATCCTACTTCAGGTATTCACCATTACGCAGCGCTTCAATACGTTTATCCAATGGCGGGTGAGTCATGAACAATTCGCTCATTGACTTAGCCTTACCATTGATGCAAAACGCCATCATGCTGCTGGCTTCTTGCGGTTCATAGCTGGTTTTCAGACGCTGCAAAGCGGCAATCATTTTTTCACGACCGACCAGTTTTGCAGAACCGGCATCAGCGTGGAATTCACGGTGGCGTGAGAACCACATGGTGATAATGCTCGCCAGGATACCGAATACCAGCTCCAGCACTGTCGCAATCGCAAAATAAACGAACGGGTTGCCGTTGTTACTTTCACCTTCATCCCGGTTTCCGGACAAGAAGCCAGAGGCGACCTGCGCAATGATACGAGAAATGAAGATGACGAAGGTGTTCACCACGCCCTGAATCAGGGTCATCGTGACCATGTCACCGTTCGCGATATGGCTAATTTCGTGAGCGATAACCGCTTCCGCTTCATCACGGCTCATGTTCTGCAACAGGCCTGTACTAACCGCAACCAGTGATGCATTACGACGTGCGCCGGTCGCGAACGCGTTGATGTCTGGCGCATGGTAAACAGCCACCTGTGGCATGGCGATACCCGCCTGCTGTGACTGCTGGCGAACCGTTTCCATCAGCCAGCGCTCAGTTTCGTTACGTGGTTGCTCAATCACTTCCCCACCGACTGAACGAAGCGCCATCCATTTGGACATCAGCAATGAGATGATTGAACCGCCAAAGCCAAACAACACCGCCATGATCATCAGACCCTGTACGCTGCTCGACTGGATCCCCGTCAGGCTTAGCACTAGCCCGAAAACGACCATGACCGCAAGGTTGGTCAACAGGAAAAGCCCGATACGCATCATAATTTTCTTTTTACCTCGGTTAAAAATACGCATTCTGCGTTACCCCACATCGTAGGGGCAAGCCTGCCATTTTCAAGCATTCATCGTATCCAAGTGGTTAATAATACATAACTTTACATTCAAGAAGAGGTTGGTTTACGCGGCTTGATAGAGGTAAAAAAAACGGGCACAAAATTTTGTGCCCGTTGGGGGTTACTTAGCAGGAGCCGGTTGCTCGGCTGGTTTATCTTGCTGCATTTTCGCAAGGTCCAGCGCAATGTGCACCGTTTCATCAAGATACGGATCGGGTTCTTGATAATCCTTCGGCAAATCGTCCAGTTTCTTCAACGGCGCTTTGCCTTCTCGCTTGTAGCGATCGTTAATACGTGCCAGTCGCGTGGCATCATCTTCCTGGTTTTCTTTCTCACGTTGAGCAAGATTCAGAGAGACAATATTGCGCTTCTCTTTCAGGGCATTGAAGCGAGCAATGTCCTTCATGATGTACTGGAACTCTGGATCGGCTGCAATTCTGTCCTGATGGAGTTTCAGCAACTGCGGCTCAAACGAAGACAGGTCGCCGGACTTAACGTAAGTCGCTGCGTTAATGCTGTCCCATGGGAGCGCATTGTCTTCAAACTTCTCACCGGTTTCTGTCTCTTCAGTACCCGTTGGCATCATGACGTCTGGAGTGACACCTTTACGCTGAGTACTGCCGCCATTAATGCGGTAGAACTTCTGGATGGTGTATTGCACAGAGCCTAATGCTGGCCATTCCGGGCGCAACATCTGATCGTAGATACGATTCAATGAACGGTATTGCTGAACAGTGCCTTTACCAAAGGTAGGTTCGCCGACAATCAGCGCGCGGCCATAATCTTGCATCGCTGCTGCGAAGATCTCAGAGGCAGAAGCACTGAAACGGTCAACCATTACCACCAGCGGGCCTTTGTAATACACAACGCCGTCAGTATCGCTGTCTTCACGCACTTTGCCGTTGTTATCACGAACCTGAACAACAGGGCCGCCTGGAATGAACAAACCAGAAAGTGAAACAGCTTCGGTTAATGCCCCGCCGCCGTTAGAACGTAAATCGATAATCACGCTCTTCACGTTCTGTTTTTCCATTTTCTGCAGTTGGACTTTGACGTCATCCGTCAGGCCAACGTAGAAACCAGGAATATCCAGCACGCCCACTTTGTCTTTGCCGACCGTTTTAATTGTCAGTTTAACTGCGCGGTCTTCAAGACGGATACGTTCACGCGTTAATGTTACGATGCGCGTTTTGGTGCCCTTGCCAGCAGGCAAGATTTCCAGGCGAACTTTGCTGCCTTTCGGCCCTTTGATCAACGCAACAACGTCATCCAGGCGCCAGCCAATGACATCGATCATCGCTTTACCGGTTTGGCCTACACCGACAATGCGATCACCGACGGTAATCGCTTTGCTTTTCGCAGCCGGGCCACCCGCAACCATCGAGTTAATCACCGTGTAGTCATCGTCCATCTGCAACACGGCACCAATACCTTCCAGAGATAAACTCATTTCGGTATTGAATTGTTCCGTATTACGCGGCGACAAATAGTTGGTGTGCGGGTCGATTTCGTGGGCAAAGGCGGTCATCGCCAGCGAGAAAACATCTTCGCTGTTGGATTGAGCCAAACGGCGAATCGCGAACTGATAACGCTTGGTCAGCGTTTCACGAATTTCCTGATCGGTTTTACCGGTCAGCTTCAGGCTCAGTTCATCGAACTTAACTTTGCTATCCCACAGGGTGTTTAACTCTGCAACGCTGGTCGGCCACGGCGATTTGCTGCGATCAACATTGAAAGTGTCATTCCCTGTGAAATCCATCGGTTTTTCCAGCACCTTCAACGCGTATTGATAACGTTCAAAACGACGTTTTTGGGCCAGATTGTAGAGATCGTAAAAGACGTCCAGTTTGCCGGTGCGCAATTCATCGCCTATCAGTTTCTTGCGCGACACAAACTGCTCAACGTCGCTGGCGAGCAGTACGTTGTGGCTATAGTCGAGAAGGTTTAGATAGCGATCGAAAATTTTTGCGGAAAAATTTTCATCCAGATCAAACTGACGGTAATGCGAGCGAGTAAAGCGTGATGTGACACGCTCACTCACTGTAGCGTGCTGAGTCTCTTCCTTTAACTGCGGGATTTGATCGGCACGCGTGATGTTTTCGACGGCCAGTGCGCTACCTGCAAGAAACAACAGACTAGCGACCGCCGTACGCTTAAAGAGTTTGTTCATGCCAGGGTCTGGCCTCCGTTTCAGAACTGCAAGTGTTCTGCGCGTACGATCATTGCCATACCAGAAGTCAGCTGTACACGGACGCCATCTTTGGTAATTTCCAGTACGGTGGCATCCATCGCGTTATTACCCGCTTTGACTTTGATTGCCTGGCCCACCTGCAAAGCAGAAATGTCCGTAACCGGAGTGCGTTTTTCTTCGACCGGAGCCTGTGGCGCCGGTTTTTCTGCACGTGGTTTACGTTCTGCAGCTTCAGGGCGACGCGGTGCAGGACGCGGTTTGCGCTCACGGCGAGGCTTATCAGCAACGGTTTCACCGTTAGCAATAGCCGCTTCGCGTTTTTTCGCTGCCTGTTCTGCGCGCTGTGCTTGAACACGAGCTTTTGCTTCTTCAAGCTGCTTGCGAGCATGCTCAACATGCTGCTCATCGAGTTCACCGCAAGGGTTTCCGTCTAGATCAACACGGGTTGCGCCGACTTTGATACCGTACAGGTAACGCCAGCTTGAAGTGTAAAGACGTAACGCGGAACGAAGTTGAGTTTTACTGAGGCTCATCTCCCCTTCAACGCGCGCGACTAAATCCTGGAAGATACCAATCTTCAGGGGGCGGGCTTCACCTTCAGCGCTAAAGCACTGTGGGAAACGCTCTGCCAAAAAGGCGATGACTTCTTTGCTACTATTCAACTTGGGTTGATTTTCCATGAAATTTCCTGATTACAACGGAGTTGCCAACAATCCGCAGGCATGAACAGGCGACATTATAATGACGCTATCAGCAAATGCCACGTTATCCGTTGTTTATCATGCTATCGAGTGAAGAATTTTTTAAAATCCGTGTCGGTAAGCATCAGCGAAAGCTGCGTTACCAGTTGAGATAAGCCGATTTGGTCTTCAGGTGTGAAGCGCCCAAACTCAGTGCTATCAATATCCAGAACCCCAATCACCTCACCATTTACCGTCAATGGAAGTACAATTTCGGAGTTGCTGGCAGCGTCACAGGCGATGTGACCATCAAAGGCATGCACGTCTTCAACACGTTGAATGCTATTGGTGGATACCGCTGTACCGCAAACACCTTTTCCAACAGGAATACGCACACAGGCGATTTTCCCCTGGAATGGACCGAGTACCAGAGTGTCGCCTTCTAATAGATAGAAGCCCGCCCAGTTTACTCCTTCAAGACGTTCAAATAGCAATGCACTGGTATTTGCCAGCGTCGCCAGAAAACTTGTTTCACCTGCCATTAACGCACTGAAATCGCGGTTTAAGTCCGCGTAAAATTGTTCTTTGTTCATTGATTAACCATAGTATGTTGTCTTACTCAACTGCATAGCATAGTAAAATAAGCATTAAATGCGTTATGCCACAAGGTGTATCATTCCGTGAATTACTATACGCTTAACGAATATTTCATAATCCATTGAGATACCCATGCGCCAACGGTATTCCCAGCTTACGATGACACATGAAAATACACGCCATTAGCCATGCTGTACCGCAGGCACGTTATCAGCGTTGCCCCCAATGCGATACACTTTTCTCGTTACCGTTGGTTAAATCATCGCAGAGCGCTTATTGCCCGCGCTGTGACGCCAAAGTTTACCATGGACGCGACTGGTCATTAACTCGCCTGGCGGCCATGGCAGTGGCTATGCTGCTACTCATGCCCGTTGCTTTTTCCGAGCCTTTGGTGCGCATCTATCTACTAGGCACGCGCATTGACGCTAACCTTTTCCAGGGCATCTGGCAGATGACCAGCCAGGGCGATCCGCTCACCGCGGCAATGGTCATGTTCTGCGCGGTGGGAGCACCTGCAACACTGGTTGCCGGTATCGCCTATCTCTATTTCGGTCATATTCTGGGCATGAACCTTCGCCCGGTATTGTTGATGCTTGAGAAGCTCAAAGAATGGGTGATGCTGGATATTTATCTGGTCGCCATCGGCGTGGCCTGTATAAAGGTACGCGAGTTTGCGTTTATCCAGCCGGGTGTCGGCCTGGTGGCATTTATCGCGCTGGTGATACTGAGCCTGTTGACCCTGATTCATCTCAACATGGAACAGCTGTGGTCACGTTTCTACCCGCAACGACCACCCCGGGCATGGAACCCACAACTTCGCGTGTGTCTGGGCTGCCATTTCACTGGCGTGCCGGATGATCGTGGCCGTTGCCCACGTTGCCACGTGCCTTTACGAGCGCGGCGCCGCCACAGCCTACAAAAATCCTGGGCGGCTTTGATCGGCTCTTTAGTGTTCTTACTTCCCGCGAACCTGCTTCCAATATCAATACTTTACGTTAATGGCTCGCGCCAGGAAGACACGATTCTTTCCGGTATTATTTCCCTTGCCAACAGTAATATCGCGGTTGCCGCGGTGGTATTCATTGCCAGTATTCTGGTGCCTTTTACCAAAGTTATCGTTTTGATTTCATTGCTGGTAAGCATTCATTTCAAATGTGAAAGAGGGCTTAGAACACGCATTTTACTGCTACGCTTTATTACCTGGATTGGCCGTTGGTCCATTCTCGACCTCTTTGTTATTTCGCTTACGATGTCGCTGGTTAATCGCGATCAGTTATTGGCATTTACTATGGGACCGGCTGCGTTTTATTTTGGCGCGGCGGTTATTTTAACTATTCTTGCTGTCGAATGGCTGGATAGCCGACTACTTTGGGACGCACATGAGTCAGGAAATGCCCGCTTCACCGACTGAAGCGCGAATTAAAACAAAACGCCGTATTTCGCCCTTTTGGTTGCTGCCAATTATCGCCTTGATGATTGCCAGTTGGCTGATGTGGACAACCTGGGAAGAACGCGGCACCACAGCGACCATTGATTTCATTTCCGCAGACGGCATTGTTGCCGGGCGCACGCCTGTCCGTTATCAGGGTGTCGAAGTCGGCACCGTACAGAGCGTCAGCCTGAGCAAAGACCTGCGCAAAATCGAAGTGAAAGTCAGCATCAAAAGCGATATGAAAGACGCGCTGCGCGAGGACACCCAATTCTGGCTGGTCACGCCGAAAGCCTCACTGGCCGGGGTTTCCGGGCTGGATGCGTTGGTTGGCGGGAACTATATCGGCATGATGCCCGGTAAAGGTGAACCGCAAGAGCACTTTAGCGCACTCGATACACAGCCCAAATATCGCCTGAATAACGGCGAGCTGATGATTCACCTCCACGCGCCAGATTTAGGCTCTCTCAATAGCGGGTCGCTGGTCTATTACCGTAAAATTCCGGTCGGCCGCGTGTATGACTACACCATCAATAACAACAAACAGGGTGTCACTATAGATGTGCTTGTCGATCGCCGCTTCGCCAGGCTGGTGAAAAAAGGCAGTCGATTCTGGAATGTCTCTGGCGTGAAAGCCAACGTCAGCCTTTCCGGCGCGCAGGTGCAACTGGAAAGCCTCGCAGCGTTAGTTAACGGAGCCATTGCCTTTGACTCGCCGGAAAACTCCGCTGAAGCCAAAGCTGAAGACGAGTTCGGCCTGTATGAAGACCTGGCGCACAGCCAGCGCGGCGTGATCATCGATCTCGATCTGCCAAGCGGCAAAGGTTTAACCGCTGGCTCCACGGCGTTAATGTACCAGGGCCTCGAAGTGGGTACGTTGACCAAGCTTAATCTCAATCCAGGCAGCACAGTGACCGGGCAAATGACCGTCGACCCAAGTGTTGTCAATTTGATGCGCAGCGGCACGCGTATTGAGCTTCGTGATCCGAAAATTTCTCTCAGTAACCCGAATCTCAGCAGCCTGCTCACCGGCAGCACCTTTGAACTCGTCCCTGGCGAAGGCGAACCACAGAATCACTTTGTGGTTTTCCCAAGCGATAAAACGCTGCTGCAACAACCTGATGTTATGACCCTCAAACTGACGGCGCCGGAAAGTTACGGTATTGATGCTGGTCAGCCGATCATTTTGCACGGCGTTCAGGTGGGCCAAATTCTGGAACGCACATTGTCTGCCAAAGGCGTCACCTTCTCTGCCGCCATCGATCCTGAATATCGGCATTTGATTCAGGGCGACAGCAAATTCGTCGTGAATAGCCGTATTGACGTGAAAATGGGTATCGATGGTATCGAGCTTTTAGGTGCCAGTGCCAGTGAGTGGATCAACGGTGGTGTGCGTATTATTCCAGGCAGCAAAAAAGGGGCGATGAATGAAAGTTATCCGCTGTACGCCAACCTGGAAAAAGCGGTTGAAAACAGCCTGAGTGACCTGCCAACGACGACGTTGACGTTAACGGCGTCCACCCTTCCAGACATTCAGACGGGTTCCGTGGTGCTGTATCGTAAATTCCAGGTCGGGGAGATTATCAGCGTCCGTCCTCGTGCCAATAGTTTCGATATCGATGTGAATATCAAGCCGGAATATCGCAACCTGCTGACCTCCAACAGCGTGTTCTGGGCTGAAGGCGGGGCGCGTGTGCAACTCAATGGCAGCGGGCTGACCGTTCAAGCCTCCCCGCTTTCACGTGCCCTAAAAGGTGCTATCAGTTTTGATAACTTATCCGGTGCCAGCGTCGGCCTTAAAAAAGGCGACAAACGGATGTTATACGCTTCTGAAACCGCTGCTCGCGCCGTGGGTAGCCAGATTACCCTGCACACCTTTGATGCTGGCAAACTCTCAGCAGGCATGCCAATTCGCTATCTGGGAATCGATATTGGGCAGCTGGAATCACTCAATCTCACGGCTTCTCGTAGCGAGGTCGAAGCCAAAGCGGTGCTTTACCCTGAATTTGTTCAGACATTTGCTCGTGGTGGCACGCGCTTCTCGGTGGTAACACCGAAAATCTCAGCCTCCGGTGTAGATAATCTCGATACCATTCTCCAGCCATACATCAACGTGGAACCGGGACGCGGCCCAGCCCGCCGTGATTTTGAATTGCAGGAAACGTCCATCACCGACTCTCGTTATTCAGATGGCCTGAGCATCGTACTCGAAGTTCCGGAAGCCGGCTCATTAAGCATTGGTACTCCAGTTCTGTTCCGTGGCGTAGAAGTGGGTACGGTAACGGGCTTAACGTTGGGCAATCTCTCAGACCGCGTGATGATTGGTTTGCGTATTAGCAAACGCTTCCAGCACCTGGTACGCGATAGCTCGGTGTTCTGGCTGGCGTCTGGCTACAGTCTTGATTTCGGTCTGACGGGTGGAGTGGTGAAAACCGGCACCTTTAGCCAGTTCATTCGGGGTGGTATTGCCTTTGCAACACCACCTGGTACTCCGCTGGCACCGAAAGCCGAAACCGGTAAGCACTTCTTGTTAGAAGAAAGTGAGCCGAAAGAATGGCGCCAATGGGGCACAGCCCTGCCGCGTTAATGCCCACGCCCCGGTGCTTCACCGGGGCGCTTGTGCTACACTTGCGCCTTCATTTTTTCCTGGACTTCCTTCGTGGCTCACTCTCATACCGCCTTTCTCCCGCAAGCCTTTCTTGATGTTATTCGTGACGCGCTCCCGGCAGGACAAACTCTCGATAGTTTTATTGAATACTGCCAACGTCCACTGCGCCGAAGCTTGCGCGTGAATACCCTCAAGATTTCAGTCAGCGACTTTCTTACGCTTGTTGCGCCTTACGACTGGCATCTGACCCCGGTTCCGTGGTGTGCGGAAGGTTTCTGGATTGAGCGAGAAGACGAAGATAGCCTGCCATTGGGTAGCACTGCAGAACATCTAAGCGGTCTGTTTTATATTCAGGAAGCCAGTTCCATGCTGCCGGTTGCGGCGCTATTCGCTGACGGTAATCAACCCGACCGCATTATGGATGTCGCCGCCGCACCGGGGTCAAAAACCACTCAAATTGCCGCACGGATGGGCAACCATGGCGCCATTCTTGCGAATGAATACTCCGCCAGTCGGGTGAAAGTGCTGCATGCCAACATCAGCCGCTGTGGTATTAGCAACGTGGCGCTCACGCATTTTGATGGACGAGTATTTGGCGCAGCGTTACCTGAATGCTTCGATGCGATTTTGCTTGATGCCCCCTGCTCCGGTGAAGGGGTGGTGCGTAAAGATCCCGACGCTCTACGCAACTGGACCCCAGAAAGCACCACCAGTATTGCCGATACCCAACGAGAGCTTATCGCCAGCGCGTTTCACGCCCTGCGCCCAGGCGGCACATTAATTTATTCGACCTGCACATTAAACCGTGAAGAGAATCAGCATATTTGCCAGTGGTTACTCGACGAGTGGCCCGATGCAGTTGAAATCGCGCCGCTCAATGATTTATTCCCTGAAGCCAATAAAGCGATTACGGCGGAAGGTTATCTGCATGTGTTCCCACAAATTTATGATTGCGAAGGTTTTTTTGTAGCACGCCTGCGCAAAACGGCATCAGTCGAAGCGCTCCCGGCACCGGGTTACAAAGTGGGTAAATTCCCCTTCATCCCGCTGCATGGCAAACAGGCAGCAGAAGTGAAAGCTGCCGCAAAACAATCAGGGATTGCCTGGCAAGATGATCAACAGCTTTGGCTGCGCGATAAAGAAATTTGGTTATTCCCAAAAGAAATTATCCCGCTATTCGGCCAGGTGCGCTTTTCCCGCATTGGTTTACGCCTTGCCGAGCAATACAACAAAGGCTACCGCTGGCAGCACGAAGCCGTGATTGCGCTGGTGACGGGAGACTCGCCACTCGCATTTGCGCTCACTGAATTTGAAGCCGATGAATGGTATCACGGGCGCGATATTTACCCTGATGAGGCCCCCTCTCTCAATGAAGTGATTGTCACTTATCAAGGGCAACCTCTTGGACTGGCAAGAAAAGTCGGCTCGCGCCTGAAAAACAGCTATCCGCGTGACCTGGTTCGTGATGGGAAATTGTTCGCTCATAAAGGCTGAGCGCAATAAAAAATAATCGCCATGTCATTTGCAGTTTTCGCACGGTTGTCTACGCTCTAGATTGGGTGATCTGACTGGTCATACCACATGTATCCGGACCCAAGGAGAGCGAGATGACGAAAACAAACGTACGAATAGGCATCTTCGAAATTGATGATGCTGAATTACATGGCGAGCAACAGGGGGATCGAACGTTAAGCATCCCTTGTAAATCAGACCCGGACCTGTGCATGCAACTAGATGCCTGGGATGATGAAACCAGCATACCCGCCGTCTTAGATGGCGAACATTCCGTGCTTTACCGTCAACATTACGACCAGAAATCTGATGCCTGGATCATGCGCCTTGCCTGATCCAAAATGAACCCGTCGCTCAGGCGGGTTAATTAAGTGGTCTGATTACCCCTCTTCCCGTGACTTCTCCTACAATTAAGCCAAACGGTGCAACTCAGAGGCACGAATGTTTGCGTTGGTTTTGTTTGTTTGCTACCTGGACGGTGGCTGTGAAGATATTGTGGTGGACGTTTTTAACACGGAACATCAATGTCTGTTCGCTATGGATGAGCAACGGATCCGCTACGGCGGATGTTTCCCGGTCGAAGACTTTATTGATGGCTTCTGGCGACCGGCTCACGAGTTTAGTACGTAGTAGCGCACTGGGTTTATCGTGAAATGAATGACTGTTTACTGAACCTGCACCATCGTCAGTTTGTTACCAAAGACAGCGCCGGTATCAATATAAAATTGATTGTGGAAATGACTGACTTCTTTCAGCGGCGTATGTCCAAAGTAGAATTCATCTGCCCCGTCAATATCTGCCCCTCCCCCACGTAAATTTTCATTTAGCCGTGAGCGGCTCCAGACCAGTAAATGCTCGTCTACCGGTTGGTTCCAGCGGTACTGCGAAGCGGGATAATCTGCGTGAGCAATAACCAACAACTTCCCCTGGGTATGGAGTTCAATCACCAGTGGTAGTTCGCGACAATGTAATAAGGCTTGCTGCACCTTTTGCTGAACCTGTTCAGGCAATTCCTGATACCAGTTCCCGCCATTTATTTGCCAGAGCATCCCTTCACCTTCGTCGAGTGCTTCAAGGGCCATTGCTTCGTGATTGCCTTTCACCGCTCTGAACCATTTGCTATCAAGCAATGCCAGACAGCCAGGGCTGTTAGTTCCCCTGTCGATAAGATCCCCCACCGAGATGACCAGATCCTGGTGGTAATCAAAATGTTTGTGCTTAAGTTGGCTTATGAACTCGGAAAGACAGCCGTGCAAATCACCGACAATAAATACATGCCGCCAGTTCTCACCGTCAATTCTCTGATACATGCCGCCTCCGCACTGGTTATTTATTACTCAATTATAAACCAGTGCGCGGCGATGGTTAGCGTGTCGGGCGAATGAACATTTTGATTTGCTTGCCGTGGTAATCGACATTGTGTTGAAACTGGAAGCCAAATCGTTCTGCAAGATGGATGGAACGCAGATTATCGTTATCCACAATGCAGCAAACTGGCGCGGTTAGTTCACGGTCCGCCCAGTGTAAAATCGCCGCTAAGGCTTCTTTTGCATAGCCTTTCCCGTGTACTGACGGAATTAAAGTCCAGCCTGCTTCCGGGAACTCAAGCGCCGGAGTCAGTTCGCGTTGCGCATCCTGAAAACCAAACGAACCGACATAGCGCCCGCTCTCTTTTTCAAATACCCCCCAATAACCATAACCGAGAGCCTGCCAGTGGCCGATATAGCGTAACAACCGGCCCCACGTCATTTCCGGCCCTTGCGGCTGGCCGCCTCCGATAAATTTAACCATTTCCGGGTCAGCCCAGCAGGCGGCTAAATCAGGGAAATCATCCAACGTAAAATGCCGTAAAACCAAGCGCTCAGTTTCCAAACGAGGTGCTGCGATAACCATGCTCACGACCTTAACTTTATAATTGATTAAACCTTTTCATTATTCTGCCAACATAAAATAAAAAAAGGCTGCAATCAATGCAGCCTTTATAGGATGTGATACGAGTTATCTGGCAAATTTTTCCGCTTCTTCAAGCGTTTCAATATGGCTTACACCTAAGAGTACGGTGGTAATCAAACCCACGATGTACCCCACCAGTTTACTATTGAGGATCAGTTTCAAACTTTCTGGCACCTCCGTTTCACTCTGGGACTAAGACTAATCTAGCAGTCCCGTGATGATAAAAGTAACGGCAGATTCACACTTTTGTCATCTAATACTCATAGCAGCATATTCAGATCTAAAGATTAGGTCAGATTTTTCCGCTCAGTCGTGCGTGGAAATCGCTACTGCGTAGGTCCAGACCAACAATATCCACTTTGCTTTCATAGCGTTGATAGCGCGTTTCGATAGCATCCAATACCGCGACGGTGGACACATCCCAAATTTGCGCCTGAGATAAATCAATAATCACTTTTTGCGGGTCGTCGGCATAACGAAAATGTTCAAACAAATCGTTGCTGCTGGCAAAAAACAGCGGGCCGGTCACTGTATAACGGACGGACTGTCCGTCATCTGACAACGTTCTATCTGCACGCACCACATGAGCGATACGGCGAGCAAACAGAATCATGGCAAAAATTACACCACCCACCACACCCAAAGCCAGGTTTCCAGTCGCAACTGTCACTGCAACCGTCGTGACCATCACCAGCGTTTCCGGGAGCGGTATCCGTTTTAATGTGGCAGGTTTAACGCTGTGCCAGTTAAGTGTTTTGGCGGCCACAATCACCATGATGCCGGCCAAAACCACCATCGGGATCTTCGCCATCAGCTCACTTAGCCCTGTGACCAACAACAGCAAGACCAGTCCGGCTGCCAGGGTTGAAACTCGTGTGCGCCCTTTCCCCAGTTCCACGTTAACCATGGTCTGGCCAATCATCGCGCAACCCGCAATGCCACCATAGAAGCCTGCAAAAATATTCGACACGCCTAATCCCCAGCATTCACGACGCTTGCTCGAAGGGGTATCGGTCAGTTCATCGACCAGTTTGGCCGTCAGCAAAGACTCCATTAATCCGACAAAAGCGATGCTCAAGGCGCACGGCCAGATAATCCGCAAAGTATCGAGATTGAGCGGCACTAAAAGCTCGGTTAAACCAGGCAAGCCCGCAGCCATCGGCCCGGATTCCCCCACCGTTGGCACGGAGAATCCCATCCCGATACACAATGCGGTAATGACCAGAATCGCCACCAGCGGAGAAGGAACCATTTTAAACACGCGCGGGAGAAACAGCACGATGATCAATGTGAGCGCAAACAGCCCCCAGACCAATGGATTATCCCCCCAAATATGCGGCACCTGAGCGAAGAAAATCAGAATACCGAGGGCATTCACAAAGCCCGTCATCACTGAATGCGGGATATAACGCATCATGCGCGCAAGGCCGGTGACACCAAACAAAATCTGTATTAGCCCGGCCATCAGCACCGCGGGGAAAATATATTCGACCCCATGCTGATGCACCATTGGCCCAATCACTAACGCGACTGAACCCGCAGCAGCGGTGACCATCGCAGGGCGGCCGCCGAGGAATGACATCGAAATACACAATACGATGGAAGCAACGAGGCTAACTTTTGGGTCAACACCGGCAATCACCGAAAATGAAATGATCTCCGGCACCAGCGCCAGCGCGGTGACTATCCCCGCGAGGGATTCACGCGCCAGGAGCCGTGGACTGCGCAATACATAGGCGAGAGAGTTTTCCCGACGATGTACTTCTGTTTGAGTTGTGGTCATAGTTTCGTCTTTGCAGGTTTATTTTTAATAGGGTTCATTTTGAACCGGCGTGATTGTACAGAGAGGATAGTAAGGATGCTAATTAATGTGATCTCTATCTCTTTGCGAGCCCTACTGCTGCGCACAGAGTTGCTATGGATTAAAAGCGTTGATGACAGTCCAGAAAAGTACACGGCAAATAGCAAAAATGGATAATACCTGTACGACTATTATTAGGAATCACTCATCAAAGACATTATAGTATCGACGACCATTTCTAATTCTCTATAAAATTATTCATTTTTAGCCATTTTAATTAATGGGGGTTTTCTTTTGTTTAGTCATTTGACTTATTGTAAATCGATTGGTGCTTTTCTGTTGGCAGGCATGGTGCTATTTAGTGAAAATGCTATTGCCGACTCAGTGCTGGATAAAATACTTAACACTCATAATATCAGGCTCGCATGGGTTGATAACACCAAACCTATTTCATGGCTGTCAAATGGAAAACCCGCTGGCATGGCGATAGATATCTGCCTGGATGTAGTCGAAAATCTCAAGCACCGTTACAAAACGAATATTAATGTCACATGGGTGAAAGTCACTACTGCCGCCCGTTTTCAGGTTATAGCGAACAACCGGGCGGAAATCCTTTGTGCCGTTGCAGCTAACACCGGGCAACGTGACAAATTAGTGGCTTTTTCTACTCCCTGGCTTTATACCAAAATGAATTACCTGACTAAGAAAGCAGATAATATCAGTAATAAAGAGATGCTGGCCGGACATACTGTGGGCGTCATTAGTGGTGGGACATCAGCCATCGTGCTGGCGAAAATGAATCAACAATTTAATTACTCTATTTCCGTTAAATTAGTCAGAGACTTTAACGAAGGATTTAGTTTACTTGCCGATGACCATATTACGGCATTTGTTACTGATGATATTATCATTCGTGGAAAACTGGTTGATATTCCTGACAGAGAAAAGTATCAAATGAGTCCCGAAGGTTTTGGTGAAACATTATCCTACGGACTGGTTGTCGCAAAAGATGCATATAATATGAAAGATATTATTAATGAAGATATAAAAGCGATGTTTACCTCCGGGCGATTCGATAAATTATATAACAAGTGGTTTATGTCTCCAGTCTCGCCTTCTGGCGGAAGTGTCCAGCAACCCATGTCTGAAAAACTCCTCGAGCAAGAAAATCGCTTACTGAGTACACAGGATAACTCAGCTCAACAGCAACGCTGATGCCGTAGTAAACTTTCCAGGCCAGCTCCATATGTTAATGAATGATATTAGCTAGAAAATTAGATATTTGGAAAATATCGAGAAGGTTTTCATCTGAAAATCTCCGGTTATCACCCAAAAAAATGACCGAAAAGTGTTTGGATTCGCGGGAAAAGCAGTTTATGTTGTTATGGGTCTGTTACGAAAAACCCCGGAGACTGAAAGTGGATTTCTGGCCTTTCTTGGGCAAGCACCGCTAAGGTGTTGTTTTAAATGACAGATAAAAAAAGACCGAATACTAATTTTGGTCTTTTTTATCAGTCAGTTACATGAATGGATGGCGACAAAGTGACTACAACCAGCAGATGGCATTTACAACCAGTAGCTCACAACTATTTATCAACAACTGCACTCTAATTTAGGTATTACTAAGTTCGACCTGGCATCTGCTATCGTAAACTTTTTTTACGCGGAAATCATTTATCTCAAATACAACATAGTAATCCCAGCTTAAATTAAATTTTTTTTCTGATATAATTTCAACTATTCTATATAAAGAAACATCCTCTTTATTCAAACAATTATAACCACCAAAATAAGCATCACCTTCAATCCAACCATGTGAATAAATTATTAAATCTTTAGTTTTGTTATCAGTTACCACTTTCATAACAAATTTCATATTTTGCGTTAAGATTAATCCATCAAATCTTGAGACGTATGGTGATATTGTAGCTTCTTTATAATCTGAGTGATATTTATTAATGCATTTCACACTTCCTCCACTATGTAGAAGGAGTGTAATCTCAAACAACTCTGAATAGTCGGGATGGTATTTCACACCCTCCTTATCTAGCCACATGCTTACATCATCAAATTCTACCAATGCTGTTTCAAAGGGCTTAAGTAACAGCGGAGGCTGGAAATCTTTTAATATAATTAAGTTACCATCATTTAACTTACAAAGTATTTTTTTAATACTATATGTTTTATCTCTCTGATTTTTTAATATAAAATCCGTCAGTTTATCGCCACTTTCCCTAAAGCTTACCGAATATGAAAATGCTACTTTATTAGAAATTTTCATATAAGCAAAATAGATTGCAAAGGTTGCAGCAAAGAGTGAAAGAGGCAATCCTTTTAGGAAATCATAAATTGATGAGCAGTACTCTAAAACGTGTTGGTTTAACATTGTTATGCGCTTTTAAAAGTTGAACTTTAATGGTTACACTAGTAATCACATTATAACTTGTGTGATGTTAACTCATCGGCCCAATCGTAGGCATTCATCATTTCACCAGTATCACGCAGGATGACATCTCCCTCAACACGATCAATCCGGAAAGTTTTAAATTTATGAGATAGATGACAGTAACCTTCAATATAATTACCATCACACTTCTTCACATCGACATCCCTAAAACTACTTTCACCATTAGCATTGACGTAATTGAATGCAATATTTTTTAAACCGCCTGCATCCATACCCAAAGTGAAATTTTTAGAAGGTAAGGAGCTAAAAGAAGTCATTCTTTTTGGTGCACCAATGTCTACTAATATAGATTTATGCTCATTGGAGAGATCTTTACCTGCACTGTTTTGAGACTTATAGATTTGGTTAGAACGACTAACAATGGCAGATCCCAACAACAGCATAACAATAGTTACAAGCGGGTCAACCTTCACCATTACAACCGCAGCAGTAAAATATATTATAGCGAATAACGATTTTGCTAAATTAATATAGCTGCAATTTCCTTTCAAATAAATACTGCGTATAGCCCATACAGTACTGATCAATCCAATAAGAGCAAACGTATATATCATTAAATTCTCCTTTTTCTAAAAATTATATTCCATAGTTAGAACCACTTTACCGGTAGTTGTTACTTCTTCAGCACCACAGGTAAAGTTTGAGGTTTTATTTGAAACTGTAATTTTCCTACCAGGCAAAAGTGTGACATCATAGACATCATATTTATTATCAATTCCCAGTAACCAGCGACCATTACTAATTTCCACCACACCTAAATCAACTATCCACGTAGAAGCACTGCTATATAAGAATAGTGGCTCATCTATGGAGTGAGATATAAAACCTAAATCTATATTCCATTGCCCTGCATCATGCAGAACACCTGCTGCCAGGTTCTTGCGTGGAATTAACGAGCCACAAGGTATAGCGGCACTCTCAATGTATTGCGTACCTTTCCCGGTGGCTAACCATTGCAGTGACACTCCAGTATCTAGAGCACAAGCCACAACAACATCACCAGGGAAATAATCACGTCTTACCCATGTGCTTACAGTACCCGAGGATATTTCAAGTAAATCACAAAGTTGCTTTTGCATGGTAAATCCATATGCATCCATTATGCGACGCAATACTGGTTTACCACCATTTGACATGATCTCTTCATATAAGGCTTTGCCTTGCCCTACCTGAACCCTCGGACTTAAACTTGCTTTTGCAAGCTCACCGGTCACAATCCAATTCACATCTGCGCCTGTATCCAAAGCGCATTGGACAATTACATTTCCCGGAACGTGCCCTCTTTGTATCCAGCTGCCTACATTGCTACTTGCAATACCTAGTTTTTCTGCAAGCTCCTTCTGCATTTTAAAACCATATGCAGACAAAATCCTTTCAAGAACCTCAGGTGCGATCGCATTTTCAATTCGCATAAGTTTTATCAAATCTCTTTTTTATGTTTACACAAACAAAAAAGGGATCTAAAGTGAATACACACCACATGTAACACCATAGAACACAACCATTAATACGGAGATACTGCGTTATGCATACTGAAAATGCAAACTCTCAGCTCACATCTCAGATGCTGGCCTCCCCTGACTTCATTGCAAGCATCGCAGCCCAGTTAGTTCCTGCCATCAATACTGCTCTTGATCAGGCTCTGGAAAAAGCCGCAGCACTAGCTAATTCCCCTACCATGTCCAAAGAAAACTTTTGCGCTGCCAATGGCATCAGTAGTTCTCTGCTTGAAAAGTGGATTGCAAATGGCGTTGTACTTCTTGCCCCAACTCCCACCACAAAGGTCACTCGCACAATCACCTGCAAAGAGACCGGTAAATCACGTAAAGATGTGATGGAAAAACATGGTAACGCATTGATTAACGTTGCCGCATGGCGTGAAAAGAATCGCCAGCATGCAGTCAATTGTCGCTACATCAAACGATAAACTTGATTATGCAAGTTTAAGGATGAGCAACCATGTTTGATTATCAAGTTTCTAAACAGCCCCACTATGAAGATGCCTGTCGCAATTTCGCTACAAAGCACAACCTGGCTGAACTAGCGGAAAAACTCGGTATGCGCCCTCAGGTGCTACGCAACAAGTTAAATCCAGAGCAGCCGCATCAGTTGAATATTCCTGAGCTGATGGCTATCACTGACGTCACTGAAGATCCATCGTTAGTTGATGGATTTCTGGCTCAATTGCATTGCCTGCCATGCGTGCCGGTTAACGAATTAGCCGATGACAAACTCCAGTTATACGCTCTTAAAGCAACTGCCGAAGTAGGCCTGATTGCGGCAGGTGCAGTATCTGATGAAAAGCTTACAGCGTGCCGCAAGCATTCGATGGTTGAGAGTGTCAATTCGGGTATTCGCTATTTGTCTCTTGCTGCAATGACGATGCACGCACGCTTACAGACCAATCCTGCCATGAATAGCGTGGTTGATACTGTCAGTGGTTTAAGCGCTTCATTCGGTCTGATTTGAGGTGATGCATATGCAACCGTCATTCGCTTCATTACTGAAACGCCAAAGCCCTTCCATGAGTTATGGACACGGCTGGATTATGGGTGAGAACAAACATCGCTGGCACCCGAGCCGCGACCAGTCTGCATTGTTAAATGGGCTGCGTACTCGCAAGCCATCACTCGTTACCAGGCTGATTAAGCGCTGGAGGACTAAATGAAAAGTGCTGCTCTGGCTGAATCCATAAAGGCACCACAAACGGCGTTTAACAATGTGTATCTGATACATGCTCGGATTGATGCCCCGTTAAAAATGACCGGTGACGAATGTCTCGCGCGTTTCCGCCAGCAATTAAAAGCGACCAACAACACTGCGCTGCGCAATTTTAATAAGCTCGACAATAACTTTAAATTCGTTGTCCTGACACTGGCTAACCGTCTGGAACCATCATCATTTAAACCTGATGAAATCGGTAAGCCCTTTGAATTTTTCGACCAGGAGCGACGTTTACTGATTATCCGTTCAATGAATGAAATTACCCGTTGGGGAAGTTTACTCCCGACAAGATTTTCAAAACACGATTGCTATTTAGCTGAGTAATTAATCCATTCCAGAAAATCAGGCGTAAACCCGCCAGGCATTCTTTTGCCCCAATTTAGGAGAGCGATATATGCGTAATACCGAAAGCAGTAATGCAAGGAATAATGAAGTATCCAAGCTTAAACAGCTACTCGCAGAAGCAAAAAGTGAGGAGCGACGCGCCAGAGCAGAGGTAATGGCCTCTCGACTTCTGAATTTAGCGAACCACATTAGAGCCAATAAGCTTGAGATAAATGAAGTGCTGGATTTACTTTTTCAGGAAAGCGAGACATATCGCCATCAAGCAATGGAGCTGCACTAATGGCCGACTCAATGGATTTAGTACAGCAGCGTGTAGATGAAGAACTGGCACGCAATATTAAACACGCTCGCCCTCAGCCTCAGCGTGCCGCCAGTGCGTTCTTTTGCGAAGAATGTGACGCTGCTATTCCCGAAGCACGTCGCGCTGTGGTACCCGGTGTCACGCACTGCATTACCTGTCAGGAAATCGCCGAGCTGAAAAACCAGCACTACAAGAATGCGATATGAACCGCATTAACTTCGCCTGGCCGTGGAACGCAGCACGGCAGGCGATTGCCAGCCCCTATCTGACCTACAAAGAACAGCATCGCCGTGATCGAGAAATTGCGGCGTTGCTGCGTGCGCGTGATGCACTGGCTAAACAGCCAGAATGTGTGCGCTACGATATTAATCGTCGGGTCGATTATTTAGAGCGTAACTTCGGTGCTCAACGAGCCAATGCTCACCTCGTGACGTTTGTCAGGCGAGCATTGCCACGGCTTGAGCTGGTCGCCGGTATTTATCAAATCTCCGGCATCGACAGCCACCTTTCACAGCAATTATTTGGCGGTCGTTTTGATGCGCCGGACATCCGTTTTCTTGCCTCAAAACTGGTGAACCTGACCGCCCGATATAACCGCCTGCAGGATATGTCCAAAGCCGACATTGAACTGCTGGCCGCTGATATTGCGAATTACATTAACGGTGAGATCGGGACTATCGAGGGCGATGTCGGCAGGTTAAAAGTGCTGTATGCGATTTATATGCGTGCGGCACAGATTGCCCGTCATTTCAGGTGTCAGCCGCCATTGTGGGAACGCGTCACCACTAAATTAGTTTCCCTTGATGATATTGGCCCTGCGGTGTTGCGCATGGTCAATGAAAAATGGTGGCGTGGGCGTTTACGCCGTGTCGCTTCTGAATGGCGTGAACATCTGCAAATCGCCCTGGGAAATGTCAGTAAAAAACACACTCCCTACGCCAGCAAATCATGCGTTGCTGAATGGCGTGAACAAAGACGCCGTACCCGTGAGTTTCTCAAAGGAATGGATCTCGAGGACGAGGAAGGAAACCGCATCAGTCTGATTGATAAATACGATGGCAGTGTGGCTAATCCTGCCATCCGTCGCGGGGAATTAATGACGCGCATCAGCGGGTTTGAAAAGATCTCAAACGAGCTGGGTTATGTGGGCGAATTTTACACCCTGACCGCGCCGTCGAAATACCATGCCACAACCAAAGCAGGCTACCGCAACAGCAAGTGGAACGGTGCCAGCCCCTCAGATACGCAAAGCTATTTAACCTCAGTCTGGTCGCGTATTCGCGCCAAACTTCACCGCGCTGAATTGCGCATTTTTGGTATCCGGGTTGCAGAACCTCATCACGACGGCACACCACACTGGCACATGCTGATATTCATGCGTCCCGAGGATGTCTCTCGCGTGCGCGCCGTCATGCTGAAATATGCGCATCAGGAAGATGCTGCCGAGCTGGTGAGTGATAAAGCCCGTAAGGCTCGCTTTCATGCCGAAGCTATCGCCCCGGAAAAAGGCAGCGCCACCGGCTATGTGGCGAAATACATCAGTAAAAACATTGATGGTTTTGCCCTTGATGATGAACGCGATAACGAAAACGGTGAGCTACTAAAAGAAATGGCTCCGGCGGTTGCTGCCTGGGCGGCTCGTTGGCGTATCCGTCAGTTTCAGTTTGTCGGCGGTGCTCCTGTGACGGTTTATCGTGAGCTGCGAAAAATGGCTGATACCGAAACCGCTCACGCGCTCAGTGTTGAGTTTGCCGCTGTACATGATGCTGCTGATGCTGGTCAATGGGCTGATTACGTCAACGCGCAGGGCGGCCCGTTTGTGCGCCGTGACGAATTGCAGGTGCGTACCTGGTATGAATCATCCGAAACTCTCAACGAGTACGGCGAGGAAAGCACGCGTATTAAAGGTGTTTTTGATACCACCGTCGGCAGTGATACACCGATTTTAACCCGACTCATTCAGTGGAAGATTGTCCCGAAACTTGCCCTTGATTTGGACGTTGACCTTCAGGGCGATCCTTCGCCCTCTCGGAGTTCTGTCAATAACTGTACGGGGGAGACTTTCGCAGCGCCCCCTTCCCCGTCAGAGATTGACCTAAGTAAACCTCTGAGCCGGTCGGCCAGACGAAAATTAGCGGAACGAATAACAGTGAAGAAGCCAAAACGGCTGCATTCATCACCCTACCCCGATATTTCTAACGATAAGGCGGTGAACTTGCTCATTGAGAACGCTAAGGAACAAACTGGTGAAACCATAAACCGTGGTACAGCTCTGCATCTTATCGCTGGCAGTAAAATGTCTATCGATGGCAATTGGTATAGAGGCACAGCTAATGGCGATTTAATCGCTACGAAACCAGACACCACGGCATCGAGAGTTAAAAAGCTTTGGAAAGGTATGGAAAGAATGCACAACGTTGATACAAACAAGGTTGTTAATGACCCATTCGGCCAGTATGCGGAGATGCTCAAGAAGGCTGACCGTGCTGCGTGGGAGCGCCTTTTCGGAAACGATAAAACGAGGCAGCGAATTTGCGCAACTTTCAGGCAAGAATAAATTATCTATTGTTTTCATGACTATAATTCCAGTCACGGGATGATAATTTCCTTCACAAATGTTAACCGCACATGATACTGTATATTCATACAGTGAATTTATCGAGAGGAACTCATGCTGATGGAAGAGACCAGCCGCGCCCAACATAAGTGGGCATGTGTGCAATTTATCGCTGAGGTATCACTGATTGCGAATTGCAAACCATCAGATTTAAAGCTGGCGCTTTCGCTGATTGCAGACCTGGCAAACAGTGAAAATGAGAATCAGGAAAGTGATGATGTTTACTACGAAGCGAAGTGATTTTTCTGCAGAAAATCTTACATCCATTTTTGCAGAAAACCCCATTTCACGCGCTAAAACGCGTGCATGCATATAGTGCATGGAATCGCATGATCGTAAATGGATCGTTTATAACGAAGCCTGCCAGTTCTGGCGGGCTTTGTTGTATCTGTTGCACCTGCATTAAAACCGACCCATGAAGCGGGCAGGCGTGGCGGGGATAGCATTGCGCGCTGAGCCGCTTTCCATTTTATTATTTGTACTGCTTCAAACTTCGTCTGATGTTCTCCCCTTTATTGGAAGGAAGTGCTGAATGCCCGCTTCGTGCTTTTAAGCGCTAATTGAATGTCGCAAACTTCCAAGAGTTTAAGTTGCACCAATAAACATCGGAGCTTTACTATTACTTAGTTATTAACTTATCAAACCAACATAGCTGAATGCAGATGCTCTGAATAATGGTGTGTCCTATTGAATCAGTTAGTTAAAAATGTTGTTAAAACTTCTTACAGGGGAAGTAATGTCTATTCCAAAAGCCTTCATTTCATACTCACATGATTCTCAAGAACATAAAAAATGGGTTCTTGAGTTTGCTACTCGCCTTCGTAACAACGGTGTTGATGCCCTTCTTGACCAATGGGATTTGAAGCCAGGAGATGATCTTCCTCACTTTATGGAGCAAGGATTAAGCACCGCAGACCGTGTACTCATGGTTTGCACGGACAAGTACGTTGAAAAAGCGAACTCAGGTGCTGGCGGAGTAGGATACGAAAAAATGATTGTTACAGCTGATATGCTAAAGACGATCGACTCAAATAAGGTAATCCCATTAATTCGTCAAAGCGGGAGTCAGGATGTTCCAAACTTCCTCCGCTCGAAACTTTTTTTAGATTTCTCGCGCCCAGATCAATATGAATTTTCTTTTGATGAACTGATAAGAGCCTTGCACAATGCTCCTCTTTATGAAAAACCATTAGTTGCAAATAATCCCTTTACTCCTATTTCTCAAACCCCTCCCAACCGCACGGGGGATGGTGTTCTAGTAGTCATGAAGATAGTTACCGCGCTTTTTGAGCGCCAAACCAGAGATTATGTCTATTATGGTGAACTGGTTAAACATGCGCCTATGTCCAGAATTATGTTCGATATATATATCGAAGAAGCGAAGTCATTAGGTTTAATTACTCAAGATACTGAGAAGGATGTGTGGCTTACAACGACAGGCAAACACTATGCGATTCAACACAATATTATTAAATAAGATATATTATTGATCACCTTATTGTATTGTACTGATGTTTTAAGACATGCCGCTGAGTTTAGAGGGAAGTATCATCTGTGGGCGGCATGTTGTTGAATCAGGGGAAGTGAATCGCGGGCGCAAAAAAGCCGCTACATGAGCGGCTGATATCAGAGTTATTCGGCGGGTGCCAGTTCGTAAGGTTTAAAGCGGATCACCTCTGCACCAATCCACTCATTCACCTCTTTAATTCGCTCCTGTAAAGGCGTCAGCTCATTACGCACAAACACCTGTGCGGCTTTCACCACGTCACCAAACCCGCCGGTATTGTTGGGGATGACCCCCATCATTTGCGGTGGTACACGGTGCGCGCTCATTAAATCCTCTGCACTGGCTTTCTTGATGTTAAAGAAATCGTCCTTAGTCGCCACTTCACTGAGCGGCACGATTTTAATCCCGTCCGGTTTGCCGTTTGGGGCATAGAAAAACAGGTTCTTAAAATTCCCTAATCCCTTTGAACTGCGCATCGCCTCGCGTAGCGCCTCCACGTCGGTGCTGCTCTGCGCGGCATCAGTCACATACATGATGTAACCGGCATGCGCGCCGTTCTGGTAATACTTACGGCGAAACAGCGTGGCCGATTCATTCAGCCAGGCCGAGTTAAGCGCGCTGAGATATTCCGGCAGACCGTACAGCTCCTGATTAATGTCTGGCTCCAGTAAATGGAACACCGAACCTGGCGCAAACTCATGCGGGGTGACAAACGACTGTACGAACCAGTACGCGTCCTCGGCGGTGCCTTTGCGGGTGTATTTGGCCGGTGAAGTTTCCAGCCTTAACAGCTTGCCGGTGACGCTCATGCGCTTTTCTAAAAAGGCATTACCGAACACCAGAAAATCCAGCGCAAAACGGCTGAAATCCTGCTGCGATAAGAGCGGGTGCGGAATGAATGTTGAGGCAAGAATATTGCGCTTCACATAAATCGGCGAGCTGTGGTGAACGGCGGCACGCAGTGTTTTGGCGAGTCCCGTAAAACTCACCGGCGGCTCAAACCATTTGCCGTTACCGACGCACTCGGTGTAATCGAGAATGTCACGACGGTCGAGCACCGGCGACGGTTCGCCAAAGGTGAAGGCTTCCATTTTTTGCGGTGCCGCAGCCGGTGTTGTGATTGTGTTTTTTGCTGCGTGATGTTTGCGTTTCTTCGCCATCAGTTGAACTCCAGAATTGAGGTGGATGCCTGACCGCTTCCGGCGGTTAATGGCTCATTTAACAGCGCGTGCATGGTCGCCCATGCGACATCAGCGTGGCTGGCTTCTTCACTGCGGCTGGCTTCATAGGTGGCACTGCGACCGCTCCCGGTCATGGTTTTGCGGATTGCCATAAACGAGGCGGTGATGTCGGTGTAACTCACGTCGTATTCCAGGCATCCCCGGCCAATGGTGTCTTTGGCTTTGAGCACCATCGCGGTTTTCACCTCGGGGCTGTAGCGGATTTCCCGCACTGCCGGGTAGAACGCTCTGACGAGCTGGTAAACACCCTGCCCGATGCCGGTCGCATCGATACCGATGTACTCGACGTGGTATTTTTCGGTGAGCTTTTTGATGGATTCAGCCTGTGTGGCAAAGTCCATCCCCTTCCACTGGTGGCGCTCCAGAATGCGGAATTTACCTCCGGCCACCACTGGCGGTGCCAGCACCACACAACCGGCACTGTCGCCGGTGTGTGACGGGTCGTAACCAATCCACACCGGGCGATAACCAAACGGGCGCGTCGCGAACGGCTGCCAGTCATCCGCCCAGGCTTCCATGCTGTCGACCATGCAGCGTTGCAGCTCCTCGAACGGAAACACCGAGGCTTTGTCATCGACAAACTCACACATAAATAAATTGCGGAAATCATCGGCGCTGTTTTCGCGTTTCAGGGTGTCGAGATTAAACAGGTCACAACCCCCGGCGAGCGCATCCTCAATGGTGACAATCTGCCGCCACTGACCGTCGGCGCAGGCCACGCCGTTTTTTAACGCCGCGTGACTGATATCCAGATCCACACACTCGCTTTTATCCGACCGACCTTTGTTAAACAGCTCGCCTGACCAGAACGGGTACGCACCATGCGCCAGCGTGGACGGTGTCGAGAAATAGGTAGAACGCAGGTGCTGTTGCGAGGCCATGCCGCTGGCGACTTTGCGCAGCTTCTGGAAGTTGGGTATCCAGAAAATCTCATCAACCAGCAGGTCGCCGTTATGGCTCTGCGCGGTGTTGGAGTTGGTGCCAAGGAAAATCAGTTTTGCGCCGTTATTGCCAATGACAATCGGGTCGCCGGTCAGGTCAACATCGACCAGGCGCGCAAACTGGATGATGTACTCACGGAACACATACGCCTGCGTTTTACTGGCCGAGAGGAAAATCTGGTTATGGCCGGTTTTCAGCGCACGTAACAGCGACTCACGCGAGAAATAAAACGTCGCGCCAATCTGGCGGGATTTGAGGATATTGCGGATACGGTGTTGCAGTCCCGCCTGGTGCCAGCCGAGCTGATATTCAAAGGATTCGGCAAAGAAAATCTCCTCCAGTTTTTCGATAGCTTCATCGCTGAAATAGTTCTTTTTCGGCTTCTTACGCTCGCCTTTATTGCGGTTCGCCACGTTGGGATTTAAATCCGCTTCACTGCCGGTCTGGCTATAGCGATTCACCCTCGCCAGCCGCTCAATCTGTCGGCCTAACAGGTCGATTTCCTTGAAGTCGCCACCGTCTTTTTTGGTCTTGGTGATGAGCTGAATCAGGCGCGCTTCAAGACTGTTTTCCACGCGGGTGATCGGCGCAATGCCGTCCCATCCGTCGCGCTGTTTCCAGCTCTGCACCGTCGGGCGTTTCTGGCCGAGCATTTCAGCAATCTGCGGCACGGAAAATCCCTGCCAGTAAAGCAGTGACGCCTGTCGACGTGGGTCAAGTGTCAGGGAGGTGTCTGTGGTGATGGTCATGATTGCCTCGCGTTATTCGATGATGCAAGGCTACTGAAGCGAGGATGGATGCGCGCTAAGGTGCTGTTGTGTCAGGGGTAAGCCATCCGGGATGAATGGCAGGCCGGGTGTGGAGTCTGGAAACTAAGCCTGACCCAATCACCCACACTCAGGACTCCTGACCATGGCAAAAAAAGTTTCTAAATGGTTCCGCATCGGCGTCGAAGGTGACACCTGTGACGGTCGCGTCATCAGCGGCACCGACATTCAGGAAATGGCCGATTCATTCGACCCACGTGTTTACGGCGCACGCATCAACCTCGAACACATCACCAGTGTGTTACCCGACAGTCCTTTCTGCCGATACGGCGATGTCACCGAGCTGAAAGCTGAAACCATTGATGATGATTCAGCGCTGAACGGCAAGCTCGCGCTGTTCGCCCGCATCACTCCGCTGGCGAACCTGGTCGAAATGGTCGGTAAAGGCCAGAAGGTCTATACCTCCATGGAAATTCGCCCGAATTTCTCCAACTCCGGCAAGTGCTATCTGATTGGCCTCGCGGTCACTGACGACCCGGCAAGCCTCGGCACGGAATATCTGGAATTTTGCTCCCGAGCGAAAACCAATCCGCTTTCTGGCCGCAAAGAACGCCCGGAAGATTTGTTCTCTGTCGCCACCCTGGCCGAACTGGAATTTGAAGACCAGCCCGACACCCTGCTGACCAAACTGACCGACACCGTGAAAGGTATTTTCAGTCGTAAACAGGCGGATGACGATGCACGTTTTAACGACGTGCATGAGGCGGTAACGGTGGTCACCGAGCAGGTGCAGGCCAACCACGACGCCACCGAGCAGCGCCTGAATGCGATGGAGCAATCCTTCAGCACCCTCAAGGGCGAACTCATCACTCAGCTTGAAGAAAGCCAGCAAAAGCTGTCAGCGCTGGAAACCTCCCTCGATAAAACCGAAAGCTTTGCGCAGCGCCGCCGTGAACCGTCGAGCGGCGGCAATGGCGACTCGATGCTGACCAACTGCTAAGCCCGGAACAAAACCAACACTCATTCAGGAATAACAATGAAGCCACAGACCCGATTTAAATTTAATGCCTATCTCACCCAGGTGGCGAAGCTCAACAACGTCGACGCCGGTGATATGACCAAAAAATTCAGCGTCGACCCGTCCGTCACACAGACCCTGATGAACACCATGCAGGAGTCATCCGACTTTCTGACCCGCATCAACATGGTGCCGGTCGCGGAAATGAAGGGTGAAAAAATCGGTGTCGGTGTCTCCGGCTCGATTGCCAGCACCGCCGATACCGCCAGCGGTGACGAACGCAAAACCGAAGATTTCACCGCGCTGGAGTCCAACAAATACGAATGTGACCAGATTAACTTCGATTTCCATATTCGTTTCCGCACGCTGGATTTATGGGCGCGTTTCCAGGACTTTCAGCTCCGTATTCGCAACGCCATTATCAAGCGTCAGTCGCTCGATTTAATGATGGCCGGTTTCAACGGTATCAAGCGTGCGGCCACCTCTGACCGCAGCAAAAATCCACTGTTGCAGGATGTAGCCGTCGGCTGGTTGCAGAAGTACCGCAACGAAGCGAAAGCGCGCGTGATGGATAAAGTCACCGCCGATGATGGCAGCATTATTTCTGATGTGATCCGCGTGGGTAAACACGGCGATTTTGCCAACCTCGACGCGCTGGTGATGGATGCGACCAACAACCTGATTGCGCCGTGGTATCAGGAAGATCCGGATTTAGTTGTCATCTGCGGTCGTCAGCTGCTGGCGGACAAATATTTCCCGATTGTGAACCAGGACCAGGCCAACACCGAAGCGATGGCGGCGGATGTGATTGTCAGCCAGAAACGCATCGGTAATCTGCCCGCGGTGCGCGTACCGTACTTCCCGGCCAATGGCCTGATGGTCACCACGCTGGAAAACCTGTCCATTTACTACATGGACGACAGTCACCGCCGCATCATTGATGAGAACGGCAAGCTCGACCGCATCGAAAACTACGAATCAATGAACATTGATTACGTGATTGAAGACTACGCCGCCGGTTGCCTGGTGGAAAACATCACGCTCGGTGAGTTCCCTGAGCCGCCGAAAGATGAACCGGCGCAGGAGGCGTAAGCCATGACGAGTCCCGCCGCACGTCACATGATGCGGGTCTCGGCCATTGTGACCGCGCAGCGGGACGATAACCCGCTGCGCCATGCAAGTGCTTACGAGCAGATGCTGGTCAAACTGGCTGCCGACCAACGCACGTTAAAAACCATTCATTCCATTGAGCGCAAGGCGGACAAAAAGCGCGCGCTGTTGCCGTCCTATGCGCCGTGGGTTGCCGGGGTGCTGAGTGAGGGCAAAGGCGCGCAGGATGACATCGTGATGACCGTCATGCTGTGGAAGCTCGATGCCGGTGACATTGCCGGTGCGCTGGAAATTGCCCGCTACGCGATGCAGTACGGTCTCACCATGCCCGCCCTGCACAAGCGCACCACGCCGTATGTGCTGGCAGAGGATGTGGCACTGGCGGCCATGCGTGCTCACGCCGCCGGTGAGCCGGTTGATATTACGCTGCTGCTGGCAACCCAGACGCTGACCAGTGCCGCCGATATGCCCGACAAAGTGCGCGGACGCCTGCACAAAATTACCGGGCTGGTACTGCGTGACGCCGGGCTGCTGGCGGATGCGCTGGAGCACCTCAAGCGTGCGATGCAGCTCGATGCACAGGCGGGGGTGAAAAAGGACATTGAGCGTCTCGAAAGTGCGCTTAAGCCGAAACCCGCACCGGTTAAAAAGCTAAAGACAAAACCCAGAGCGCGTAAACCTGCGACCACACCAGGCAAACGCGGTCGCCCCCGCAAAGTGGATAAAACCACCGGTTAAGAATGCGCCCCGCGCCGGACGGCACGCCGGTTGAGACAGGTTCGTCCTTCATCGATACCGGCGTCCACCGTCCACCTATTTTGAGGTTGTCATGACGACAGTGATTATCAGCAAGCCCGATGTTTCGCCGGGTGTGGTTATTCCCCCGCCGCCGGTGCGCGAGCCGGTTATCAGCAACACCTTCTTTTTCCCGGCAGTCGACCCGGTGCGCGTCCGGGAGCTGATGCGCCTTGAGCACACCGTCACCCCGGAGCGGTTGCGGGTGGCGATTAAGGACGGTATCGCCGAGACCAACGCCGAGTTATTCGAGTACCGCAGCGCGCAGATGGCACTCGGTTTTGAGTGCCTGGCCGATGTACCTGCCGAAATACTCGACGGCGAAAGCGTGCGCTGTTTTTACTACCTGCGCGCTGTGGTGGCGATGACCACCGCAACCCTTTACGAGCGTTATCGCGGCGTGGATGCGAGCGCCAGAGGCGACAAAAAAGCCGACGACGTGGAAACCACCATTGATGAGCTGTGGCGCGATATGCGCTGGGCGGTGTCCCGGTTGCAGGGGAAATCACGCTGCATCATCGGGCAAATCTGATGAGGGTGATTGCCCTCCAGGGCGACACGCTGGATGCACTCTGTGCGCGCCATTACGGGCGCACCGGGGGCGTGGTCGAAGCGGTGCTGCTGGCAAATCCCGGTCTCGCCGATATGGGCGAAGAAATGCCCCACGGCACCGCTGTTGAGCTGCCGGATATCGATTCTTCCCCTGTTGCGGAGACGCTGAACTTATGGGACTGACAATGGAAAAAATCACGACGTTTGTCACCTACTGGCTGTCGGTGGCGCTGGCGTATTTCGGGACGCAGACGCCGGAAAAAATGGCGCTGTATGTCGGCGGAGGCTGTGCGATTTTCACCGCGCTGGTGAATTTCTGGTATCGCCGTCAGACCTTCCGCTATCTGCGCGCAATGGGGCTGGATGAGGGGGTGATACGTGGCATCAATCGTTAAACGTTGCAGCGTGGCCGTGGTGCTGGCGCTCGCCGTCCTGGTGCCGGATTTCCGCTTACTGAAAACCTCACCCACGGGCTGGCGCTGATTGCTGACCTCGAAGGGTGCCGCCTGAAACCGTACCAGTGCAGCGCCGGTGTCTGGACATCGGGCATCGGTCACACCGCAGGCGTCACCCCGAAAGGCAATATCACCGAGCAGCAGGCCGCGCAGAACCTGGTCAGCGACGTGCTGAATGTTGAGCGCCGCCTTGCTGTCTGCGTGCCGGTCGATATGCCGCAGCCGGTGTATGACGCGGTGGTCAGTTTTGCGTTTAACGTCGGCACCGGGGCGGCCTGTCGCTCAACGATGGTGAGTTACATCAAGCGTCATCAGTGGTGGCAGGTTTGTGATCAGTTGCCGCGCTGGGTGTTTGTGAATGGCGTCAGAAATACCGGGTTGGAAAACCGCCGCGCACGTGAGCGTGCTTACTGCCTGAAGGGGGTGCAATGAAAACGCTGATGATTTTGCTGTTACTGGCCGTCGCCGGTCTGGTGTGGATGAAGCGCGAAAACAGCACGCTCACCCGCTCGTTTGAAAAGGCCAACCGTGTTGCCGGAGAGCAGAAAACCCAGATAACCATGCTGCGCAATCAGCTCGATGTTGCCGCCAGACTCCGGCAGCGTAACGAGCAGGCTCAGGTTGATTTACGCAATAAACTCGCCACCGCGAATACCCTGGCGGCGAACCGTGGCAACACCGTGACGAGGTTACTCAATGAAAATAAAGCGCTGCGTGAGTGGTATGAGTCTGATTTGCCTGATGACATTATCCGGCTGCACACCCGCCCCGCCTTCACCACCACCGCCGATTATTTACAGTGGCTGTCCGAAAGTGGCGCTGTGCCAGATACCGGCAAGCCGCCCGCGCACTAACGGCGATTTAAGCGCGGACATTCGCCAGCTTGAGGCGGCACTGGTGAGTTGTGCAGCCCAGACTGAAACCACAAAACATTGCCAGGACGAACTCGATGCTCAAGCCCGCCAATTTACGCAAAGCCCTTTGTGATGCAGCGCCGGTGCTGCGTAATAACCCGGACATGCTGCGCATTTTTATCGACAGCGGGAAAATTGCTGCAACCCTTGCGACCTCGTTGTCGTTTGAAAATCAGTACACGCTCAACATCGTGGTCACGGATTATCACGGCGATCTGGATTATCTCATCGTGCCGGTCAATGCCTGGCTGCGGGAAAACCAGCCCGACATCATGACCACTGACGAGGGTAAGAAAAGAGGCTTCACGTATATCGCCGATATCAACGATGACGAAAGCGTTGATGTCAGTATCAGCCTGATGCTGACTGAGCGCACGCTGGTCAGGCAGGAAGGTGAAGCGCTGCACGTGAAACATGCAGCCGAGCCACCATTGCCGGAGAACGTCACGCGGCCAATGGAGCTTTATGCGCATGGCGAGCTGGTGAGTCAGTGGTATGAATGAGTTCAAGCCTTTCGAGGATAAACTCGCCGGGCTGATTGCCAGCCTGTCACCGGCTGCGCGCCGCAGAATGACGGCAGAGATTGCGAAACAACTCAGAACCTCGCAGCAGCAACGCATCAAGCGCCAGCAGGCACCGGACGGCACACCGTATGCCGCCCGGAAACGCCAGCCAGTGAAAGGCAAAAAAGGTCGGGTGAAACGTCAGATGTTCACGAAGCTGCGCACCAACCGGTATATGAAAGCGAAAGGCACCAATGAGGCTGCTGTGGTGGAGTTTACCGGGCGGGTGCAGCGTATGGCGCGGGTGCATCAGGAAGGGTTAAAAGATAAGCCTAACCGCTACAGTGAGAGTGTGCAGTACGAGGCTAGACCATTATTGGGCATCGACAAAACATCTATACAGCTGATTGAAAAGGAGTTATTAATTACGCTGTCGGAATCTTTTAAGAATTAATGGCCTAACAATGGATGAGAAATTTAGTTTGCTGAGAGCTAAAATAAAGGCTTCGCAAAGATTAGTAATGAATAAGGTTATTTCAGAACACGGGACGGATATCTGTGTGCTGTGTGGAAGTGAAAATGAAATTACTCGAGAGCATGTCATACCTCAATGGGCTTTCGAAGCTAACCAAAATAAATCCCTCGTTAACACCAAAAACAATCAATCTTCTAGTTACATCAAAACCACAATTCCAGCTTGTAGGGTTTGTAATTCAGAATTGCTTGGTGCTTTTGAGGATAATCTCAAAAGAATATTATTAGAAAAAAATGGCGGAGACCTCAATCAATTTGAAGTCGATTGCATTATTTGGTGGTTGCAATATCTTGGGTTTAAATTGCAACTAATGGATCTTAGGTCGAAATTTCTTCGTTATAAGGGGAAGGAATATATACCTTTCCTTTCTGATATCCCTGTCGCCATGTTCTGGGGTGAGATAGACACTACTCCACATAAAGTTTTTAATACCATCAGAAAAAGCAGGAGAGAGCTAATAAAGAAAAGGAAGGCTAAGAAATCAAACTCTCTTTTGATATTTGAAACAAGCAATGAAAGCTTTCACTTTTTTCATAAAGTTGATGAATTTATTTTTATCGAAATACCGCAAGTGAAAAAAGCATTTTTCTTCTTTTTTAATAAAGAGTTTGATGACCATAATTTAGCGCACGCTGAATGTATGGAAATAATCAAAAAAGTATATAACGACTGACCTCCATGTTGTGTCACTTCTGACAATACGCTTATGCATTGCTGCCTGGTGCTCCGGGCGGCATCCTTTCCCCTATGAATACTCTCTCATCACTCCAGGAAGTTGCGCGCCAGATGCGCAATCTTATCCGCACCGGCATCGTGACCGATGTCGATACCGCGCGGGCGTTATGTCGTGTTGAAACCGGCGGGATTACGACCGACTGGCTTCACTGGCTAACGCCCCGCGCCGGTCGCTCGCGTACATGGTGGGCACCGTCTGTCGGCGAGCAGATATTAGTGCTGGCGGTGGGCGGCGAGCTGGACACCGCTTTTGTCCTGCCGGGCATCTATTCCGATGACCACCCCGCGCCATCAGCCTCTGCTGACGCGCTGCATATTTCTTTCCCTGATGGTGCCGTGATGGAGTACGAACCGGAAACCGGCGCACTCACCGTATCAGGCATTAAAACCGCCTCGGTCACGGCGTCTGAATCTGTTGTCGTCACTGTGCCGGTGGTGACGGTTAAGGCCAGCCAGAAAATTACCCTCGATACGCCGGAAGTGGTCTGCACCAGTAAGCTCACCACCGGCACGCTGGAAGTTAAGCAAGGCGGCAGGATGAGCGGCAATATCGAGCACAGCGGCGGCACCTTTAAATCCAACGGTGTGCAGGTTGATGACCATAAGCACGGTGGCGTCGAGCGTGGCGGAAGCCGGACGGAGGGGACGCAATGACGGTGCGTTATCTCGGCATGAATCGTGCCACTGGTCTGAGTGTGTCCGATTCCGGACATATCAGTCAGAGCGTGCGCGACATTCTTATCACCCCCATTGGCTCACGCGTGATGCGCCGCGATTACGGTTCGCTGCTGTCGGCACTGATTGACCAGCCCGATAACCCGGCACTGCGCCTGCAAATTATGTCCGCCTGCTACATGGCAATCCTGAAATGGGAGCCACGCATCCGGCTGACGGCCATCACCTTTGAGAGCACCACCGCAGGCACATTATTTGTCGACATCACCGGCGTGCGCACCGGCACCGGTGGCGCGTCATTTTCCTTAACCATCCCCCTGAGCTGACACTATGGCAACCATTGACCTGAGCCAGTTACCCGCCCCGGATGTGGTCGAGGTGCTGGACTATGAAACCTTACTCGCCGAGCGCAAAGCGACGCTGATTTCCCTCTATCCCGAAGAGGAGCAGGAAGCGATCGCCCGCACGCTGTCGCTGGAGTCCGAGCCGATTGTGAAACTACTGGAGGAAAACGCCTATCGTGAGCTGCTGCTGCGCCAGCGCATCAACGAGTCGGCGCTGGCGGTGATGCTGGCATTTTCCAGGGAAAATGACCTCGATGTGCTTGGCGCAAATAATAACGTCACCCGCCTGGTCATTACGCCTGCCGATGACACCGCTATCCCGCCGGTGCTGGCCGTGATGGAATCCGACAGTGATTTCCGTCTGCGCATTCAGCAGTCCTTTGAAGGGCTGAGTGTCGCCGGTCCGGTCGGCGCGTATCAGTTTCATGGCCGCAGTGCCGACGGGCGTGTCGCGGATGTGTCGGTAATCAGCCCGTCACCCGCCTGCGTCACCATTTCCGTGTTGTCGCGTGAGGGCAACGGCACTGCCAGTAGCGAACTGGTGAATATCGTCAGTCTTGCCCTGAATGATGAGAACGTGCGCCCGGTGGCTGACCGAGTGACGGTGCAGTCAGCGGTCATTGTCGACTATGAAATCGACGCCACGCTTTACCTTTATCCCGGCCCGGAAATGGAGCCGGTCAGGCAGGCTGCCGAAGCGAAACTCAAGGCTTACATCAGTGCGCAGCACCGCCTCGGGCGCGATATTCGCAAGTCTGCCATTTATGCCGCCCTGCATGTGGAAGGCGTGCAGCGCGTCGAACTGGCAAAACCGCTGGCCGATATCGTGCTTGATGACACGCAGGCCTCGTACTGCACCGATTATCGCCTCGTTATCGGTGGCTCCGATGAATAGCGTCCGCCTGTTGCCGGTGGGTTCATCACCGCTTGAGCTGGCGGCCGCGAAAGCCTGCGCGGAACTCACCCGTGTACCGGTGCCACTGCGTCAGCTCTGGAACCCGGAGACCTGTCCTGCGCCGCTGCTGCCGTATCTGGCCTGGGCGCTTTCCGTCGACCGCTGGGATGAAACGTGGCCGGTGGACATCAAGCGCGGCGTGATTAAGGCCGCCAAATACCTGCACAAGCATAAAGGGACAATTGGTGCCATCCGGCGCGTGGTGGAGCCGCTCGGCTACCTGATAAACGTCACCGAATGGTGGCAGACCAATGATGCACCCGGCACCTTTCGCCTCGACATTGGCGTGCTGGAAAGCGGCATCACAGAGGAGATGTATTACGAGATGGAGCGCCTGATTGCCGATGCAAAAGCGGCGAGTCGTCACCTGACCGGCCTGAACATTATTCAGGATATCCCCGGCAATCTGTACACCGGCGGCGTCAGCTATGACGGCGACATTATCACCGTTTACCCCGGATAAAAGAGGCCATCATGACCGTGAAATATAAAACACTCATTACCACCGCCGGGGCGGCAAAACTGGCCGCCGCCACTGCCAGCGGCACAAAAATCACTCTCACGCACATGGCCGTCGGTGACGGTGGCGGCACACTGCCGGTGCCGGATGTCGGCCAGACAAAACTTATTGCTGAGAAATGGCGTGCCGCACTCAATAAAATCAGTGTTGATGCGAAGAATAAAAATTATGTGGTGGCCGAGCTGGTTATCCCGCCGGAGGTGGGCGGATTCTGGCTGCGCGAAATGGGACTGTATGACACCGACGGTACGCTGGTTGCCGTGGCGAATATGGCCGAGAGCTACAAACCGGAGCTGGCCGAAGGCTCGGGACGTGCGCAGACGCTGCGGATGGTGATTATTGTCAGTGCGCTGGAGTCCGTGGAGCTGGTTATCGACACCACTACGGTGATGGCAACCCAGGATTATGTCGACGATAAACTCGCGGAGCATGAACGTTCGCGCAGACACCCGGATGCGACACTGACCGCCAAAGGTCTGACGCAACTGAGCAGCGCCACTGACAGCGACAGCGAGGTGCTTTCCGCCACGCCGAAAGCAGTGAAAGTCGCGTATGACCTGGCTAACGCCAAATACACCGCGCAGGATGCGACCACCGGGCGCAAAGGGATTGTGCAGTTAAACAGCGCGACCGACAGCACCAGTGAGGTGCTGGCTGCCACCCCGAAAGCGGTGAAAGCCGCGTATGACCTGGCTAACGGAAAATACACCGCGCAGGAGGCAACCACCGGGCGCAAAGGGATTGTGCAGTTAAGCAGTGCAACGGACAGCGTCAGTGAGGTGCTGGCGGCCACCCCGAAAGCCGTCAAAGCGGCGAATGATAATGCGCAGTCGCGTCTGCAAAAAGACCAGAACGGCGGGGACATTCCTGACCGGGATTTATTTGTCAAAAACATTGGTGCCGCGCGAAGTGCGGGCAGCATGAATATTGGCGGTGACAGCAATCCGTGGACTACCGCAGAGTTTCTTGCGTGGCTGGAGGACAAAGGCGCATTTGCTCACCCTTACTGGATGGTCAAAGGCTCATGGAGTTACGCCGGGAATAAAATCATCACGGACACCGGCTGCGGCCATATCTGTCTTGCCGGGGCGGTCGTCGAAGTCATGGGGTCAAAGGGGTCGCTGACGCTGCGTATCACCACACCGACCACCACCACCGGTGGAGGGGTCGCCAGCGCGCAGTTTACCTATATTCACCACGGTGATGACTATTCGCCAGGCTGGCGGCGCGATTACAACACCACCAATAAACCCGACATGACTTTCCCGGTCGGCGCACCCATTCCGTGGCCGTCGGATACGCCCCCGGCGGGTTATGCCTTCCTGCACGGTCAGGGTTTTGATAAAGCGGCGTATCCGCAGCTTGCGCAGGTTTACCCGTCAGGCGTGCTGCCTGATTTGCGCGGCATGACCCTCAAAGGAAAGCCCGAAGGTCGCGGCGTCCTGTCTTACGAAGAAGACGGCATTAAGTCACACGCCCACACAGCCAGTGCTGCTGAGACCGATTTAGGCACCAAAGCGGTGAGTCAGTTTGACTACGGCTCTAAGCAGGCCACCAGTTTTGACTATGGCACCAAATCCACCACCGAAGGGGGATGGCATGCGCATAACTTCCGTTATTGCAGCACCTCAGCCTACCGGGACACCCCCGGCACCGGGCTTGGGATGCACGCCTCCAATATTTCGTGGGCCGCCGGGGATCGTATTGACGGCAGCGGCAATCATGCGCACTCGGTCGGCATTGGCGCGCACGATCACTGGGTGGCGATTGGTGCGCACAACCACACGGTCGTGATGGGGGCGCACGGACACGCCATCACCGTGAATGCGACGGGAAATGCCGAGAATACCGTCAAGAATACCGCGATTAATTACATTGTGAGACTTGCCTGATGACATTCATTATGACCAGTAAAAACAGAACGATAACCGTCTATAACCTGCGTGCCGATACCCGTGAATTTATTGGTCAGGGGGATGCACTGATCCCGGCCTTTACCGGATTGCCCGCCCACTGCACGACGGTAAAACCGCCGGAAGCGGCGGCAGGTTTCATCCCGGTCTTCGACAGTGACACACAAAGCTGGCAACTCACCGAAGATCACCGGGGCGAAGTCGTTTACAGCACCACCACCGGCAGGCAGCAGTACATCACCGAGCCGGGTGCGTATCCACCGGAAACCACCCCTGTTGCGCCGGATACGGCCTGGCAGAAATGGGACGGCAGTCAGTGGGTGGTGGATGCACAGGCCGAACACGCCGCGCAGGGCAGGAAAAACGGCCAGATGAAACAGGCCGGGGATGTGATTGCCACCTTGCAGGATGCGGTGGATTTTGAAATGGCGACCGAAGAAGAAACCGCCTCGCTGATGGCCTTGAAAAAATACCGGGTGTTACTGAGCCGGGTCGATCCGGAAATGGCACCGGATATCGTCTGGCCGGAGGCAGCCGTTGCGATCTGATACATACGGAATAGCCCATTCTAATTGGGCTATTATTTCGGATAGTGATAGACGTCCTAGTTGCTTAAAATGATAACCAATAATCATATTAAGCAACCATTCCATAAAATATATCTTAAATATTTACTTGGTTTATGGCTCCTGGTTTGCGAGCATTCCTCTCTCCTCTTCAATTTCTTCAGGCTTGCCGTACTTAATACTAATGTAGTTAGAAACCTTATCTATTTCAGGATAAATAGTAGCAGCCGAAATGCCTATCTTTTCAAGTTGTTCAATTATTTTTCCTTTGAATTCGTTCGCTATGAAAACTCGCTTCTCAGTTCCCGAAGGCAAATATTTTGTCGGTATTTTTGAAGGGGTATGCTTATCGTTAGACATGCCAAATAACAGAAATGCGCCATCCTGTTTTATTATTCTTGCATTATTAAGCTTTGGCTTTACACAAACAACGCAATCGATGGAGTCAAGTGACATTTTATCTTCAAAGTACGATTTTTCTTTTTTTATATCATCCATAAGCCTGGTGAATGCAGGTAGGTTTTTATTTTTGATGCATTCCTTACTGAATTCTTTTGATTGCTTTGAGAGATTGGATAATACGGTTACGGTATCACTATCGTAATATTTTATTTCATTTTTAGGAATTGAAAGGATTTTCACCTCACCAACATTCTTGTCAGTTACAAAATTTTCACATGCAAAATATAGTGCAATAAGAGGATTGCTGGTTAAATCTAAAAGTCGAGTAGGTAATGAGTAGTGTTGCATCTTGACCAATATTTCAAAAGTGGTTGATAACTTTTCGAAATCGGTAGGGCATCTAATTAAAAGCTCCTTATGTATTACATCTTCATTGTTTATCAACTCTCGCTTTCTGTATATGCTAGGTTGCATTTCATATAAATAGCTAGAGTGACCTCTAAAGTAGAAAATATTACCACTTTTAAGATTTATTTTTTCTATTTCACTTAGAAATTCTGTGACGCTATTAATCTGTACGACTTTCTTAGAGTCATCAATAAAACAATTTAATTTTTTTGGTGCGTCTTTAGATCCATTTTTGAAAAATGAATTTATATCAGCCATGAATTCATTGTGTATTTTGTCATTTGGAATGGTTGTGGTAAAAGCAACAATTTTATTCTTTGAGTTATAAATACACAGCCGTTCCTTCCCTCGCGCTTTATGTTTTTTGATATTGTTCGTGTCACTGGCAATATCATAAAGTACAGGTAGCACCTTAAGTAAGGACTCCAATGATTCGTGTTGAAAACTTCTAAGCAACCTGCGATCTGTAAACTTAACCTCGAAGTAATATTTCCCGGTAAGGGTGATGCCGTAACCTACTTCTGCCATGATCTTCTTATCCAATTGAATGTATTATTATATATTAAAATACCAGTAAGTTATGTCAATAGTTTAGGTAAGGTAGCCTACTAGAAAAAGGGGGGGAGGTCTAAATTTTTGTCAAAGGTAAGGCGTTAAAATATTGGCTATGCGATTAGATTCAAATTTAGTGCATGTTGTATCAAGCCACAGCCAACTTTATTAAATAGTGGAATCCTTTACCACCATAGACAATACACTCACCCATAACCCACGGAGTTAACCGGATGAGTGATTACCACCACGGCGTGCAGGTTGTTGAAATCAACGACGGCACGCGTGTTATTTCCACGGTCTCCACCGCAATTATCGGCATGGTGTGTACCGCCAGCGATGCCGATGCGGCGACCTTTCCCCTGAATGAACCCGTTTTAATTACTAACGTGCAGGCCGCCATCGGCAAGGCCGGAAAGAGTGGCACCCTGGCCGCCTCCTTGCAGGCCATTGCCGACCAGTGCAAACCCGTCACCGTTGTGGTGCGCGTGGCCGAAGGTGTCGACGACGATGAGGAAGTGGCGCACGCGCTGACGGTCTCCAACATCATCGGCGGCACCGATGCGACCGGTAAATACACCGGCATTAAAGCGCTGCTCACCGCCGAAGCGGTGACGGGTGTGAAACCACGCATTCTCGGCGTGCCGGGGCTGGATTCGCAGGAAGTGGCGGTCGCACTCGCCTCGGTGTGTGTCAGCCTGCGTGCCTTTGGTTATGTGAGCGCGTGGGGCTGTAAAACGATTTCCGATGCCATCAAGTACCGCGACAATTTCAGCCAGCGTGAGCTGATGGTTATCTGGCCGGACTTTATTGCCTGGGATGCGGTGGAAAATGCCAGTGCTCCGGCGTATGCCACGGCGCGCGCCCTCGGCCTGCGTGCGTATATCGACCAGACCGTCGGCTGGCATAAAACTTTGTCCAACGTCGGCGTGCAGGGTGTCACCGGCATCAGCGCATCCGTGTTCTGGGATTTACAGGCACCCGGCACCGATGCTGACCTGCTCAATGAGGCAGGTGTCACGACGCTTATTCGCAAGGATGGTTTCCGTTTCTGGGGTAACCGCACCTGTTCTGATGATCCGTTATTCCTGTTTGAAAACTACACCCGCACCGCGCAGGTGATTGCCGACACCATGGCCGAGGGGCATATGTGGGCGGTGGATAAGCCGATTACCCCGGTGCTTATCCGCGACATTGTTGACGGTATCAAGGCCAAATTCCGCGAGCTGAAAACCGCCGGTTATATCGTGGATGCGGACTGCTGGTTTGATGAAACCGCCAACGATAAAGAATCGCTGAAAGCCGGGAAGCTCTATCTCGATTACGACTACACGCCGGTGCCGCCACTGGAAAACCTCACCCTGCGTCAGCGCATCACCGATAAATATCTGGTGAACCTGATTGCCTCGGTTAACGGATAAGGAGCCAGAAACATGGCAATGCCCCGCAAGCTCAAGTCATTAAACCTGTTTAACGACGGCCTCAGTTACATGGGTGTGGCGTCCTCCGTCACGCTGCCCAAACTCACCCGCAAACTGGAAGCGTGGCGCGGTGCCGGGATGAACGGTGCCGCGCATGTGGATTTTGGTCTCGACGATGATGCGCTCACCCTTGAATGGACGCTCGGCGGCTTCCCGGACGAGGCACTCTGGGCGCAGTACGCGCTGCCGGGTGCCTCCAGTGTGCCGCTGCGTTTTGCAGGCTCCTACCAGCGCGACGACACGGAAGATGAAACCGCTGTCGAGGTGGTGGTGCGTGGCCGTCATAAAGAATTTGACGGCGGCGACAGCAAACAGGGTGAAGACACCGAGACCAAAATCACCACCGTTTGCACCTACTACAAGCTGACGATGAACGGCAAAGAGCTGATTGAAATCGACACCATCAACATGATTGAGAAGGTGAACGGCGTCGATCGTCTTGAGCAGCGCCGCCGCAATATCGGCCTGTCTTAATGCACTTCCCGGTCAGGCTGGCTGGCCGGTTAACCCTTGATTAATTCCCGGAGAAAAACCTCATGAGCAACGCAAAAAAATACAAAAACACCTCTGATAACCCGAACATTGTGACCCTGGTGAAGCCGATTAAACGCGGCGAAATGGTGATTGAAACCATCACGCTGATTAAGCCGACGGCGGGTACCCTGCGCGGGGTGAGCCTGGCTGATGTTGCCAGCTCGGATGTGAACGCGCTGATTAAAGTGCTGCCGCGCATGACCTATCCGGGCCTGACCGAGTCGGATGTCGTCGCCATGGAGCTGCCGGACATGATGACGCTGGCTGCGAAGGTGATCGGTTTTTTGGCTCCGGCTTCGGCGGTCTAAGTTTCCCGCCAGGTTTATCGGTTGACGACCTGATGGCGGATATCGCGGTGATTTTCCACTGGCCGCCGTCAGAACTCTACGCCCTGAGCCTGAGCGACCTCATCAGCTGGCGCGAGATGGCGCTGAAACGGAGCGGAAATTCTCATGAGCAATAACGTCAGAATCGAAGTGCTGTTAAAAGCCGTTGACCAGGCGACGCGCCCGTTTAAACACATCCAGACGGCGAGCAAAACGCTGTCGGGGGATATCCGCAACACGCAGAAATCCCTCAAAGAGTTAAACGGCCAGGCATCGCGTATTGAGGGTTTTCGCAAAACCAGCGCGCAGCTTGCGGTCACGGGTCAGTCACTGAATAAAGCGAAGAATGATGCCGAAGCGCTGGCGATGCAGTTTCATAACACCGAGCGCCCGACGCGCGAGCAGTCAAAAGCGCTGGCCGCGGCAAAATCGGCCGCAGATGGGTTGCAGACGAAATTTAACAGCCTGACCGAGTCGGTTAAGCGCCAGCAGCGTGAACTCGGCCTGGCCGGGATTAACACCCGCAACCTTACTGCTGACGAGCTGCGTTTAAAGGGACGCATCAGCGAAACCACCAACCAGCTTAACCGGCAGAAGCTGGCGCTCGAGCAGGTCAGCGCGAAACAGGCCAAACTCAACGCGGTCAAAAACCGTTATCAGGCGGGTAAGGAGCTGGCCGGAACGGCTGGCGCGGTGGGTGCCGCCGGTGTCGGCATGGCAACGGCGGGCGTGGCGGCGGGCGTCGGTATCCTCAAACCCGGCTATGACTTCGCGCAGAAAAATTCGGAGTTGCAGGCGGTACTCGGGGTGGAAAAAACCTCACCGGAAATGGAAGCCCTGCGCAAACAGGCACGCCAGCTCGGGGACAACACCGCCGCCTCAGCCGATGACGCTGCCGGGGCGCAGATTATTATTGCCAAATCAGGCGGGGACGCTGCCGCTATTCAGGCCGCAACGCCGGTCACGCTGAATATGGCGCTTGCCAACCAACGCACCATGGAAGAAAACGCCGCGCTGTTGATGGGGATGCGCTCGGCCTTCCAGCTCTCCAACGATAAGGTCGCGCACATCGGCGATGTACTCTCAAGCACGATGAACAAAACCGCCGCCGACTTTAACGGGCTGAGCGACGCACTGACCTATGTTGCGCCCGTGGCAAAAAATGCCGGTATCAGTATCGAGGAAACCGCCGCCATGGCCGGTGCCCTGCATGACGCCAAAATCACCGGCTCGATGGCTGGTACCGGCAGTCGCGCGGTTATCAGCCGGTTGCAGGCACCGGTCGGTCAGGCCAAAACCGCATTGGGTGAACTGGGGGTAAAAAATACGGATGCCAAAGGCAACATGCGTCCGCTGTTTACCCTCCTTAAAGAAATGCAGACCAGCTTTACCCGCAACAAACTCGGCACCGCGCAGCAGGCCGAGTACATGAAAGTCATCTTTGGTGAGGAAGCCAGCTCCGCAGCCGCCGTGCTGATGACCGATGCCATGACCGGCAAACTCGACAAACTCACCGCCACCTTCAAAGCCTCGGACGGGAAAACCGCCGAACTGGTGAAGGTGATGCAGGACAACCTCGGCGGCGACTTTAAAGAATTTCAGTCGGCGTATGAGGCGGTCGGCACCGACCTGTTTGACCAGCAGGAATCATCACTCCGTAAGTTGACGCAGACCACCATCAAATATGTGCTGAAACTCGACCACTGGATTGTGCAGAACAAAGGACTCGCACAAACGCTGCTCAAGGTCGGCGGTGTCGCACTGGCGGTGATTGGTATGGTCGGCGCAATAGGTCTGGTGGCGTGGCCGGTGATTGCCGGTATCAATGGCATTATTGCCGCCGCCGGTCTGCTCTGGACGGCATTTACCGTGGCAGGCAGTGCCATCATCACGGTGCTCGGGGCGCTCTCCTGGCCGATAGTTGCGGTCGGGGCGGCGGTTGTCGCGGGTGTGATACTCATCCGCAAATACTGGGAGCCGCTGGGCGCATTTTTCTCCGGTGTGGTCGAGGGACTGAAAGCCGCCTTTGCGCCGGTGACTGAGATGTTCGCGCCACTGGCTCCGCTCTTTGAGGTGATTGGGCAGAAGGTGCAACGGGTCTGGCAGTGGTTTAAAGAGCTTATCGCCCCGGTGAAAGCCAGCAAGGACACACTCGACAGCTGCAAAGAATCTGGCGTGGCGTTTGGTCAGGCACTGGCCGGTGCTTTCCGGCTGGCCATGACACCGTTTACCGCCCTGCGTGACGGTATCGAGTGGGTACTCGACAAGCTCGGCATCATCAACAAGGAATCCGGGCAACTGGGTGAAAAGGCGGAGAAGGTCAATGCGTACGCTAACGGTGCCGGTGGGAGTTATTCCCCGTCCGGTGACGTTCTGAGCGGCGGTTATGGCAGTTATCAGCCGGTGACGGCAAACGCGGGAAAAAGCTACACCGACCAGAGCCGCAACGAGTATCACATTGCCATCGGTGGCGGGGTGCAGAACGGCACCGAACTTGACCGCCAGCTCCGTGACAGCCTGGAAAAATACGAGCGTGAAAAGCGAGCTAAACAACGCGCCAGCATGATGCACGACTAAGGAGGCATAACCATGATGCTTGTACTCGGCATGTTTGTTTTTCAGTTGCAGACACTGCCTTATCAGAGCCTGCAACGCGATGTGGATTACCGCTGGCCGTCAAACAGTCGCGTCGGTCAGCGACCGGCGATGCAGTTTCTCGGCGTCAATGAGGAAAAGATTGCCCTGAGTGGAAGCCTGTTACCGGAAATCACCGGCGGCAGATTGTCACTGCTGGCACTCAATCTGATGGCGGATGAGGGGCGCGCCTGGCCGTTGCTCGATGGCAGCGGCACCATTTACGGCATGTTTGTGATTAATTCGGTGAGCGAGACCTACACCGAGTTTTTTGCCGATGGCTCGGCGCGCAAAATTGATTTTACCGTCAACCTCACACGCGTGGATGAGTCGCTGACGGCGATGTTTGGCGACATCCAGAAACAGGCCGACAGCCTGGTCGGGAGCTTGCCGGGCAAAATCGGAGGGTTATTCTGATGCTGACCGGAATGACACTCGATGCGGGCGCGACCATGGCACCGGCGTTTATGCTCACCCTGAATAATCAGGACATCACCCGCAATATCAGCGACCGGCTGATTAGCCTCAGTCTGTCGGATAACCGGGGCTTTGAGGCTGACCAGCTCGATATCGAACTCGATGACAGCGACGGCCTGATTGAGCTGCCGGTGCGCGGCGCGGTGCTCTCACTTTTCCTAGGCTGGCAGGGTTCGGCATTACTCGGCAAAGGGCAGTTTACGGTCGATGAAATTGAGCACCGGGGCGCACCGGACACGCTGACCATCCGGGCGCGCAGTGCGGATTTTCGCGGTACGCTCAACTCCCGCCGCGAGGCGTCATATCATCACACCACACTTGGGGAAGTGCTGAACACCATTGCCAGCCGCAACAAGCTGACCGTCAGTGTTGCTCCGCAATTTGCGACAATTGCCATCCCGCATATCGACCAGACGCAGGAGTCCGACGCGAAATTCCTCACCCGCCTGGCAGAACGCAACGGGGCAGAGGTCTCGGTTAAGGCAGGGAAACTGCTGTTCATCAAAGCCGGTGCCGGTGTCACGGCCAGTGGCAAACCTATTCCACAGATGACCATCGAGCGTAAAGATGGCGACCGTCATCAGTTTGCGATTGCCGACCGGGGTGCTTATACCGGCGTGACGGTGAAATGGCTGCACACGAAGGAGCCAAAAGAGCAAAAGCAGCAGGTCAAACTCAAGCGTAAGGCAAAGCCGCAGCACCTGCGCGCGCTGCAACATCCGAAGGCAAAGCCGGTAAAAGCAAAGAAAGCACCAAAGGAAAAGGAAGCACGCGAGGGTGAGTACATGGTCGGTGAGGAAGATAATGTGTTTGCCCTGACCACCATTTACGCCAGCAAAGCGCAGGCGATGCGTGCGGCTCAGGCGAAATGGGACAAGTTACAACGCGGTGTGGCGGAGTTTTCCATCAGCCTTGCTATGGGACGCGCAGATCTCTACCCGGAAACACCGGTCAGAGTGTCAGGCTTTAAGCGCGTCATAGACGAGCAGGCGTGGACAATTACAAAGGTGATGCACTCGCTCAGTAATAGCGGCTTCACGACTTCGCTTGAGCTGGAGGTGAGATTAAACGATGTGAGTTACGAATCTGAATAAGTTAAATTTGCAAACAATAACTTGCAAATGCGATCTGTGAGTTTATCATTCCCTCAATGATGAGCGAGAGGGGAAATAAATCATGATGCATTGCCCGTTATGCCAGGACGCGGCCCACGCGCGATCCAGCAGATATTTGAGCATAGAAACCAAAGAACGTTATCACCAGTGCCAGAATATCAACTGTGGATGCACTTTTGTCACCCATGAATCGCTTGCTCGATACATCGTTAAGCCTGGCGAAGTTGAACCAGCACCGCCCCACCCTAATCGCTATAAACAGCAACAGCTCTGGATGTAGAAAAAGCCTGCGAAAGCAGGTTTTTTTATGCCTGCGCTTCATCTGAGATAACAAAGATACTCTTTTAAGTAAGCAATTGAATGTATGAGTTTGCAAAATCAAACATTGAATACTGTTTAAATATACAGTATTTTTCAATCATTTGATTTAGCAGGATTCTCACATGACCGTACGAAAGCAAGCCGATGGACAATGGCTTTGCGATGTTTATATCGATGGGCGCGGCAGTAAGCGTGTTCGCAAGAAATTCGCCACTAAAGGTGAGGCGCTTGCCTATGAAAGTTATCAACTAGAACAGGCGAAGCAAAAGCCCTGGATGGCAGAGAAGGATGACCGTCGACATCTAAGTGAGCTAATCGAGCTATGGTACAAGTTACATGGTTGCTCTCTTAGTGATAAGAAAGGTCGCCTGGGTAAACTGCATATCATCTGTAATGGCCTGGGCGATCCCGTCGCCTCACAAATTACAGCTAAAGATTGGGCACATTACCGGGATAGGCGACTCACCGGCCAGATTGCTAACGGTTATAAAACCAGTGAAAAATCACTCAAGGTTTCCATCGGAACGGTGAACTGTGAACATGCTTTTCTTCGTGCAGTGTTTAATGAATTAACCCGACTTGGTGAGGTTAACTACCCTAACCCACTCAAGAATATTCGTGAGTTTGATGAGCCTGAAAAAGAAATGTCCTGGCTTACTGACGATGAAGTGAAAAGATTGATGGGTGCGTGTCGTGGGCATGGAAATCCTGAATTAACCCTGATTGTAAAAATCTGCCTTTCCACCGGAGCACGCTGGAGTGAAGCGGCAAATCTTAAGAAATCTCAACTCTCACCTAATAAGATTACTTTCGTAAACACGAAGGGCAAAAAGAACCGAACAGTTCCAATATCTGATGAGTTATATAAAGAACTCATCAACCGTGACGGTAAGCCTTTTGAGCAATGCTATCGCCAGTTTTATCGCGTAATAAAAATTGCCGAACTTCAATTACCAGAAGGCCAAATGAGTCATGTACTTAGGCATACATTTGCAAGTCATTTTATGATGGGAGGTGGGAATATTATTGTCCTGCAAAGAATTTTGGGGCATTCTGATATTCGAGTTACGATGCGTTATGCCCATTTTGCACCTGATCATCTTGAGGATGCACTTATATTAAACCCGCTCAGTAAGCTTGGCGGGGCGTCCACAAAGTGACTACAGAGCATCATATTGGGTGTAATGGAGTGCAACAGGATGTGCGGTAAGTTACTGAATTTATTATAAGTCTCTGATTTTAATCAGCGAATAAAAAAAGACCGAATACGATTCCTGTTTTCTTTCCTTTCTGTTTTTTAAGTTTAATATCAGTAAGTTACCCGCAAATTCACCCGCCTTTCCACTCATCAATACTTACTATTGTGTTCTTTGATGATCAAACACTTGCTAACTTTTTCGGATGCTCGACGGGATTTCTTCGGGACAAATAATGATCTTTGCCGCAATTTGTTAAATGTTAACATTGTTGCATGCCCCACCCTAGACACCCTTCATACGAAACTATTTTTCAGATGGTTGGGATATCATCCATCCTTGTTGATAAAATGATATTTACTACCTTTCCGATAACAACTGCATCATCGAGTGCTTCACCCTCTATTGCTTCGCCATCTGCCGTAATGAATGCGGAGCCGTACAATTTCGCGAATTGCGTGCTTCCACAGAACTGTATCAGCATTGTATCGCCCTGCTTTGGTTTAGAGGATTTACTGAGAAGAATGAACCCTTCATCATTCGTAACCAGAACAGTATCACCTGGCGTGACGCCGAGCATATCGTTGAGGTCTAATGGCTTACTGACGTAATCGGCCGCTGGGGATGGGAAGCCCATGATTAAAGCCCTCCATTTGGGTTGTAAAGCATAAAGGTGCGAGATTCCCCTTCCTGGGTAGATACATCCTTAAATGTCGTAACATAGAATTCGATCCACTGATTGGCTTCTCTCTGACTCCAGTACCAATTCACCTTCCCCAGCTCTCGAACAAAGTCGGTGGTCATCACCGTCCGCCGACCATTTTGTTCTAACTTTATTGCTTTGCGAAATGCCGATTCGATATCAGATTTACGAGGCATCGTTTTACCCTCCCTTAAATACTGTATATGCAACCAGTATAAATTTATTGAAAAGGAGGTCAAGCGTGCCAGGCAATCTGATCGACGCTAAAATTTCGAGAGTCGGGAAAGGTCTTTATTGATGAAGGGATTACGGGTTGTGTAAATTTTCAGAAATGAGGTTTCTATCAAAGGTTCCTATGCCGATGGCTTTTCCGGCCAATCAATCACCGGAGCCGTGGAAGTGTCGACCGCCTCCAGCGCATCAAGATAATCCAGGCAAAGACCATACTGTGCCAATTCATCTCCTTTCAGGCGTCCAATCGCTGCTTTACCAGGCCACTGCTTCCTGTTCATGAAGTCATTTGCCTCACCAATGAGTTGCTGCTTTTTCGATTCTGATTGAGCAAGTGCTTCTTCGTGTGTTGGTGGTGGAGCATCCACCCAAATCGGGAACCCTTCAGCATCAGTACCTAATGTTTTACCTTCTGGATAAACATAAAACTGGTTACGGACGGATTCATCTACCTCCACCCCTGCGTCGGGCCAACTACCGGCTTGTTCATACAATGCTCTTTCGATGTAGGGATAAAATGCACCTTTTGAATATAAATATTTGTTCATTATTATTCTCCGATAACCAGCCACATGGCAGATACTGCTGCGCTTGCTCTTAATGTAATGCTGCTCAATCCAGCTACGCAGTTAACATCAACGAGCGTTCCTGAGTTTGCCGTGTAGTTACCTGTTGCATACCATGTGCGCACAGCGTTGGGAAAAGTGATTGGCAACCCTAAGACGTTATCCTGCCCCGCCATCATGCTCGCTACGCCATATTGAATGATTTTAGTGACCAGTCCGGAGGGTGTACTCACTGGAATTTTAAGATAATTCAGCGAATATCCTGGACCGCTAGCGAAATTGCCACCAAGTAAACCAAGGTATGTGAGAACAGCAGCAATATCGGTCTTCCCGATAATGTCCCGGCCAACCTGCGTTAAATCGGTTAACGCCGCTGTATCCGCTCCGTTGAAGTACGGGAGCTTATTAGCCCCCCCCACAAGCGCGGCCAGCGCAGTTAGCGTGGCATCCAGGGGCTGGATATTTGCGGGAACCGCTGACCATTTCGCACCCGGAGGAGTGGTCGTGTTGGCATCTTCAAGGGACTGGTAATTTACACCATCCAGTGAAATCAATGCACCTTTGCCGTAAGAAAATGGAGAGCCGCCATTATCTGCACTAGTTATAAATGGCGCCACCCCTGAAATTTGAATTTCATGAATGGCTTTCGTAATTATATTAAATAGCCAATTCATTTTATCGCGTTCAATTCTTTTCGCGGAGGGGTCTGTAGCGGGGTCAAGAGAATATGCCTGACCATATCCTTGCGTCATATTAACGCCGCCGCCCGAATCTGTTTCGGGAACAGCTGTTTTATCCCCTGAATCGGCGAAGGGGACTTTTATCAGTGAGGTCATTATTAACTCCCAAATTGTGAATTAGGTTGGTCGAAGTTTAAGCTATACTCAGCGAATCCAAATGCATCCCTTGGCTTGACTAAGTGAGTAAATTTCACCCCTGACGGGCGTGGGATTAAATCGAAATCTTGAAGTAAACGCATCATGATATCTGGCAAGATGACCTGATAGACGATGGTGATCGTCATATCATGACCATCAAGAGCGTACACATCCTTACCGAATACGTCATGAAGTGCATGATTAATAGACGGCATTGAGCCATCTGATGTGATTTGCCACCATCGCATTCTTAGTAACTGCCGTTTCTGCTCTATCGAAAGACGGTTAACGGTGTCGGTATCTGTGGCAAAATTGCTGCGCCCGAAATTGAGTCCAAAGCCGCCAAACCCAAATGCAGGGTAATTATCAGGGCTTGCTAATGATTCTGTGTATAAAGGAAGGTCAAGGATGATTGCCCATATATTCAAACCAAAGTCATTGGCAGTAAATAAATTAAATACATTCCTTTCCCAATCCGCCCAGAATCTTTCATGGTTATTCGAATACCAGTTTTGTTTTAGTGTAAGAATATTTTTAAGATTTGGTGCTGAGTCATATTCCCATTTAACCACCTTGAGAATATCCATACTGAAATCAAACTTTTGAATATTCATGTTGTCACCACAAGAATATCATCAACCTGAATGGTTGCCTTTTCATTCAATCCGATTTCAATATCATCTTTTGACCATGTTGGGGCGACAGCTTTTAGCGAAATCTCTACACTCTTGATGAATATTTGTGGTGATGCAGTATTCGCAGCCGCTGACAATTCAAACGGTGAAACATCGACGCCAAGAACAAACCCCTCCTCTCCATTCTCAAGTTGGCCAGAGGCGTACTTTATAATGGTGTCTTTTATCAACGATGCTGGATCGCCTGTGCCGATCCCCTTGGCTACTACAGTAAATTTCACCATCACTGGTTTCGCAGTCGGCCTGTCGAATTTGACTTTACTACTTTGACCAGACCAGCGATCTGTAATCGTAACTTCTACAGCACCATTCCAGTTTGTTCCGCCAGTTTTAGAGCGATATAACGCTTCGGCAACGATCGAATCCTCGCCTCCATCTACACATGCCCACACTGAGTGCCCAATTAAACTTATTTTGTCTATTGTCTTGGTTGTAGCTTCTACATTCTCCCTGAATGACAGAGACTTAACGCCATTCACTGCGCGTACATTTGAAAATACAGCTTCAGAGATTGACCGCCCTTGTATCGCCAGTGTCTGGGTGCGCTCCTTTCGGGCAGAGAGGTCGGATTGTTCTTCAGCACCGAGCGTTCCTGCAACCGGGTTATCTGACGTTTCCCACCCTACCGAGGTATAACCAGACACTGGTGCTGTCAGGGAGTGGGCGGGGCATGGGACAGGGCCAGATTCAAGCGCCTGGAAAATACCGGTCCCGCTACCTGTGTTACTCAGGGTAACGGTAGATAGCAGTTCGAAAAGATTTCCATTCGAGGATCGGCGTGAGCCAGATGGAATAACCACACCTGGAATACCAGTCAACAAAACTCCATCAACAAGCGTGTAAGCCGCCTCGCGGCGCTTTCCTCCGGTTAAAGCCCAGATATCATCAAGGAAGACACCACCCGAATAGTTGGGGTTTATTTGATTTGCCACCGCTGCATTGTTTGCGGCCATCTCGGAGCGCACAGCAACGTCACTGGCAATTATCATCCCTTGAGGCGTATCAGGTGTTACGTCAAGATCATCTCCAAACGCAGATTTCCATTCATTTTCTGTATCGGTGAGTATTTGCGATGTATCAGGGACAATAAGACCCTGCGGTGAAAGATAGTTATAGGCTGCCACTCGCGCTCTCCGTCCCGTAAATAGTTTTTATTTCTGCCGTGTATTTGAGTTCATCTCCAACAAGCCGGAAACTGATATTTCCAACCGCAGTCACGCCAGGCGCTGTGAGATAGACTTTCCGAAGATACATGTCGTACAGGCTCATATCTGGTGAGGAACCCAGAGCAATATCAAAGAATGGTATGCCGCGTGATTGTGCGTAAGGGAGTTCCGTTAGCCGGGTTCTTGCAACATGCTCGCAGGTTTGTAATGTCGCCATCAGTCCAGTGAATAACTCCAGATTTCCATCTGGCCCGAGGTAGATGTCATTTTTGTCATTGGTCGCTAACGTCTTCATACAACCGGCCCCCCTGATGTATCCGAACCGCTCTGTACTCCTGACTGTCGGTGAGTCTTCAGTGTGATATCACCGGCTTTAAAATCAGGGGCTTCAATTACTTTGTTTGATACCACGCTGCTCTCAGTGATAGATACGACTGCGCTACCTACCGTCAGCTTGATACTCCCAGGCTTAATTGCTACTGATGTTGTGCCATCCAACGTCTGGAGCGTGGCTGCATCACCATCCTTTACAACAAAGCCTTTCATCACGTCTGGAATGAATACTCCATCTTCAAAACAATGAAGCCGGGCTGTATTGCCCGGCTCCGCTTCGTAGCTTTGAAGAAATAGCGACATGTCCCTGTCACTGGCTTTTATCCACCCAAGGTCTCCAGGACTAATCGGGAATGTAAGGCACATGCCACCGCCCCCGATAGTTAAAGCTGGAACCTCAGCCGGGGCCATGAGAGGGTTTAACGATCCATTGGTCATGGTAACTTTATAGAGAATTTCTATTTGCGCCCGATTTGCCGCCCTGTCATAGGACACAATGCGCGCTGGTAGCATATCGTCGACATTCAGCAGGAATTTGCGAAGCACCAGATCCATTGCTCCGGTAAGGTCTTCACCCTGCCCCGGCTTACGACTTGGGCTTGGCTGATTTGGCATCTGTTTTCTTCTGTGCCTCTCGCTGTTCTGAAATGGATTTGATGTTGTCGTTGTTGCAGGAAAGGTCGAGGTACCAGTCATTTTCATGAGTGGCCAGACTGGCTGCCCAGTTATAGATAACGTACTGACCGTTAGCCGCCTTGTTCACTTCAGACTGGATTTCAATTTGCTGACCAAGCTTGATAGTTGGGTCGAACAACACGCGCACCTTAATGCCTTTGTCATCCAGTATTGGCGGTCCAATCATGCCAGTGGAAACAGATATGACGCGCACCTCGCCGCGAGTACCTTTCCCAAAGTCTTTCACGATCAGGAAATCATCATCAATAAAGCAATCGACATCACCAACCTGCTCAAGTTTCTTAATCTGTTGAGCAGTTGAGCCGTTGTAGACATAGTTGGCTATCGTCTTGTCCTTAGCCTCAAACCTCAGATTAAGTTCATAATCTGAGGCAACATGCTTGCAGAGTTCAGATAGCTGCGTGGTTTTAGGAGAGGAACGAGACGACCACTTGTACTTAGCTCCGTTCTGCGTCAATGCCTTCATTGTCAGACGGCGATCTGGTGGCATGCTTGGCTCGGCAAGTGTCACATCACCAGTATAAATATTCTCTACCCCGGTAGACTCGCGGCCCGCCATCACAGTAATCAGCTTTGGCTTCTGGCTCGGATTCCATGGGGATGTTTCAGTGACAAGGTAATCAATGGTTTCAAGGAGCAGGTTATCGATTGTTATCTGACAGGAGTTTTGTTTGCTGTCTGAAGACTTCACAATTTTTACCGTTCCCGCGGCACCGTTATAAAATTGCATCTGCCCGTTAATCTCAATGCCAATATTCAATACCCGGTCATCAAGCATTATCGATCTCCTCATTCGTCATCCAGACGAACACATTTGAACCCTCAAACTCCGTGTAATACGGGAGCGCGTCATTGTTAGTGAGAATAAAAAAATTACCACTATTGAGATATCGCGACGGAATAACTGGAGCGCCAGCCACTGCCCGCCGATTACTCACAATAGTTTCGCCGTCACGAACAACAGTTACAGCCATGATGCCATTGCACTCTTTCAGTGATAGCTCATAGAGTGAATTTTCAAGCACAACGGAAAACGACTGGCGAGGGAACTGTTTGAGCGGGATAACCTTCATCAGAACCACCCTTTAATATCTTTCAATATTGATGTCGACTTACTCTTCGTTGACTCTGTTGCCTCAGATGTCCGCTTTTGGCCCTGCTTAACGGTATCAGCATCGGGTTTCGCAGTTCCTCCCGTTTTGGCTGATTTGCTCGAAACCGAAACCTCTTTAGCAGGCATTGTCTCTACTGAAGAGGTGAACCACTTAACCTCTTTTAGCGTTAGCGTTACCGCGACTACATCACCAAGATCCGGAGCTTCATCGTGCGGCATGTCAGTGATAACCATATTCGCGAATGATGAGGCCCTGGTTTGAACAATAAGCGACGCACTACTGACATATGCCTGTTCGATATCTTTATAGACAGTTCCGTAAGCGTCGCCGGGAATAAACATTGTGAGCTGAGCAACGTTGGGTTTGATGATTTTGAAGTCAGCAATTTTGTTACCTGTCTCCAGGGGATGCTCACATAAATCTGATGAGCGATTCATAGCGGCGCGCATCGAGCGAGCCAGGCTAAACAGCTGCGCGCCATTCTCATCTGTAATACGAACCACATCGACGGCCAAGGAAGATGCGTACAGGCCATATGACGACACAGCTCCTGATGCCGTGTTCATCAAGTCGGAGAAGGAAGACATTAGTGACTCACTCCGTTGTCATACTGATTAGTCATCTGCTGAACGCTATCACTCATGCCATCGCTTACAGCAGTACGAATCTGTTGCGGATCACCAGAACCGGTTGTGATATTCACGTTTTCTATTTTCTGAGTGTTCTGTACGCTTGTTTGCCTGCTGTTTGATATAGCCGCTGGATTGTTTGGAATTGATGGTGTGGCCGCTGCGTTATTTAAAACATGATTAGCTGCACTGGCGCTTGCAGAACCGGAAACCAAGGGATTGTCACCCGGCACCATCATATTTTTTCCACCTGGAGAATTTTCAACGTCTTCGCTTCCCACGCTGGCCTGTCCAGCTGGCTTGCTCGTTGGTTCTTCTTTGTCGCTGCCTTTGACGAGATTAATCCCCTTCTTCACGAAGTCAGGTAATGAGTCATAAGCTGCATTGGCGGCATCAGAAACTGAGTTGGAAATATAACTACCAAATTGAGAAAAAAGACCCTTTATCCACGCCAGCAACTCACTGAATATTGCTTTCGTATCAGTAGAGAGCTTGTCCCAAACTTTGGTTATCGCATCAAGTAACGCGTTTGCGGCTGATTCACCATCGCTTACCAACGTGTCCCAGTTCTGCTTTAACTCAGCAACCAGGTTGTCCATGAATTGAGATGGGTCAGTAAAGAGAACCTTTAGCGCTTCCCAAAGTGCCAGGATACTTGCTTTAGCATCTTCTAAAACAGCGCCAAGCGCTGGGAACCGCTGCACCAGATCACCGATGACAGATTCGCCACCGTTGAAGTAATTCCATAAATCATCGACAACCAGTCCTAGCGCCACAGCAGCAGCAATAAAAGGAATGAATGGCGCCATTGCAGCCCATGCAGCCGTAGCCATGCTCCACAAGGAGGTGGTGAGCATTGGGATCGCCACCGTTGCAAGCGCACCAAAAAAACCAATAAGGAAACCTTTATGCTCGCGTCCCCATTTAATTACATCTTTTGTCACATCAATTATGAGTTCAAGCGCAGGAACCGCAGCCATAGAAAGCACATCGGCAAAGCGAGAAAAAATTGTTGATAGTTCATTCTGAGCTAACTTAAATCGCTTTAACTGCTCAACATCTTTTTCGTTGAGAACGCCTAGGGCTTTTTGCAATTCTATTTGACGCTCAAGCTCTTTCTGACCTTTCAACATCGCTGATATCACGGCATTATCAGTAATGCCAAGTTGCTTTATTTGGAAAGTGGCCTGCTGCTTATCCATCTTTTCCATACTGCCGGAAAGCTCTAAAAGAGCCTGGTCAGCAGATTTAATATTACCTTCTGTATCCTTCAAGCTAATGCCAAAGGTTTTAAATGATTCGGCTTTACCTGATTTTGCGTCAGCCGCTGCTTCCCCTAGCGCTTCGTTCAAGTCAATCATTGAATCCCGGAATCCATCAGCGTCAACGCCAAGGTTCTGGAAGGTACGAGACAGTGCATCGTATTGCCCAATATCAACACCGACGGTCTCGGCATCGCGCACTCGATTAAGCATGTCTTCGGTGTGTTCAAGAACAGCATTCAGTGATAGCCCGGCCCCTGCAATCCCTAAAGCACCGATCGCGACCTCTTTAAAGCTTGCAGCAGTTATACCGGCTTTTTCTCCAACGCCAGTAAACATATCTAACATCGCTTTTTTAGCGTCTTTTGAACCATCCTCAACATCATCAAGTGCTGTTCCAGCCTCGTGAATTCCTTTCAGGGCGTTCTTATTATCGGTTTCAAGCAGGAAAACAAATGAGTCGAGAACGCCCATAATAACTCCATAAAAAAACCCGCCTGAGCGGGTTTCATTAATATTGATTGTGTAGGTGATGACTAAATGCGCTTGCCATTTATCGATACCGATTTAAGAAAGGCCTTCTCCTTCGATTCAAGCAACGGTTTATTATCTTTTCCGTTACTCCCGAAAGCACAAATAGCGGTTCCAGGAACCGTTGCGCCAAAGCTATTATTAGCTCTGAAAACCATTTCAACACTGTAGCCATTACTATTTTGAGTAGCCAGCGTTCGGCTGCGGTCAACTTTAAAGCTGTCAGGATCTTTTAGGTTTTCCTCGACCTCTACCGAGCACATGGAGATAAGCATGTCTGAAATATCCTGCTTATCTCGCGGCTGGTTAGAGCATGACCTAATGAAAAATATAGCGACCACAATTATGAATAGCGTTGAACCGTAATAAACCACTTTTTGCGTAATGGTTCGTTCAACTTCACCACCATTTTTAATGAAATCTCTGCGCTGCCTGTACGGCATCTTTTTAAAATCTGAATATTTCATAACCCCATCACAAGCTTAATTAATCTCCTTAAGAAAAATAACACATCAACAGAGATTGACTTGAATAATCGATATCAATTTGACTTGTTCTTGATCTGCTCCATTGCCCACCACTCATTGAACCGAGTGGTCACGACAATCTCCCACAGCTGATAGGCCTCCTCGAGCGTAACGGAGGTCTTCAGTTCTGTTAGGGTTGCTTGTCCTGCTGAGAGGATCGTTGCAATGAACTGGTCAGCGTTGACGTAATCAACTTGATCATATTCTGCATGATACCGCCTGAGGAAATGGAGCGGTTGAACTTTTCGAAGAATGAGAAGTTATGTTCCAGCAATGCGCGTTCCAGTCGAAGGAGAGCTTCGGCATCCGGAACGTGGTTATCGACCAGGGCCGAAGTGGTCAGTCGAATGGTTGTGCCATCTACCAGAACACGGTCGACGAACGACATGGCCTTGAGCATGATTTTTTCATTCTCGCCATATTGGTTCTCTTCCCACTGCTTAGCCAGTGCCGCAATTGATGTCGGATATTTAGCCGCAATCTCTCGACCTGCGATTGCAGGAAACTGGCCGATCACGAAGCTATGCTTAACGCCGTTCCGGTCATCAACCGTTACTGCCTTTGGATTCAGAAGCTCAGCCACGTTACACCTCTACCCGGCTCATACCTTCAAAGCGGAAGTTGTAGACTTTCGATTTGTAGCGACCGGCCGACGCCACAGAATTACCAGGTAGACCATCGTACATAATCCCCGGCGTCAGCGTGATGGTGGAGCCGTCAGGGTAGATTCCCACGACAGTAATCACATCTTTTGCCGGGCGCTTTCCGCGGGCTGCACGATTAGCCTCAAATACCACTGCCAGATTCTTATCGTCCTCTGACTTTGGAATGACAGCCAGGGAGAAAGAAATTGGGTTGGCCTTCGACCAGACCACCATGTCGCCATTTAGCCCCATTGCAGCGTCGTTAATTTGAAGCGCCGGCAAATCAAACGGGTCGGCATCGTCAGCGAAGGCTGTAATGGTAAAACCTGATGGGTATGTTTTGCTCGCGATGAGGCGAACCTGTAGGCCGAAGCCTGCAACGTCTTGCATCTTTTATCTCCAACAAAAAAGCCGCGCATGGCGGCTTATCCAGGGCTGAATTAAATCAGGATGTCGCGCCCGGTGATTTTATTCACCGCGTCGGCTTTGGAATACACTAGCGTGTAATCAATGACGTACTTAATCGTGCCGTTGGTCTGAGCTTCCTGAAGAACCTGAGCATCAAGCCACCATCCAATCGACTGCACCTGGTGCCATGCCAGCGGATCACCTGTCACTTGCGTGACATAAGCCTTTTGCGTGACAGTCAGGTCTTTCTCCGCCTTGATGGTTCCGTTGAACAGCGCGCGCGGGATTGGTGCATCGTCACCACCATTCAGCAAGCTGATAACGATGGCTCGACCTTCTTCCGTAGCCGGAATGATTGGCAAAGAAAGAAGTCCGGTCATCAATACAGCGACCGCTGCTGATTTGAACCATTGTTCATTCGCGTATACGTTCATCTGCAGCGGTGAAGTTGAAGTGCCGCAGAGATAACCATTCTGGTACAAGTCGATTGGCTGACCAGCATTTTTAGTACGCCCGTAGTAGTTCACTCGGGTATTGGTATCGATATCATTAGCCTCTGTGTTGCTGTCCACTTTCGGCGTGAAACCAGCTACCTGCTGGAACATGAAGTTCTGGCTGGCATTGCGCTGGTTGTAATCCGTGGAGCCAAGAATGATACCGGGAATCATCTCATCGAATTCGGTATTGCCATCATTGACGATGGTCAGCGCGCAGCCGCTATAACTCATAAGGGTTCCGTACCACGCAACATAATTAGCTTTGGTGACCGGAACCAGATACTGGTACTTCACGTTTTGCGCGTTGTTCCAGGCTGCAATGGACTGCACAACATCATGATCAAGTGCGGCCCCACAGCATGCGAACGAGCCGTAGTTATCACTAATTTCGTCAGCTTCAATGATGTAATCCAGTGCGGTCATTGCATTTGAGCCTGGCGACGTCACCATGCCTTTCGCTGTGGTCCAGCCAAGGTTATCAGCAATATCTGCACCCGAACCTGAAGCAATAACGCTGACGGCAGCCGGTGCATCATGCCCAACGAATGAGGCATTAAATTTCTGACCGGTACCATCATAGGTAACCGTCGCTCCAATGAGGATAGTTTGTAGCTTGGTCTGAATGGTGCCAGCAACATCAGCAAGGGCTGCGGCTGAAGAGAAGTCCAAATCATCCAGCAAATAATCAGATGGACCGACTTCAATTCGCACAGAGCCATCAGTAATGGCTTTCCAGGTGGCAATTGTGGTCAGCGCAGTTCCGCCAACAATAGCCGGTGATGCCGGTGCAGATGCATCGTTGTAGTGTGCGAATGAAAGTTTCTTCGCTTTGGTGATCATCTTCGACACAAAGCCAAAGTAGAGCGCAGCACGCTTGTATTCTTCAGAGGTTGTGCCAAAGGTTGTGGCCACGTCATTCAGGTCAGTAAATTCCATCACGACGCCAGCAGGAACCTTCGTGTCCTTCGTGAACAGGCGAAGAATAAGCTCGCGCTCTTTAACGGCTGCGCTGCCCCCTACGCCGGACGTAATGTCCACGTATTTCTTGATAGAGATGCTCATCAGCAATCCTCGTTAAACGCGGTATATCCCGCTGGTGATTTCCTCAACAACGCCCACGTCATGGGTAAGTGTGAGTTTGTGACAAATAACCAGATCGAAGCTCGGGACGTTTTCCCACTGTTCGCTTTCGTTCTGTATATAATTTGAAGTGATGGATCTAACGACCTGCACGCCCATGCCTTCTGCTTTAACAGCAAGAATCATTCGATGGCTTTGCAATATCATTGACGCCATGGTCAGCACGCCTTGAGCCGACAGCGTGTCGATAGTTTCGTCCTCCGGATTAACCTCCGGAAGCACGGCATTAAACTGGATGGTTTCGGCAACATTCTGTTTCTCAATCAGAACAGGATTGCCAGCATCAGCTCTTAACTGGTGTGATTGCCACCCAACTCGTTCAGTAGCGATGTGATGCATTATGATTGCAGGAACGGCTGGCGGACCTGTTGAGACGCCTGTGTAGCTCTGCATCACACGAACTTGCATACCCTGCTCAGCAAACCCGGCTATCAACACGTCCCGAAGAAGTTTGAATATTGCATTCATTGCCTTACCGCCACCAGTTGGGTCCAGCCGTCCTGCACCTTCCATGAAGTTGGCTCAAGCACTTCCCAGTCAGAGCTATCCCAGACAATCAAATCAGCCGCGCCACCACGATAGGCAGAATGCGCGCCAGTTTGTATCCAGGCTGTAATGTATTGCCGACCGGTAGTCAGGCCTAGCTGCTGAATATCATGAAATGAAAGGGGCTGGGCAGCTGCCCCATATAACAGTTCTGGCTGACTATAGGTGTTGACCGGTTTCCCGAAGTCATTGTCCTGCTGGCCCTGAAAACGCTTAATCTGCACGCCTGCCGTGGGAGCTATAGCAGTCAGGGTCATGCCTAAAATGTTTGCGCCTGGTACGAACATCATTTCTCCTTAACGATTGAAGTGCAGGTGGTCAGCATTAAGCCAGTTGCCTGGAGTGGCTTGTTTGGTTCAAGCCCACGACGCTTACGTGATGCTTTCGTGCTGTCAGCCAGTACAGGGCTATTAATCTGGGTAATCGCCTGCCGAACATCGCCAGCAGCCAGTTCGCCTATGGCCTGCATAACTTGAAGTGGGGAGCGCTTGCCTTGTGCTACTGCTTTTACTCCCTGCCCCATGGAGTCAGACCAGGCGCGTTTTTCTGCAAGGATGGTAGGCCTGACCATCGTGCGTGGTGGGATATGGCGCGCGGGTGATCCGTATTCCTGTGTCTGCGCAACCAGAGCAACAGGCGTTCCATCCGGATATTTTGCGGTATCCTGCCAGCCAACCTCTGTTTTGAGTTTTCCAAGAGCCTCAACCCGCTTTACCAAATCCTCCCAACCCATCAGAACCTCCCGCCAGCCTTACGGAATGCGCGGCGCTCAGGAATACCGCCAACATAACCAAGCCCGATAGACAATCTCGCTAGTAGCGCAGCAAGCTGTTCACCGTAAGGTGTCTTGCCGAGCCAGGCCATGAACGCGCCTTTGCTTGCCGCTGCATTAGCGAACCCAACACTGACTGAGCCAACCGTGGCATTGCTGATAATGCCAGTTGCGCCGCTGGCTGGAGCCGTTGGCGTTCCATTGATTATCAGCAGGTGCGCGGCAAGCAGTTCAGTCATTAACTCCTGGCATTTCACGCAGCGGAACCAACGATTACCAACGTCAATGTAGCAATCCACCATTTCGGACATCAGCAAAATACTGTCAGTTGGGTACAGCATGGGATTAGCAAAAGCCGGGAACTTAAGGCGGAATTCATCGACGTCGATCATGACTTACTTTTCCTCTTTCGGAGCCTTCTTGCCCATCGTCGCGTAGTCTTCTGGCGTATCCTGGGCAGACTTGTCCTTGTCCATATCCGCACCTTTTTCATCGGCGTCATAGGTATTTTTACCCTTTTCGTCGATGCTCATATAGCCGCGCTCAACGAAGCCGAGGAAAGCCTGGTCAGCTCTAAGAAGCTCCAGTTCTTCGGTGGTGACTACCGTGGCCGCGCCACGCGGGGTCATCATGGTTCGCTTATCCTGAGCATTAGCGCCGCCTTTGATAAGGACGCCTTTATCGTAGGAGTCTTTGCGGGCGTGGCCCTTCCAGACGGGGAAGAAGTTATCAGCGGTACAGGACGAATAAATTACTGGCATGTTGTTCTCCAGAGAAATGACAGGGCCGCATGGCAGCCCGGAAATCAGATACCGCTTGCGCGATACACAGCGAAAGGTCGTTTCACCAGAGCGCCGGAGGTGGCGTTAGTGAAGTCTTCGGTGACCATCTTGCAGGATGTATCCACACCCAGTGCACGGAAACGTGACGGTACGATCTGGTCGATAACGCCGCCGCCATCGGTACCGGAATCACCAACGGTTTCAGCGTAGAGATAGAACACATCCGCTCCACCGTTGGCATCATCCAGTTCAACCGCTGACTTCGTGGTCACGTTCGGATAGTTCGCTTTCAGCCAGTCGTAAGGCGTTTCACCCAGGTCGTTAGGCGTTGAGAGGTAATCCACTTTCTCCGACGCAACAGACAGGATGATAGGCGTTGCAGTTGGGTCGATGACTTCCTTCGACTTGGTGCGCAGAGCAGACAGGCCAGTCAGCAAATCTTTTACGATCTCTGCATAAGTTTTCTTATCCCACGTAGTGCCAGCAGCTCCTGCCGGAACAGTGATATACGCCGGGAGGTTCGGGTCATTCAGGTAGCCATAAATTGGATACGACGTCGCACCGTTGTAGCCATAGAACGCCACGCGGTTACGCGAGATTTCCAGCGCCAGAGATGCGGCATTACGCTTGGTATCTGATGCATTTACACCGATACGCCCGGAGCGCAGACCTTCCAACTCGCCAACCTGAATACCCTCTTCAAAGCGAATCACGCCGCGCTTCTCATAGGTAAGGTTCCAGCTTGAAAGTGGAATGTTGCCGTAGTCCGTATAAGGCTGAGCGACACCGACCAGTTCCAGAATTTCCTGGATAACTTCTTCGTCTTCCCACGCTCCGGCAGTTACCACGCCCATAAGCTCATCGGCCTTGCGCGCTGCAGTGATGACCTGCACCTGTCCAGGAAGCCAGCTTTGCAGGAATTGCATATAAGGGCTGTTGCCCTGGGATGCGTTAACGGTCAGGCCTGGAATAGATACCGCTGCATCCATGCCATACGCCTGAGCGTAGGACTGTGCTGCAAAGTCCGATACATGAATGCCGACCTTTGCCAGGGAACGGACAGTATCAGCGGAGTCCATCGCAACACCGCGCAGCTTGCTTTTCAGCAACGCAGCCGCAGCAGGAGAAAGGCGCTTATGCACCGTAGAGATTTTGCGCATTTAATTTTCCTTGAATTAAGGTGCTACGGCAGGAACCGGGAGCTGTTGTAGAGCTACCATCGCAATGCCGGTAGTCACGTTGTAACGCACGACACGAGAGCCGGGGATCAGCGTGGAGCTTGCTGGAGCAGTTGAAGCTGGCGCCGCCACTAGCGTGCCATCAGATTTATATGCAATGGCATCGCCGACCGCCGCGGCCGTGGTTAGCTCCATCCACATACCCGGCGTTTGCGATGTCGCTTCCAGCCATGCACCCGCTTCAATGCCAGGGGCATTGCCACCGAGCGCCGAATAAGCCACCCATTGCTTAGGTGAAGACAAGATGCCGATAAAGGTCCCCGCCCCGCCTACCGAAACAATCCCGTTCTCGCCAGCGGCTTGCGTCAGCGCGACAGCACCAAATGGCGCGCGCTTGCCTGCGGTGCCGTTAAATACGGTTTTTAGTTGAACCGGCTCGGCGCGAACATCACCGGCCAGAGCCTGCTCGCCAGGAATGCCCCATGCCAGATCGTCATCTACAGTTTTTTGAAAGGACATGATTACCCCTTAAAGGCTGTCAATTGCGGAAGAAACGGCGTTAGATTTGGTAGGCGCTGAGTCCTGACCAAATGCAACGATGGTTTGTGGCTGCGTTGACTTCACCGCCAGCGCAGCATTCAGCGCGGAAACTTCATGCCCGGCGGCAACGTCTTTGATGCCGAGCTTCGCCAAGCCATACTTCGCTACCGCCACGGTATCCATGGAGTCACACGCAAATGCGCCTACGAATGGTGTCAGGCGTTGCGCCAGTTCATTACGCTTGCCGAGTTCTTTTAACAGCGCGCCGGTATCCTGCGCTTTGACCTGCTTTTTCAGATCCTTCAGCTCCTTGCTCATCGCCGCAAACTTTGCGTCCTGCGCCTTGGTAGCATCGGACGGGTCTTCGTCTTCAGCTTTTGGCGCATCCGGGTCTTCGTCTTGCGCTGGTGCCGGATCAGCTTCAGGGTCGGCATCTTCTGCTGGCGCTGGATTAGTAGGGTCTTCGTCTGCAACAGGTTCTGCAGTTGGCTCTGGTTGCTTCATCTGCTGAAGCGCAGCCATGACAGCGGCAAGTGACGTCGCGTCCAGCTTGCCGAGCGCGGCGATCAGTTCCTCTAAAGTCATTGTTTTATCTCCGTCGGAGTTTAGGTTAATGGCCTGGTCCATCACTGCGACGTCAGCGCCTGTTCTGCCCTCATCAACGCGGGCGAGATGGTTTCCGCAACGCAGATTGCGTTGCTCGTACTGGTATGACTGCCCCTCGAATGAACCTATCGATGGGACGACGTCGTATTTGTAAGCCGGGGAGAGCTGTGCTTTCCCTGACTCGAGTTCTTGCTTCATCTCATCAGAGAAGACGCGAAGGTTTGCACGCAGGTAGGGGTAATCGAAATAGACCTTCTCGCCTACAATCCCGTCCACGCCAACATCACCAGGGTTAGCGCCTTCGGCCCCAAGCCAGGTGTGATTATTGATGAACGGTATCAATTTGAATGATTCCAGCGTCTCAGGCCTGCTGAGTTCTGCCGCGGAGCGATACACCTGGTAAATTTTGTCGGGGTCTGGCGCGCCGGGTATCTCGCTGCCGAGATAATCGAACACGCCTACCTTACTAATTGGGTTGCCTTCGACGTTTATCCAACCATTGTCATCAACGACGCGCGCTGATTTATCCTGTGCTTTTGCGCTGGTCGCCATCACTTCACTCCAAAATCAATGACCAGTTTGAACGTGCAATGGCAGTTAATTTCCTCGCCAGGCACAACGTTTTGCCCTTTATCGCCAACTGGAAGCCCAACAGCCAAATCAAACTCTTCGCCATTGGCCTTCACATGCTTGGGGCGCGAGTGCTTAGGCCCGCGATGTGAGTGGATCCATATTCCCTTCGTTGCTCCAGTCGACTGCGCTTTGAGCGTGGCCGTCTGAGTAAACGCTTTGCGGGTCTGGTCCATCGCAAGATTGGTGGCGCGCCGGTCCAGCTTGCCGTTCGCGTCGGCAAGAATGTCCTTCATTGCAGACATGTCGCCAGGCGAATCAGCAGCAGCCTTTCTGATGCGTTCGATATGTTCGGTAGGTAGCGTCGAAATTAGCTGGGCATTGGCCTTTGCAGCGTCACGAAAATAACCCTGAACAACATCAGCATTCACCGCATCGCTGAGTTTCAATGCGGTGAACTGGCGCTGCGTGGAAGTATCAACTCCAGCAAGTACCGGGTTAAACATCGAGGGGGCATAGTCGCGGAAAAGGTTGCTGTACTTCGCAGAGAGAGTATTAAGGCGCTCATCAAGCGAGCGTCCGTTGGTGTTCAGGATGTCGTCAGCGAGATTGGACTTCATCCACCGGACTAATCCCCGTAGCTTGCGCTGGTACGCTTGCTCCAGATGCAAGGGACTGTAGAACGGTTTGGAGTCGGTCGGTTTCAGACTCTCCGTTTTCTTCGCCATCTTCTACCTCGTCAAACTCATATCCGCTCGACTCATCATCCTTGAGCTTGCGCTGGTTCTGCTCCTGGCTGACGACGCCCAGTTCTTGATAAATCTGAGCGGTCTGCGCGCGGGCAAGCCCTGTTTGCGCCTGTTCGGTTTCGGTTGGCTCATCCAGTGGATTCCAGACCACCTCGATATCGATGACCTCACCAAACAGCGATTTGGTTTGCAGCTGGTAATGGCGATCAAGTAACGGCGTGCAGCTATGCTCCTGGATTCCCGCGAGCGTCTCGCGGTAAGCCCCTGTCTCGAACTCGCCTGTTGGGTTGAATCCCTTTGGCGAAGTGCCAAGAAGCTTTGTTGCGGGCATTTCCGCGACTGCGGCCACCAGCTGATATTCAGTCATAATTACCGCGTCGACGTCGCCAAGGGAGGTTTCATGCTGGCTGTAATCATCTTCCATGCCGATATTCAACAACCCAAAGTTGTCTCGCGACTCAGCGAAACTTTGCTGCTTTTCGATGTACTTATCCGGATCAGCCATAGCCTGCTCAAGGTCAGTCTTCACGACGTTCAAGCGCTTAGACATGAGCAGTTGCGGCCCTTCATTAGCTGACCGCTCGGCACCATACACACGCTCCCATATGAGCTGGGGTAATGGCAGGCCACCGAATTGATAGGTTGGCTTGAGAACGTCAGGCACATCTGAGTAACGGATGATGACAAGGTGCGACCGGTGGTAACGCTTCCCGGAAATTCGCCAGTATGTTGGCTCGTAAAAGTTCTCAGATGACGGGTCACTTACATCGACCCCCTCAAGCTCTGGCGCACACCAGTACGGATCAACCTGGCTAATGCCGCGATAACTCCCCTCGCGAACGCCGTCGATATTGAACGGATTTTCGTAATATTTCGGGTCGTCACTATCAACGCAGAAGATAGCAATGCGTATTCCAAATACTCGGTTAAAGCGAGCGTACTCCTGGACTTGCCGCTTAATGCCCCGCTTGCGGTCGAGCTTTTCAAGGCGCTGGATTTTATCTGCCGACAACCCGGTAATTTTCCAGCCGTTGCGCGTGGCGTCTTCTGGTGGGATTTTGCAAGCGCGGTTAACCAGCCACTGCTGAGCCATCACTGCGCAAAGTTGATGACCGATAAAACCTTGCGACAGGAACCAGCCGATCACGTTATCCGGAACGCCGCCCACCGTCGCGAAACGATAGGCACCGGACGGCGACTGTGTACACGAGGCGTCATCCATAGCCTTGCCAGCCTGGTCGATGGTTCTGGCATTACGCACAGGGAAGGCAGCAGCTTCGATTTGCTCCAGCGTTACCGGCTGATGCTGCTTGTGAGTTGAGAAAGCCCCGGGTGGTTTCTTCGTTGGCTCGGGCTTCGGTTCCTCAACGGGATCAGATGGTTTTGGTCGGAACCATTTCAACCAATTCAGCCATTTCATGAGTAAACGCCCCTGCTCTTTTTATTAATCATGTCGTCGATTGCGTCCATGGTTGGGTCAACCTGGTCGTCATGAGCGCCATTAGGGAACTGGCTGAACTCTGCCAGATAATCGGAAAGCCACGGCGCGTCCTCAGGCAAAAGAACGTTGCCAGATTCAACCATCGGGGCGACATCCATCGCGCGGGTAAGTTTGTCGACGTTGCGCTGGATGGGAAGGATTGGGATCCCTTCTCGGCGCAAGGTCTGAATAAGTCCGGTTCCGGACACTTTGTCTTCGCATTTGAGCGCGCGAAGATTTCCCATACCTGTGACGGCCTTGTGCTTTTTCCAGAACGCTCTTGCCTGAATGAGCAGCTCAGGCGCTTCCCATTTCCCGCGCAACTGGTCGAGCAATACTGGTTGACCCGCTTCGGTCTGGCCCCAGCATTGAAATACAGTGAAGTCGTTGTGCGTCTTCGTCTTCTGCGCTGTGTCGGCGTAGATGCTGCGCGTCTTGGTAATCGGCGGGGTACGGTAGAACTTCCACCAGTGGTCCTTGAATATGCCGCCGCCAATTGGCGCAGGACGCTGCATATATTGTCCTGCGAACACATAAGGGTTGGCGGTATCCATGCGTTGCAGCTCTTGCCGTGAATGCTTAAACGCCCACAGCGGCTCGTCAGCGTCATCAAGTACAGGAATGCAAACATGCTCCCACTTCTCGCCGTTCCCGCCTCCCAGCAGCCACCCGGATAAATCGCTCTCGTGCAATCGCTGCATGATGACGATGATCGGCGTTTCTGGTGAGTTGGTGCGGCTTTCGATGGTGGTCGAGAACCAGTCGATAACGTTTTGACGCATCACATCGGACGTGGCCTCGCCTGCTTTGTGAGGGTCATCGATAATGATTGCCCCGCCAAAGTAGTCGCGAAGCTTCCCGGCGCCGTAGCCGGTAATTGTCCCGTCTGAGCCAGCGGCGTATACGCATCCACCTTGCTCGGTTCGATATTCATCTTTTGCGTTGGAGTCTTTACGGAATCGCGGAGCGCCAAATATCTCGCTGTAGAGTTCGTGCTCCATCAGCGCTCGCGCGCCCCAGGTGTTATTGGCGGCCAGGCGCTTCGAGTAACTGGCGTGAATAAATTCGCTGTCGGGAAAGTTACCCATACACCATGCGATAAAGTTAACGACCGCCAGCTCCGTCTTCGAGTAACGCGGAGGTATGTTGATGATCAGCCGCTTGCACTTCCCAATCACCACTCGCTCAAGTGCATTACAGAGCTTCTCATGGTGCCAGTTGGTGACGAACTCCATACCTTTTCTGGCGCTAAACATGGAACGGGTAAAAGCAAGTAAATCAGTACGGCACTCAACAACCTGATTAATTGTCAGCATGCTTTCTTTTCAGCGCCTCAATAACAGCGGCTGCCATATTGGCGGGATTAAGCGAGCCATCCGGATTGGAATGCTCGACCTTCTCAGGAGCCTGCCAGCCTTCCATCTCAGCCATTTGCTTGATAGCGCCGCGAGCGTCGTGCAGCTTCAGCTTGATGCCGTCTTTGCCTGCGGTCAGTTCGGCGATGGCGTCCAGTAGCTCGGGGGATTGTTTGACCGAGTCTTTAAAGCTCCACACCGCTTGAGTAACAGGCCTGCCATCTTCGTCTTCGCCAACTTGATGCTCGCCAAAATCAACGAGATCAGTGATGCGGGCGCGGCCCATTGACGTCAGGCGCTTGAGAGCTTCCTCGCGGGTCATGATGGCATCGTCTACCGCGGATACCTGAACTGATGCGAGGAACGCCTGGACGTTAACATTTGCATACATTCGGGAGGCGGCGGCGCGCATTGCGTCGCCCTTTGCTTTGCCCTTCGCAGCCTTGTACGCATCGGTCTGATTCTTGCCCTTGACGAGTGCCAGGGCGAACTTCTTCTGCAGCGGAGTCAGCGCATCGAAAAGAAGCTGCTGCTCTGCCGTGAGCTTTTTCGATGCCATGAGTACTCCGATTGGTTAATGCCATTAAAAAAGCCACTCGAAAGTGGCCTTTGTGATGGCAATAAAAATTTCCCGTAAGCGGTCATGTTTGCATGAGAGTCGCTTAGCTGATATTTCCTAAAATATGGCCTTCAATCTCTTCGATTTTCAATCTGAGCATCGCGTTGTTCAGTAGCCCCATTTTCCCCTCACCGTTTCGAATCTGAACATTTTCAAGATGCAGGAAATTATTTGGATATTCAAAACTGGGGTCTTCACTTGTATAACCAGTAGAGCCTTTTCTTTCGAAGAACTGAGACAAAGCTTCTCCTGATGGACCGGCTGCCTTCAGGTTATCAGCGACAAATTTATAGTATTTTTTACCAGAAATTAACGTACCAGAAATTACGCCACCGTGAACAAACAAGGTAATACCGATGCCACAGTCGGTTTGGTTAACAATGTTATTAAGAAACATTAAATCTTCGTCACGCACTTTCAGAGCCAATACTTGTTCAAGTTCTGCATCTTCACTCATAAGACCTCCTTTCATTGGAGTGAAAATAATAAACCCTATTTAGTCATGCATATAGCATTATCAAGCCCAACCGCAGATGAGCTTTGCAGTGGCTACTGCGAAGCTCGTGATTGCTCAATGGCTCGGATGTCAGCCTTATCCCGATTGCATTGCCCCAGTGCCCCCAGAAGACTGACGTTTAAATCCAGACTGGCCCCATAAGTCAGCGGATCAGGAATAAACGGCTGTGGTGTTTCAGCGGTCAGGCTGGCTGGGGTTGGTTGCTGTGGCACTAGTACGTAAACTGTCCGCGTATTGGCGCAGCCGGTTAGCTGCAACAGCAGGAACAGGCCGAGCAGCACAATCATCACTCGCAACAGCAGCTTTGATGTCGCTCGCGGCTCTCTGTGACTCCAGTGCGATTTGCTGTTTAGCATGCTGGTTTGTCTCCATGACCATGTTTGTGATTGCGACGACGCGCAGAACGTTAGAGGTGATGGTCCTGGCGCTGGTTGCGTCATCCTGCATTGTCGCCAAACTCGAATTAACGCGGGTGTTTTCATTCCACAGCCACCCAATCACCACCATCGCGGCGATGGATAGCCACCAGCGCCAGTGCGTTTTCAGTGAAAGCAGGAAGTAAGTAATCATGCCTCGCTCTCCGAACGGCTCCCGTTCATTACTGGCAGTGGTCGCATATCTTTCGCCTCATTCACCGGCCAGCGATAACCAGAAACTCGTGAGCGCTGGAAGGCGCGGATATTGATGGCATCAGACTGATTACCGCCCAGCACCATCAAATCACCGTTTTCACGCTGTCCAACGACAAATCCCACATGGCCGCCGCCGTCGCGACTGAATACCACAACACAGCCGAAGGCTGGTTCGCGTAGTTCTGCGCCCCAGTTAAGGTAGGACTTCGCAGACTCAAAGCGGGTTGATTTGATTCCGACACGTTCGAACATTGAGCCAACAAAGGCAGCACACCACGGCGTTTCATCATCTTTGATTCCACTGCGTTTGATGTCTTTCCAGAACTGGATAATTAGGGGATTATGACGAGGACCTTTGATTTCTAACTGACCTAAATACTTCCTTGCTTCAACTATCCACTTGGGTTCCTGCATTACTGCCTCCTGCTTTATTCAAAAACCGCGCTTCGAGCGCTTTGATTAGGGTAGAACCTGACCAGCCAGCCATTCCGCAAATTGCCCCGGTAATTTCTACAGGCCACAGGTAGTGCATCGCGGTAAGCATCATCAATGCACCAGCAAACAAAGAAACGATGAGTTGTAATGCCAGCATCACCCAACTGAAGCGGGCACCATTAATGACACGGTAGGCATATCCAGCCATCGCCCCGAGCAATGTCATGAGGAATGCCAGTAATAATGCGAACAAGTCGGGGTTGTTTCCAGGCATGCGCATGTCTCTCACCTCGCCGAATGCGGGTGTTATATAAGGAAATGAGATAAAATAATTTGCATATAGACAACATCAACCTGGATGCAAAATGAGCCAATTAATGTCGTTTTTTTTAAAGAAAGAAGGATTAATATTACTGTGCTTTACCCTTATAGGGTATGGAGTTGCTTTATCATATGAACTTGGGTATGCAATATATTTTTCATTGGACACTGAGTTTATACAGATTGATATTAAAGCGATTTATAATGGCATAATTAATGTTTCAGCATTCTTTTTAGTATCATTGGTGTTTTTCACCGTATTTAAGCAGAAAAGAACAAGTGATGCGCAAAAGGCTATTCAAGTCGTGGTGTATTTAGTATTGATAGGTGTGCTTTCATCGCCTTTAATACCCAAGATAATATTCACAAATATAATAACCACATTTTTAATCTGTATTGGAACTGGTGTTTTTGCTTTTATTTACTATGACCTTGCTAACAAAGATGAAATGTCACTGCCGATAATATATGGTGCAGCTTGTCTTTTTATAATATCAATGTCGACTGTCGTTGGGATTTCAAGAGCCTCAATGGAAACATCTTTCTCTGTATTCAAATACAACGACCGAGAATATGCCATTATAAGAGTTTACAATGGAAATATAATAGGAATTGGAGTTGATAAAGAGAAATTATCCCACACTGAGCATATCTTCATACCTAGTAGTGAAGTAAAAACGATGACAACAAGGTATTTAAATATAGAAAGCAAACCAGGCCTGTTAAATTACAAATATGAATACCCTGAATTCCCAAAAAACAGCATTGGCGAAAAAATATTGAAAGAGAAAAAATAAATCTTTCAAGAATGAAGGATGATGTGGAGATTTCACCACTTTTAAAGCAGTTGTTAATAGTTTCTTTACGCAAAAACCCGCACTCGGCGGGTTCATTGGTAACTTGCTTACTGCCACCAAATGCACTGATGGCACAATATCAAATTAGGCTTAAATATGGCGCATTTAATTGACTTTTGCAACAACCTGCTGCGAAAAAGTCGATTTATGTTGTGATCGTGTTCGCGACACTGCCAGGAGTGAACTTCTATCAAGTTGCTTAAACGTGGCTTCCAAGGCATCCCAGTACTGCCTGTAATTCTTGCTCCAATTATCAGGTGCCACACCAATCAAATGAGCAAGGTCTCCATACTGATATGGGTCCTGCCCTTTAATCTGTTGGTTAACATCCTGCGCTGCTAGCCATACGAGAGCCTGCAATCGCTTCACCGTTTTGCCCGCTATCTTCTTGCTTCCTAGCGCCGCTTTAAATTCAGCCCATGCCCATTCAGTTATCGCAACCTGATGAGCAAAAGACAAATCCCCCGCATAGCACCATGAAAGCCAGGCGTGTTCGTGCGTATCGAGCGTAGCCAAAGCGCGGCGCCATGATGCGGTGCGAAACTCAACCGGCTGAACGAGTGCTATGGATGAGCCTTTCGCTCTCGATTGTTGGCCCGGCACCGGGTCGCCCGGAAGCGTAATCATTTTGCCCGTTGCCTCATCGAGGATTCGACGACGCTTGCGCTTATATCGGCCGGTATCGAACTGCGCATTCTCGGCGAACGCTACCAGTTGCCCTTTCGTTGCTCCGCTTAAATCGGCAGTGGCCACCATGAGTTCTTCGCGGACGTACTGAAGATATTGCTGATTCACGCTGCCTCCTGCTGTTTGAGTTCTTTGAGCTTTGCCCGGTAGGTATTGCGAATTTCGATGTAGTCATCACGTCGCCACTTCGGTAGTTCGTGCGGCCCCATCAGTGCATCGAATCGAGCCTGACCGATTTTGAGAATGAGCTTTGGCCTGTACGCGGCAAGGTTCCCGGATAGATGGTTATTGCAGGGCGCGCATTGCTTATGGCAGTTGTCTTCGTGGAAGCGTAGCTCCGGGCTCGCGCCAGTCGTGCGGTAGTGGCCTGCATGGTATTGGCCGTCATGGTGGCGACCGCAGCTGATGCACGGCTTAAATCTGTCGCGGTACCGGATGAAGTCATTAAAGGCCTGTTGCGCCTGACCAATAAAGTAACTCATCGGTTTGACTGCCTGACGGCGCTTTGCCTGGCGCTCTTCTTCTGCTTTCTTTTTTTCGTTACTGCGCAGCGCAAGCGCGTACTGCGCACCATGCTCAGGGCTGCACCACCAGACGTTTGAATACACCGGATGGAACCACTCACGACAGACTTTGCACTTGCGGCGAGGTTGCTTAGCCATGCTCACCTCACTGATTCTGCTGGTCGCGCAGCTGCTGATACTCGCAGCCGTGCGGGATAGTGAGGAACAGGCCGAACTGAGCGCACCACATCTCGACCTGGCCCAGGAAGTGATGCATTTCCCCTGCATCCAGATCAGAAGTGTGTCGCGGTTCCCACGTTGTGGCTTTCTCGCCAGTGATGAAATCGGTGTAGGTTATTTCCACGCTACCGAGATAGGTTTTTTTGAGGTTGCGCTTCACCCACTCGGGAGTAGCTTCAGTACGGCCCGAACGAATCAGATATTCACTGATTTCTCCGTACCACATATGGCTTAACGCGTTCTGCGGTAGGCTGCGCTTATCACGCCAAGGTTTGATTATCAGGCGATAGCAATCACCACCAGCTAAAAGCGGCTGGAGTTGTTGGCCTATGGCGCCGAAGTTTGTCTGGTGAAGGCGAACGCCCTCTTTTGGAAAGTTCACGCGTCACCCCCAAGGGCGAACGCTGAATGCAAAGAAACGCTGGCGTCGGATAACGTCAGGCGAGAGAGTTCAGATTGGTAGTATTTTTGCGCCATGGTGTTCTCCGTGGCGCATCGTAGTCAGGTTATCGGGTGTTCAGACCGATAGTTGTATTATGCAAGCCATGTCTTGCAAAGGTCAATTGCTGGAAGATATCTCTTTGACCATCTCAACCAGTGTCGCTCGAGAGATAATGCGCTCGTCTTTCTGCAGGAGCTTGTGGCCTATTTCTACACCACCATTGTTTAACAACAATCGCTCTCCCGCCTTGAGCTTGAAGGAGCACTTTATTGCACCATCGGAGCGTCTCACTAGATCGTAAGAATCACTACCCTCAGAACTTGCTTGAGACACATCAACCCCCTTCCGTACTGATTAATTTTCGGGACCCAGAATCCCACTTTGCAAAGCCATCTCGGCTATGCGTAACCACTTTAGCAAAGTCGACTTTTTTCCTAATAACCTGCGCGGAAATAAAAATCCCTAAAAATGCATTCAGTAGTTTTTGCTACCATCGAGTAAACATACAGAATATATTAACTGTACATAAACACAGTATTATTTTCTTTTTCCAAGTATGCACAAAAACTATGTATCTATGCAAGGTTATTTATCTGGATGATTTTAATAATCTTTTTCGCTACATTAGATCAAAATTTGATCGTTAGTGTTAACGAATGCCGAGCGGCAAATATGTCGAGGTTAACTGATTGAATGACTGCGTTTCGTCACTTCATGTCACGCAATGACACAGGCAAGTGTCGAACTAAACGAAACCTAAACGACCGCCAGCGCTGAAGGCAGGTTGAAAATTTGTTGCTGTTCCGTGCTCGCTAATTAATCACTTTCATTGATCAATGCGATGCTATCGATCGGTTAAATCGATCATAGAAGGCAGTAATAAGGCCACTGCTTAGGTGGCCTGTGTGTTCGCTTAAGTCACGCAGCCTGTTCTTTCACCCCGCAGAGTTCAGGCAAGTTGGCGCGTACCAGCGCCTCAGCGAATGGCGGCGGCACCGCATTGCCACATCTCGCTACTTGCTTATCCTTGGCATACTTCACGCCGCGGTAGTCCTGGTCGATGATGTACCATTCAGGGAAACCCTGGGCGCGATAAAGCTCATGCGGCTGAAGCATGCGCATACCAATATCGACAATCCGGTAAGTCACGCCTTCCACGGTCACAAACTCCCGATAATCGTCACCGCAATATTCACGCAGAAAGGCTGATACCTGCTCTGCGCGCTGTTCGTCATACTCATCAACTGCCAGATAAGTCTCGACGTTGCCAACGTGCAGGCCGCCAGCCGTCAAGCCAGGTGCTGGCGCATCTACTACCCGACCGTCTTTGCATGTTCCCCGCAGCATGACGAGGTGGGATGTAACGAGCGCGTGATGGTCCACTGTTGTCACCGAATGCACCGGCTCATCCATCGAGACACCTGGCCCCGAGTAGTTGCCTCCAAAATGCTTAACGAGATTTGCGGTAACAAGCTGGGATTTGCCCCCGCCACCAGCGGTGATAGTGGCGCTGGGTTCATCAATCTGATGACCGATGCTGTTGCCGAACTGTCGAGCAATAACAGGCGCGACGACACAAGCATGGGACTCTTTCAAGATGGTGTGAGCTGGCTTATCTAACGGACGAGGTTTTGCTTGATACTCTCCACCGCCATTTCCAGCCAGGAATGGTGAAAGAATAGTTTCCACCATGCCCAGCGCATGACCATTCCCACCAGGACGCTTTGATGTTCCAGCGGTTACTGTGGGTACCGGCTCTCGGCAATCCTGTCCGGTCGCGCCAGTTCTGAACTTAGTGATGTGCGGTACCGCAATCGCATAGCCATGCGTTTTGGTGATGGTCTGCAATGGCTCATCCAGCGACTGCCCACGGAAACAGTCGTACTTCGTCCGCGTGCTGGTGTGGTTGCACTTCACGATAAACGGCGATGGATTATCGATAACGAAGCGCTGAATGCCCCGGGCAATGCGTTTAAGCGTATTGGCGGCCAGTGGACGCTTGCGCTCAAAGATGCTCGGGCAATTAAGCGTCCAGTCGATACATTCCGCAGCTGTGCGCCACGGTTTGAGCGTGCCGTTTAGCACTCCCAGCGACTTCGGGTCACCGTGTGATGGCGCAGGCCATGTAACCGGCTGCCCGTCGCAACGCATCACCATGAAGAAGCGTTTGCGGATTGTTGGCGCGCCGTAGTCGCATGCTCGCAGCTCGCGAGAATCAACGTCATAGCCAAGCCCGTTAACCAGGCGAAGTGCGTCACTGCTGTTTGGCTCAATACCGAGGAAGTCACAAGCTTCAGTCAGTGCTGGATGCCCTGCATCAATACCAGCGCCCAGCATGCCAACGAACGCAGCAAAGGTTTCACCGGCACGTTTCGGATCTGGTCGCTGATCGCCATTTTCATCCACCAGCAACGGCCCCCACGTTTTGAACTCTTCCACATTCTCCAGCATCATCACTCGAGGGCGAACCGCCAACGCCCAGCGAAGCACAATCCAGGCCAGCCCTCGAATCTCCCGCGCTACCGGCTTCGAGCCTTTCGCTTTGCTGAAGTGGCGGCAGTCAGGCGAGAACCACGCCAGGCCAACTGCATTACCTGCGGTCGCTTGCTTCGGGTCGATATCGAACACTGATTCGCAATAGTGCAGCGTGTCAGGGTGATTGGTGGTGTGCATCGCCACCGCGTTCACATCGTGGTTAATCGCAATATCCACACTGCGACCGATTGCCATCTCTATACCGGTACTCGCGCCACCGCCACCAGCAAAGTTATCAACGATAATTTCTCTCACGCGTATTTCTCCATGGCGTTGGCCAGCGAACGAGCGGCTGTGATAATTGACGGTACCGGCATTTGCTCCAGCCACATGCGATTGATGTGATGCTTCAGGCGGCACTGGTGATGCGCCGGTAATACACCGGCACTTTCAATCTGGGAATAAACCATACCTACTTCGGCAGGCCATACTGTTTCCTGAGCGTCCATCAGCAGCAAAGACTCAAGTTCGACGATGCGCTTAGTCGCGTACCGCACGAGAGTTTCCAATCCGTTATCCATGGCGTGGCCTTTGACGAAAATAATCCAGTGCGTTTTATCTTCTTTGCCAGTGCGCTGCCCGATGATCGGTTTCTCTGGCGTAAGCGCCAGAATCTGGCTAACCGGTATTTGGGTTTCGTTCCATTTGAAGATGAGCACGCCGTGTGGCCGCAATACCCTGAACGCTTCAGCGAACCCGGCACGCAAATCATCGCGCCACGTTTCTTTGTTCAATTTCCCGTACTTCTTACCCATCCAGGCGCTATCGCCAACACGCTCAAGGTGTGGCGGGTCGAACACAACGACCGGGAAAGAATCATTGGCGAACGGCAGCGAGCGGAAGTCGGCAATCAGATCAGGGCGAATAACTAGGCGGCGACCGTCACATAGTGTGTGTTCTTCGCTGCGAATGTCGGTGAACACAGCGCGCTCATCCTCCTTATCGAGCCAGAACATACGGGAGCCGCAGCACATATCGAGGATTGAAGGCGTGGCCAACGCTTCGATTTTATTGCTCATAGCGTGGTCTCCATTCTTCACAGCTAATATTTCGGCAGCCGTCGAAATCGTATGGGTTCAGTTGCCAGCTGATTTTTCCACAGCACGGGCAATTCCAGCGAACTTTCCCGGATGAACCCTTACGGCGTTTATAGCGCTTAATATGATCAGGGGTTTTCAGCCCTGCGCCCTGAATCATGCGACGTCGATCGAGAAGGTTGATGTTGAAGGTACGACGCTTAACCGCATCAGCGAGATGGAACGGAAGCCATACAATTTCAGCGCTATCAGTAGGCGATTCAAAAGTTGATGCCTTGCTGAAATCGGTAGTTGGTAACGAGCCATTACACAACCAGTAAAGGTCGTTGCCATCCCATTGACCTTTAACGAAGCCGACATATTTCACACAACCAGGTTCGATAGTAGTTTTACCTGGTACGTACTGATGGTCGACGTGGAGAACGGTGAGCGCATCAACATCATCAGCAGAAACCGGCAACTCAATCTCCCGGCCACTGTCCCATGCCGCTTGTGCTTCTTCACGTGTGTACGTATGGGCAAGGCCAACATTGGCGCTATAGCCGTTACCATTCACACAATGAAAAGACATGTTGGTGCCAACAGTTTCGCGGGTGCAGGCCAGATAAAAGCGATTTTTCATTTTCCAGCTTCCTTGCGCAGCCAGATGCACACAGCGCCATCTTCGGTGTCATGAATAGAGCCAACGAACCAGCCATCGCCTTTTATTCCTGATGGTTGCCACGCGGAAATGTCATATCCATCAACGCTCGGATCAATATCGTCTTCGTCACGATATTCCGTGCGCCATTCCAGGCCGTTCCGTACCATCCAAGAGTTAAATTCCTCGGAAGAAATAGACTCGCGGCCGTCGCAGAATTTTTCGTATTCTGGGTGAGTCCAGTAGCCGTATTGGTCGCGTTCAACTGGTACAGCTTCAAATTTTATGATCATTTGCCAGCCTCCTCGCGCAACTGCTGCGCCTTCCCATCAAACAGGAAATCAATATGGTCTACCGAATCTGCTGCCAACATGGATTTAGCGAGGTCTTTTGCTTCAAGCCATACCTGCGCCTGAATGTTTGCGAGCATGGTGCCTGTGGCTGGTAACGCCCCTGCATGCGAATGCCAAAGCTTATGCATGTCAGGCCCATCAAATGCGCCATCGGATTCATAGCCGCGCAACTCTTCTGCGAGGCAATCATTCATCGTTTTAATGGTCGAGCTCTCAACCGCCAGGTTAACCACCTGCTTGTTTAGCTCGTCGGCACGCACACGCTGAACTGCCAGTTCGTCAGCCAGCTCTTTCACCAGCTTTGCAGATTCAGCATCAAGCTCTTTCGCCAGCGCATAGCCAGCCGTGACTAATTCCTGAGTTTTGGTCTTCATGCGCGTGCTCCACTGCCGAAAATTTTATGTACCTGATAGCCCTGCCAGTTCTGGCGGCATTCTTCGCAGACGATATTGATTTCTGCCGTTTGAACTTCTGGCTGCTGAGCGCAGATTTTTGGTTTTGATACACGACGCGCCGCCCGGTAAGCAGCACAAATCACTCGTCGTTTTGCCATGCGCTCCTTGTGCATGTTCTCAACGTAACTTTCGTAATGGCTAAAACTCAGGAAGAAACCTTGCTTGCCCTGTTTTACCAGGTCTTTCCTCATGCAAGCCTCATCGAGGAAGTGTCTCACCGCCCAGCGCGTTTCATTAAGCAGCTCATTAACATCTTTGAATGTAATGCGGCTCTGGTTTGCCAGTATTTTGTGCACTACCCGAATGCGTTCACTGTAAAGCTGCTCAGGGGTAACGCAGTTTGGTGACAGCGAATAAACATAAAGTCGCATGCGTCCTGTGCGGGTCAGTGTTCCAGTGCGTAGCAGGCCACCAAGCAGATTGGAACATTTGCGCGGCTCCATGTTTATGGCTGCCGAAATCTCCGGAAGCGTGGACTCCCTCCCCTCAAGAAAACGAATTGCTGCCTGCACGGCGTTTGTTGTTTTCATCAGAACATCCTCTTTTGAGTCGGAGCTGCTGTCTCACGCTTTTGTGCTTCAGCCTCCTGGTCGCAATCGTAAATAACCCCGCAGCGCTGCTCGCAGAAAACAACGCCACTATTGCCGTGACGGTTTAGACGTAGCAGCAATTCGGTGCCCGCCTGGTTAGCCATCTCGTCATAGGCACCTTCCCGGTAAATACCGATCCAGTAATCGCAATCCTGCTCGATTTGCCCCGTATCACGTGAGTCACTTGGTAACGGACGCTTGTTGGTTCGTTTTTCCAGGTCACGGTTTAACTGAGTCAACAGCACCACCACACAATCCAGCTCTTTAGCGAGGTTCTTTAAACCCTTGGTGATGGCGCCAAACGCCAGGTCGTTACGCTCAGCTTTTTCGGCAGTCATAAGCGTCAGGTAATCCACCAGCACCATGCCCACCTTCCCGCGTAATCGCTTTATGCGCCGGGCCTCCGCCACAATGTGCGAAAGGGTTGGCCCTGCCGTATCATCGATGTAGAGATTATTCGTACTGATGAGCGCACCAAGAACACCCTGGACCTTGTTAAAGTCACCCTGCCAGTCGCCCGGATAACCAAAATCGGATTTCGTCATGTCGGGATAGAATACGTTTGGGTTTATGCGCGCCTTCTGGGCAATAATCTTTTCCAGAATTTGCTCGTCTGGCATTTCCAGGCTGAACATCAACGCCGGTTCGTCTTCAACGGTTGCGCAGTTGATAGCCATGCTCGAGTAGAGAGTGGTTTTCCCCATCTTCGGACGGGCACCAACAACAAAAAGTGATCCCCGAACCAGGCGTTTGACTCCCAGTAAGTCATCAAGAGAACCAATGCCTGTAGTCAGGCCGCGCACCTTCTCGCCGTTCATCCGCCCTTCTAACCCATCCGTCCAGCTTTCAGTCACCTCAATCAGTGGGCGCAGTCCGCGGCGGCTGCCGGTCTTTGCATGGTCAGTGATATCTGTAAACATGATCTGAATGGCTTCAAACTTTTGGGTCGTGGTCATCCCGTTGCGTGAGTACAGAAGCTCGGTGGCGCTTACCAGTTTTTCGATGCCATAACGCTCCATCGCCTTTTCACGAACGACTAACGCGTAATGCACTATGTTCGCGGAACTTGGCGTGTTCTTAGAGAGTTCAGCCAGATAAGCAAACCCACCAGCCTGATTAGCCACCGATTTTGCTTCAAGTGACTCTGTCAGAGTTATCAGGTCGATTGGTTTCTGGCTGGCTACCAGTTCACGCATTTCGCTAAAAATCACCTGGTGGGCGCGGCTGAAGAATGATTCAGGTTTGAGCATCGACATCGCCATCTGACTGCGCTCACTGCCAGCTTCAAGCATCAGGCCGCCTAACACGCTTTGCTCAGCTTCAAGGTTCTGTGGGATCAGGTTGAAATCATTCACAGTGAACCCTCCCGCGTTTTCATCAGCGTGTCGCTGCGCAACAGGTAATCGAAGTTAGCGCGCCAACCAGTGCCGTTGTCACCGAAGTAAAACGGCTTAGCCCTTTCACCAAAGGTGGCAAAGTAGTTTGTCACTGCGTCGATTGTTGGCTCTTTGAGTTCGCTCAACAGGCGCTTGATAGACCGGCGACGCTTTTCGTTCAGAGCCTCTGCCTGAGGAAGGCGGTCTCCCAGGGTGGAGTTGTATGCCGACATCACCGCCTGGTAGTCCAGTACTGGGGATTTTTTCTGAACCGGTTTAATTTCCGGTACAGCGCCCTCCCCCTGTGGGGGTAAGGGGGTATTATCTTTTATATTTAAAGTATTTCTTTTGTGTGCTCCCAAAGCGGGAACATCTTGTGTATCCGGTTTGGATACATTTTTTGTTCCCGACTTGGATACAAAGTTACCTATTTGGGAACACTCAGGAATTACCCACTCATCGATGTTCTTATTTGGTCCAATCTTCCCGGCTTCAGAGATGAGAACCTTCATAGAAATCAATTCGTTCTTCGCTATGTTTGCTTTTGAGCGGCTGATACGGGCTATCTCAGCTAACTGGCTGTCTGCAATGCGGTCCATTTTCTTCTTGAAGCCGTAAGTTTTACGGCAAACTGCATGCGCGACTTTGGCCTGATTGCGTGTCAGATTGGCACCGATAAGCTCCTCGTAAAGCCGCATAGCAATCATGATGAAACCATCATCCAGATCTGCCACCTGACGCTCCACGACCGCCAGTGTCGGTCTGATTGGTGTTACTGTTGCGAGGTTACTCATGCCCCTGCTCCTTGCGCTTCAGTTCTTCCAGAATGGCACGTAGCTTCTCTGCCACCGTTGGATGAACAAAATGCTCAAGACGGGCGCGAGTATTGTTTTTATGTACAGCTGTCTGGTAATGGCGCGGTTTTTTTGCCATTATTCCTCCTGCATTTACTGACGTATGTGCAACTGAAAGCCGTTGGTGTTCGCGCACCGCGGCTTTCGCCATTTTTGAACCTGTCATATAACTCCCAACATGCTCGTCACGATCTCCATCAATGGGCCTGTCAGTGCCGGGTCTACCCGAAACATCTCCACAATTCCCTCGCTCAGCTCTTTCAGCTTCTGATGAGTTGGCGCATCAAGCGCAACTGCCACCTTGGCTTCGCTGGTTTCTTTCTCCAGGCGTGCCAGGCGCATCATGATGTTGTCCGCAGGAACTAACCGGCCGCGAAACTCCAGCGGCAGAACTGCAAGAATTGATGGTGTGAGCTTCTGGATGTTCTCCCGGTATTTCTCAGAGTTGAATTTGTTGTCCAGGTACCGAAACAGCTTCTGGCGCCCACGGCTAATATCATCGGGAAAATCAATTCCCTCGCCGCCGCTGGCATTCCATTGCTCAATAATCAGTGCTGAAACAACGTCCTGATTGTCGATTGCAGCTGCCCAGGAACGGACAGCGTCGCGGATCACTTCATGCTCATCATGCTGCTTTGGCTGATAGCGATTTATCATTGGCACGAGGTTCAGCTTGCTATCATCTTGAAACGTTAGTGTTTGCATGGTTATGCCTCCTGCTGCGGTAAACCATCGGTTGGGTTTGGGTAGATGTCGTTGCGAATTTCATGCGGAGTTATCTGCCAACACAATGCTTCGCAAAATGGAATAACTCGATGGGCTGGTACCTCACCGTTCAGCCAAAGACTTACAGCCTGAGGAGCTATCCCCATTTTCTTCGCGATCTCGGTCTGACTCATAATTGAGCAAACTTTTTCTTTTAAATTCGTGTCCATGGATTCCCCTTATGAGATACAAGCAAACATTACAAGACAAAATAAAATATTACAAGCAATTCTTGTATATCTCTTGCAATGCCTTCTACAAGGAGGCCTTGTAGAATGGAAGTCATGAAAACAGGACAACATCAGAATTTGTCATACAGAATCCAACTGCTTCGTGATGAGACAGGTTGGAATTTGTCAGAGATTGCCAGGCGCGCAATGGTGTCGCCACAGGCGGTGCAGCAGTGGGCAAAAGGTGATACTGCTCCTAGTGGTGAGAGGCTTAAACGACTTGCATCTGCTGCGGGGAAACCTGAGCACTGGTTCTTTATGGCTCCAAATGAAGTCGAGCCTTCCACGACGTATACAGTTTCAAAAGATAAACTGGATGATAAAGAGATAGCTTTGCTCGCTCTCTTCAATCAAATGCCGGAAGCTGAGAAAAATCGCCTTATCGTTCATGCTAAAACTACGCTTAAAGAGTTAGATCTGCTGAAGGATGACGTGAGTAGCATCATCAAGAACATTAGAAAATAAGTAAAATCCCTTCTTAAACAAGCGCGGCAACATTGCTGCGCATTGTCGCATCATTAATTACAAGTATTGCTTTAAATTGAACTTGCATAATACAATATTTGCTTGTAATGTTACTTCATCGACAACAAGCGCAGCGTTGTCAGGTTAAAGAAACGTTCCGCCAGCCTGGCGATAAGGGCAAAGGGGATTGAGATGTTCGATTTAATGCGTAAGCCAGTGAAGCAGCAGGCAGTCAGGCTGCCAGTAGTGATGGTGATAGTTCGCAAGGTTTGTTATGTGCTCGCCCAGAAAGGCGACCCTACAAAAACGAAGTCGCAGTAACGCAAAAACCCGCGCAAGGCGGGCTCTACGTCCAGCGGTACCGGCAAAGTGCGCTGGAAAACTAACTATCCAAAGTAACAACCCAATGGGCGCTATCAATGGCTCGGGGATTCTATAACCCAAAGGAGCGTAAACGCAATGATGTACGCATATCTGATTAAGGCGCGGCCTAAAGCGGGCAAGCCTAATTTGTTCACCTGGTTCGATTGCAAATCTGACTCTCGTGCCGATCGTGAAATCATGAACATCCTGGAAGATAACGATATCGAGACAGGCCGCGGCGCTGATTACATGCTGCCGGTTCGCACTAACGTGCCAGTGTTCGATGATTTACCAGAAGAATGCCAGCTGGATGAGGCATGGTGCGACCGCTATGAACTGTCTGAAGATGGTAAGACCTGGCAGAAGGTTGCCGCTGTAGTTGATGAAGTACCAGAAGCTCCAGTCGTTACAAATGCTGTTGTTCCGGAGAATCCAGCACCCGAGGAAACTTCGACGGAATCAGCTGCTACATCTGACAGCACTCAAATGGATAAAGACCTGGTTGTTGATGCTAATGACAATGACCTCACAGAATACCCAGTGGCGGAAATGGCATTCGGCAGAAGACTGCTTTCTCAGCTTATCAGTACCGTTACCGCTCATCATATTAAGCACGCACAGCGCGTTCAAATTATGGAGATGTCGCTAGATACCGATAACAGTTACGTCCAGAACCTTTTACTGGCAGCCAGACACGCGCCTGGAATTGAAGACCTCAGCACCGCGCAACTGTGGAAATACACTCATGCCATCAAGACTGTTTTCCCAATGGAAAAGCGTCACGAACTGGCCCGCGTCATTCAATTCACTAATTTATGGCTGACCACAGAACACATTGATCGCGGAATTCTGGTGCGTGAGTGGGCCGCCGGTAATTACATAACTTCAGTTCCCCGGACGCCATCAGGTGCGATTGCTGGCGGTTTGAATAATACCGACCGACTGACACCTCAAACCGCCCTCGGACTGGAGTATGAAATTGCACTGGGAATCTTAGCTCGTGCCAGGGAGTTTGATATTTATAACCCCCCGCTGGAAACCGACATTATGGCTAACAGCATAATGAATAAATATGAGAACGAAGAGTTTCTTGCGACTCGCGATATTTTCATTTCCATGCCTGGCGGTTTTGATTTCTCACGCGCCTGCAATGTCGCAACGGTTAAAACCACACCATTAGACCTGTGGAAAACACCGGCTAAACACCTTGAGTATCTGAATCGGGTCATGACCGAAACGGATCATGCTCACCCTGATCAGCTGCTTGTCGACATCGCATGCGGACGTTCCTCTTTACCAATGCCGATGGCTGTAGAAACAAATCAACCATCCGTCGAAGAAGTAAACAAACAACTGGCGGCAGCGCGAGGTGAGTTTGTAGAGGGAATCAGTGACCCGAGTGATCCGCAGTGGGTACACGAAGACCTTAGCAAATCCACCTCAAACGAAGTTGAAAAAGAAGCAATTCAGCCAGCGGAGAACACCAGCGATGAGCAGATGGAAGCGACTGACAGTAACGAAATCGCGGGTAGTGCTGAGGTTTCAGCAGGCGAAGGTACTGATGCAAATGATCCGCAAGCAGCTGCCGTAGAAGTACCGGAATTAACTGAAGCAGAAGAAGAAAGTTCAGCTCAGCAAATCCAGAACCTCACGCAGCGCATTGAACGCCTTGAATCAGCACTTGCAGCACTGGGTTCTGTATTCACTACTGCGGAGGTGGCCTGATGAGCCGTTACTGCTCGCAATGCCTGGTACTGCGTGAAGATGAAGACCTGGTTAAACGCCCAGTCCGCTTTTATACAGGCATCCGTAACCTGGTGTTTTGTTCCGACAAGAAATGCGCAGACAGCTATTTCGCATCGCATCCGCAGCGCTCACATAGCCGCCGGAGGATGGCATGAACCAGGATATCCGTCGCCAGCAGGCTATGACGCTCATCGCGATGTTGTGCCTGACTTACCACTTAACGCCAGCTGACCTCGAAGAAATCGCCCACCAGCTCGCGCACTTTGATGCTGTATGTGATTACAGAACTCAGGGAGTAAATAATGTTGCGAATCATTGATACCGAAACCACTGGACTAGAAGGTGGGCCAGAAACCGTAGTTGAAATAGCCAGCGTCGATATTGTCGACGGTGTGATCTGCAATCCGATGAGCGACTTCGTTAAGCCACTGGAGCCGATTGGCTTTGAAGCAATGGCCATTCACCACATTACCGAAGATATGGTGGAAGGTGCCCCGCTTCTCGGTGAAGTGATTGGCCGTTACCTGGGTGCAGAGGTCTACGTTGCACATAACGCGAAGTTTGACCGCTCAAAGCTCCCGCAAATCGATGCGCCATGGATTTGCACAGCGAAACTGGCCCGCGCCCTTCTCCCTGAACACAAGAGTCACAGCAATCAGTACCTGCGTTATAGCCTGGGCCTGAAACCTGAGTTACCTGAAGGTTTGTATGCTCACCGCGCGCTGTATGACTGCTACGTCACGGCTGAGCTGCTGATTTACATGGGCCGCCTGGCTAAGTGGACCATTCGCGAGATGCGCGAGATTTCCAGTAACCCGTCGCTGATTAATGCGATTCGCTTCGGCAAGCATAAAGGTCTGACGTTCGCAGAAATTGCAAAGATCGACCCCGGATACCTGCGCTGGTTAGTCGGTAACAATGAAGATGAAGACATTCTGTTTACTGCCAGGCACTGGCTGAACGGGGGTATCTGATGGGAACTCCAGTACTGATCCTCGGTGATTCTGGCGCGGGCAAGTCATACGGCCTTCGTAACTTCAAGCCAGAAGATGTAGTGCTTCTGCAATGCATTCCGAAAATGCTGCCGTTTAAATCAACCGGCTGGAAGCTTAACGGCAAGGAGCTGCCAGACGGCAGTATCCAGCGCGGCAACGTCCTGCGCTCGGACGACTGGGAAACAGTGCTGGATACCATTAACCGCATGGTCCTTTCCAAAACCCGGCGCGTGCTGATTATCGATGATTTTCAGGTGGTGATGCAGCACGAAAACATGAAGCGCGCATACCAGACCGGTTACGGCAAGTTCACCGAAATGGCGGACCACATCTGGCAAATCATCATGGCGGCCACTCATTTGCCTGACGACTTCCGGATTTACTTTCTGGCTCACACCGAAGAAGCCGAAGGAAAGATCCGGATGAAAACCACCGGGAAAATGCTGAACGAAAAGCTTACGCCGGAAGGGTATTTCTCAATCGTTCTGCGCGCCATCAAGAAGGATGGGAAGCACGTATTCCTGATTAAAGGCGATGACAACGACACCGCCAAAGCGCCGCCAGACCTGTTTCCCGACCAGACGGAAATGGAAAACGACCTCAAAGCGGTCGACGTGGCAATCACTGAATTCATGACAGATTTATAACTTTTAAGGATTTTAAGATGAACTCACCAATGACTTTTAACTGGAACGCAGAATCAGCTGAGCTTGCGAAGAAGGCTGGCGCATCGAATGGCATTAATGAAACAGGCGCTTATGAAGGCGTGATTACTTCAGCGGTCTACACGTTCGGCAAAGATGGCAGCCAGTCACAAGCGCTGGAACTTAACTTCGAAAGTAATGGCGCAAAAGCCAATTACATCCGCATTAACTATCAGGGCAAGGAAGGCCAGCAAACCTTCGGGATGGGATTGGTCTCCGCGATTATGTGGGCTGCAAAAATTAAGCAGGCACAACCTCAGCAGGTTCAAACGCTAGAGGGAACCGAGTGGCAATGCCCTGCGTTGGTAGGCACGAAAGTTGGCCTGTTCCTGCAAAAGGTTCTGCGCACCAAAGATGATGGCTCTGATACCTACCGCTTCGAGCTGCGTCATGTATTCCAGGTCGGTACGCGCAAGACTTATGCCGAGCACAGCGAAAACGCTCCAGCAGAAGCTATTGCCGCACTTGAAGCATCTATGAAAGACAAGGATGAGCGCACGAACAATGGCGGTCAGCAATTCTCTGGGAACCGCAGTGGTACGCACGGAGCTAATCCATATGCTCAGAACGGTGGAGTGCAACAGTCACGTCTACAGCAAGCCGCCCACCAGCATAACGTACAAACCCAGGCTCCACAGTTCGACGATGACATTCCCTTTTAGAGTTGACCATTGCCGGGAGGTTATCCCTCCCGCTCAAGGAGTAAGTAATGGACATCATTGATAACGCGAGCGAACTAGAAGAACTGCATCGTACCGCGGCACTGAGCCGTGCCAGATTGAATGTGCATGCCATATCAGCGACTCATTGCCAGACATGCGGTGATGAGCTTCCAGAAGCACGCCGCAAAGCAATTCCGGGCTGCCAGCTCTGCGCGAGCTGCAAGGGCGCTGAAGAGTTGCGCGAGAAGATGCGCCAATAACTCGATCAGGTACAGCCGAAAACCGTTTGATTTCGATATATCAATTAATCACGGTCTGCTTTCATATAATGAGTAGGGCAGACCGTTGGAGAGCAATCATGCCAAAACTTCTCAATTTGCAGGAATGGGCCAATACGATTTACTCCACTCCCCCGTCGCTTTCAACCTTGCGCCGCTGGGTTCGTGAGGGTCGCATTTATCCTGCACCTGAACTCCACGGTAAAGAGTACAAATTAATGCCGGACTCAATTTACGTTGACCCGCGCAAAAAGAACCTTCGCTTAAAACCTAAGCATCGGAAAATACCTGCGACCGGAACACTACTTGAGAGACTGAGACATGACGAAAAGGCCAGTACGTTACGACGCTAATCTGCCGCGTAATCTGACCTTTCGCAAAACAAAGCAAATCTACTCCTGGCGCAATCCGATCACTGGACAAGAAATTTCTCTTGGTAAGATTGCGCGCAAGGATGCTGTAGCCCAGGCCATAGAAGCAAATAACTATCTCGACCAGAACTACCTGCCATCCAGTCTTTTAGAACGAATTATGGAAACACCTGATTTTACAGTCTCAAAATGGCTGGAGCGGTACTCTGTTATCCTGGAGCGAAGGGAACTAAAACCGAACACTATGAAGGTTCGTCGAAACCAGTTGGCAACCCTTGAAGATGAATTTGGAAACATGCCACTGAATGCGATCACTACTCGCGATATTGCGACCTTCCTGGAAGGATATATCGAGTGTGATAAGAAAAGCATGGCCGTTGCGTTGCGCTCGGTTCTATCTGATATCTTCAGAGAGGCAATAGTAGAGGGGCATATTAGTTTAAACCCAGTGGAACCGACCAGGGCACCGACGCCAAAAGTTAAACGCGAGCGTCTGATCCTTGAACAGTACCAATTGCTGCATTCTACTGCAGAAAATTTTGGAGAATGGGTGCAGCGCGCATTTGAGCTTGCACTTGTAACGGGTCAGCGGCGCGAAGACATCTCCCTGTTTCGTTTCAGTGATGTGCGCGATGATCGCCTCTTTATCGAGCAGCAAAAGACAGGACACAAATTAGCCCTACCACTGGATTTGAAACTTAATTCTGCCGGGCTAGTTCTGGGGGATGTTATAGATAATTGCAGGAAGAATAACCCTTCTGACTTTATGCTTTATTCAGCTGTTCGTCGAGGCGGTAGGAAACCTGGTCCGCTGACACCTGATGGATTAACACAAGCATTTGCAGAAGTTCGTAATGCCAGTGGAATAAGTTTCGGGGCAAACCCTCCGGCGTTCCATGAAATGCGAAGCCTGGCGAGTCGTGAGTATGAAAAGGAATATAGCGAGGATTTTGCACAGCGATTGTTAGGACACAAAAATTTAACAATGACTAAAAAATACCTTGATTCGCGCGGGGCTGAGTATGTTATGGTTTAGACTGAATATTGAGTTTTCGGGAAAATTTCGGGATATTTCGGGACTGACCACAAAAAACCTTTATAAATCATATAGATAAAAAAAGACCGAATACGATTCCTATATTCGGTCCAGGGAAATGGCTCTTGGGAGAGAGCCGTGCGCTAAAAGTTGGCATTAATGCAGGCAGACTTCGCCTTGCCTTCTAAGAATAGATTACCGGCGCAGCTTTTCCAGTCCGGCGCAAAAGTGTTCGGAAAAAAACTGTGTTACAGGTGACGTTTTAGATTAAAACCGCAATAACCGGGTTCCGGATATTGCGGTTTTTTATTATAGATGAAGATGTTAGGCAGGCTTAGTTACACAATTTTTCGGCGCGTTCAATAAATGGTGCAAGACTCTTTTTTTGCCCTGGTTGTTTAGGGTCGTCAATTTGAATCACTGAAATCGGCTGCCCGGTGGTTTTACCACTGGTAACTTGCTGTTGTGCAATGTCATTTAGCGGGTATTGCATTAATGTGCTTGGGTTGATTGCAAACAAGGCATGCCCCGGACGGCAACTGAGCATCACCTCTTCACGGTTAAACGCCCAGTTATCTTTACCCATTTCAAAACGGCTAACGGTTATAATTTGTGGTGCTGCAAAAGCACTGCTGGTGCAAGCCAGCAGCAGCATCGTCAAAATACTTTTTTTCATGATTCTCTCTTGAGCTAATAACGCCATCAGTACGGTTCCCAGGTTGCGAAAATACTAACCGCAAGGATCACCGCCACGGATAAAATGACTTCCAGCCAGGTTAATTGAATAAACTGTTTTGTTGCCGCATGAGCGCGATTAAAGCGCGGCACCAAAAAATAGCGGTTATATAGCGCGATGATAACCATCACGGCAACAAAGACAACTTTCATCAGCAAGAAGCGCACGTAGTCGCTATCCAGTGGCAACGACCAACCTAAAATCATCAGACTGTTGACGACGCCACTGAGCAATACCGCTGCGACCGCTAAATGCCCGTAACGAGAAAAACGCATCATTGCGGTGATCGCCGCACCTCGCCAGCGCGGTTTTTTCGCCATACGCATACACATCAGCAGCGGCAGTAAACCACCAGCCCACCAGCCCGCGCTCAGTAAATGCACAGCATGATTCAGGCGTTGCAGGCCACCGAGGAAACCTTCACGCATCGCCGCATGGCCGACGCCCGCCAGTAAAATAAGTTGCGCTGCCGCCAGAATAAGTAACATGGCCTGCAAGGTGCGCGGTTTAATTAACAGCACAGCAACCGCCACCACGCCGAGCAGGATTTGCCATAGCCAGACAGAGCCAAAGCGCGTGCCCAAAACCGCCAGCCAGACTTGCGGATTAATCGCATCTCGCCAACCGCTTCCCATCATCCCCGCCTGCGCACATAGCAGCATCATTGCACTCAGCATTGTCATCCATACAGCGGATTGCCACAGCCATTTCAGCCTGCGGATGAGAACCGGCTTGAATGCCTGAGGGGCCAGTAATGAGCATGAGATGGTACTGCCCAGCAGTACCATTAAGGCGGTGAAATGAATGAATCGCAGCGCGATATAAAGAGAGGGCAACATCCGGTTTATTTCACCGAGAAGTGGTAATTCCCTTTTGTCTTATGTCCATCGACCGATACGACATGCCAGTCGACCTGATAGTCACCCGGCTTCAGCGCTTCTTCAACAGGAACAATCAGTTGCTTCTCATCTTTTTCATTGCGCTTCGCAGTGCCCGTTTTTACCGCAGCTTGCTGTGGCCCGGTCAACGTGAGTCCGCTAAAATTCGCCTCAACACCTTCAGAGAAATTGAGGGTAATCGCCTGTGGCGAAGCCGTTACCACAGCATCTGCCGCAGGATATTGATGTTTTAAATGCGCGTGCGCCAAGGCAGAGCCGGAAGCGGTGAGTGCGGTAAACAATGTAGCGATGGTTAAGAGACGAGTTCGAGTGAAAGCCATATCAACTATTCCTTTTTATTATTCGAGACGGCAAAAGGATAACCTTGAGTGCTGGCTAAGTCGAGATGAGAACAGCTATCAATGATTGAATATTGCCGTAAAGGGTTGTCATCCACGGCAGCAACCAGTACCTTTGCGGCACAAAACAGGAGGCCGATATGAACCACAATCTTGCTGAATTACCCCAGGACGAAATGGATAAGATCAATGTTGATCTTGCTGCTGCAGGCGTTGCATTTAAAGAGCGCTATAACATGCCAGTTATTGCCGAAGTTGTTGAGCGCGAACAGCCTGCACATTTGCGAGATTGGTTCCGGGAACGTTTGATTGCGCACCGTCTGGCGTCCGTTAATCTGTCACGACTTCCATACGAACCTAAAGTGAAATAAAAATCCGCTGCCTTAAACTTCCTGACAAAAATGGTGTTAAGATTTTTCTCGGTAAAAGACTGAGAAACACAGGAATTACCTGTTTAGGCCATAGGATGATGGCCGTTGGGTAGATTGATTAAGGAAGAACGTATGCCTGTCTGGAATGTTGCAGCGGCGCAGTATGGCGCCACCCTCGATGACCTCGACTCGAATATTTCACATCATTTAGAATTTATCCGGTGTGCTGTACGCGAACAAATTGACCTTCTGATTTTCCCCGAGCTTTCTCTCACCGGATTCAATATAGAAAATCACCACGCTTGCTCCCTTCCCTTTACTGACGAGCGCCTCAACCCCTTGCAAAATGCAGCCGTAGAACACCAAATGACCATCGTGGTGGGTTTACCTTTGCGGTGCGAAAATGGCGTTACGCCTGGTTCGGTTGGCTTTTTGCCCGATGGTTCCCGCGTTGCATGTTGTAAACCTACCAGCAACGATATGGACCTTCCCGGACAACACACACCCTTAGTCGGCTTACATAACCGTAGTGTGGCGATGGGCTTTAGCACCGGCAGTGATGAAGAAACCTGGCCGCGCAGTGCGGCTGAAATGGGGGCGAGTCTTTATGCCACCGGGAAATTCATTAACGAAATCAGCTACCAACAAGACGAAATGTATTTGCAGCGTTGGGCGCATAAGTACAATTTGCCGGTATTACTAGCCAATCATGCCTGGTCGGATGGGAAATATCGTTCAGCCGGGCGTAGCGCATGTTGGGACGATCGCGGCGAATTAGTGGTTCGTGCCGACCATGGTGAATTGTTAGCTGTCGGTCGTCGTGACGCAAAAGGTTGGCATGGAGAAATCATTCCATTACGCTAGCGTATTAATGAAATCAGCAAAGATGTGATGGAGTCAGTATGCTGCGCATTATTGATACGGAAACCTGTGGCTTGCAGGGCGGCGTGGTAGAAGTAGCATCCGTCGATATCGTCAACGGCGAGATAGTGAATCCGATGAGCGATCTGGTGCGTCCGGATCGCCCGATCAGCCATCAGGCCATGGCAATCCATAGAATTACTGAAGAAATGGTGGCGGATAAACCGTGGATTGAAGATGTGATCCCCCGTTACTACGGCAGCCCCTATTACGTTGCGCATAACGCCAGTTTCGACCAGCGAATGTTGCCTGAATTGCCCAATAGCGAGTGGATTTGTACTGTGAAACTCGCGCGCCGTTTATGGCCGGGAATTAAATACAGCAACATGGGTTTATACAAATCACTCAAACTTGAAGTGGAAACCCCGGCCGGACTTTATCATCACCGGGCACTGTTTGATTGCTATATAACCGCCGCGTTGCTGCTGCGGATTATGGATGAATCCGGCTGGGAGCCTGAGCAAATGGTGACGATTACGGGCCGCCCGGCATTGGTTTCCACCATGGCGTTTGGCAAGTATCGTGGCAAGCCGATTTCAGAAATCGCCGAGCAAGACCCGGGCTATTTACGCTGGATGTTAAATAACATCAAGGAATTAGCCCCGGACCTCAGAATGACGCTCAAACATTATCTCGAAAACTAAACACCGTTACCCTGGCAGCGTCCCCTGCGCCAGGGCAATCAGGAACGCATACTCCAACGCAACACCTTCATAAGATTTAAATCGCCCCGATTTCCCGCCATGCCCCGAGTCCATATCGGTACATAACAACAGCAAATTATCATCGGTGCGCATTTCGCGCAGCTTTGCCACCCACTTTGCAGGCTCCCAATATTGCACTTGCGAATCATGCAGGCCGGTGGTGACTAACATATGCGGATAGGCTTGAGCGGTGATTTGATCGTATGGGCTGTATTGTTTGATGTAGTGATAATATTCCGCATCCTGAGGATTCCCCCACTCTTCAAACTCCCCGGTAGTCAAAGGAATCGACTCGTCCAACATGGTGGTGAGCACATCAACAAATGGCACCTGCGCCACAACGCCATGGAACAACTCAGGGCGCATATTGATTGCCGCGCCGACTAACAGGCCACCTGCGCTTCCTCCCATCGAATAGAGCAAGTTTTCATCGCCATATCCCAACTTCAATAACGCATCGCAGACGTCGAGATAATCGTTAAAGGTGTTCATTTTTTTCAGGTACTTGCCATCTTCGTACCACTGTTGACCCAGTTCACCGCCACCACGCACATGGGCGATCGCAAACACAAAGCCGCGATCTAACAGGCTCAGACGACTGCTACTGAAATCAGCGTCCATACTGCTGCCGTATGAACCATAGCCGTAAACCAGCAACGGGTTTTTACCGCGCTGGAAATGTTCGCGATGGTAAACCAGGGAGACCGGCACCTGCACGCCATCACGCACCGTTACCCACAAATGTTCGCTTTTGTAACGGCTGGACTCAAACCCGGCGACGTCGGTCTGTTTTATTACCCGCCGTTCGCCCGTATCCATATCGAGTTCAAACAGGGTATCAGGCGTTGTCATCGACGAATAACCGTAGCGTAGCCGTGAAGATTCCGGCTCGGGATTATGCCCAAGCCAGGTCACGTAAGCTGGATCGTCAAAAGCAATACCGGTTACTTCACGCGTTTTGCGATTGATTTGCCGCAGGCTGGTCAGCCCTTGTTGGCGCTCCTCAACCACCAGCCAGTCGGTAAATAATGTGAACCCTTCCAGCATGACGTTTTCACGCGGGGGGATCAGAACTTCCCACTGGCTTTCATCACGCACTTTACTGCGATACAAACCAAAGTTTTTACCCTCACGATTGGAGCGCAAATAGAAGTTATGTTGGAAGTGATCAAGCGTGTACTCATGATCTTTACGGCGCGGGGCAAAACTTAGAGGCAGTGCATCCACCAGTTCGGCATCCAACAGCAGCACTTCACTGGTCGTGGCGCTTCCCAGGTAAATGAGGATGAAATGCTTCGAGGTGGTTTTGTGAACGCTGACATAAAACATCTCGTCTTTTTCTTCGTAGACCAATTGATCCTCAGAAGACGGATGCCCAACGGTGTGCCGCCAGACCTGATACGGCAACAGCGTTTTGGGATGTTTGCGCACGTAGTAAAGCGTTGCGGAGTCATTAGCCCAGACAAAGCTGCTGGAGACGTTTTCCAGCACCTCCGGGTACCAGTTCCCGGTTTCAAGATTGCGGAAACGCAATCCGTACTGGCGGCGGGACAGGAAATCTTCCGCCAGCGCCATCACCGTATTGTCAGGTGTAATGCTCATTCCACCCATGGTGTAAAATTCACTGTGGGCGGCGCGGCGATTGCCATCAACCAGCGTACTCCACTCATCCCACTCGGCAGAAACCGCAGACTGGCGCTGATAAATGGCGTATTCATTGCCGGTTTCAAAAATCTGACGATAGCGATAGCCATTTTGCGTATAGGGTGCGGAGACATCTCGCTGCGGGATACGGTCAATCATCTCTTTGAGCAGGCGTTCCTGTAATGCCTGTTGGGTGCTCATCACCTGATGACCGTAATCATTTTCCTGATGAAGATAATCAAGTACCTGCGCATCAGCGCGCTCGTCGTCGCGCAACCAGTAATAGTTATCGATGCGGGTATCACCATGCATGGACAGGGTGTGCGGAATTTTTTTTGCTTTTGGTGGCATGTCATTTTTCTTTTTGAGTTAACACCCTGTAAGGGTGGCAAATTCAGACAGCCTTGCAAGCGTAACGTGGGATTTTGCGGAAAATGCCGGGATTATCCCGGCAGGTTGAGTTTCTGTTGCTTAATATCTTGTTCGATACCTTCGCGTACATCTTGCGGGATTTTTAACGCATCGCCTAAAGCATTCAGATAACTGCGCTCCATAAAGTGGTCGATGTCGATTGCCGCGCAGCTAAGGAAGTAAAGTTCTAATGCTTCTTCTTCGTTATTAACGCCTTGCACCAGCCGCTGAGGATCAAGCGGTTGATCGATAGCCTGTTGAATCAGGTTGCGGCCCTGGCCTTCAATGCCTGCATCACGCAGTTGCTGATCGATAATCTGACGTTCTTTATCGTCTATGTGCCCGTCACTTTTAGCGGCAAAAACCAGCGCCATGACCAGGCGCTGCGTGCGCACATCAACCGGAGATTGTTGCTGCCCGAATTGTGGTTCACCCTGATGGGCTTCACGAACGCGGTCTTTGTATTTATTCCACAACACGCTTCCGGCAACCGCACCACCACCTGCCAGTAAGGCGCTGGTGCCGTATTTAGTCAGTAATTTACGCGATGATTTGCTTGCCAGTAATAAACCCGCCAAACCACCCAGAGCGCCCGGTACCAGTAATTTACTTAGCCCCTGCGAGCCATTTCCCTGAGGATGACCAGAGGATTGATTCTGGCCTGTATGATTTTGTACGGATTGTGTAGCTTGCCCCAGCATTGACTGAAGCTGCTGTAACCAGTTGCTCATAAGAGACACCCTTTATTAGGAACTTAACATCTGAGGTTAAGCGAAAGGCTGTCAAGAAGTGTCTGATAAGGCTAAAGATGAGAAAAGAACCGCGCCGGTAGCCCGACGCGTGCCAACTCAGGCTGCCCTGGTGCGCTTGCGAGGATGTTCAGCCACCTTATCGTCAGGAGCAGCTTCCTCAGAAATTGCTTCGTCGTCAGATGTTTCGTCAGCCGCATCGGTCGTTTCAAGCTCTGGCAATTTGCCGCTTCTCAGCACTGTAGAGAGCACATCTTTATTTTCTGCCATCCACATCGCCAGCACATCACCTTGCCCTTCTTCAAGCGCAACCGGGCTATGTGTGAGCCATTCACCCAGAACTTCAGCAAGATCGAGCATTTTGTCATAGGCGTCTGCATCTTTTTTACTGGCAAAAGACATTTTTTCTTGCCCCTCTCGTACCACAACGTATTTGATTTCAACCGCCATTTTGCAGCTCCGTTTAACTGTTTATTTAAACAGTGTAATGATATTAACCCTGTATCGCAAGCGGGGAAAAAAACTGCGTACGCAAACGTTTTCGTTTATAATCCGCCGGTCTATTTTTCTCCGTTCGGGTATACAGATTATGTCAATGTTGGGAACAGCGCTTCGTCCTTCAGCTACTCGTGTGATGTTGTTAGGATCAGGTGAATTAGGAAAAGAAGTGGCGATTGAGTGTCAGCGTCTGGGGCTGGAAGTGATAGCCGTAGACCGCTACGCCGATGCGCCTGCGATGCATGTCGCGCACCGCAGCCATGTCATTAATATGCTGGATGGTGCAGAGCTTAAAAAGCTGGTCGCCAGTGAAATGCCTGATTACATCGTTCCCGAAATTGAAGCGATTGCCACCGATATGCTGGTTGAGCTTGAGCAGCAAGGCCAGCGTGTGGTGCCTTGCGCCAGAGCCACACAACTGACGATGAACCGCGAAGGTATTCGTCGCCTGGCCGCGGAGGATTTAACTCTTCCCACCTCCAGCTACCGTTTTGCCGATAGCGAAGCGGCGTTCTTACAAGCCGTCGAAGAAATCGGCCTGCCATGCATCGTTAAACCGGTAATGAGCTCTTCCGGCAAAGGGCAAAGTTTTATCCGCACAGCAGATCAGTTAGCCAAAGCCTGGGCCTACGCGCAAGAAGGCGGCCGAGCTGGCAAAGGAAAAGTGATTGTCGAAGGCGTGGTGAATTTTGATTTCGAAATCACTCTGTTGACCATCAGTGCTGTCGATGGGGTGCATTTCTGCGCCCCGGTCGGTCATCGTCAGGAAGATGGCGATTATCGCGAATCCTGGCAGCCACAAAAAATGAGCGACGTTGCTCTGGCTCGTGCTCAGGAAGTCGCTGAGAAAGTCGTGAAAGCGTTGGGTGGCTACGGGCTGTTTGGCGTTGAGTTGTTCGTGTGCGGTGATGAGGTTATTTTCAGCGAAGTCTCCCCTCGCCCACACGATACCGGCATGGTGACGCTGATTTCCCAGGACTTGTCAGAATTTGCCTTGCATGTCCGCGCATTTCTCGGCTTGCCGATTGGTGACATTCGCCAGTATGGCCCGGCGGCATCAGCGGTCATTCTCCCGGAATTAACCAGTGACAACGTGCAGTACGGCAACGTCGGTGCAGCGGTAGGTGCGGGTTTGCAGGTACGCCTGTTTGGTAAACCGGAGATTAACGGCAAGCGTCGGATGGGTGTCGCTTTAGCGACCGGCTCGAGCGTAGAAGATGCGATTGCGCGCGCCATTGCCGCAACCAAAGCCGTAATCGTCAAAGGATAAAAAAAATCCCCGCTCAAATGAGCAGGGATTCAATAACACGAATCATTCGAGTCGTAGGAAGGCGGCAAGAGAAAGAATCCCCGGGAGCATAGATAACTATGTGACCGGGGTGAGTGAACGTAGCCAACGCATCTACGGCTCGAAGGATGACGTGTTATTTCGCGCCTTCGACTGCTTCACGGGCCAGAGTAGTTATGCGATCGTAATCGCCAGCTTCCAACGCGTCAGCCGGAACCAACCAAGAACCACCGATACACAGAACGCTTTTCAGCGCCAGGTAGTCACGGTAGTTAGCCGGTGTGATCCCGCCAGTTGGGCAGAAACGAACCTGAGAGAATGGACCTGCGATAGCTTGCAGTGCTTTGGTGCCGCCATTCGCTTCAGCCGGGAAGAATTTGAATTCTTTCAAGCCGTAGTCCAGGCCCAGCATCAGTTCAGAAACAGTGCTGATACCCGGGATCAATGGAATGGAACCTTCGGTGGCTGCTTTCAGCAATGGCTCAGTCAAGCCAGGGCTGATGGCGAACTGCGCGCCAGCTTCGGTCACTTCTGCCAGTTGCTCTGGGTTCAGAACGGTACCCGCACCAATAATCGCTTCTGGTACTTCTTTAGCGATAGCGCGAATTGCGTCCATTGCACATGGAGTACGCAGAGTCACTTCCAGAACGCGCACGCCGCCAGCAACTAATGCTTTAGCCATCGGTACTGCGTGTTCCAGTTTGTTAATTACGATAACCGGGACAACCGGTCCTGTTTTCAGGATCTGTTCCGCAGTAGTTTTCCAGTTTTTCATCTCAAGCCTCTTCAACCAACTTTATAATTCGTTTCCAGCGCAGCAAGTGCTACATCCGGTCCTTAAAATTTAATGCAGGTCGCGCCCTGTTCCGCGCCAGATAACTGTTCGCGTAACGCGCTAAATAGTTCACGGCCGGTACCAACACGATCCGCGCTGAGATCCGGGTGATATGCAGTGCGTTTTTCAAGCTCGGCATCATCGACCAGCAATGTCAGTTCACCCGTTTGACCGTTGACGCGAATCATATCGCCATCACGGACTTTTGCCAGCAGCCCACCATCATACGCTTCTGGGGTAACATGGATTGCAGAGGGCACCTTACCTGAAGCACCCGACAGCCGTCCATCAGTGACTAACGCTATTTTGAAACAGCGGTCCAATAATACCCCAAGTGGCGGCATAAGTTTATGTAATTCTGGCATGCCGTTCGCTTTTGGCCCTTGATGACGGACAACGACCACGCAATCACGGTCAAGTAGGCCTGCTTCGAAGGCGGGTAATACGTCATGCTGGCTTTCAAAAATCACCGCTGGCGCTTCGATAACCTGGTTTTCTACAGGTACAGCAGACGTTTTCATCACTGCCCTCCCCAGGTTGCCGCTAAGTACTTTTGTACCGCCGTGTTTTGAGAAAGGCTTGTCGAGGGTGGCGATAACATCAGTATCGAGCGCGGTTGTTGCGCCTTCACGCCAGGCCAGTTGGCCGTTATCCAGCCATGGCTCCATGGTGTAGTGATGCAGACCGAAGCCCGCGACAGTGTTCACGTCTTCGTGCAACAAACCGCCTTTGAGCAATTCGCGCATCAGCACTGGAACACCACCTGCGGCCTGGAAGTGGTTAATGTCAGCCGGGCCGTTTGGATACAACTTCGCCAGCAACGGCACCACATCTGAAAGGTCGGAGAAATCATCCCAGTTGATGATAATGCCCGCTGCACGCGCCATCGCCACCAGGTGCATGGTGTGGTTGGTTGAGCCGCCCGTCGCCAGCAACGCAACAATGCCGTTGACCACGACTTTTTCATCGATCAATTTGCCGATGGGCATCCACTCGTTGCCGTTTCCGGTCAGACGAGTAACCTGGCGTGCTGCTGCGGCGGTTAATTCATGGCGCAGGGGGGCATCCGGGTGAACAAATGAAGAACCAGGCAACTGCATCCCCATAAACTCAACCACCATCTGGTTGGTATTGGCGGTGCCATAAAATGTGCAGGTGCCAGGCGCGTGATAAGACGCCGCTTCTGATTCCAGCAATGCGAGGCGGTCAACTTTGCCTTCAGCATATAGCTGGCGAATACGCACTTTTTCTTTATTGGGTAAACCACTGGCCATCGGGCCTGATGGCACAAACACCGCAGGGAGATGGCCAAATGACAATGCCGCCATGGTTAAACCTGGGACGATTTTATCGCAAACGCCGAGGTACAACGCGCCATCGAACATATTATGAGACAGGCCGATTGCCGTGGACATCGCGATAATTTCGCGACTCAGCAGTGACAGCTCCATGCCATCCTGGCCTTGCGTCACGCCGTCGCACATGGCTGGAACCCCGCCTGCAACCTGCCCTACTGCACCAACAGAATGCAGCGCTTTACGAATTTGATCGGGATAGGATTCATACGGCTGATGCGCGGAAAGCATGTCGTTATAGGACGTGATGATCGCAATGTTGTTACGCAGCATACTTTTCAGCGCAGCTTTATCTTCTGGCTGACAGGCCGCAAAGCCGTGGGCTAAATTTCCGCAGGCAAGCTCTGAGCGATGTACGGTTTTACTCTTCGCTTTTTCAATTCTCGCCAGATAAGTTTCACGGGTCTCACGAGAGCGTTCAACGATGCGTTTTGTTACGCGTAACAAATTAGGATTCATAACAGGTCCTCAAAAAGTGGCTGCCGTCGCTGTGGGCAGGTGGTCGACATTACCGGCTCTGTTTTCTTCTCGTGAGGCGGCAATCCGTACCATCAGGGCAAAATCGCTTCAGCTAGTGTAAATAAAAAAGCCCTGCTGGTGAATCCAGTCAGGGCTTTTAAATTAAAAAATTTGCACCACTTTGGTGTTAGATCATGTTACCGGTAAAATATGAATCATTTGTTACGCAGTTTTTGCAAAATAACACCTATTCCATCCGCTAAATCATTCGAGTTGCAGGTAGGCGGCAAACGATCGAATCCCGATAAGCTTACATAAGTAAGTGATTACTCGGCCCACTTATGGGCCTCACCCCTTAGGGCCGCTGCAAGCAGCGTTCAAATCAGCTTTCAGCCGATTTGTCGGGTGAGAGAGCGCAGCCAACACCCCTGCAACTCTAAGGATGACGCGGATTTATTCGAACTCGTTCCACGAACGCCCATCACGGGTGATCATCGCCACTGAGGCAACTGGCCCCCAGGTACCGGCCTGGTACGGCTTCGGTGCATCGTTATCGGCAGCCCATGCTTCAGTAATGGAGTCGACCCATTTCCATGCCTCTTCTACTTCATCACGACGAACGAACAGTGCCTGAATCCCACGCATGGTTTCCAGCAACAGGCGCTCGTAAGCATCGGCCAGATGTGATTCGTTGAAGGTTTCGGAGTAGCTCAAATCAAGCTTAGTGGTTTGCAGGTTGTGCTTGTGCTCAAGTCCTGGAACCTTGTTAAGCACCTGAATATCCACGCCTTCATCCGGTTGCAGACGAATAGTGAGCTTATTCTGCGGCAGATCCTGCCAGGAATCTTTAAACAGGTTTAAAGATGGGCTTTTGAAATAGACCACGACTTCAGAACATTTGGTCGGCAGACGCTTACCGGTACGCAGGTAGAATGGCACGCCAGCCCAACGCCAGTTGTCGATATCTACGCGGATAGCGACAAAAGTTTCAGTGCTGCTGCTTTTGTTGGCCCCTTCTTCTTCCAGATAACCTGGGACTTTTTTACCTTGCGCAAAACCTGCGGAATATTGGCCGCGTACGGTTTTCTCACGCACATTACTGCGATCGATACGGCGCAAAGATTGCAGGACTTTTACTTTCTCATCACGAATGTGGTCAGCGGTAAGGTCTGATGGCGGAGACATGGCAATCATGCACAGAATTTGCAGCAGGTGGTTTTGAATCATGTCGCGCATCTGCCCGGCCTGATCAAAGTAACCCCAACGCCCTTCAATCCCAACTTCTTCGGCCACAGTGATTTCCACGTGATCGATAGTTTTGTTATCCCAGTTATTCGCAAACAAGGAGTTAGCAAAACGCAGCGCCAACAGGTTCAGAACCGTTTCTTTACCTAAGTAATGGTCGATACGATAAACCTGGCATTCCTCAAAATATTCACCAACCTGGTTGTTGATTTCCTGAGAAGTCGCCAGCGAGGTGCCAAGTGGTTTTTCCATCACGACACGCGCAGGTTTAGCATTCAGCTTTGCCTTGCCCAGACCTTTACAGATTGCGCCAAAGGTATTCGGTGGCATCGCAAAGTAGTTAATGGTGACGCGATTTTGCTGATCGAGCATCTTACCGAGTTTGGTAAAAGCGGCAGTATCGTTGACATCCAGATTGCAAAAATCCAGACGGCTGCTCAACTTGTCCCACAGGCTTTCATCGATCTTTTCCTTCATGAAGGTTTCAATCGCTTCGCGCACAACTTTGGTATAAGCCTCTTTATCCCACTCAGCGCGGCCCACACCCAGGATGCGTGTATCCGGGTGGATTTGCCCCGCTTTTTCTAGCTGATACAGGGATGGCAGCAGTTTCCGACGCGCAAGGTCGCCTTTTGCACCGAAAATCACCAGGTCACATGCCTGAGCTGTCTGCGTTACCGCCATGTCTATTCTCCTCGTTTCGGATGTCCCAGTTTCCCCCATCATACTTCAAGTTGCAGGCGTGTTGGCTGCAACTCGAATTATTCCGGGGGATGCACCGGCCCGTTTGTAATTTTATTACAGAACAATGTACTGCTTTTGGTGAAATCAGGTAAACCCTTGCCCATTATTTGATCGCATTCGTGGGCAACATTTGCCCGTCAGTGCCACTTTAAGCGATGTATCGTGGAATTTTCTGACGATTTGTTGTCGATGTCTATCGTGCCTAAAGTTAGACACTGATCATGTAATGAAAAAAAACAACATCATTACCCTGATTAACTTGCCCCTTCACGGAGTGGCAAGAGTATATTCTTGCTAAATCGTGCTGCGATTTCTCCAATTGTTGAAATCGACAAAATCCATGAGTGCCGGACACCTATGAATATGCTGGACAAAATCCAGTCCCAACTGGAACACCTTAGCAAATCAGAACGTAAAGTCGCAGAAGTGATTCTTACCGCACCACAAGATGCCATTCACTCAAGCATTGCCACCCTTGCCCGCAGTGCTGAAGTCAGTGAACCGACCGTCAACCGCTTCTGCCGCCGTCTGGAAACTAAGGGCTTCCCGGATTTTAAATTACATTTAGCCCAAAGTCTGGCGAATGGCACACCTTATGTAAACCGGAATGTTGACGAAGACGATAGCGTTGAAGCCTATACCGGCAAAATTTTCGAATCTGCAATGGCGAGTCTTGACCAGGTCAGGCAATCGCTGGATATGGCAGCGGTCAATCGCGCGGTAGATTTACTCACCCAGGCCAAGAAAATCGCCTTTTTTGGTTTAGGTTCCTCTGCCGCCGTCGCGCATGATGCCATGAACAAATTCTTCCGTTTCAATGTACCCGTCATCTATTCCGACGATGTCGTTTTGCAGCGCATGAGCTGCATGAATTGCAGCGAAGAAGATGTCGTTGTCCTTATCTCGCACACCGGTCGGACAAAAAACCTGGTTGAACTTGCCCAACTGGCGCGGGAAAACGACGCCATTGTACTGGCGATAACGTCCGAAGGTTCGCCACTGGCTCGCGAAGCCACGCTTTCTTTATTACTCGACGTTCCTGAAGATACCGATATCTATATGCCAATGGTGTCACGACTGGCGCAGCTAACAGTGATAGATGTGCTGGCAACCGGTTTTACGTTACGTCGTGGCGCAAAATTCAGAGATAACTTGAAGCGAGTCAAAGAAGCGCTCAAGGAATCGCGTTTTGATAAGGGTATGTTCGTCTCTGGCGAAAATACCTAAGTTTTTATAACAAAGCTGTAACTTTTTAGGTCATTCGGTTAAGTTGTTGTTTTGAAATTTTCAAGCACCCTGACTCACCGAATTTTTTGTTAACGCAACACCAAAGTTGTTTCAGTCAACGGAGTAATACATGTCCAGACGGCTACGTAGAACCAAAATCGTTACCACTTTAGGCCCAGCTACCGACCGCGACAATAATCTGGAAAAGATTATCGCTGCTGGCGCAAACGTGGTGCGTATGAACTTTTCACATGGCACCGCAGAAGATCATCAGATCCGTGCTGATAAAGTTCGTGAAATTGCCGCGAAACTGGGTCGTCATGTCGCTATTCTGGGCGATTTGCAAGGACCAAAAATTCGTGTATCCACTTTTAAAGAAGGCAAAGTCTTCCTTAATATTGGTGATAAATTCCTGCTGGATGCCAACCTGGGCAAAGGCGAAGGCGACAAAGAAAAAGTCGGTATCGACTACAAAGGTTTGCCTGCTGACGTCGTGACCGGCGATATCCTGCTGCTTGATGATGGTCGCGTTCAGTTAAAAGTCCTTGAAGTACAGGGGATGAAAGTGTTCACCGAAGTCACTGTGGGTGGCCCGCTGTCGAACAATAAAGGTATCAACAAGCTGGGTGGCGGTCTGTCCGCTGAAGCGCTGACCGACAAAGACAAAGCAGACATTCTGACTGCGGCGAAAATCGGCGTCGATTATCTGGCGGTTTCTTTCCCTCGCTGTGGTGAAGACATTAACTACGCTCGCCGTCTGGCGCGTGATGCAGGTTGTGACGCGAAGATTGTTGCTAAAGTCGAACGTGCAGAAGCCGTTTGCAGCGAAGCCGCGATGGACGATGTTATCCTGGCCTCCGACGTCGTAATGGTTGCTCGTGGCGACCTGGGCGTTGAAATCGGTGATCCTGAGCTGGTCGGTATTCAAAAGACCCTGATTCGCCGCGCTCGTAAACTGAACCGTGCGGTTATCACTGCGACTCAAATGATGGAGTCGATGATTACCAACCCAATGCCAACTCGCGCAGAAGTTATGGACGTGGCGAACGCCGTTCTGGATGGTACAGATGCGGTAATGCTGTCTGCTGAAACGGCGGCAGGTCAATACCCGGCTGAAACCGTTGCTGCGATGGCGCGTGTTTGCCTGGGCGCTGAGAAAATCCCAAGCATCAACGTTTCTAAGCACCGCCTGGACGTTCAGTTCGACAACACTGAAGAAGCCATTGCGATGTCTGCAATGTATGCAGCAAACCACCTGAAAGGGGTGACGGCCATCATCACCATGACCGAGTCTGGCCGCACCGCATTGATGACTTCCCGTATCAGCTCCGGTTTGCCAATCTTCGCTATGTCTCGCCATGAGCGCACACTGAACCTCACCTCTTTGTACCGCGGCGTCACGCCTGTGTATTTCGACAGCACCAGCGACGGCGTTATTGCCGCAACCGATGCGGTGAATCTGCTGCGCGACAAAGGCTACCTGGTTTCTGGCGATCTGGTTATCGTTACCCAGGGTGACGTGATGAGTACCATTGGTACGACCAACACCACGCGTATTCTGTGTGTTGAGTAATTCATCCAAAGCATAAAAGCAAAAGGGGCCGATCGGCCCCTTTGTTATTTCTGATTCTTTATTTTCTCGGATACAACTCTTTACGCTGGTAGGGTTCGGTTTCCCCTTCTTTGCGCGTTTTAAGCAGTTTTAATATCCAGGTGTACTGCTCAAGATTTGGCCCCACTAAAATTTCGACTTCTTCGTTCATGCGCCGGGCAATGGTGTTGTCATCGGCTTCAAGTAAATCGTCCATCGGCGGGCGAATATAAATATCCAGGCGATGAGTTTTCCCGTTGTACACCGGGAAAAGTGGCACTACCCGTGCACGCGACACTTTCATTAATCGCCCAATTGCTGGCAGTGTGGCTTTATAAGTCCCGAAGAAATCAACAAATTCACTGTGCTCGGCGCCGTGATCCTGATCGGGGAGATAATATCCCCAGTATCCCTGACGCACTGAGCTAATAAACGGCTTAATTCCATCATTACGCGCGTGCAAACGCCCACCAAAACGGCGGCGCACGGTATTCCACATATAGTCAAAAAGCGTGTTGCCCTGGTTATGGAACATCGCCGCCATTTTTTGGCCCTGGGACGCCAATAACATCGCGGGAATGTCCACGGCCCAACCATGCGGAACGAGAAAAATAACGTTTTCTTCGCGCTGTTTTATCTCTTCGATAATCTCTAAACCATGCCAGTCAACACGCGGCATGATTTTTTGCGGTCCTTTAATCGCCAGCTCCGCCATCATCACCATCGCTTGCGGGGCGGTGGCAAACATCTCGTCGATGACCGCTTCACGCTCTGCTTCCGGCATATCAGGGAAGCAATACAGTAAGTTAATTTGTGCGCGACGGCGGGCACTTTTCCCAAAGCGTCCGGCAAGGCTCCCTACTTTGCCCAATAGAGGGTCGCGTAATGAAGGCGGTAACATTGCCAGTCCAGCGAACGCGCCAACGCCTAACCAGGCGCCCCAAAATTTCGGATGCAAGAAGGCGTTTTGAAATTCTGGAATGAACTCACTGTGACTTTTTTTTGCTTTTTCCATGCATATTCTCAGTACAGCATCAAATCATTGATGACATGAATTTGTAAGTATATTAGCGGGGTAATGCCCATCAGACAAAGAAAAAGCCGGTCACTGAGTACCGGCTTTTTTCAAAAGGCTTAATTAATTGAATCTAAGCTGCGGTGTAACTTCACGAACCTGCGCCAGATAATCACTACGATCTGAACCGGTTAGCCCTTCGGTACGCGGTAGTTTCGCGGTTAATGGATTGACCGCCTGCTGGTTAACCCACACTTCGTAGTGCAAATGTGGCCCGGTTGAGCGCCCGGTATTCCCCGAAAGGGCGATACGATCACCACGTTTAACTTTCTGACCAGGCTGAACCAGCAGTTTCTTCAGGTGCATGTAACGCGTGGTATAAGTGCGACCATGACGAATCGCAACAAAATAACCGGCAGCACCGCTACGTTTTGCCATCACCACTTCACCATCACCCACTGACAGCACTGGCGTACCCTGAGGCATCGCAAAGTCGACACCCTTGTGCGGTGCCACACGCCCGGTTACCGGGTTGAGGCGGCGCGGGTTAAAGTTTGACGAGATGCGGAACTGCTTGGCCGTCGGGAAACGCATAAAACCTTTGGCCAGTCCGGAACCGTTACGGTCGTAGAATTTACCGTCTTCCGCACGAATGGCGTAATAATCTTTACCACTGCTACGCAAACGCACACCAACCAGTTGGCTTTGCTCACGCTTTCCATCAAGCATTTCACGAGACATGAGGACGGAGAATTCATCGCCTTTTTTCAGTTTGCGGAAGTCCATCTGCCACTGCATCGCTTTGATAACCGCGCTGATTTCAGCACTGGTTAAACCGGCGTCTTTCGCACTGCTGACAAAGCTGCCGCCAACCGTGCCTTTGAGCACATTGTTGACCCACTCGCCTTGCTGCATTTCACTGCTGAGTTTGAAAGTGCTGCCTGAACGGTCGTAAGTACGGGTTTCACGGCGCGACATTTCCCACGTCATGCGCTGTAATTCGCCGTTGTCGTTGAGCGTCCAGGAAATTTGTTGGCCAATTTTCAGATTACGCAGGTCTTTATCCACTGCTGCAAGCTGGCCGATATCGCCCATATCAATGCCGTACTGGTTAAGAATGCTGCTGAGCGTATCCCCTGTGGAGACAACATACTCATGAACACCGGTTTCACCCGCTGTTTTATCATCGAGTTCATCTTGCGGGATGGTGTCATCTTCGGCGTCCGGGGACTGATCAAGCGGTTCACTGGCTTCAGGAAGTAACGAACGAATCTCGTTCTTCTCAAGCTCAATGGTTTTGATAACGGGGCTGGCTTCAGGGTGATAGACGTACGGTCGCCAGACAGCGACCGCAAGTGTAAGAACTGTAAGAGACCCCAGCATAACGCGATGGGGCCGGGACAAATTGTCGAATGCCAGGGCGACAGAGCGGGCTATCTGTTGCACGTATTCACTTCCTCACTATTCTCCTTTCAGGCAGCTCGCATACTGATTCGCAAGCCCATTCAAAAACTGCATATAGCTGTCTTTGCCGAGCTTAACCTCAATCCCCAGCGGGTCCAGCGTTCCGGAACGAACGTTAGTGCCACGGGCAACGGCATTGATGACGGCTGGCCTGAATTGTGGTTCAGCAAAAACGCATACAGCTTTTTGCTGAACCAACTGTGTTCTGATGTCATGTAAACGCTGCGCACCAGGCTGAATTTCAGGGTTTACGGTAAAATGACCAAGCGGTGTTAGACCGTAATGTTTTTCAAAGTAGCCATAAGCGTCGTGAAAAACGAAATACCCTTTTCCTTTGAGCGGTGCGAGCACGCTACCAACTTGCTTATCGATGTTGGCTAATCCTAACTCGAAAGTCTGCAAGTTGGCGTCTAGTTTGGCTCTATTTTGGGGCATAAGTTCCACTAATTTATCGTGGATTGCAACCGCCGACAGCCGCGCTACCTCTGGGGAAAGCCAAATATGCATGTTGTATTCACCGTGATGGTGATCTTCGTCACTATTTTCGGCTGAATGGTCATGACCTTCATGGCCGTGGTCATCATCGTCGTCACCTTTCATGAGCAACGGTTTCACGCCTGACAAAGCCGCCAGTTGCACTTGTTTTTGTTCAGCTAATTGGCTGACTGACTTCTGCATGAAGGCTTCCATTTCTGGGCCTACCCACACCACTAAGTCCGCGCTTTGTAAGCGTTTTACATCAGATGGACGAAGTGCATAATCATGCTCGGAAGCACCGTCTGGCAGCAAAACTTCAGTTGGTGTGACGCCATCTGCGATTGCCGCAGCAATAAATCCTAATGGCTTGATAGAGGCAACAACGGCGGCCTGAGCCGGGACGGCTGTGGCACCCAAAAATGCAGTTGTTAAAGCTGCGCAAAGAAATGAGTTTTTATGTAACATAATGCGACTTTTCATCGTTATGAATGTGAGATGTGTGATATTATAACATCCGCTAACTTCTGCAACCCCTGAAATTGTCATGACAAATCTGGTATCACTGGAAAATATCTCTGTTTCATTCGGACAACGCCGCGTGCTGTCTGATATTTCGCTCGATCTCAAACCGGGTAGAATTTTAACGCTGCTGGGACCTAACGGCGCAGGAAAATCAACGCTGGTTCGCGTGGTGCTGGGTCTGGTAGCACCTGATGAAGGTGTGATCAAGCGAGACCGCGATTTGCGCATTGGCTATGTGCCGCAAAAACTGCATCTCGATACCACGCTGCCGTTAACGGTCAGTCGATTTATGCGTCTACGTCCAGGCGTAAAAAAAGCAGATATTTTGCCCGCGCTTAAACGCGTGCAGGCCGCTCACCTGATTGAAGCCCCAATGCAAAAGCTGTCCGGCGGTGAGAACCAACGTGTACTGCTGGCGCGTGCTTTATTAAATCAGCCGCAGTTACTGGTGCTGGATGAACCCACCCAGGGTGTTGATGTTAATGGGCAACTGGCGCTCTATAACTTGATTGACCAGTTGCGTCATGAGTTAGATTGCGCAGTGATGATGGTTTCCCACGACCTGCATTTAGTGATGGCAAAAACGGATGATGTGTTGTGTCTCAACCACCACATTTGCTGCTCTGGCACCCCAGAAGTGGTGTCGATGCATCCAGAATTTATTTCGATGTTTGGTGCGCGCGGCGCTGAACAATTAGGGATTTACCGTCACCACCATAATCATCGTCACGATCTAACAGGACGTATTGTTTTGCGCAGAGGGAATGGCCAACCATGATTGAATTGTTGTTGCCCGGCTGGCTTGCCGGGATTTTGCTGGCGTGCGCCGCAGGGCCATTAGGCTCGTTTGTTGTCTGGCGCAGGATGTCCTACTTTGGCGATACCCTCGCCCACGCTTCGTTGTTAGGCGTGGCATTTGGTCTGCTGCTCAATGTAAATCCGTTTTATGCGGTGATTGCCGTGACCTTGATGCTGGCACTGGGTTTGGTGTGGCTTGAGAAGCGTCCGCATCTGGCTCTGGATACGTTGCTGGGCATTATGGCGCACAGTGCGCTTTCTCTTGGCCTGGTGGTTGTCAGTTTAATGTCAAACGTGCGCGTCGATTTGATGGCGTATCTGTTTGGCGATCTGCTCTCCGTGACAATGCCCGATATTATTTCTATTGCTTTGGGCGTCGCCGTGGTCGTTGGCGTGCTTCTCTGGCAGTGGCGTAATCTGTTGTCGATGACCATTAGCCCGGATCTGGCCCATGTTGATGGGGTTAATCTGCAACGCGTGAAGATGCTGTTAATGCTGGTGACGGCGCTAACTATCGGTGTGGCGATGAAATTTGTCGGTGCGCTGATCATCACTTCCCTGCTGATTATTCCTGCGGCAACCGCACGTCGCTTTGCGCGTACACCAGAGCAAATGGCGGGTTTCGCCGTGATTATCGGGATGCTCTCAGTCACCGGTGGGCTGGCCTTTTCAGCATTTTATGACACGCCCGCCGGGCCTTCAGTCGTGCTGAGTTCGGCGGTGTTGTTTGTGTTGAGTATGGCGAAGAAGCAGGCGAGTTAATTTATGTTGGATGGCGCTGAAAACCGTAGGGCGGATACGCGCTAGCGCCATCCACCGTTTAAGTCGAAATTAAGCTACTGGCGGCACAATCCCGAAGTGAGTCCAGGCTCTTGGTGTCGCCATTCGGCCGCGAGGAGTCCGTTGCAGGAAGCCCTGCTGAATCAAAAATGGCTCCAGCACATCCTCGATAGTTTCCCGTTCTTCCCCAATTGCAGCCGCAAGGTTATCCAGCCCAACCGGGCCACCGAGGAATTTGTCTATCACCGCCAGCAATAACTTGCGGTCCATATAGTCAAACCCTTCGGTATCCACGTTCAGCATATCCAACGCTTGCGAAGCAATGTCACCATTAATGGTGCCATCATGTCTGACTTCCGAAAAATCACGTACGCGGCGCAATAAGCGGTTAGCAATACGCGGTGTACCACGCGCTCGTTTCGCCACTTCGAATGCACCCTCTTCGCTCATCTCAAGCCCCAGTACACTCGCGCTGCGGCCTACAATGTGCTGCAAATCAGCGACCTGGTAAAACTCCAGACGCTGCACAATGCCGAAACGATCACGCAGCGGTGAAGTCAACGAGCCAGCACGCGTCGTCGCACCAATCAGGGTAAAGGGTGGTAAATCAATTTTAATCGAACGTGCCGCCGGGCCTTCACCAATCATGATATCGAGCTGATAATCTTCCATCGCGGGATACAGCACTTCTTCAACAACGGGCGATAAACGGTGGATTTCATCGATAAAGAGAACGTCATGGGGTTCAAGATTGGTCAGCATGGCTGCCAAATCCCCTGCTTTTTCCAGCACCGGGCCGGAAGTGGTTCGCAGATTCACACCCATTTCGTTGGCGACAATATTCGCCAGCGTCGTTTTACCCAACCCTGGCGGGCCGAAAATTAACAGATGATCGAGCGCATCCCCACGCAGTTTCGCCGCCTGGATGAAAATCTCCATTTGCGATGTGACCTGCGACTGGCCGACATAATCCGCCAGGAAACGCGGGCGAATTGCACGGTCAATTAACTCATCAGGGGTGATGGTGTCTGGCGATACCAGACGGTCTGCTTCAATCATCCTTCATCTACCTCAGAGGCTTCAAAGTGCGGCACGGAGCGCTTCGCGGATCAGGGTTTCACAATCGGCGCCAGCTTTGCCTACTTTGCTCACCATACGACTCGCTTCTTGTGGTTTATAGCCCAGCGATACCAGTGCGGCAACTGCTTCCTGTTCGGCGTCGTCAGTGACTCCACTTTCCGGCGCAGTCAGTACGAGGTCTGATGCCGGGGTAAACAGATCGCCATGCATGCCTTTGAAGCGGTCTTTCATCTCAACAATCAAGCGCTCGGCGGTCTTCTTACCCACACCAGGCAGCTTAACCAGTGAGCCAATTTCTTCGCGTTCCACTGCATTCACAAACTGCTGGGCGGACATACCAGAAAGAATAGCGAGTGCCAGTTTCGGGCCGACACCATTGACTTTAATCAGCTCGCGGAACAGCGTGCGTTCTTGTTTGTTATTGAAACCGTAGAGCAACTGCGCGTCTTCACGCACCACAAACTGGGTAAACACCACCGCTTCTTTACCGATTTCCGGTAGTTCATAGAAGCAGGTCATCGGCATATGGACTTCGTACCCCACGCCACCGACTTCCATAAGTACCAGCGGCGGCTGTTTTTCAAGGATGATGCCTCTGAGTCGACCAATCACAATATGCTCCTGCGTTTAGCGGTTATGCCAAAAATTTTGCTTATCATATAAAAAAGGCTGGATGAATATCCAGCCATATTTATTTTAATCGTCCCCGCGACAAATTAAGCCGCGTATCGCTCATCTGCATCGAGTTCTGCGTCACGTGGCAATGCGTGATGGCAATCGCCAGCGCATCGGCGGCATCCGCTTGCGGGTTGGCGGAGAGTTTCAGCAAGGTGCGCACCATATGTTGCACCTGGCTTTTCTCCGCACTCCCGATGCCCACCACCGTCTGTTTTACCTGACGGGCGGCATACTCAAACACCGGCAAATCATGGTTTACGGCGGCGACAATCGCCGCCCCGCGAGCCTGACCGAGTTTCAAAGCGGAATCTGCATTTTTCGCCATAAACACTGATTCGATGGCGAAATATTCAGGCTGAAACTGGGTAATAATTTCGCTCACCCCCGCGTAAATAAGCTTCAAACGCGAGGGTAAGTCGGTCACCTGTGTACGAATGCAGCCGCTGCCTAAATAGGTTAGCTGCCGCCCGGTCTGGCGAATAACGCCATAACCGGTGACGCGCGATCCCGGGTCAATACCGAGAATGATCGCCATTACAGAGTTGCCGCAACCTCGTCAGAGATCTCGCCGTTGTGATAAACCTCTTGCACGTCATCGCAGTCTTCCAACATGTCGATAAGGCGCATCAGTTTCGGCGCGGTTTCCGCGTCCATATCCGCTTTGGTAGATGGGATCATAGAAATTTCTGCTTCGTCGGCTTTCAGGCCCGCAGCTTCCAGCGCGTCACGTACCGCACCCATTTCTTCCCATGCGGTGAACACGTCAATTGCGCCGTCGTCATAAGAGACAACATCTTCAGCACCCGCTTCCAGAGCCGCTTCCATCACGGTGTCTTCGTCTTTGCCTGGGGCATAAGAGATAACACCTTTTTTGGTGAACAGATAAGCTACAGAACCGTCAGTTCCCAGGTTGCCGCCACATTTATTGAACGCGTGACGCACTTCCGCCACGGTACGGTTACGGTTGTCACTCAGGCATTCAACCATGACCGCAGAACCACCAGGACCGTAACCTTCATAAATGATGGTTTCCATGTTGGTGTCTTCATCGCCACCCACACCACGTGCGATCGCACGGTTTAAGGTGTCACGCGTCATGTTGTTGGATAACGCTTTATCAATCGCCGCACGCAGACGCGGGTTAGAACCCGGATCACCACCGCCCAGACGGGCTGCTGTTACCAGCTCACGGATAATTTTGGTGAAAATTTTACCGCGTTTGGAATCCTGCGCAGCTTTACGGTGCTTTGTGTTGGCCCACTTACTATGACCTGCCATAAAAATATCTCCAAAATGGCTACCTGGCGGTAGCATTAATTACAAACTCTTCAATCGCCTGCCGGTTGCTCCACGACTTAGTCATAGCCGCCGCAACAGGTGCGTCCGCCCATTCCCAGGCCAGATGTTCCGAAATGGTTATCTGGCGCTCATTTGGCAGCGCAAGACAGAACCAATATTCTGTGTTGCGCGTAATGCCCGGCGCATAGCGATGACGCAAATGTGTAAAAATCTCGAATTCCACGCAGCGTTGGCAGTCATTCAAGGTCAGATGCTCTGACTCAACGTCGATATCGACCTCTTCCTTTACTTCACGCTGCGCGGCATACAGCGCGGTTTCACCCTCTTCTATGCTGCCGGTAACCGACTGCCAGAATTCAGGATCGTCGCGCCGCTGTAACATGAGCACCCGCCCGGTGTCTTGAGCATAAATGACCACTAACACCGAAACGGGAGGCTTAAAGGCCATTTATTCTTTCTCAGCCTTTTTAATCACTGCCACACCCAGTTCAGCCAGCGCTGTTGGGTTGGCGAAGCTTGGTGCTTCGGTCATCAGACACGCTGCTGCGGTGGTTTTAGGGAACGCGATAACATCACGGATGTTGTCGGTGCCGGTCAACAGCATGGTCAGACGATCCAGACCAAATGCCAGGCCCGCGTGCGGCGGTGTACCGTATTTCAGGGCGTCGAGCAGGAAGCCAAACTTCTCGCGCTGGTCTTCTTCAGTGATACCCAGAATGCCGAACACAGTCTGCTGCATCTGGCCGTTGTGGATACGCACAGAACCGCCGCCAACTTCGTAACCGTTGATAACCATATCGTAGGCGTTTGCCACAGCCGCTTCTGGATCTGCCGCCAATTCTTCCGGGGACATATCTTTCGGGGCAGTGAACGGGTGGTGCATTGCGGTCAGGCCGCCTTCGCCGTTGTCTTCAAACATAGGGAAGTCGATAACCCACAGTGGTGCCCATGCTTTTTCATCGGTGATGCTCAGATCTTTACCGATTTTCAGGCGTAACGCGCCAAGTGCATCCGCAACCACTTTTTTGTTGTCTGCGCCGAAGAAGATCATGTCGCCATCTTGCGCACCAGTACGCTCCAGAATAGCTTCTACGATTTCAGCATTCAGGAACTTAGCCACAGGGCTAGTGATACCTTCGATGCCTTTCGCACGCTCGTTCACTTTGATGTAAGCCAGCCCTTTCGCGCCGTAAATCTCAATGAACTTGCCGTAGTCGTCAATCTGTTTACGGCTTAACTGTGCGCCACCTGGCACTCGCAGCGCTGCAACGCGGCCTTTAGCATCATTTGCCGGGCCCGCGAAGACTTTAAACTCAACGTCTTTGAGCAGGTCAGCAACATCCACCAGCTCCATTGGGTTACGCAAATCTGGTTTGTCAGAACCGTAACGACGCTCCGCTTCTGCGAAGGTCATAATTGGGAAATCACCCAGATCGACGTTTTTCACATCCAGCCACAGATCGCGCACCAGTTTTTCCATCACTTCGCGCACTTGTGGTGCGGTCATGAAGGAAGTTTCGACGTCGATCTGAGTAAATTCAGGCTGACGGTCAGCACGTAAGTCTTCATCGCGGAAGCACTTAACAATCTGATAGTAACGGTCAAAACCGGACATCATCAGCAGCTGTTTGAACAGCTGAGGGGATTGCGGCAACGCGTAGAATTTGCCTTTATGCACACGGCTCGGCACCAGGTAGTCACGCGCACCTTCTGGCGTGGCTTTGGTCAGCATTGGGGTTTCGATATCCAGGAAACCGTGGTCATCCATAAAGCGGCGCACGAAGCTGGTGATTTTCGCACGGGTCTTCAGGCGGTTCGCCATTTCAGGGCGACGCAGATCCAGGTAACGGAATTTCAAACGCGCTTCTTCAGTGTTGACGTGGTTAGAGTCCAGCGGCAGCGCTTCGGAACGGTTGATGATGGTCAAATCGGTGGCGAAGACTTCTACCGCACCCGTTGCCATATCTTTATTGATGTTTTTTTCATCACGCGGGCGAACGGTACCGGTGATTTGGATGCAGAACTCATTACGCAGTTCGGAAGCAAGCTGGAACGCATCCTGACGATCCGGATCGAAAAACACCTGCACGATGCCTTCGCGATCGCGCATATCAATAAAGATAAGGCTACCGAGGTCACGACGACGATTGACCCAACCACACAGTGTTACTTGTTGTCCCACATGGGATTGATTGAGCTGCCCGCAATATACTGTACGCATGAGATATCCCTTAAATTAGCCGCTCACTTTTTTATCGGTGGCCACTATTTTTTGTCAGTCAGATATAGTTGAAAAAAGGGGGCTATTATACTGGAAATAATGCTCCACGATAAGCCCGATACATGGGTCAGCATCGTTTCAATGCGCCTCGTTTGGCTTATTCTCACAAAAATTAACAAAATTTGTAAACTATCGCGCTCCTGTTCCGTCGTAAGGTATTACGCGATAACCTTATTTTGACCCGGAGTCACCTCATGTTAGAACTGAATACTTCCAAAACCGCACTCGTCGTTATTGATTTGCAGGAAGGCATCCTGCCATTTGCGGGCGGTCCGCACAGTGCACAGAACGTGGTGGCTCGCTCAGCCAAACTGGCAGAGAAATTCCGCGCGAAGGGTGCGCCGGTAATTATGGTACGCGTGGGCTGGTCTAAAGATTTTGCCGAAGCACTCAAACAACCGGTTGATGCGCAGGCTGGCGCACATTCTTTGCCTGACAACTGGTGGGTTTACCCGCAGGCTTTAGGCAAAAAAGACACTGATATTGAAGTGACAAAACGCCAGTGGGGCGCATTTTACGGCACCGACCTGGAACTCCAACTGCGCCGCCGTGGTATCGACACCATTGTGCTTTGCGGGATTTCCACCAATATCGGCGTCGAATCCACCGCGCGTAACGCCTGGGAATTAGGCTTTAACCTGGTGATTGCCGAAGATGCGTGCAGTGCCGCAAGTAGCGAACAACATCAGGGCAGCATGACGAACATCTTCCCGCGCATTGGCCGCGTTCGTAGCACTGAAGAGGTCCTCGCAGCGCTGTGATCTACATTGGCCTTCCACAATGGTCGCATCCGCATTGGGTGCGGCTTGGTATCACTTCTCTTGAAGATTACGCTCGCCATTTTAATTGTGTGGAAGGCAACACCACGCTTTATGCACTACCTAAAGCAGAGATTGTGTCGCGCTGGCGCGAGATGACCTCCGATGATTTCCGCTTCTGCTTTAAATTCCCGGCGACGATTTCCCACAATGCAGCCTTACGCCAGTGTGGAGATTTAACGGCGGAATTTCTCGACCGCATGTCGCCCCTGGCAAATCGCATCGGGCAATACTGGCTCCAGCTTCCCGCTGCATTTGGGCCTTCTGACTTACCCGCGTTGTGGAATTTCCTCGATTCGTTGCCAAAAGATTTCACCTATGGCGTTGAAGTTCGCCACCCTTCTTTCTTCGATAAAAGTGTCGATGAGCAAGCGCTAAATCGTGGCCTGCACGAGCGCGGCGTCAATCGCGTGATTTTGGATAGTCGCCCGGTTCACAGCGCGAAACCCCACAACGAAGCCATTCGTGAAGCGCAACGCAAAAAGCCTATAGTTCCGGTTCACGCACTCGTGACGGCCAAAAATCCCATGGTGCGATTCATCGGCAGCGACGATATGGAGCAGAATCTGACGTTCTTTAACGCCTGGATTAAAACCTTGCCAAAGTGGGAACAGACCACCACGCCCTACCTCTTTTTACACACGCCAGATATCGGGCTGGTGCAGGACCTGGTTCATACATTATGGCCAGGGCTGCAACACGCCGTCCCTGAACTGGGTAACGAACCGGCAATTCCAAAACAAAACTCCCTATTTTAGGGGTAGCGACAGCATATGGTTCGCGCTGCTATCATAGGCGTGCTGGAACTATCTCTATAGGATGTGAGTATGGTAAGCGCGCTCTATGCCGTTTTGGGTGCTTTGTTGCTGATTAAGTTCTCGTTTGATGTTGTTCGTATGCGTTTGCAGTACCGCGTCTCATATGGCGATGGCGGTTTTAGCGAACTTCAGAGCGCGATTCGAATTCATGGTAATGCCGTGGAATATATCCCGGTGGCATTACTCCTTTTATTGCTGATGGAAATGAACGGTGCCGAAACCTGGATGGTGCATATTTGCGGGCTTCTGCTGATTGCCGGGCGCCTGATGCATGCTTATGGTTTTCATCATCGTTTAATTTCCTGGCGTCGTTCTGGCATGAGTGCCACCTGGTGTTCTTTGCTGCTGATGGTGCTGGCTAACCTGTGGTATATGCCATGGGAGTTGGTTTTCTCGCTGCATTAACGCAAAATATGCCCCTTTCGAAATTTCGAATTTCCGGATTTAACATTATGTCTGACCGCGATACGCTGTTTTCCGCCCCCATTGCCAAATTAGGTGACTGGACTTTTGATGAACGTGTAGCAGAAGTTTTCCCCGATATGATTCAACGATCGGTGCCCGGCTATTCCAACATTATTTCGATGATTGGCATGCTGGCGGAGCGCTTTGTGGCACCGGGAAGCCAGGTTTATGATCTCGGCTGTTCCCTTGGCGCGGCAACTTTGTCGGTGCGTCGCAACATTCATCATGACAACTGCAAAATTATCGCGGTAGACAACTCACCGGCTATGGTTGAACGCTGCCGCCGTCATCTCGACGCGTTTAAAGCGCAAACGCCGGTGGACGTTATCGAAGGTGATATCCGCGATATCGTTATCGAAAATGCGTCAATGGTAGTGCTGAACTTCACCCTGCAATTCCTTGAACCAGACGACCGTAAACTGCTGCTGGAAAAAATCTATCAAGGTCTGAATCCGGGTGGCGCGCTAGTGCTGTCTGAGAAGTTCAGCTTTGAAGATGGCGAAGTCGGTGATCTGCTGTTCAATATGCACCACGACTTTAAACGCGCGAACGGTTATAGCGAGCTGGAAATCAGCCAAAAACGCAGCATGCTGGAAAACGTCATGCTCACCGACTCCGTCGAAACTCATAAACAACGCCTCAAACAAGCCGGATTTGACCACGCAGAATTATGGTTCCAGTGCTTTAACTTTGGCTCTTTGGTTGCACTGAAATCAGGAACATCTGCATGATCGACTTTGGTAATTTTTATCAGCTTATCGCGAAAAGCCCGCTGGCTCCGTGGTTAGAAACCCTGCCTGGGCAAATTGCCACCTGGCAGCGCGAGAATCTGCACGGACAGTTCAAACATTGGTACAACACCGTTGAATACCTGCCTGAACTAACGCCGTATCGTCTGGATTTATTGCATAGCGTGACGGCGGAATCAGAAGCCCCACTGAGCGAAGGTCAACGCCTGGGCATTGAAAAGCTGCTGCGCAACCTGATGCCGTGGCGTAAAGGGCCGTATTCGCTCTACGGTGTGGATATCGACACGGAATGGCGTTCTGACCTGAAATGGGACCGCGTTCTGCCGCATATTTCCCCGCTCGCCGGGCGCACCATTCTGGACGTCGGCTGCGGTAGCGGTTATCACCTGTGGCGCATGATTGGTGCGGGTGCGCATCTGGCTGTGGGTATTGACCCGATGCAGCTATTCGTTTGCCAGTTTGAAGCCGTGCGTAAATTGCTGGGTAACGATCAACGTGCACATGTTTTGCCGCTCGGCATTGAGCAACTTCCTGAGCTGAATATCTTTGATACGGTGTTCTCGATGGGCGTGCTCTACCACCGCCGTTCTCCGCTTGATCATCTTTATCAGTTGAAAAACCAACTGGTGAAAGATGGCGAACTGGTACTGGAAACGTTGGTTGTCGAAGGCGACGAAAATACTGTGTTGGTGCCGGGTGACCGATACGCGCAAATGCGCAATGTGTATTACATTCCGTCGGCGTTAGCGTTGAAAAACTGGCTGGAAAAATGTGGCTTCGTTGATGTGAGAATTGTGGATCATTGCTATACCACAAGCGAAGAGCAGCGCCGCACAAGCTGGTTGACGACGGAATCATTGGCCGATTTCCTCGACCCAAATGATGCACGCAAAACTGTCGAAGGCTACCCTGCCCCGCTACGTGCGGTGTTGGTTGCACGTAAGCCGTAAGAACCTGAAAGGCCACAAAATGTGGCCTTATTTATTTTGAAGCAAACCCGAGTGCGCGAATCACTTCGCTCATCGCCGCATTTGTCAGCGGTGAACGTTGAATTTTGCTATTGGCAGACATTGCTCTGACCACACCTGCAATCACAACGTGTTTCGGTTCCTGGCCCAGGTCACGCATTTCAAGCACAACCTTTCCAACAACCCTGCACATCTCATCGTAAAGTTCTTTGTCGGTGATATTCATATTATTCTCCGTCGTTGAGACGGCAGACTAACACGTTTAAATCATTAACTTAATAAGCCCAGGCAAAACGCCAGGGCTATCAAGTTTTGAACATGATCTTCAGGCGTTTTCTTCAATCCACGCCGCCAGGATTGCTGGCGTTTTTAAAATATTTGCCACTTCTGTTGGCGGAATAGCACAACCAAACTCCGCCTGGACGTCCAGTACAATATCAACGGCCGTGATCGAGTCGAGAATACCTGATTCAATCAGCTCATCGTTAAATTCAACTTTGCGCGACAATACATTTTCAAATAACGCTAAAATTTTCTGTTCCATTTTTGATCCTTAGGATTAACAAGTACGAGCGTGCGCATCAAGTAACTTACGGTCGATTTTCCCGTTAGTATTGAGAGGTAATGCGTCCATGATGACAATCTGCGATGGCACCATATAAGACGGTAGAATTTGGGTGAGATTCGCTTTAATTTCTTTCTCTGAAAGTTTTGATGAGCAAAAAGCAGCAAGTCGCAACACCGCACCATCTTTTTTAGTCAGCGGCAAGACCACCGCTTCACTAACCCCTGAAAGGGCTAACAGACGGTTTTCGATTTCGTGAATTTCAATACGATAACCGTTCATTTTTATTTGGCTGTCGTTGCGCCCCTGGCAGTATAAATTTCCTTTACTCATATTCCCCAGGTCGCCAGTTTTATACCCGCGCCAATGCTTCGCTTCATTCCATAAAAGTTTTTCAGCATTTTCCTTTGGCAAACCAAGGTAGCCGTGCATCACATTTTTACCCCAGATAATCAGTTCATTATCAGCAGTAATTTCCATTTCTGAATGCGGCATCATCTGACCAATAGGCAACAACTCGCAATCTGACTTCAGTATTTCATCGCTAATTTCGACCACTGTAGTCGCAATAGTCGCTTCGGTTGGGCCATAGGAGTTGAGTATTTTCGCGTCCGGGAAAAGGCGGCGCAGGTGTTTTACCAACGCTTTACTGAGAACTTCACCGATAAAGACAAACACTTTCAAATCGGTTAAGAATTCTGCGCGAAACTCCGGATGCAATAATTTCTGGTAGGCAAAAGACGGTGTTGAAACCCATACGGACACTTTTTGCTGTTTTAGTTTTGCCAACCAATTCTCGGCAGCAATATCTTCCTTGGCATTCAGAACAATATGCCCGCAGGTAGCAAGGTTTCCGAGCAGTGGGATTAACGATAAATCAAAACTGAATACCGCATGGTTCATTAATACGGGATTGGCTGGCAGGGAAAAATCATCGCGTACCCACTGCATGAAATTCCACACGCTTTCACGACCAATTTGCACCCCTTTTGGCTTACCGGTACTGCCAGAGGTAAACATGATGTAGGCCAAATCTTGCTGTTCCAGATTCTGGGCTGGTACACCGGTCGCCTTAAATGAACGTTGTTCAACGTCATAATAATAAGGAGCACTGGCTAATTCGCAGATCTCTTTCAGGCGCTCTGCCGGGTAAATATTATCTACCGGGATATAAGGAATGCTGTGTAATAAGCAGCTGTAAATCGCACAGGCGAATTCTGCCTGCTGATGACCGTAGAGCACAACAGGAACGTTAGATTCCATATTAAGTGCGGAAAAACGAGCCTTCCAGTCAATGACCGCCGTACTTAATTGCTGCCAGCTCAGGGTATTATCACTTCCACTGATAGCGGGTTGTTGAGCATTTTGCGGATCAAGCAAAACCGCCCGCAGATATTCATTTAGCTGTTGTAATTCAGAGTCATTAGTCATACAGGAGACATTCCGCTAAAGATATAAAGAGATACCGCAGCACTTGCCAGGGTTAAAATACGCCCCACCCACATCATCACGGGTTTATTTAACCAGATAGTGATAACGGGACTGCGCTTTGCGAGCCAAAGAATCATATTATGGATAACTGAAATCCCTCCGAACAGTGCGCCGCTGACGACATAATTCAGCTCCAGACCATTCCATGCGCCCATGCAAAACAAGGTGCAAAAAATACCGACATTCTGAGCGGTGGCTTTATGATTCCTGAAGAACGTTATTTTCATCAGGTTCATATAAACAGGCATAAAAACAACGTCACGCAGCCACTCTGACAAACTAATATGAAATCTGCGCCAGAAATCCTGCGGATTTTTGGCTAAAATAGGCAAGTTAAAATTGACCGGGATATTCAAACCAAATAGCCGTCCGGCGCCAATCGCCATATTGCTGTAACCCGCAAAGTCAAAGTAAAGATAAAAACTGTAAGCCAGCGACATCACAACGCCCACCGTCAAGGTGAACGGGCGATGGCTCCAGTGGCTAATCACCAGGTTATCAATGAGCATCGCAAACAGGAATTTCTGCACAATGCCATAGAAAATCTGTTCCATAGATTGCAGGAAAACGTCTGTCGTTAAGCGAAATGAAGTTTGCGTTATATCCTGCACCCAGGTTCGCCAGCGATACATCGGCCCCGCCAGCATAATAAAGGGGGAAAAGAGATAACTAAAATATTGCAAGAAACTGCGGGAATCCTTTTTATTACGATAGAGCAAAACATCCACCGCACGGAAAGTCATAAAAGAAAGCCCTATCATTCCCCAGTGGTTATTCAGATGTAATTTCACCAGAATGAGCGGCAGTAAACTCAAAATCACTGACTGCCAGGTTTTTATCCATGATTTATCTTTGCAAGTGGCGATGCCATACAAATAGCCGAACATCAGAATCGGAATCAGTATCTGGTTTTTAAAGATGTATTCCCATACCGCAAACAGTGCAAAAGTCGAAAATAGCGACAGGTAGCTTAACCGATTACCCAGTAAACGATTTATCCCAGCCAACAGCAGTGAACTGGCAAATAAAACTGCAAAAAAAGGTGCGCTTGTATACATTTTCTTATCCTTTAAAACTGCTGATATTCAAAATGCAGCTTTAAATTCATACTGTTGTCGATGGATGACCATGCGACTACGGTTGCCAGCAAAAAGAGGTAGAGGAAAAAGAGTCGAATAGCTTTCTTCATTTTTTAAACGCCTCTGCGATATAACGATCCATGGCGACCCAAGCCAGCTCGGTAGGATGAATACGATCCCAATTCCAGCCATTCTGGTATTTCTGGCTATACATATCGAAGTATGGCGTGTTGTACTTTTGTAATACGGACTGGATATAGCGGTCGGTATTTTTGAATTTTTCTGTGTGCTTTAATGCCCACGGATTTAACGGATCGATAATGACCACTACATTGACCTGGCGCTCATGTAACAGCTTTATCATGTCCTCAAATGCCTGCTCTTCCTGCAACGACGGTGGTGCCGGATACCATTCTTCCGCCGTTTTATCATCCGCAAAAACGTCTTTATCCATCCATAACGTGGCTGGGCTTTCATGTCGGGCGTGGTTAAGTTTTTCTGCCTGCTGAAGCTGTGCATCCCAGTCAATATTTAGCCACGTTTTGTTTATTAGCGGCCAGGGTTGCGAGCAGGGATGACGGATATGGAACAGCGTCAGGAAATAATCTCTGATCAGTTCGCAGAATGAAGAAAACTGATAGTTTATTTCACGCCAGACAATATCGTAATGCCATCCAAAAATACGCATCTGGCTAAATGTCAGATGGTCAACATCTTGCGCATCAATGTGCTTAAGGTAATTTGACAATATCGGACGTAATGTTTTATCCGACATCAGTGGCTTAAAGATTGCGTCTGGAAAATGGTCGGCAAAAATAGTCGGTGGGATACCATTGAAGTAAAAACTATCTGGTGCCAGCAGCAATACCAGTTTCGTTTTAGGCGAAAGATCTTGTTTAAAGCGAGTCAGCAAAGCAAGCTGCGTCATGTCATCGACGTAACTGTCGCCATAGGCAACCGTCGGCTGATGCAGTTGAGTATTAAAGAAATTGTAGACGGCAAAATGCTCATCTTCAGAGGTCGCGACTTCAGAGGCGCCAAGGAAAAACAGTGCATTGCCGTTCAGGGCGTGCGAAATAGTCGCTATTTTTTCAGCCTGAACCTTGCGTGTCCCTTCCATGGTTTTAATTAACGGCTGAAATTTTAATTCAACCTGCTGGCTATCGATAAGAGGTGGTAGAGACAAAACCAGAGCGGCAAGCACGGCCATCGAAATATGCAAACAGAGATTTTTATTTATCTTCATAATTAACACTAAATCACATGCGACTAATTAAAAATAAAAAATAGAAACCGACTCTATCAGCATATTTTTAAACGGATTTTAATCATAAAGGACCGGAGGGTTCTATTCCTTAAGTGATTAGTATCCGTATGTAACGCAATGTACATCGCAGCAATAATGCCGTTCACAGAGCGAACAAGACAATTTAATAACAAATATCACACAAGATTATTACTTAATATCTTTGATTGCCGAAAGAGTAAATTCAATACTAAATTCAGTAAATAGAAGTGATATTAATTTGTACCAAAATTGAATAAAAAAAGCCCCGATAAAACATCGGGGCCTGGTACGAGCAGCATCACATGGGCGACATGATGCGCGGGCAAAAATCTAAGTGTCAGGTTGCTCAGTGGCTGGCAACTAACACCGTTTTCATTGCTGCTACCACGTCGCCATCAACGCAGTAACGGTTAAACTCATCGGCTTCGGCATCCGCACTCATTGACACGCCAGCCTTGCGGTATCGCATCGGTGAAGGCACTGACTGCCCTGCGGAGCTGTGCATCTCGTCAATACCCGCTTCGACGAACTTTTTCAAGTTGCTCAGCCTGACTCCTGCACCCGCCATAATGATTGGAGCACGGGAATGCTGTTTTAGTTCCCTAAGTAATGAAAGTCCTGTCTCTGCATTCTGTTGTTGGCCCGAAGTCAGGATACGCGCCACGCCTAAATCGGTTAATTGCTCCAGCGCCTGATGCGGGTTGTGACACATATCGAACGCGCGATGGAACGTCACCGCCATTCCCTGCGCCTGCTCCATCACCCGTTTCATACGCGGCAAATCGATATGACCTTCACCATCTAACATGCCGATGACCAGACCCGGATATCCGAGTTCGCGCACGAAAGCGATATCTTCCAGCATGGTGTCAAATTCAGCATCGGTGTAACAAAAATCACCGCCGCGCGGGCGAATAATCGGATGCACAGGAATCGACACCCGCTCTTTAACTTTACGCAGCACGCCCGCTGAAGGGGTTAATCCGCCCTCTTTCGGCGCTGCACATAATTCGATTCTATCCGCTCCGGCTTGTTGTGCAGTAACTGCACAGTCAATTCCATAACAACATATCTCAAGCAAAGGCATTGATTACTCCTTAAAAATCTTTAGCCTGGCGGTTGTGCCAACGGTTCAGAATGATAATCTCAAACGACAGTCACAAAAAAGGTAATCAATGATGGCATTCAATTTTGATGAAGGCATCGACCGCCGTCACAGCGACAGTTCGAAGTGGAATAAATTTGGTCATGAGGTTTTGCCAATGTGGGTCGCCGATATGGATTTTCGCTCCCCGCCCTGTATTCTCAATGCCCTTCATCAGCGTGTTGAACACGGTGTTTTTGGCTACGGCGCCCGGCCCCAGGAGTTAGTCGATGTTGTCGTTGAGCGAATGGCCAGCCGTTACCAGTGGCAAATCAAACCTGAATGGATTGTCTTTTTACCCGGTGTTGTCGCCGGGCTGAATTTAAGCGTTCGCGCATTTACCGCAGCCGATGAAACCACGATTGCCCCCAGCCCGATTTATCCCCCTTTCCGAAAATCATCCGCTTTTGCCCAACGCCCACAACTCAATGCCCCTCTGCGCCTTGAGAAAAGCCGCTGGGTAATGGATTTAACCGCCCTTGAATCTCAGTGCACCGGCAAAGAAAAATTACTGATGCTCTGCAATCCGCAAAACCCCGGCGGCACGATTTACTCCCGGGAAGAATTAGAGCAACAGTTGGCTTTCGCGCAACGCCATGACCTGATTGTTTGTTCAGATGAGATCCACTGTGATTTGCTGCTCGAACCGGGTGCGAAGCATATTCCCTTCGCCACTCTCAGCGCCGATGCCGAGCAACGATCCGTCACCCTGCTTTCACCGTCTAAAACGTTTAACATCGCCGGGCTTGGTGCCTCACTGGCGATTATTCCCGACCCGGAATTGCGCAAACGTTTTAACACAGTGCGTGATGGAATTGTGCCGAGCGTCGATGTGCTCGCCCTGACGGCGGCCACCGCGGCCTGGCGTGATGGCGAGTCGTGGTTGCAAGAGTTACTGCCGTATTTGCGCCGCAATCGTGACCGTCTGGTCAGCGCGGTAAACGAGATGCCTGGCCTGACGATGGTTTCGCCGCAAGCGACGTATCTGGGCTGGGTCGATGCCACTGCTTTGCCCGTAGAAAACCCGACGCTGTTCTTCCAGAAAGCGGGCCTGGGTTTCTCGCCAGGGGCGGATTTTGGCGAGAAAAAATTCGTGCGAATTAACTTTGGCTGCACATCCGCAACGCTTGAAGAAGCGATTAAACGGATGAACAGCGCTGTAAAATCAATCAGCTAACTCACTGGCGACAATCTCTTCAATACTCCAGGGATGGAATTTGATCGTCACTTTGCCGTCGGTGACGGCGAGCGTTGGATTTGGCAGGCGCTCACGTTCGCCTTTTGGTGAACTGGTTTTCACCGAAATCCCCGTCTGGCGCAATCCCGCGTCAGACATTAAGTCCAGCGCCCGCGCGTTCAGCGTTTCAGTCTCACCTGGCAATACAATTTCTACATGCTCCCAGCCTTCGTGCGGGTAACGTTTTTCACCCGGCCACGGCAGTTCCACCACGCTAAATTCCCAGTGCGCAACGCATACTGGCTCGTTGAGTTTGAACAAGCAGATGGGGCGATCGTTAATAATATTTTCTGAAAGCAACGTGCCGCACTTTTCAAAACCCGCACGCCAGCGTTCAGCCGTCGTATTCTGGTGGCAGCGCAGGGAAATATGATCGGCGTCGAGCGATGCAATCTCGAGATCCAGACGTGCAGCCAGTTGGGTTAACGCTTGTATAAAACGCGGGAGATCCTCTGAAATATCACTCAGTTCTGCAATTGTCTGCCAGTTGGCCATCGCCTTATCCTCGAAATCACGAATGCGCGTAATCTACCTTTTTCGGCCAGCATCACCAACACCCATGGAGCCGCGAACGCTCTGAATGGTTAATCACTATACCGTTAAGGTTAGTACAGGGCGCGTAGAGCAAGGCTTTTGCTGACTCGGGAGATTAAAAACAGTTATACTTACGCCCTAATTTTATCCCCAACGATACGGCTGCTGTATCAGTCACAGCAGTCTTAAGCAAAATGTAAGGTATCCCGGTGAATATTCAGGCACTTCTCTCAGATAAAGTCAGTCAGGCACTGATTGCCGCAGGTGCTCCTGCGGATTGCGAACCACAGGTTCGTCAGTCAGCAAAAGTTCAGTTCGGCGACTATCAGGCCAATGGCGTGATGTCAGTTGCGAAATCACTGGGCAAGCCGCCACGACAAGTCGCCGAGTTGGTGATTGCCAATCTGGATTTGACCGGAATTGCCAGCAAAGTCGAAATCGCCGGCCCTGGTTTTATCAACATTTTCCTCGACGCTGCGTTTCTGGCGAAGAGTGTCGATGAAGCTGTCGCCTCCGATCGCGTCGGTGTCACCGTTTCCGAACCGAAAACAGTGGTAGTGGATTACTCCGCGCCAAACGTTGCGAAAGAAATGCACGTCGGGCATGTGCGCTCTACCATCATCGGTGATGCCGCTGTTCGTACCCTCGAATTCCTGGGTCATAAAGTTATCCGCGCCAACCACGTCGGCGACTGGGGCACGCAGTTCGGGATGCTGATTGCGTATCTCGAAAAACAGCAGCAGGAAAACGCAGGTGAAATGGCGCTGGCTGACCTCGAAGAGTTCTACCGTGCGGCGAAGAAACATTACGACGAAGATGCAGAATTTGCCGAGCGTGCTCGCGCCTACGTGGTGAAACTGCAAGGCGGCGACGAATACTGCCGTAACATGTGGCGCAAACTGGTCGATGTGACCATGACGCAAAACCAAATCACCTATAAGCGTCTGAACGTTACATTAACCCGTGACGACGTGATGGGTGAAAGCCTCTACAACCCAATGCTTCCGGGTATTGTGGCGGATCTGAAAGCAAAAGGTCTGGCGGTTGAAAGCGAAGGCGCTACGGTAGTATTCCTCGACGAATACAAGAATAAAGACGGTGAGCCGATGGGCGTTATCATCCAGAAAAAGGATGGCGGCTACCTGTACACCACCACCGATATCGCTTGTGCGAAATATCGCTTTGAAACCCTGCATGCTGACCGCGTGCTGTACTTCATCGATTCGCGTCAGCACCAGCATCTGATGCAAGCCTGGACTATCGTGCGTAAAGCCGGTTATGTGCCAGATTCTGTGCCATTAGAGCACCACATGTTCGGCATGATGCTGGGCAAAGACGGTAAGCCATTCAAAACCCGTTCTGGCGGGACCGTAAAACTGACTGACCTGCTGGATGAAGCCCTTGAACGCGCTCGTCGTCTGGTGACTGAGAAGAACCCGGACATGCCTGCTGATGAGTTAGAAGCGCTGGCAAACGCAGTCGGCATTGGCGCCGTGAAATACGCGGACCTGTCCAAGAACCGTACCACTGACTACATCTTTGATTGGGACAACATGCTGGCCTTCGAAGGCAACACGGCACCGTATATGCAATACGCTTATACCCGTGTGCTGTCAGTGTTCCGTAAAGCCAATATTGATGAAGCCGAGTTGCTGAAAGCGCCTGTGGTGATTACCGAAGATCGCGAAGCGCAGCTCGCGGCTCGCCTGCTGCAATTTGAAGAAACGCTGAACGTGGTTGCGCGTGACGGTACGCCGCATGTGATGTGTACTTATCTGTACGACGTAGCGGGTCTGTTCTCAGGCTTCTACGAGCATTGCCCGATTCTGGCCGCTGACAGCATTGAAGCGCGTAACAGCCGTCTGAAACTGGCTCTGTTAACGGCGAAAACGCTGAAGCTGGGTCTGGACACGTTGGGGATTGAAACCGTAGAACGTATGTAATTTTTGCTTTTATGAACAAAAGGCTCGCCGTTAATGGCGAGCCTTTTTTAATGTGTTTAACGTACTATGCCCCGTGCCGACCGCGCAAAAAAGCGGTCAAAAAAGCCAATCACCGGAAAATCACTTTCCATCACTTTTAAAGACCTTTTCACTTCATCAATCGACAGCGCCTGATGGTAAAAACGCTCATAAAGTGTATGAACCAAATCCTGCTGTTCCTGATTAAGTGCCAGAAACGCGCGGGATTCCACGTTTACGCCCAGGGGCTGCGCGTGGTTCCCCCCCGCCATCACAAACGGTGGCACATCCTGAACGACTCCGGATTGATCGAGGATCTTTACCCCGTTCCCCAGCATGCAAAACTGATGGATCGCGCACATATAACCAATTTGCGCATCATCATCCAGCTCTACGTGCCCGGCCAGGCCACTGTTATCGCCAATCTGCGTGTGATCTCCCACGACGCAATCGTGTCCGATATGCACGCCATTACTAAAGAGATTGTCGTTACCAATCAGGGTCACGCCGGAACCCTGAATCGTGCCGCGATGAACCGTGGCGTGGTGGCCGAAATGGTTGCGGTCGCCAATGACTAATGTCGTCGGTTCACCCGCATATTTTAGATCCTGATTCACTTCACCTATAGATGAATACGAACCAAAATTATTGTCACAACCCAGGGTTGTCAGGCCGGTGATCACTGAGTGAGAGCCAATAATCGTCCCCTCACCTATCACGACACCTGCGGAAATAACACAAAATGGGCCAATAGTGACATTGGCACCAATAACGGCTCCCGCTTCCACCAAACTATTGGCGGCAATACGAGCAAAAGGAGAAATGGACAAAAGGTGATCCTGGTGGGGGACAAGCAACAGCGCGGAGCATAATGAATTGTGCCGCTGAATACTCCTTATTTAATTTCTTATTTTTTGGGAACCATTCAGAAAAAAGAGGCCTGTCTGATTAGACAGGCCTTTTGCGATTGAAATGTGCTTAGAGATAAATACGTAAATACTCACCCAGGCACAGAATTGCCATCGCCTGACCGTACGGCATCGACGTCAGCGGGATCTGACGATAAAACTCCAGATTACTGCCCATCCCCGTCCCAAACGAAACTTGCAGCAGCTCGCCCTCAGGCGAGATATTTTTCACAATCCCTTTCATCGCCTTCTCAGCCACTTCAGCGTATTGCTTGCCGATATAGCGTTTACGAATGCCTTTGAGTATCCCGTAAGCAAAACCGGCGGTGGCCGACGCTTCAAGATAAGAATGGGGATCGTCCAGCAAAGTGTGCCACAAACCGCTGTCATCCTGACATTTTGCCAGCGCAGCGACCTGGCTTTCCAGCACTTGTACCAGGTAGCGGCGCACCGCATTGTTTTCGGGTAAATCCACCAGCTCAAGGAAATCAGGAATAACGATCGTCAACCAGCTGTTACCCCGCGCCCAACGCGCCTGCGCAAAATTATGATTGCCTTCATAATTCCAGCCGTGGAACCACAGCCCGGTTTCTCTGTCCATCAGATTCTGTACATGCAGCAGGAACTGATATGTGGCCTCTTCCACGTATTCCGGGCGTCCCAGCAATTTGCCGATTTTCGCCAGCGGCAACACCGTCATCATCAACGTGTCATCCCACATTTGCTGATGATTTTCTTCGGCGAGCGTTACGTGCTGCATACCACCGTGTTCGGTGCGTGGCATTTCGTACATCGCCCACTCCGCCCAGCTTTCAAGCCACGGTAAATACGATGGGTCGCGCGTTTCCTCAAATCGATAAGCCAGCGTCAGGAACGGCGCCATGGTATTCACGTTTTTGGTGGTTGCCCCTTCAGCAAAACGATCGGCAAACCAGCTATCAATAATCTCACAGATTTTCTTATCGCCGGTCTGGCGATAATACTGATACATACCGTACAAACCGACGCCGTGCGTCCACTCCCAGCCCGCCCAACCTTTGGTATCAATGACTCGTCCGTCATCCAGTCGCAGCAAAAATTGGCCCGTTTCATCCGTAATATTAATCAGGTTGTCCGTCACCTTGTGGATCAGGGATTTCAGTTCATCCCGGGCAATAAAATGCTCCGGCTGGCACAGTAAAGGACTGTGTTTGACGGGATAAATAATCATTAGCTTAACCTCTGTGATGTATTCGAATTCATTGCAGCAGCCTCTTTTAACGACGGGGCGACTGGCTTATTACGATTGAGATAACCAATATTGTTGTTGCCCCACAGTGTGTCGTACGGCATACCCGCGAGCATTTCGACCGTAGCACGAGCTTCTGGCGTGGTCGCTTCAGGAACCGGACGCCCAGCCTCACGCATCTTCGCGGTCTCTTCACGCAAGACACTGTGCGTTTGCAAATTGAGTTTAAAGCGCAGGGAAACCAGGAAACCGCATGCCAGCACCGCAACCGTACCGAAACTTAAAATCATCAAAATGGTGTGGCTGACCGCTGGCGGTTGCGTGGTCTGGCCGGAAACGAAACCAGAAAGCTGCATCACGATACCGACTAGCATCACCGCTCCCGCCTGCGACGCTTTACGTGTCAGCGTCATGATCCCGGCAAAGATACCTTCGCGGCGCTGCCCGGTAATCACTTCGTCTACGTCAGCAATGTAGGTATAAGTATTCCACGGCACATAGTTGATGCCCCCACGACCCAGACCCGCGACGGCTGACACCAGCATCAGCAGCGAGAACACATCGCTTAAGCCCGCGTAATAAAGCACCGCGTAGGAAACCGAACTGAGACCGAACAGTACAACGACCATACGATAAGACGGTGCCGGGCCGTATTTAATACACAGTGGAATCATGCCGATCACCGCAATAAATTGCAGAATCGCCATGGTCCCGAGCAGGCTCGATGCCATGCTCGCGCTCTGCATCAGAACAAACACCACATAATAGGTAAACACGGCGTTGAACACGTCCTGCGCAATATACCCCCCAGGTACATACCCAGATGCTGGCGGAAAATCTTCACCCGGAGTGTTGAAGTCAGCTCAACGTTCAGGCGTTTCATGCTCTGAGCGAAGGTCAGCGTTTTCTTCTCTTCTTCTGCACGCAATGCCGCTTCGGTCCATTCGGAACGCGGACGCTCCCAGGTAAAGAACCAGACAAAGGTCAGCACGATGGCGCATAACGTGGCGAACACCAGGCTTGAATAGAAGAAGGAAACCGCGTTGTCTTTACCGAAGTGATTTAACAAGATGCCCGGCAGGAATGCGGCGAGAATCGCCGAGAGTTGCGCCATCGAAATACGCGCACCCGAGAACTTGGTTTTCTGTTTGAAGTCATCGGTCATTTCTGGAACCAGCGTTTCGTATGGCACCAGAATCATGGTGTAAACCACGTCAAAGATCAGGTACGTCACCAGGTAGTACCAGTAACTCATCTCTCCAACCCACATAAAGCTGTAGCTGAAGACCAACGGAATACCGAGCAGAATAAAGAACTTACGGCGGCCAAAGCGCTTGCCAAGCCAGGTTGAACCAAAGTTATCGGTCAGGAACCCCATTAACGGGCTCACGACGGCATCCAGCACCCTTGCCATCGCAAAAATAAAGGTGGCTTCAATCGGTGTCAGTCCGCAGAAGGTCGTATAGAAGTAGAGCAACCAGGCGGCGGTGAGCGCCGTTGTTCCCGCTCCGAGGAAATCCCCTGAGCCGTAGGCAAGATAATTTGCCAGTCCAATCTTACGTGTTTTCATTGCCGTCAAACCCCGTTGTTTTTAGTTATTGGAGATTGCACATCCCGTGCCTTATCAGGCCTGCGAGAACTTTACCTTGCTAAGGTAGAAGGACGGGGCAATTGAAACCTTTTCATTTTTGCCATGGGATGATAAAACCTGGCAAAATTACAAAGAGTCCCGGCACTAGCGTCACCGATTTATAAAACAGTGGTTTGTTTTTATCAAAAGATTGGACTGGAAATGAGATGCAGAAAGGAAAAAGCTGCACAAATTGCGGCTGTTAGGGCTATCTGTAATTAACAATGACTTGATTGCTTTGCACTTTCAGCGCCGGGAAAAGCGCTCCGCCACCGGGGACTTGCCAGACAAACCGCAGCGGCTCGTTTGCTGCAACGTTCGTTAGCCCGCGCGTCGTCCCGCTCTGCCCTTCTATCTCAACGCAACGTGTTGACGAGCAAAGCCTGACATTCAGACCCGCAGGCGTCGGCCCAATCAGTTCATAGCGCCAGGCGACCATCGTCATCACGCCCGTGACGGGCTGAGACGGTGCCAGAGCGCGTGACGAAGCGGCCACCCCGCGATGGCTGAGTGTCGCCCCCACACCGCTCGCCTGCCACGCCCCTTCACCGCTGGCGTGCGTCATAAAAGGCAATAACATCAGCATCAATAGTCGGTTCATCATTTCGCTCCGATGGTCGCAGTCATACGGATATTGCGGTTTTCAGAGAGTTCAAGACTTGAAAGCACCATTAACTGCGGCAAGCTGCGGCGTAAGAAACGTGCCAGGAGTGGACGCAACGCATGATTAACCAGCAGAACAGGCGGCGCACCCAGCATTTCCTGGCGCTTAAGTGCTTCCTGCGCCTGTTCCAGCAGACGGTCGGCAAGGCCGGGTTCCAGCCCCCCTCCGCCCTGCAAAGCCTGTAACAGCAGACGTTCAAGAGCCGCATCCAGGCCAATTACCTGCACTTCGCCGTTGCCAGGGAACCATTGCTGCGTAATGGCGCGTCCCAGCGCGACACGAACCACAGCGGTTAATTCATGAGGATCGTTTTGAATCGGCGCATGTTCTGCCAGCGTTTCGAGAATGGTGCGCATATCGCGGATTGGCACTTTTTCGGCGAGCAGGTTTTGCAGCACTTTGTGCAGCGTGGTCAGCGTCACTACGCCCGGCACCAGATCTTCTGTCAGCTTCGGCATCTCTTGCGTCACGCGGTCAAGCAACTGTTGTGCTTCCTGGCGCCCAAACAGTTCCGGGGCAAACTGACCAATTAAATGATTAAGATGCGTTGCCACCACGGTACTGGCTTCAACCACTGTAAAGCCCTGAATCTGCGCCTGCTCTTTTAATGCGCTTTCAATCCAGGTCGCGGCCAGACCAAATGCCGGATCGGTGGTGGCTTCACCCGGAAGCGTGCCTGCGGCAGTGCCTGGGTTAATCGCCAGCCAGCGCCCTGGGTAGGCGTCGCCGCTACCAATTTCCACCCCTTTCATCAGAATGCGATAACGCGCAGGCGGCAGGTCCATGTTGTCGCGGATGTGCACCACTGGCGGCAAGAACCCCATATCCTGAGCGAATTTTTTACGGATACTGCGTATCCGCCCCAGTAGCTCGCCGTCTTGCTGGAAATCGACCATCGGAATCAGTCGATAACCCACTTCCATGCCGAGCGAGTCCTCGAGCTGAACATCATTCCAGGTGGCTTCAACCGCCTGCGGATTTTCCTGTGGTTTTGCCGGAGCTGCCGGAGCTGCCGGGGCCTCCATTTCACGCCCGCGCATCCACCAGGCCAGCGCCAGCAATGCCGCAGTAAACAGCAGAAACACAAAGTTTGGCATTCCCGGCACCATACCGAGCAAACCCAAAACCGCCGCACTGAGCATCATCACGCGCGGATTATTGAACAGTTGGGTCACCATCTGCTCACCGACGTCCTGGTCGGTTGCCACGCGGGTAACGATCACGCCCGCCGCCGTGGAAATAACCAGTGCCGGGATCTGCGCGACCAGACCATCACCGATGGTCAACAGCGTGTAAGTTTCAGCCGCCGCACCCACCGCCATATCATGCTGGAGCACACCGACTAACAGCCCGCCGATCACGTTAATCACCATGATCATTAATCCGGCGACGGCATCACCGCGCACGAACTTACTGGCACCGTCCATCGAACCGTAAAAGTCCGCTTCCTGCGTCACTTCCGAACGGCGTTTTTTCGCTTCTTCTTCGCCAATCAATCCGGCGTTTAGATCGGCATCAATCGCCATCTGTTTGCCCGGCATCCCGTCCAGCACAAAGCGCGCGCCCACTTCGGCGATACGCCCGGCACCTTTGGTGATAACCATAAAGTTGATGATAACGAGGATGATAAACACCACGATACCGATGGCGAAGTTACCGCCAACGAGGAAGTGGCCGAAGGCTTCAACCACTTTACCCGCCGCCGCACCACCGGTGTGGCCTTCCATCAAGATGATACGAGTGGAAGCCACGTTCAGCGCCAGGCGCAGCAAGGTGGTAAACAGCAAAATGGTTGGGAAGGCGGCGAACTCAAGCGTGCGCTGGGTGAACATCGCCACCAGCAGCACCATAATCGACAGCGCAATGTTAAAAGTGAACAGCAAATCCAGTACAAACGCCGGCAGCGGTAGCACCATCATCGACAAAATAAGCAAGATGAGTACCGGCCCGGCAAGAATCTGCCATTGTCCGGCTTTCATGGTGCTCGGCAGGCGCAGTTGCGCCAACAGGTTAGCCATCGGAGTCCTTCTCGTTTGCAAAGTCCAGCGCTTCTGGCACTGGTAGATTTTCAGGTTTTTTCGGAATCAGGCCGCCTGCCACTCGCCAGCGGCGCAGTTGCCAGACCCACGCCAGCACTTCGGCCACCGCGGAATAAAGTTGCCCAGGAATTTGCTGACCAATTTCAGCGTGACGATATAACGCACGCGCCAGCGGTGGCGCTTCCAGCATTGGAATACGATGTTCGTTGCCAATTTCACGAATACGCAGCGCCACCAGCCCCGCGCCTTTCGCCACAACCTTCGGCGCATTCATTTTGTTTTCGTCATATTGCAACGCCACGGAATAGTGCGTCGGGTTGGTGACAATCACATCTGCTTTTGGCACGTCGGTCATCATGCGACGGCGGGCGGCGGCACGTTGTTGCTGGCGAATACGGCCTTTAACGTGCGGGTCGCCTTCTTGTTGCTTAAATTCGTCGCGAATATCCTGGCGGCTCATGCGCAGCTTTTTGAGGTTGCTGAATATCTGGAAGAAAACGTCAAAGCCGACCATTGGCGTCAGTCCCAGCACTATCAATAACCCGCATACCGCAACCATGTTCAGCGCATGCCCGAGCGCCGCCAGTGGCGGTTCGCTGATCAGTCGCATCATTTCCGGCCATTTATGCAGCAAGTACCAGACGGTCACGCTGCCCACCAGAATCGCTTTCAGAAAGGCTTTAAGTAACTCGGCACCGGCCTGTGCGGAGAACATCCGCCCTAATCCCGCAATCGGATTAAGTTTGCTGAATTTGAACTGTATCGATTTGCCGCTAAACAGCAGGCCGCCAAGCAGCATGGGCGCGGCAATCGCCACAATCACCAGCCCCATGATCAACGGCAGCAATGCCCAGACCGCTTGTTTTATCAGCAGGCTAATTTGGCTAACAATCAGATTTGGGTCGTTAATGATGCTGTGATCAAAATGCAAACCGGCAGACAGCATGGCAGCAAGTTGCCGCCCCAGAGGTTCGCCGCCCATCCAGATGATGCTTATCCCCACCAGTAACATCAGCAGTGAGGTCAACTCACGGGATCGGGGGATCTGCCCATCTTCTCGTGCTTTTTCAAGTCGATGGGGTGTGGGAGCTTCTGTTTTATCGTCGTCGCTTTCTTCTGACACCGCAACAATCTCGTGGCCGCAATTACCAACACAGCATGCCAGAGGGGGGTCAAGCTAATGGCGGGAAAACGGGGGGATTTGTGGGTTTGTTTGTGGCGTTAAGGGTGTTGCGATGCATTTGAGGTAGATAATTTGAGGAGATGATTGCCGGTAGCAATTGGGCTACCGGCAATTGTCATTAATTCATTATGCAACTGATTTTTGCGCTGCCAATAACAACTCTTTATTCATCATCAAGAATATGCGTCCCTTTAGCATTAATTCAACATTACTTGAAATACCCATTTTCTTCATCGCGCTTCGTTTGTGGTGGCTGACTGTTTTAAAACTTTTATTCATTGATTTTGCAATACACATTACCGATATTCCCTGAACATACAGCGACGTCACTCTTGTCTCGCAGGGACTCAGTTTATTTGCATTAGCAACCCGCCGACGCGAAATCAGTAAATCCTTAAGGGTCGGATTAATAAAGTCAGCCAATGATTTACGAATCATATTCAACGCGACATCAAAGCGCCCAAAGGAGATGTGGCCCGGCAGCATCAACGAAGAGAAGAAACCCAGCAATGCCTCGCGGGCAAAGACTATCACGCGCTCAGACTTACAGTTGAGTAGCATGGTGAGTTCAATTTCATTAAGCCATGTTTTTTCGAAAACAAATACCGACAAACCACCATCAGAATAATGACTATTTTTAATGCAACCAATAATAGAACGCACCGCTTCCCTAACATAGCAGTTATCGCAATAGACAGAGATATTATCCATTTTATGACTCTTCCGAAAAAGGGGAGGCTACCCTCCCCTTTATTGAGTGACAGTTATTTGAAGTTATATTTAATGCCGATCATCGCAGAGGCATCGCTATAACCTTTATCACCGACCTGGTTTGTGACATTGCCCCAGACATTAAGGTTGTTATTAATTTGTCCCTCAACACCCACTTTCAATTCAGCAATGTTTTTTGTCCCCGTCATTGAGGAAGACACATCATTCATCACCGCACCAAAGTTATTGGTATTGTGGATCCAGTTGGCCTCGATAAATGGCTCAAACTCACGGTCTTTACCATTATCAATTTGGTTATGGCTTTTGAGATACGCCCTGACGCCCAGACGCGTCATCACGTTGCCATCGCCCTGAGACTCCACATGAGTACCATTCGCTTCGGTATGTTGATCCGCTTTAACGCCCATCCAGATAGCCTGCGCCTGCGGTTGAACATACACCTTGTTGGTGGTGCCTTTACTGCCTTTGAATTCGCCTGTTTTAAAGGTATATCCAGTCTCAACCGAGGCCGTTAAACCATCAGACTTGTAGGATTCAGAAGCTAATTCGTCACCCTTAACACTGTTATTAAACCAGTTGTACTGCGCCCAGCTATCAACATATGCCCCGGTGTTTTCCGCTTCATTGGCAAGCCAGGTGCCGTAAACTCCAACGCTATAACCGTTGACTGAGCCATCCGCACGGTAGTTTGTGACGGACGAACGGGTATTGCTTTGGTTATTACCGTAACCGGCCATCACGCCAAGATGGGTACGGTTCTCGCCTTCTGTACCCCACTGCGCAATGTCACCACCCATTTGTAAAACGTAGCGGTTGCTTTGCGTTTTTAATTGGCCCGAGTCATCACGGAACCCGGTGTGACCACCAATGTTACGCATCCACATGCTGGTGACATGAGTTTCCCCCGTCAGCGCATCCACATAGTTTGTCTCTCCCAAACGATCGTGGAGAGTGGTAATAAACATAGTATTCGCCGCTGCAATATTAGCGGTATACGCTCCTGCTTCCGGACGTACTATCGGGTTGTCTGAATGCGCCGGATCGACTGGCGTATCAGGGGAAACCGGTGTATCCGGATTATCAGGAGTGAAAGGAGTCGGAGCCTGAGACGCAAGGTACCAGTTGCCATCCGCTTGTCCTTTATTCAGGAAGTAGTCGTATGCCCCAGCGACCGCACGCCCCTGCAAGGTGAAATCACCTTGTGATGCCCCACCCACCTGCACCACTTCAATCCCTTTTTCGGTCAGCGCGCCATTACCGCCGAGGTTCGTGACCTGGACACGCGTGCTGCCAGAAGTATCCCCTGTCACCACCAGTTTATCGGTGACTGAGTTGTCATCACCCAATACGGTATTTAGCGCCAGCAGACCATTGTCACTGCTGTAATTACCATTGACGATCAAGGTGTTACCAACAGCCGCACCTGCCAGATGAATCTCACCCTGGTTATGGAGATCTCCAACAGTCAAAGTACTGGCTGCCTGGTTTTCATAACCGCTGAGTGCGTTGAGCGCCGCTAACGTTCCCTGGTTGTTAACCGGGCCAGTGACTTCACCGTTACCGCCAAGCGTTGCTCCTGAGGCGATATTCACTCCGCCGTTGCCGGATAACTTACCGTTTGCCCTTTCGTTACTGCCCAGTATCAGACGACCACTTTGGACATCAGTTGTACCGCTGTAAGACTGCTCGTTGTCGATAATGAGCGAGGCATTACCTAATTTCTCGAGAGAACCGGTGCCCGTAATGACGTTGGATAATAACCAGTCGCTATCAGCCGTCAGATGCACAACACCGTTATCCAACACGTCAGCATCACCCAGGTTTTCAGCCGCCGAAGCACGCAGGTCGCTACCGCTGTCGACCGCAAATTCCCCGGTAAAGGCACTGTTATCCGCCGTGAGTGTGATATCTGAATTATCTTTTAATTCAACTGCCCCAGCTCCTGCCAATTGCTTACTAAGCTGCCCAACTGCGGCGGCATCGCTTGCAAGTTGTTTTGCAAAGGTTAAGCGGTCTTGTGCCGTTGCCAGAGTCACTGTGCCGGTATCACCAAAACCTGAAACATTATTCAGCAACGCCTGCGAACCGCCTTCCAGCGTGACATCTCCGCTAAAGCCGGTGTTGGCTCCGTTTACCGTCAATACGCTTGGGTCGATAACCAGCTTCCCACTGCCGTTCAGAGTGCCAGCATTAATTGTCCCGCCATCGGTATCACCCGCTACGCGCTGGGTGTCCGAAATGGTGAGCTGGCTTCCGGCTGTTAACTGCAACTGGCTTGCCGCTACGGTGTTCAGCGCCCCGACTTGCTGGCTGTGGCCCTGCATCTCGACGGCCGCATTTTCTTCAATGCGCAGGTCACGGGTTTGGCCTAACACGCCGTCATTTGCCAGTTGCAACGTGCCGCTGTTAACCACGGTCTGCCCGGTATAGCTGTTATCCAGGTTAGAAAGTGAAACCGCACCCGTTGGGCTATCGATATGCAAATCGCCTGAGCCGATAACTTTGGCACTTAAATCACTGGCAGGTGCGCTTTTACCGTTACTGTTAAGTACCAGTGCGTCGTCTCCCACGCTTTGTAATTCAACTTGCTTGAGGCCATAGTTGATATACAAACCGTCAGCATTGTCGCCGCTGGTCAAGCGGTAATCCCACGTCCCTTTCGCCACCGTCGCACCTTGCTGGGTGATGTCCACAGTTACAGAGTCGGAGATAACGTTATCGTCCTGGTCTCTCAGCTCAAGATTGCCACCGCTTCCGCTTACGGAACCTGCGCTATCGGCCAGTTTGACCAGCGTTTGTGCATCGTCTTGTTCCATCAGAGAAAGATGATTCTCCGGCAATGGATTATCGTTAATGGCTGAGGTCAACGACACCGCTACGACACCCGGGCCGCTGATATCAAGGCTGTTTGCGGTATGAACGGTGTTCTCTGCCACCGACACACCTGGGTTCAGCGCCCCAAATTTTGCCGTCCCGCCATTGAAGTTCAGGCCGCCAATAGTCTGCGTACCCGCACCTACTGTCGCAACGCTTCCGGCGCTCAATTTCAGGTTGGCATCACTTAACGCTTGAGCGTTGATCCCCTCCAGCGCGAAGCTGCTGTTTGTCAGCTCCAGCGTCCCAGCAAAAGCATCACCTTTGTTGTTGTCGGTAAAGCTAAAGGCTTTATTGGAAAGGTCAGCTTTGACCGTGCCGGAGCCTTTAAGATGGCTCTTTAACGCCACATCCTGGGTGTTGTTTAACGCAAGGATGCTGTTGGTATCGATATTAAATGTCGTCCCGCTTGCATCATCGACGGCATCACCCAGCGCCAGCAGGGTATTTTGCTCCGTAAAGGTGGAACCATTGGTCAGATTAATGGTTTCAAAGCCAGTCAAAGCGTTGACGTTTTCCAGAACATACGCTGAGTTATCCAGATTCAGCACATCGTCAACACCAGCCCCCGCATTAAGGGAAGTGAAAATAGACGTTTCCTGAGCCGTGACGTCTTTGAGATTAAAAATGTCACGCCCGGCACCCGTGGTGAAATCGGTCCCGGTACTGCCGCTGTTTAAGTTGACGGTATTATCCCCAGTCAACAAATTCACCTGACCCACAATGCTTGCCCCAGCGAGGTTAGTGAATGTCATCCCCGCGCCAGATTGGCTGGCAACTGCAACTTGCGCCGCACTATTGGCTTTGATCGAGCCGCTATTGGTGAAACTGTCTATTTTCCCATTGTCGATATTCACCACTTCCGTGGTCAGGGATTTAGAGGTTAACGCCCCTGCCTGAGTCACGTTGCTGGTCGTGCCGCCCACCGCCAGCGCGGAACCGCCATCGGCCACGGTGACGTTGATAGTAGTGCCATTTTTCACCGCACCGCTGGTGTTGGTGACAATGCCAGAACCCGCCAGCCCAGCAACATTAATCGTTAAGCCATCAGAATCCAGCATGTCGAGCGTAGCGGTTGTGGTCGTGCCATCCGCGTTTTCCAGCAAGATGCCCTCACCCGAACCATTGACGGTAATCACACCGCTGTTTGCTGTACCTAACTCCGCCCCGGAGCGAATACCCGCACCTTGATCGACGTTCAGTTTGGCATTCACCAAACGGATGCCTGCAACTTCGGCGCCGTTCTCGATAGCGTTACCCGAGCCCGTCACACTGATGGTGGCGTCTGTGACTGTCAGTTGAGAATCGCCCGTAGCTTTCAGTAACCCCGTCTTCGCTGGGGCTTCGATCAACACACCATGAGCACCATTTTGAGCAATAGTCGTGCCCTGCCCACTCAATGCTAGCGATGCACCATCTTTGAGGCGATAGGCTGCCGTTCCACCTGTCGCTTTCACGGTACCGGTGTTAGATACAGAGGATTTGCCGCCAACAATATCCACGGCAATGCCGTTCACACTGATATCACTGCTGTTTTCAAGCTTACCGCCATCCACCAGCACGCCCGTGCTGTCTTGCGCTGTAAACGTCAGTGAGCCTTTGTGGATTAACGTGCCATTGTTACGCGCGATATAGCCCATCGCCCCCTTTGCAGCATTCGAGTTATCGATGGTGGCATAAGAGGTTAATTGCGAGGCGCCAGTTGTTCCGGCATCACCGATAATCGATGTCGAATTGCCGTCAACAATACCTGCCGTTGCATTAGCCGCTGACAGTTTTAACGTCACACCGGCATCCAAAACCCCTTGCGCGCCGCCTTCGACTTTGACCGCTGTGGCTCCAGCCGCATCAACATTGAGCGTCATTTTGCCGGTGTTTAATTTGCTGGTTGTTTTGCCATCCGCGCTTTTGCCTGTGACCAACAAAATGGTACTGTTTTCGCCACCTGCGGTCATACTTGATGTGGCGAGTCCGCTGCCAGCGTAGGTTGCGCCTCCATCGATGCGATACAGTGTCGACCCTTTAGTTGAAACATTTTGCTCGCCAGAACTGTTGTCTTTAATGGATGACCCTGCGCCATAGATGAAGTAACCAATCTGATTTTCGCCAGTAGTAAACTCTACCCTGCCCGTACCCTCAAGGTTCACAACCCCTTGATTACGCGCGTGAATACCAATGGCGCGATCGCCCTTAAGCTCAACAATCCCGGAGTTAGTCGCAACGGCACCGGTACCTTCAGACCAGATCCCGTAGTTGGCGGTTTTTGTCGCGGTATCAACACCTTCGCTGACAACGATGCTTCCACTGTTGGTGGCCGCACTTTTGGTACTCACCTGCATACCAATGGCATTAATACCATTGAGATTAATGGTTCCACTGTTGGTGACCGTTTTTGCCCCTACGGACGAGATCCCAATATTGCGATTACCTGCATCTGCGCTACTGGAAATTTTACCATTAATATTAATGGTGCCATTTTGGTTAACAACGGAAGATGCCCCACTTGCCAGAATAGCCGTCACACCTTGTGCTTTACTGCCAATGGTAATACTCGCGTTGGCGTTGTTATTTAATGTCCCGCCATTGAGAAGACTGACACCCAACGTACCTGGGGAGGTGATAGAAATATCAGTTGTGCCATCGCTTGATGATTGCTGAGCCAACCTTCCAATATAGATTTCACCATTATTATCAAGGCTGGATTGACGCTGCAATATTACGCCCTGGGCGAAGTAGCTACCATTAATAGTGGACGGTTGTGTGAGTGCCGCGATGTTAATCGCACCGTTATTGACCATGCTGGTAGTATCGTTGGTTATTACGCCTGTTGTACCTGCATAATCCTGACGAGGAGCTACGTTAATTATGCCGTCATTAAGTATGCTACTGGTTCCTGATGCGTTAATCCCAATTTGCTCACCTGACCCAGTGTTATATCCGCTGGACGAGTATTTGTTAAACGCCGTCATTTCCTGATTAGTGCCCGCATCAATAACCCCTTTGTTATTAATGACACTGTCTTTGGCAAAAACCACATATGCCCCGCGCAGGGAGTTATTCACTGTGCCAAGCACGCCATTATTATTCAGTGTTGCGCCATTTAACAATCGAACCAGCGACGCATCAGAACGATACATTTGAATGTTTGCGCCCTGGTTAATATTGACCATCGCCGCGGCACCATCGGCCTTGATATACGCAACACGTCCACGATCAACGTTCATGTTGGTAGCATCATTGGTAGCGATGTTATTAGTTAAATAAATTTGTTTGAGAGTTTTATCATAAGCTTTTTCCAGCTCACTATCATAATCAGTGGTTGAAAGTGCACCTGAAATAATAGCGCTTTGCAATGCTGTATTATAGCTTTGGAAATCACTGAGAGTATTGACGGTGAATTGACCGATCTTGCTATCAACGGCACCTTTAAAACCACCAATAAATGAAGCAGCAGATTTTGAGTTAGAGTTATTATTCGACGCAAAGCCTAATTCAGCGACTGTTTTTGCATCGTAATTCAGGACACCATTACCCGACACATCAAAAACAGCGGATGTAGTCACGTCGGCCTGGCTGCCTTTCATAACAACAGCAAGTCTATTGGCCGGGTCGTTCATCCAACCTGTAGTGGAAGAGCCTACCTCGACATTCAGAGCACCAGAATTGTTGATTGAAAACAGGCTGGTATCAACATACTGCCCATGTTCACCCACCGCATAGGATACAGGCGTCACGAAATTGGCAGCAGGAGAAGTGCTCATCTGCGCGCTATCATAGACAGAGAATGTCATATTATTGTGTGTAATAGGGTCCAGGTAAGAAATCGTCTTACTTTTAGTTCCTAATTTTAGAATGTCACCACTAATATACTCAGCCCCCTTTGAAACCAGGCCGGCATCTAATGCTTGTTGCAGAGTTTTATTATAATACCCCGACGCTCCACTCGAAATATTTGAAAAGCCGTTACTCCCCCCCTGAATAAGAGTCATTGGGCCTGTTATTATAGAGTAATTAGCCGTTTCTGGTGAGAAAAACGCAACTTCACTGTCCGCTGCAAAACTCTTTTCCGTGGCAAAGGTGGATAAAATACAGGTCAGTAAGAATTTCCTGGTGAAAATACCTTCCGAGGTAACACTACCCGTTGAGGAAGATTTACTTTTTTTACGCCCTTGAGCTAACTCAGAAGCCACAATATAACGGCCCAGAGTTGCATTCCATATAACACTATAAAATTTGTTCATGTTTTTACCTGATCACACTTAAATGAGAGTGACTTAATTAATGAGGAATAGATATCTGATACGATATCCAACCAGTGACTAAGACAAAATCAGTGAATTTAGTGCATAACCAGGCCGCCACAAAAAAGTGGATAGTGCAATAAATTTATTATTTCTGATTTTGATAAGCGCTCAATTTTTCTATCTAACTTATACCTTTTTGATATCCTTTATCATTTCATTTCCTTTATCCACCTACATACAATGCCTGCAGCCGTTTAGCATGGATTCGGTAGTACGCCCCTTTTTCACTTGTTATAAAATCTTCTCCCAACCCAACCTGGGAGAGATGAATTTTTAAATCTTTGAGAGTAGCCCAGAGAATTTGACTCGAGGACTTTAGATTTCGGTTATCCCACACTGCTTTTAATATATCGTCTCGCCTCACAGGATGCTCTTTGCCATTAGCCAGTAAATAGGCTAACAACACCATTTGTAACTCTTTTATGGATATCACACTCACATTCAGCGCGTAGGATCTCTTTTCATCATCAAGAAAAAGTTTAATGATTCTACGGCGACGGATATCCACCTGGATATTGTCATTGATCAAAAACCCAAAAGTATCTTTATACATGTTAAACGCCCTAACTATCTTAATTGTCAATTTAAGGCTCTCTTCAAACTTCATGTAGTCTATATAAAGCCAAAAAAGCCGTAATCCTCCACGTAAAACTGATAGCAATTGTTATAGCTACGTTAAAATCAGTTTTAAATTCTACATAAAAATATTAAAAAGAGATAAATATCGCACAGCGATCAGTTTTCGATTCTTTAACTCCGAGGCCATCACAAAGCCATATCAACACAAAATTTTGTTTTAATAACAAAATCAGATAAATGCACCGATAAAAAACTTAAGTTATTAATATTAATAGAAAAACAAAAACCATAAAACATGGGTGGATTTGTCTTATTTAGGACTTACAACTGAACCGCTTTGTGATGAAGTTTGCATTTATCCCCGATTGTTAAACATTTGTTTACAATACTCTGTCTGACCACTTCCTGGTGGCTTTCCAGTTCATGTTTTAAATTAGCCAACATTCATCTTTAAAGGTGCCTTATTAGGTGCCTGGTAATTGAACCATGGATGAGCTCATAGTAAAAATCACTGAACAGAAATACATTCACGTAATAAATCATTGAGCTAGACTTATAGTCTTTATCTATAGATGAAGAGAAGGACGCAATGCCTAAACAGGAAGAAGGAAAATTTGATTATAATTTAATACATTACCTGGTCACTATCGTCGAAACGAGCAGTATGGTGAGTGCAGCAGAAGTGTTGGGGGTTGCGCCTTCAGTCGTCAGTTACGCGGTAAAAAAACTGCGTGATCATTATGGAGACCCTCTTTTTATTCGTTCGCTCAATGGTGTGAAACCCACTTCGCTGGCGCTGAATCTTTATCAGAAATTCACGTTGATCAATAACGACATTATTGAAGCGATTAATCTCAAGCAATTACAAGGTACTGCGACGCGCAAAATTTTCATCCAAACAGAATCCTTAACCGAGCTATGGGTTAGCGAGAAACTGTTGGAAAGCGGTATCGTGCCGGGTGAGTGTACGGTGGAGTTCTGCAGCCCAGGTCCAACTAACGAGCAACGGAGTAATAGAATACGCAGTCGAGAAGTGGACCTGGATATCGGGTTTACGATTCAGGGAGATAGCAACATTGTCGGGACAACACTTTACTCGTTTGAATACGTCATTATATGCCGCCAGCAGCACAAAACCGTAGGCGACAGTATCACCCTGGAACAGTTCACTCAGGAAAAGTACCTCGGCTTTAGTCCGCGCCATTCAGATACGCAGTTAAAAAATGACTTTAGCCGCGTGGTAAGTTCGCGAGTTCTTGCCCCTGAAATCCGTAGTGAAAGCGCAGTCAATTTGCTTTTGGCCACGCTATCAAGAGATTTACTCCTGATTATTCCTAAACAATATTCCTCATTCATTCGATCTCTCCTACCATTCAGAGAGGTCAAGTGTGATTTCTTCCAACAAAGCAATCTCTATTTCAACGCGCACATCCATAAACAAAATAGGGATGATGAGTTGCTAAACAGAATAGTCACCATTTTGAGAGCACCGACAATAACGAATGAGAACATTTTTTGAGAAACAGCATGAAAATAATTACATTAGTAATCAGCACATTAAAGATACATTCATGCGTAACTGTACGGTGTTAATGAAATCATTATTAAATCCTTAAGCCTCCGCCAGGAGGCTCCATGCTACGGGAGATTTATGGAGAACCCCTGCGCAATGGAGCTATTATATATAGAATCAATACTTATTCCGCGTACAAGTAACATTCGAAGTCGATACATTATTAATACCCACCCCGTCAGATATATTTAAATTATCGATCTTTAACAAAGAAATGATCACCCCGATGAATATTATTCATCAAAACAAAATGTGCATCCTATTTCAAACCTAACCGAAAAAAGACTGTTACCGCTTCACTGATTATATATACTACGCGCTGCACACCCAGCCTGTATTAACGAAATTCCTATGGGTGGTTATTGTATTAATGGTTCATAGCCGTACATTGACGCACATGATTTTTACTTCGAAAATGAAATTATCTTAAATCATAGTATTTATTGCAGAAATGAATTTTCTTGCATTGCAGTATCCTCACACATGGAGATTTCAATATGTTGTTAAGGGATTTTGTATTACTCACAGCACTAGTTGCTGTCTCTGCAAGTAGTGCGTATGCCGCCGAAATGAACGCTGGGGTTGTTCATTTCACGGGCGAAATTATCGAACCTAGCTGTACCATCAAAGGTGATACAGGTACGACTAATAATGTTCCTTTAGGCACGTACCCTACTTCATTGTTTGCCAAAGTGAGTGATGAATCCGATCTCGTACCGTTTAGTATTGAGCTTATCAATTGCCCTGTGACTTCCGCCGGCTTACCCAATATACACCTTACCTTTGAAGGACCTACAGCTTTAACCAAGAGTGATAATTTACTGGATGTAAGCTCCGCAGGTGCCACCGCAGCTACCAATGTGGGTATTGCAGTTAGCCTGAAAGGTAGCACCACATTGCTGAAAATGGATGGAACCGATGAGACGAGTATTGCGTTAGCGCTTCCATCTCTTGCAACCGACAGCATTATTGCGGATTTCAATGCGCGTTATAAAGCCTTTGCGATTCCTGTGACCGCAGGCCCTGCAGATGCGGATATGACGGTGAATATTTTGTATCGATAGCGTGAATATATTTTTTAGGAGCTGACTATTTCCATCGCTAATAACGGGAAATAACCCTCTTATTCTGAACCCGTAAAACACCAGTCTCCCCACTGGTGTTTTATGTCATTTTAGCATTATTAAAAAATATGAAAGGACTCCTATGCGCAGCATTTTTCTCACAGGTTGTCTTATTATCTTATCTGCATCTTTTATGCCCCAGGGTCATGCGAGTGGCATCCAAATAGGTCGTACAAGAATTATTTATGATGCAAATAAAAGAGAAGTGGCTTTATCGTTAGCGAATACTGAAAAATCATCCCCCTAGTTGGTGCAATCCTGGACAGATACTGGTGATGGAAAAACACGTGGTCCCTTTATTGTTACCCCGCCTTTATTCCGGCTTGATGCACAAAAAGAACAAAGCTTGCGTATTTCGTGGACTGGTGCGGCAGTGGCTGAGGATCGTGAATCACTCTTCTATCTCAATGTCCGCACCATTCCGGCAACACCAAAAGATGACGAAGAAAAAAACATCCTAAAACTGATTTTCAAAACCCGTTTGAAACTCTTTTTTCGTCCTAAAAACCTCGATGGCACACCCGCAGAAGCCTGTAAAAACCTTCAATTTCAACGTCACGGCAGCGCAATTTCTATAACCAACAATGCGGCATTTTACGTTGTCTTTGACTCCTTATTGCTGGGGTCTACACCCGTACCAAAAGCCGATATGGTAGCCCCGAAAAGCACCGTTCAAATTGAAATCCCCTCCACGGCAGCGGCAAGGAACGTCAACTGGCACTGCATTACTGATTACGGTAATGCCTCGGAGAAGTTTGAAGCCAGATCTCAATAACCCATGGATGACGCAAAAAAATGTCAAATCACGCCAACAGCATTTTTCCTTTTTCCTCATGGAGGCTAAACGCATTTTTACGGTGTATCACCGGGGTATATCTCCTGTCCTCCCACACGGCTACTGCGGGCGAATACACTTTTAATGCGTCAGAATTGGAGGGGGATCCCAGCCTATATCAGGATGTTGATTTATCGCTCTTTTCAAATACGAAAGCGCAGCTCCCCGGCACCTATCAAACCATTACGATAATGAATAAACAGCGCCTGAGCACAGGAAACATCGCCTTTACCAATGCCGCTGATGGTTCACTGCAACCCCAGCTTACGCCCACGATGCTGCGCAAATGGGGAATCAGAGTGGACGCTTTCCCTGAGCTGGCCGCATCACCGCCCGATACTCCCCTGGCTAAACCAATCGGTGATTATATCCCCGCCGCCACCACAGAGTTCGACTTCAACAAACTCACTTTAAACATCAGTATGCCGCAAATTGCCGTTTTTCAGGCGAACCAGGGCAGCGTTGACCCCGCATTGTGGGACGACGGTGTTCCAGTTTTGTTTTCGGATTATGCCTTTGCAGCGTCGCAATCCGAGGGTAGCGACGACTCGACGACAAAGAATCAGTATCTGAATTTACGCAGCGGTTTAAACGTTGGAGGTTGGCGATTACGCAATTATTCAACATGGAATAGAGATGAAGACCAGCAGAGCTGGGAAGCGCTGCAAACATTTATCCAGCACGATGTTCAGGCATTGAAATCTCAATTTACCGCAGGCGAAAGCAACACCCGTGGAGATGTTTTTGACAGCCTGCAATACCGCGGCGTCAACCTGGCCTCAGATGATGAGATGCTCCCCTTTAACCAGCGAGGTTTTGCCCCGGTAATACGCGGTATTGCCAACAGCAATGCTGAAGTGTCCGTGCGACAAAATGGCTATCTGATTTATCGGGCAAACGTCGCTCCGGGTGCCTTCGCCCTCACCGATATTAACTCAACCTCCAATAGCGGCGATCTTGAAATCACCATTAAAGAAGCGGATGGCACCGAACATCGATTCACACAACCTTATGCCAGCGTCCCTTTAATGCAACGACCTGGCCAGACTAAATATGAAATCACAGCAGGGAAATATCGCGCGCAGGGTGACGAGGACTATGCCAATGAGCCTGGGTTTGTGCAAGGCAGTGCGGTTTACGGCCTGAACAACAACTTTACGATCTATGGTGGTCTGCTGGGTTCGCCTGATTACTGGTCGGTGGTTTCGGGGCTGGGTATGGCGTTGGGGTATTTTGGGTCGCTTTCCGCCGACGCGACCTGGGCCGATGCGCAACTCGACAGCGGTAAAAAAAGTGATGGTCAATCCTGGCGGCTGATGTACAGCAAAAACATTGAAACCACTGACACCAACTTCAGCGTCGCCAGTTATCGATATTCGACCAGCGGTTTCTATAACTTTGCCGATGCAAACCAAAAATACGATGGTAAAGAAGATGATTGGTCATTTAATTACAACAAGCGCAGCCGCATTCAGCTCAACATCAACCAGAACATTTTGAACTGTAGTTTGTATATCAATGGCTATCAACAAGACTACTGGGGAACTAATAACAAAGAACGCAGCATCTCTGCCGGGTTTAGTTCGGTAGTCAGTGGGATTAGCTGGCATCTGAACTACAGCTACAGCAAGCTCAACGATAACGAAGATGACCGCATGATAGCCTTTGGTTTTAGTGTGCCTTTAGGTCGCTGGCTATCGAACAGTTGGGCAACCTATAACATCAGTAATAGCCGCGATGGCAGCACTAACCAAACACTCGGGTTAAGCGGCTCCATGCTCGATGATCAACGACTCAATTATTCGCTCCAGCAAAGCCGAACGAATCACGATGGTACTGATAACAGTAGCGTTTATGCCACGTATCGCTCGCAATATGCCAACCTGAATGCGGGATATTATTACGCAACAGATAACAGCAGCCAGTTGAGTTACGGCATCAGCGGAGCATTGGTTGCGCACCCTGCTGGAATCACCCTGTCGCAACCCCTTGGCGACGAGTTCGCCATCATTGATGCTAACGGCGCATCCGGCGTTCGTTTTCAAAACCAACGCGGCGTGCAAACGGACTGGTTTGGTAACGCGATTATTCCTTCATTAAGTGCGTACCAGGAAAATCGCATCGGCGTTGATACCACCACCCTGCCTGATGATGTTGAAACCAACGAGACGGCAATCACTTTAGTCCCTACCCGCAACGCCGCCGTCATAGCGCATATCGATGCCCGCAAAGGCTATCGAACGCTGGTCACATTGACCCGCGAAAATTCTAAATTAGTCCCGTTCGGTGCCATGGCCAGCATTCAAAACCCAGCGCAAAGCGGCATTGTTGATGAAAACGGGGTGGTCTACCTCGCGGGGATTACTGGCAACACTGACATCGCCGCAAAATGGGGCGAAAAACCGGATCAGCAGTGCAATGCCACCCTGATCCTTCCCGAATCCCCCTCCCAAACGGACAACCCTGCTGGGTTACTTGAATTGCGTGCAACCTGCAACAAGGAGCAGCCCGATGTTGCCCAACATCATTAATTTTTGCCGACATACACTGAAGACTGGCAACCTGCTTTGCTGCGCATTGTTATTAGGGAACGTCAATGCCTCGGCTGACGTACTGCAAAACTGTTTCAGCGGCCCGGCCTCTTACAGCATTGATTATCAGCAGGAGCTATCCGCCGGGATAAACAAAACCGGGGAAGAGTTTTCCTCAAATCCAGGCCATCTTGTGGGCAACGGCCCTGTCATCACAGCAAGTTGTGAATGCCCAACCAGCCTCGAACCTGATACAGAAATAAAAGAGCTTACGGCAGTGGGAAGCCCACTGAGCGCTGGCCATAGCAGCAGTTACGGTTTCCTAACCAGTAATATTGATATCAGCGTGCAAGGTTACACCGACGCGATTAACTCTCCTGACGGCTCGGGATTAACGTCAATTGTCATCAACAATTATCCCACGCAAATGGCAAGCATGAATTCGCGTGTACAAAACTGGTCAATCTACGAGCAGTCTGAATCCGTTTGCAGCGATTCATCCAGCCCGGTAAGCCCACCTAACATGATTAAAAGGCAGTTCAAATGGAACGTCATTGCCGCTAAGTTTTACATCAAGAAAGCCATTTTGGGGGAGGAGATCATTCCCTCTACCCTCGTGGCTCAATACTACTCCTGCCTCTCGTTTGGCCGCAGCGGCAGTTGTAAAGCTGCAACAACTCAGCTGGTTTCTAACGTCTATCTCAGCGGTAAACTTACAGCGCCGTTAAGCTGCACGATTAATGCGGGACACACGATTGAGATTGAACTGGGTGTCGTAGTCAGTTCCAACTTCACGACACCCGGTGCACCCCCGAAAGGCTATAGCTTGCGGGATGTGGACATTTCTTATCATTGCGATAACCCTGTAGAAAGCACCTCCGGCAAAATTAAACTGACGTTAACAGCCGATCAAGGCGTGAGCGATCCGCAGGGAATGATTGCAAAGATGATTGGTCGCGACGACCTTGGGGTTCGGTTGTATGACGAAAACGATCGGGACGTGGTGTTGGATGGTTCGTTCGATTTCCCCGTTATGCTGGATACCGACGGAAATGGCAGCATAAAACTCAAAGCCGCACCAGTTAGCACAACGTCTACGCGCCCTGCTGCGGGCAAATATGAAGGGAATGTCACGGTAAAAATGGATATTCGTTAAGGACAATTATCATCGTGCAGGGAAAGCCTCCCCGCACGATGTTCACACTTAAAATCCTAAGCTATCCAGCAAATCGTCAACCTGATCCTGGCTTGCTACAACTCCAGCCGCGCTGGAGTTCATTTGCGGACCGTTGAGCAGGCTGTCGGCTGGGCGTTTCGCACGGGCGTCCAGTTCCGGCATGTTTTCCATCAACACCATCAATAATTGGCGTTCAATTTCCTGGATAACATCCATCATGCGCTTGATAACCTGGCCGGTTAAATCCTGGAAGTCCTGCGCCATCATGATTTCCAGAAGCTGGGCGTTGGTGAAACTGGTGTGCGACGGTACGCCAGACAAATAGCTGCGTGTATCGGTCACCAGTTCACGAGCGTCACCCAGCTCGATGGGATTTTCAAACCAGGCATCCCAGCGGCCATTCAGGGCTTTGGCTTCTGACTCCAGTTTATTCTGGTGCGGTTGCGCCAGCTCCACGCAGTTCAGCGCACGCTCGGCGGCCTGCGCGGTCATCTGCACCACGTAATCCAGGCGATCACGCGCATCGGGAATGGCTTCCGCCGCTTCGGCAATCGCTTGATCCAGGCCCAGCTCACGCAAGCTGTCACGCAGCATACGGGTCAGGCTGCCTATCCGGACGATAATATCGCCGGTTGAATGTAACTCTGACGCGGGATTAGTCGATGAGTGCATGAGCCTCTCCTTACATGCCGAGCTTTTCGAAGATTTTGTTTAATTTCTCTTCCAGGGTCGCGGCAGTAAACGGTTTAACGACATAACCACTCGCCCCCGCCTGCGCTGCGGCAATAATGTTTTCTTTCTTCGCTTCCGCCGTCACCATCAGCACCGGCATCGCTGCCATGCCACCATCGGCACGAATGGTTTTCAGCAATTCCAGACCATCCATGTTCGGCATGTTCCAGTCGGAAATCACAAAACCAAAACCACCACCGTTGAGTTTGTTCAGCGCATCAACGCCATCTTCAGCCTCTTCAACGTTGTTGAAACCCAGCTCTTTTAGCAGGTTACGGACAATGCGACGCATGGTAGAGAAATCATCCACCACCAAAAATTTGAGTTCTTTATCTGCCATTTATAGAGTTCCTTCAGTTAAATACGTATTGCCTGTCCGGCACTAATCTTCATCAGCATCTGCTGACTAATCTGACTTAAATCGACCACTTCGCTGACGCCACCACTGTTAATGGCCTCGCGCGGCATGCCGAACACCACACAACTTGCTTCGTTTTGGGCGATGGTCCATGCCCCGGCTTTATGCATTGCCAGCATCCCCGCGGCACCGTCATTCCCCATTCCGGTGAGAATCACGCCCACGGCATTGCGCCCAGCGAATTTCGCGACGGAATGGAACAGCACATCCACAGCCGGGCGATGCCGGTTCACGGGCGGGCCATCATGAATCTTGATTTGGTAGTTCGCCCCGCTGCGGGCGAGCTCCATGTGTTTATCTCCGGGTGCGATGTACGCATGCCCTGGCAAGACGCGTTCGCCGTCTTCGGCTTCTTTCACCGCTATCTGGCACAGTTTATTGAGTCTGTCGGCAAACGAGCGTGTAAAACCTGGCGGCATATGCTGGGTGATGAGCACCGCCGGGCTTGAAAGCGGCAGCGGTTGCAGCACATGGCGAATCGCCTCGGTGCCACCGGTTGACGCCCCAATAGCTATCAATTTTTCTGAACTGAGCAGTGGCCCGGCTTTCAGTGCCATGGGGGCTGCAACTGGCGCACGCGCCGCCAGTTTCGCCTTCGCGGCAGTCCGCACTTTCTCCGCGATGGTTTCGCTGTACGCCAGCATTCCTTCGCGGATCCCCAACTGCGGTTTGGTGACAAAATCAATCGCGCCTAATTCCAGCGCGCGCAATGTCACCTCCGACCCTTTTCCGGTGAGCGATGACACCATCACCACGGGCATCGGGCGCAGGCGCATCAGTTTTTCGAGGAAATCCAGCCCGTCCATGCGTGGCATTTCCACATCGAGTGTCAGCACATCCGGGTTGAATTTCTTAATCAAATCACGTGCCACCAGCGGATCAGGCGCGGTTGCGACCATTTCCATGTCGTCGTGACTGTTAACGATCTCTGTCATGATCTGGCGCATCAGGGCGGAATCATCGACACAAAGCACGGTTATTTTTGTCATGACCTTTCCTTACTCAGTCCGTACACGGTCTGCCCACGCAGCAAAAATTCCCGGCTGAGGTTACTGAAGTTTTCCGAGTGCCCGGCAAACAGCAATCCGCCCGGTTTAAGCAGCGGCACGAAGCGCTGCAAAATTTGCTGTTGCGTCGCTTTATCAAAATAAATCATCACATTGCGACAAAAAATGGCGTCAAACGGCCCCGGAATCGGCGCTTGTTTGTCCAGCAGATTAATCGGCGCAAAATCCATGTGGCTCATCACATCGCTGCGCACCCGCACCAGCCCATCGTGTGGCCCGGTGCCGCGCATGAAATAGCGCTGCATTTGCAGCGGCGCCAGTGTTTTAAGCTCGTCCTGGCGGTAAATCCCGCTCTGGGCTTTTTCCAGCACCTGGGTGTCGATATCGCTGGCAAATACTTTCCAGCGCCCGGGTGCCATGCCTAACACATCAGCCAACGTGATGGCGATGGAATACGGCTCTTCCCCGGTCGATGCCGCCGCACTCCAGACTTTGTATTCGCCACTTCGTTTACGCGCATGTTCTGCGAGGATCGGAAAGTGATGACCTTCGCGAAAAAACGCCGTCAGGTTAGTGGTCAGGGAATTAATGAACGCCTGCCATTCGGCATTGCTGCCGTTAGCTTCCAGCATGCTCAGATAATGCCCAAAATCCTCCAGTCCTAGCGTGCGCAAACGGCGCACCAGGCGGTTGTAAACCATGTCGCGCTTGTGATCGGCCAGCACAATTCCTGCGCGCTGGTAAATCAACTGGCATATCCGACGAAAATGCGTGTCGGACAGCGGTAGACGCTGTGTCATCTGTAACATTAATGACGTTTGCCCGTTGGGCAGCGGTGATGTCATAGCGTCTTCTCAATTACTTTCAGGAGGTGACAAGCACCCCGTTGGTGACTAAATCTCTGGTGACGTCTTCACTGTCGACACTTTCCAGATTAAATACCGCGACCACGCCGCTCAGATGTTCGGCCTGGTTTGCCAACGCATCCGTCGCAGCAGCCGCTTCTTCGACCAGCGCGGCGTTCTGTTGTGTGACCTGATCCATTTGGCTGACGGCTTGCGCGACTTGTTCGATACCACGACGCTGTTCGTCAGACGCAGAAGCAATTTCACCCATAATGTCGTTAACCTGCGTCACCGAACGGACGATTTCCGCCATAGTGGTAGCCGCGGTATCAACCAGTTGCGAGCCTTGCTGCACGCGACTTACCGATTCTTCGATAAGCACTTTGATCTCTTTTGCCGCCTGCGCACTGCGTTGAGCCAGGTTACGCACTTCACCTGCCACCACCGCAAAACCGCGCCCTTGTTCACCGGCACGCGCCGCTTCAACCGCCGCGTTCAGCGCCAGGATGTTGGTCTGGAAAGCGATGCCGTCAATCACGCTGGTGATATCGCCGATTTTCTTCGAGCTTCCGGCGATGTCGTGCATGGTGCGGGCGACGTTGGCCGCCTGTTGTCCACCCTGCTGTGCGGTGTCTGCTGCGGTGCGTGAAAGCTGTGCAGCCTGACGGGCGTTGTCGGCGTTCTGGCTGACGGTTGCGGTTAACTGCTCCATGCTGGCGGCAGTTTCAGCAAGCGATGCGGCCTGTTGCTCGGTGCGCGAAGACAGATCGTTGTTGCCCGCGGCAATTTCGGCGATGCCGGTGTGCATCGCGCCGCTGCCCTCACGGACTTGCGCCACGGTCTGTTTAAGTTCCTGCTGCATGTTTTTCAGGCTGCGGAAAATCTCGGAGATTTCGTTGCGGCCGTACACGCTAATCGGACGGGCTAAATCCCCTGCGGCGATGTGCTCAAAGTGGCTGCGTACGATTTCCAGCGGCTGTACCAGCATCCTGCGCGACCAGAGAATCGAACCTATCAGCATCAGAATGGCAATCACCGTCACGCTGGCGAAAATAATCGCCGAGATTTGGTAGTTCAGTTTGCTGTCCGCACTCGACGCCGCCACGGTGTCATTAATGCTTTGCTGCCAGGCGTTAAAATAGGCGTCAAAAATATCCTGTGATTTCTGAATCGGCGCGCTGAGGAAATCAGAAAGCTGATTGCTTTCAAGCCAGGTCGCCTGATGCTGCAAGTCATCCCGATAAGCGGCGTAACTCTGCTTAGTCGATGCCACCATATCCTCACCTTCTTTATTTAAAGGCGGGATTTCCAGGAACTGGTTAAACAGCATGTCCGCTTGTTTCAGGCTGCCACGCGCATTCGCCATCAGACGTTTGATATCTTCTGGCGGATAACTGAGCGCGGTTAGCGTTCCAGCCCGGCTTAGAGCGGTGCTGGCCTGCAACAATGCCGCGCGACTTTGCGTCAGGGTGTCGCGCTGTTGGTTTCCGACTTCAACCATTTTTAGATTCTGAAAATCATCCCTGAATGCCCAGAAGGACAGTCCATTACTACCAATCTGCAAAACACCGCAGACGATCAAGATTAACAAAAGCGTGGTCGAAATTCGGATACGGTTGAACATCACAGCCCCTCTGCCGGCACGTCTGCCGGCGATTAAAGATTCTTAGAAAGTTTCCCAGTTATCGTCTTGCCCGCTCGTCGTTGCCCGGCTCGGCTTGAGCGTCGGCGCAGGCGTTGAGGGGGTATTGACTACAGGCGTCGCGGCAGATTCCGGGGTTAAACGGAAGGCGGCCACCAGTTGGCTTAACATGCTGGCTTGTTCTTCAAGTGCGGCGGCGGCAGAGGCAGATTCTTCCACCAGCGAGGCGTTTTGCTGGGTGACGCGGTCCATTTCTGAAACGGCCAGCGCCACCTGGTCGATACCCCGGCTTTGCTCGTCAGAAGCGGAAGCGATCTCCCCCATGATGTCGGTCACACGCGTCACCGCATTGACGATATCGCTCATGGTTTCCCCGGCGCTTTCTACCAGCACTGAACCGGTATCGACGCGGGAAACAGAATCTTCAATCAGCGATTTAATCTCTTTGGCGGCCTGCGCGCTGCGTTGCGCCAGGTTGCGAACTTCACCCGCGACGACCGCAAACCCACGCCCCTGTTCACCCGCACGAGCGGCTTCTACCGCAGCGTTCAGCGCCAGGATGTTGGTCTGGAAAGCGATGCCGTCAATCACGCCGGTGATATCAGCGATTTTCTTCGAGGAACCCGCAATGTCGTGCATGGTTTTCACTACGCCATCCACCACTTTGCCACCGCGCTGGGCGGTTTCGGAGGCGCTTAAGGCCAGCTGCGAAGCCTGACGGGCGTTTTCCGCGTTCTGCTTCACCGTGGCGGTGAGTTGTTCCATGCTGGCGGCCGTTTCTTCAAGCGATGCGGCCTGCTGTTCGGTGCGGGAAGAGAGATCGTTGTTTCCGGCGGCGATTTCGGTGGCACCGCTGTAAATCGCATCCGAACCGTCACGCACGCTACCCACGGTAATAATCAGCTCTTGCTGCATGTGGCGCACGCTGGAGGTCAGCTCGCTGATTTCGTTGCGCCCGGTTGAGACGATATTTGCTGTCAGATTGCCGTTGGCGATTTCGCGAATATGACCGATAACCACCGCCAGCGGTTGCAGCAGAATGCGGCGCATTCCAAACCACACCAGCACGATTACCGCGAACAGCGCCAGTGCGAGGCAGGCAATCTGCCACTTGGCAAAGTTATAGTCGTTAGCGCTGGCAATGTAGGATTGCTCGTACATGCGGTCATTGAGCGCAATGTAGTCGCTGTATTCTTTCTGAAGGGCGTTTTGCAGACTCTGTGTGGACTGCGCAAAATAGGCGTCCATGTTGCCGCTTTCCAGATACCCCACCAGTTCGCTCAGTGCCTGGTTATAGTTCTGGTAGTCGTCATCAATGCCTTGCACCAGCGCTTCCAGCTCCGGATTAATGGCGGGAATTTGTTTGAACGCGGCGTAATGTTTTTGCGCTTCAACGAGGGATTTTTTGGCGTTATTGAGCAATTCCGTTTTTGCTGCACTTTGCCCGTTGCTGGCATCCATCATCATGCGGGCCGCAGAGCGGCTCAGGTTGATGCGCGTTTGCAGCATCAACTCCCAGGTGTTTGCCAGTTCTGACTGCTGAACGCGTAACTCCCTGGAAACTTTAAAACTGTCGTTATTTTGTTTGAGTGAGTTAAAAAACATTCCGCCAGAGATGAGCTGGAGCAGCGCGAACGCCACCAGCACCATCATTAGCATGGTGACAACGCGAATACGGTTCAACATATAACACCCTTTTAATGATTTCTTATCGGTGTTATCGGCATGTTGTCACGGAACTTTACGTGAAACTTTGGCGGTCAGAAGGCCACATCGACAACCAACGTGTCGGTATACGCGCCAGCGGGGGGCGTCGTTTGGCTGGTGAGCACTTTGGCTACGTAGTTAAAGTTACGCAGTAAACCGTCGCTACTCAACCCTGACGATGCCGCGCTCGCCCAACGTTCAGTGCCGAGGCTTCCCCAGCGGTCGGTGCCGTTAGATTTATAAAGTTCATAGCTCATGTAATTGTTGCCGCTTTTCATACGCCGAAGGTTGCCGCTGGCATTTGAACCATTGCTGACGCCAACGGTATAAGTGCTGCCTTTGGTGCAGGTAATCGCGATACTTTGCGAAACGCTTTTAAAGTTTTGCACCAGCGGCGCGCTGTCGAAATTTACCGCCGGGGCAGAAATGGTGCTGCAATCGTTGGTGACGGTGAGCGTCACCGTCATATCCGCGCTGCCGTTTCCCGTCTGGTAGGCAAGACACACCGCCACACCGAGGCTGCAAATATTCCAGTCGAGGCGAAAGTTGAGCACCACGCGATATGGCCCGGCGCTGACGTTTTGCCCGGCGACGGTGCGCAGGTAAATCGGCAACGCATAACGCTTACTCGCCAGCAGATTGAGCAGCGTGCTGCCACTCCAGGTATAAGTTCCCCCCACCTGCACTTCACTGCTTCCGGCGCAGCCTGACTGCACGCAAACCACTATCGGGACGTTGTCGGTATTCGTGGTGTCATCGGTGCGTTTGAGTAAACCGCGAATCCCCGTGACCACCGGTGTTGCCCCCAGATAAGTGAGTTTTACTGAATCGGAAGTCAGCAGGTTAAGGACGGTGTCGCAATCGAGCGTCAGGGTGGCGCTGGTATTCTGCACCGTGGTATTCACCACAAACGAACTCTGGCTACCAAACGACGCCGGTTGTGAGCCTTGAGTGCAGGCCGACCAGGCAGGCATGGCGATCGCCAGCAGCAGTGCCGCCAGTAGCCACGCACCGGGCCATTTCATTTTGCTCCCTCAACGCACACCAGCGGGCCGTAGGTTTTCAGTTTGCGATCGGGGTTGCTTTCGAGTTTAAGCGTGGTGCGACAACGCTTGCCGTCCGGCGTGCTCACCGTCAGGGGATTCACATCGCTGAGGTTTTCGAGATACACAATCCCGTCGTATCCCACAGGAACGGGCGATTGTAACGGGCGATAAACCTGGCTGGCCACCGGCAGCACTTTTCCCTGGCTGTCTTGCAGAATAACGCTGGCCACACGCTGTTGTTCCATAGGGAAATCAAGCAAATAACCGGAGTGACGGCGTAACGCAACGCGCCGTTCGGTGTCTTTTATGCGCGTGTCGGCAGGCAGATTCAGCGTGTTGATGCTGTAGTTTGCCGGGTAATAAGAGGAGACGCCGCTAATTAACAAATAGCCGTCGTCATCGGTGGTGCCAATCGGCTGGTTTTCAAAATTCACCGTGACATCACGATAACCATGGGTGCTGACCACCATAAAGGCGTCGTTGATACGGTTGGCCGCCAGAAACGTGTTATCCATCATCACCAGCGAGCCGGACATTTCTCCCCATTGGGTGTAGTTTTTGCGCTGCCCGTAAACGCCGCCCTGCAATTCCACTTTATTATTGCGCCAGCCCAACGTCGCCTGCTGATAATCGTCGCTATCACTTTGGTGCGCGTAGGCCATATTCCAGCTAAAACCGCCGTTGACTGGCATCGCGTGGTTGTAGTTAACCCGTTGCGAACTGCCAGCATCCGGCGTGCTTTCAACGCTGAACGCGGCGGAGTCTGACGCGCCGAACGGCACCTGGAGTGAAAGCGCCACGCTCCAGCCGTTTTGCGCAGGATCGTGGCTGGCGGCGAGATAAAAACTGCTGTCTCCCCACAGGTTTTTGCTCCATGACACGTTGAGCAGTTGCGTTTTTTCGTCGTCAAAACTGCGCACGTCTATCCAGGCCGCGCCGACGTTGCCGTAGCTTCCAAGGTTAAAAGAGAGCGAGTATTGATCGGTGCGGCGACTGAGGCTGGCGATGGGCTGATTATTTTCGTCGTACATGTCGGGCGAGTCATAGAGTGCCAGATTACCAAAACCACGATCGCGATGGCTGTGCTGGGTACCGATGTTAAAACTGTTGGTGCTGTACTGATAACCCCAGTTAACTTGCTGCCCGCCTTCGCCACGCATTTCACTGCGCGAATACGCGCCGTTGATCACCCCAAAACGGCCGAGCTTTAACAAGGAGCCGACGCCGCCCAGCGCAAGAGATTGTGCGCCCTCGGCATGGCTTTCCAGCGTCCAGTATTCGTTGACACCATAGCGATACGAACCGCTGGCCGCCGCAGGACCGTAGGAAAAGTTATCAATGCCGTAGTCCCGCCGCATGGCGCCGAGGGTTAACGCCCCGTCGCTCAGGCCAGGCTTGAGCAATTCACTGGCGACATAAAAAGGCAGCGTGGTCGAAACCTGGCGGCCAAGCGCATCGGTCGTCACCAGGACCGCGTCGCCGGAGCCATTGATGTAAGGCAGATTCGTCAGGGTGAACGGGCCAGGTTGCAGTTCGGTACTGCCGCTGCGATAGCCGTTGATAAACACATCAACCGTGGAAGGCACCGCCGCTTCGCCGGAAAACGCGGGCAACGGGTAAGTAATGAGATCCGGGCGCAACGAGAAATCACGGCCAATGGACACGCCGCCCATCCGCACGCTGTTGCTCCAGCTTAATGAATCGCTGACCACATCCCCCGCCGACCAGCTGATAATGTCGTCTTCGTCAGTGCCGGTGAGCGTGGTGTCGTAACGGATATAACCCTCGCCGTTCCCGGAGTCGTAACCAGAAAAACCCTCGCGAACGGTGCCGGTAGACGAAAGACTGAGATTGCCGCTGAACAGGCGTAACTCATGCCAGAGCGAAGCCTGGCCGCCGCTATTATCGGCATGGCTGGTATAGAAGTCGTAATTGAGCAGCGCCCCGCTGCCGCTCAACGGTTTAAAGCTGGCGTCATGTGTGCCAAGCGTAATCGCCTGGCGAGGGAGCCATTCGTTAGGGACTTGCATCAGCAGCCGTTGCCCGGCGCTGTCGTACTCAGTTTTGACGTCTTTGAGCGCCGAGACATTCACTTCGTCATCGCGGAATTTATCGCCCGGTAAACCGGCGCGTTGTAAATCGGCCCGGCTGACAAAAAACTGCCCGCCACGCTGGGTCACAGGCACCACCTGGCCGCTGTCCCACTGGTTAAAAACCAGTGATAAATGAAACTGAGCGCTCTGGTTCAGCGCCTGCGCATCCGGCGGCGGAGGCAACGCATCGTCTTCTTGCGCGGCATGGCTGCATATCGGCAAAGACAGAAGAAGCATTGCCATCGGTAATCGGCTCAATTGACCGGAGAGGTTTGCCATTGTTCGGAACGAGCGTTGATCGTTGCAGACAATTGGTCAGGCCGTGAAAGTGATGCAGGCAACGGCCATTCTCGCTGGCTACCGGGTAGCACGTAGCCCATCAGACCGTCGGCTAATACCCGCTGCTGGCTGCCCTGGCGCAAAGTGACTTTACTCAGGCGGGCATGAACGTTTCCGCGATTGGTGACTTGCAACGTCGGTTTGCCGCTTTCATCAACCACACGCCAGGACAGTTTCGCCGGTTCGGTATTGGCGTGATTGCCTGCGGCCTCTTCAGTGACCATGCCCGCGCCATAGGCAAACAGCGGGATGGAATAACGCATCTGCAATTTCAACCCCATTTGCGGTTTGGTGTTATCTCGCGGCTGGGGAATTTCATCCACTACTATGCGGTAAGCCTGCTCCTGGTTTGGTGGCACAACATTTTGTTTGATCAGGCGAATCAGCTGTTTGCCCCCGCCCGCGATTTGCACAATAGGCGGGCTGGCGACCACATCTTGTTGCGGCTGGTATTTTTCATGCCCGTCCTGCTGCTGCCAGCCGACCACTCGCACCTGCATAGTAGTGGCCTCGCTACTTTGATTTTGTATCCATAATTCTGCGGCTTTGGCATCGGGTGCCAGCCAGGGATCAATAGGCCAAATCAGGATATTCCCGGCAGCCAGAGCCTGAGCGCTGGCGAGACAACCTGCCGCGAATAACAGTTTATGCGTGAGCCATGGCGTCATTATTTTCTCCCTTTTTTTACCATGACAGCGTCACGGTGAGTTGGTCGGTATAGGTTCCTGCCGGGCTAAAACCCGTTAACTGCGCCGCACCATAAATCGGCAACGTGATGTTGTTACTGTTGCTGTAGGTTATCGCCACCGCCTGATTCACCAGAATTTCCGTGTTGGCGGTTAACGCCCCGCTGGTGTAGAGGCGATAAGGCACCGCTTCGCTGCCGCCGGTGCGCACCATATTGCGTACCGAGGTGTAATGTTTGCCGCCATCAATCGTCATGCTTAACGCCACGCCGGGCGTGCAGGCCAGTGCCAGCGAGGTATTGGGAATAAACGCGTTACTGGCGGTACCGCTTTCCACCCCGCTGTGGCTGCCGAAATTCAACGTGCCAAATAAACCGCCACTGCCGCTGGCAACCGAGCACCCCGGTGTTATCGTCGCGCCCACCTGGAATGATTGTTGGGTGACAGCACTTGCCGGGAGCGCCACCATCATTCCCCAAAGCCAGGCGTGAATTTTATGCAAAGCGCGGCCCTCAGCAGGGGCAATCGCCTGCTGTTATGTTTATAAAAACGATGACTTAATACGTTACGCTGACGTTAATAACATCCGTATACGTCCCCGGTTTCACCGTCACGCTTTCACCCCCGCCCTGTATGCGCCCGTAAACAATGTAGTTGTCTACGCCGTCGGTGGTGGAGGCTTTCGGAATAGCCGTATTGTTGGCGATCACATTATTGAAGGCGCTGTCGCTATAGATGCTGTAGGCCACACCTTGTGTTGCATCTGTGGTGTTCACCAGATAACGCGCGGGCGTGCCTGGCGTGCCGACTGTTGTGCCCGGTGCGCCGTTGGTGCTGCCGGTCACTTGTACGGTGTAAGTCGCGCCGTTAGTGCATTGAATACCAAAACTGTTGCCGCCCGCAGCGCCAGCCAGTTCAGTCGTCAGGGTTGAGAATGTTGCCGGGTGAGAACCGAAATCCAGCGTACCGAAGTTAATGCCGTTTTGAGCAGGCGACCCGTTTATCAGGCAGCCGTTGGTTAAGGTGAGTGTCGCATTGATTGTGCCATTGCTGGTCACAGCTTGCGCCCCGCTTATGCCACAAAGTAAACCACTTCCACAAAGCATTAAGAGTGCGTGTGCTTTCATCGTTAAGCCCTCATTTTGCACATCCAATCCCCAATGACTGCCAGGGCGCTGCATACGCTAACTTATTGAAATTTAGTTTAGGTATTGAGAAATGACCAGAAACTGAACGGCAAATCACCCTGTCGTCGTATTGCAAAATATTGTGTTGTTTAATCAGAGGGTTAATCACCAAGTGGCGGGGTTGTCACGGAAGATAGAGGGAGATATTAATATTATTTTCGTGATTGTTGTCACAGTGTTACATAAGAGATTCTGCATTAACAAATACGACAAAAAGTAAAAAATAGTTGAATCCTGCCGCGCTTTCATTCAATTTATGGGCCGAATATAAATTGGGCAAACATAAAAATTATATATGGCTCAATAAGTTAATTAAATGTTACTAATCGACGGGGTTATTACGTAATTGTCTAGTTCAAACAAACTCACGCTATTTATTCTTCTATTCATGTTTGCCGGTATTCTCTCCGGTGCGGCAATCCATGAATACGCCGCGGCTGAAAACATCAAAAGCTATGCCGAAAATATCACGCTGTTTACGGATATCTTTTTACGTCTGATCAAAATGGTTATCGCTCCGTTGGTGTTCAGCACCCTGACGGTCGGCATCATGAAGATGGGCGAAACCTCGACCATTGGCCGCGTCGGCGGCAAAGCGATGGTGTGGTTTGTGTCCTCCTCCATCCTGTCGATTCTGGTGGGTTTGTTTATCGTGACCCTCCAGCAACCCGGTGCCGGGATGAATCTTCAGGTGCCTGCGGGCGACGTTCAGACCGGTCTTGCGGTGAGTGGGATGAACCTGAAAGCGTTTATCTCGCATACCATTCCAACCAGTATCGCGGGCGCGATGTCGAATAACGAAATCCTGCAAATTGTGGTGTTCTCACTGTTCTTCGGTATTGCTGGCGCATCGCTTGGCGAGAAATTTAATACGCCATTAGTTGCCGCGCTGGATGTGGTTTCCCACATCATGCTGAAGGTGACGGGCTACGTGATGTACGTGGCACCACTGGCTATTTTCGCGGCTATCTCTTCGGTGGTTGCGACCGAAGGCCTGGGCATTTTGCTGAATTACGCCTCGTTTATTGGCGGCTACTATCTGGCGATTATCCTGACCTGCATGGTGCTGATTGGTGTTGGTTACATGGTGCTCAAGCGCGATGTGTTCCGCCTGATTGCCATGCTCAAAGATCCGGTTCTGGTGGCGTTCACCACCAGCAGTTCTGAAGCTGCTTACCCTAAAACACTCGACCAACTGACCCGCTTTGGTTGCTCGCGTAACATTGCGTCTTTCGTGCTGCCGATTGGTTATTCGTTCAACCTGGTCGGTTCGATGGTGTACTGCTCTTTCGCCTCGATGTTTATCGCGCAGGCTTACAACATTCACCTGACCTTCTCTGAAATTGTGGTGTTGATGCTGACGCTGATGCTGGCCTCGAAAGGGATTGCAGGCGTGCCACGCTCCGCACTGGTGGTGCTGGCGGCGACGATTCCAAGCTTCAATATTCCGGTTGCCGGTATTTTGCTGCTGATGGGGATCGACCACTTCCTCGATATGGGGCGTTCAGCGATTAACGTGCTGGGGAATGGTGTTGCGACGGCGATGCTGTCGAAGAATGAAGGTGAGATGGAAGAGTCGATTGAAGTTGGCGAAGAGATCGAGGCGTAGACCCGACGAGATAACGGTAAAGGGGCGATAAGCCCCTTTATTTTTGCCATCAACTTTCGAATTTTGCCCGATACAGCGTTTGCTGATCGTTAACCCGCACTTGCTCCGCAACCCCTTCTTTCACCAGCGCCCGGATTGACGCTCGCGCGGTATTGTCCGAAATCCCTAACGAACCTGCGATCTCAGCGGCAGCAAACAGCTTTCCAGGAGTTGCGGTCATAATATTTAGCACAGTGACCTGGCGTGAGGTCAGCCGCCCCAATGCCCCGGATTCAAACAACACGCGGTCTATCGCTGACCTGCGACTTATCAGTTCGTCGATATGCGCCAGGTATTCGTGCACTGCGCGAACCAGCAGGCTTGCCTGGTAATCCAGAAAATAGGTCAGATCCATGCCGTCCCCTTCCGTGTATTGATAGCTGTGGGCGTATTTCACCGGAGCGGCATGCAGAAACGCGCTGATGGAAATGTACCTGAATGCCTCGTAGCCATTTTTGAGCATGAACCAGTAAAAAAGCGCACGGCTTGTGCGGCCGTTGCCGTCACGAAATGGGTGTTCGTGAGCAATCATTAAGTGAAGAATGCAGGCGCGTAACAGCGGGTGAATATACCGACCACGGGTATTATTAACCACGTCGCAAACTGCCTGAAGACGCTCCAGTATCAGATTTGCCGGGGGCGGCTGATGAATAATATTTCCGTCATAATCGGCAATCACAACATCATCGGTTTGCCGAAATGTCCCTGGGGCATATTTATCGTCATCAATACCGCTCATGCCAACCGCATGAAAATGCCGAATAAGATCGAGGGTCAAAGGTTCGCTGAGATGGTTCGGGATTTCAGCCATCAACCGGGCGTTACCGACGATCATCTGCTCGTCTTCGTTGCGCGCATTGCGCCCACTTTCTAACAGGTTACGTGCGACAGGCGTTGTGGTGTTCGCCCCTTCAAGTTGCGAGCTGGTAATCGGCTCTTCAAGTACCAGCGCCGATAGTTCAGCCCCTGCTCCCCGTAGAGACGCGGCCTGTTTTTGCATCGCTGCCTGGCTGGCAAAAATATCCACCAGCGCGCAAACCTCGACGATGGAAGGCGTGAAATTAAACCCCGCCTGTTCACCTGCTTCGTTAAAGTAATCAATACGTTGAATAGCTGCATCACGTGCACGACGCGTCAGCGTCCAGGCAAGCTGGAGGTCATCCCCGCGTTTTAGGCGATGGCGAAATTCTTCAAAAGGAAGATAGCGATCTTTGTCATCCAGCATTCGGTTATACCGCTGGTGGGATTCTATCTGCTCCCCACTCAACGAGGAGAATGGGATTAACGCCGGGGGTTGCTTCATCAAACTATCTCAATTTATGCAATTATTGAGATAGAGTACTCTAGTTTGCGATAACAGGGTGATTCTTTTTCAACCAGTGTTTAATAAAAACAAAAAAGGCCTGAGATTGCGCTCAGGCCTTTTTTTATTGAGCGTTTAAGCGATTACGCCACGCGCGCCGCGCTATCCACCAGCGCCATCTCTTCGCTATTGAGCAGTTTCTCAATATTCACCAGAATCAGCATTCGCTCGCCCAGCGCGCCAAGGCCGGTGAGATATTCCGTAGACAACGTCACGGCAAACTCCGGTGCCGGGCGGATTTGTTCTGCGGTCAGCGACAGCACGTCGGATACGCCATCCACCACAATCCCCACCACACGTTGCCCTAAATTCAGCACAATCACGACCGTGTTATCGTTATATTCCACGCCATCCTGCTCAAACTTAATGCGCAGGTCGAGAATCGGGACAATCACACCGCGCAGGTTGGTCACGCCTTTAATAAACGCAGGCGTGTTGGCGATGCGAGTCACCTGGTCGTAGCCACGGATTTCCTGCACTTTCAAAATGTCGATGCCGTACTCTTCGTCGCCGAGCGTAAAGACGAGGAATTCTTGCCCTACCGTTTCCCCGGTCAGTTTTGTCACATTGGTCAATCCAGTCATTTTTTTATCCTTCCTCAAACCTGGGATCAGGCGGCGTGGCCTGCCATACGTTGTTCACGATTCAAACCTTGCAGCGCGGAAACATCAACAATCAGCGCCACACTGCCATCACCAAGAATGGTTGCGGCAGAAATACCCGGCACTTTGCGATAGTTGCTTTCAAGGTTTTTCACCACCACCTGATGCTGACCAATGAGTTGATCAACCAGCAGCGCATAACGGCGTCCGGCGCTTTGCAGGATCACCACAATGCCCTGCGTGGCTTCGGTTTTTGCGCCGCTTACATCGAACACTTTCCACAATTCAACCAGCGGCAGATATTCGCCGCGCACTTCCAGCACACGTTCACCACCTGCTAATGGGTGCAAATCATCTTCTTTCGGTTGCAACGATTCCATTACCGCATTGAGCGGCAAAATGAACACTTCGTCGCACACTTTGACTGACATACCGTCGAGGATCGCAAGAGTAAGCGGCAGCATAATGCGGATAGTGGTGCCGACATTCGCCTGAGATTTGATCTCAACGTGGCCACCCATTTCCTGGATGTTACGCTTCACCACATCCATACCCACACCGCGCCCGGATACATCCGTCACCTGCTCGGCCGTCGAGAATCCAGGGGCAAAGATCAACATGCCCACTTCGTCGTCAGACATGTTCTCGTGCACCGGCATACCTTGCGACAGTGCTTTGGCAAGAATGCGTTCGCGGTTAAGACCAGCACCGTCATCGGAAACTTCGATGCAAATATTCCCGCCCTGGTGTTCAGCGGAAAGTATCAAATTGCCGACCGCCGATTTCCCGGCTGCGAGGCGTTTTTCCGGCGTTTCGATACCGTGATCCAGGCTGTTACGCACCAGGTGTGTCAACGGGTCGATAATGCGTTCGATTAAACTTTTATCCAGTTCGGTGGAGCTGCCTTGCAGGGTCAACTCCACTTGTTTATCCAGTTTTCCGGCCAAATCACGCACCAGACGCGGGAAGCGGCTGAAGACATATTCCATTGGCATCATACGGATAGACATGACTGACTCTTGCAAATCACGGGCGTTACGTTGTAACTGACCCATGCTGGTAATCAATTCGCCGTGTTCAACCGGGTCAAGTTCATTGGATCGCTGCGCCAACATCGACTGGGTAATCACCAGTTCGCCTACCAGGTTTATCAGCTGATCAACCTTTTCGACCGCCACACGAATACTGCTCGACTCGTTAACACGCGTAGGTTTCGGTTCTCGTTCAACGCGAGGTGCAGCAGGCATTGCCACCGGCTGAGGCGCGTTAACGGCTAACGCCACCGGTTCTTCGATGACGTCAATTTCTTCAACGGCAGACGCAGCGGGCAGCGGCAGAAACTCAATTTGCTCAGGCTCGATAACAAAGCAGAGCACCGCGCTGATGTCATCGGCACTGACGGTGGTTTCCATAGTGGCGGTGACAGAATTCGTCCCCTTTTCCACATCGCTTAATGTGCCAAGATTGCCCAGTTCTTCGAGCAGCAAATCGAGTTCGCTCGCTTTCAGCCCCGTAATGGTAATACGCAGTTTCCCATCACCGGCAGGCGGCGCTTCGAGGGTATCTTTCTCTACGACCGTCAGTTTTGCAGGCGGTGCAGGCGTTTCACCTTTGGCTTCCAGAGCCAGTTGGCGTAACGCTTTGCAGATATAATCGAAACTCTCAGCATCCGGTTCCTGTGAGTTTTTATACGCGTCCAACTGTTCCTGCATAATATCTTTGGTTTCCAAAAACAGGTTGATGATATCGGTGCTGAGTTGCATCTCTCCACGCCGTGCGTCGTCGAGCAGGTTTTCCATTAAATGCGTGGTTTCCTGCAAAACGGAGAAGCCAAACGTCCCCGCGCCCCCTTTAATCGAGTGCGCGGCGCGAAAAATGGCGTTCAGCAGTTCTGAGTCCGGCGCTTCTGGCAGCAGATTCAGCAGGTGCTGTTCCATATCGGCCAGCAGCTCGTCGGCCTCGTCAAAAAATGTCTGGTAAAAATCGCTGATATCCATACTCACGCTATCACCTCGTACCGGATTGTGGCGGTAATGTGTTCTGCGCCGGTTCCACGGCGGCAGGTTGTTGGAGAATGCTGATAGGCCGGTTATCGCTTTCTGCGTTTTCGTGCACGATGGCCTCTTCAGCTTGTTTGTTCAGTACCAGCAAACTAATGCGCCGGTTGATGGCGTCACCCGGCCCGCGATTGGTCAGGCGCATCGTTGAGGACATACCCACAACGCGCAGCACTTTGCCGTCGATAAGCCCGCCCGACATCAATTCACGCCGCGAGGCATTCGCCCGGTCAGCGGAAAGTTCCCAGTTGCTGTATCCGCGCTCACCCATGGCGTAAGGCAAATCATCGGTGTGGCCTGATAAGCTAATTTTGTTCGGAAAATCATTGAGTAACGGCGCAATGCTGCGCAAAATATCGCGCATATAAGGTTCCACTTCAGCGCTGCCGTTTTTAAACATCGGGCGGTTCTGGCTGTCGATGATTTGTATCCGCAGCCCTTCTTGCACCAGATCGATTTGCAGATGCGGACGGAGCGCGCGCAATTTAGGATCGGCATCAATGAGCTGATCTAACTTGTCGCCCAGACGTTTAAGACGACTGGTTTCCATCTTCTTTCTGAGATCTTCAATGTTCGGCTGTCGTTTCACTTCGCCCTGCTGCTGGGTGACATCATCACCGCCGCCAGGAATGGGGCTGGAGCTATCCGCAATTCGCTGGCCGCCGGTAATCGCGGCGGAAAGTGGTGTACGGAAGTAGTCGGCAATTTGCGCCAATTCTTTAGGGCTGGAGATGGAAATCAGCCACATCACCAGAAAAAAGGCCATCATTGCGGTCATGAAGTCGGCATAAGCAATTTTCCACGAGCCGTGCGCGCCGCCGCCGTGGCCCTTATGCTTGCGGCGTTTTACGACAACAATGGGGCGCGCGTTGTGCTTCATACTTCTTCTTCCGTTGCACGCTGCGGCTGCCCATTTGGCGAGCGAACAGCGCGAACATGTTCTTCCAGTTCGATAAACGATGGACGTTCGCTGGAATACAACGTTTTACGGCCAAATTCGACGGCAATTGGCGGAGCATAACCATTAAGACTCGAGAGCAGCGTCACTTTTACGCACTGCATCATTTTGGTGGTTTCCGCGCTTTTCTGGCGTAAAACGGTCGCCAGAGGAGAAATAAAACCATAAGCCAGCAAAATACCGAGGAATGTGCCGACCATCGCGTGCGCAATTAAAGATCCGAGTTCGGCAGCGGGTCTGTCAGCGGATGCCAGCGCATGGACCACGCCCATTACCGCCGCCACGATACCGAATGCCGGAAGTGAATCCCCCATTATGGCCAGGCTATTAGCCGGTATTTCCGCCTCACTTTCGTGGGTTTCAATTTCTTCATCCATCAGCGCTTCAATTTCGAACGAATTCATATTTCCGCTGATGATTAATCGCAGGTAATCAATAATAAATTCCAGCATCAGAGTGTCGGCTAAAATACGCGGATAGCTGGCAAAGATTTCACTCTCTTTTGGATTTTCAATATCACGCTCAAGCGAAAACATCCCTTGTTGGCGCGATTTCGCCATCAAGCGATAAAGCAGCGCCATGAGATCCATATACATACTTTTGGTGTATTTCGAGCGGCGAAACAGTAATGGCAACGCTTTTATCGTCGCCTTTATGGCTTTACCGTTATTACCCACGATAAAGGCCCCGATCCCCGCTCCGCCGATGATGACAAATTCAGCTGGTTGATAGAGTGCGCCAAGATGACCCCCGGTCATCATATAGCCGCCGAATACTGTCGCAATTACGACCAGATAACCTATTACAATCAGCACGAGTACATCCTTCTGCTGTTAAATGTGACGAGGAATCACAAATCAAAGGGAAAAACAGTCAGATGCGGGGCAAAAAAAAGCAGCGATAATCGCTTATCGCTGCTGGAGTGTTTACCACACCGAACTGTTAAACGGCCTGTTTGACCTGTTCATCCAGCAGTTGTGGAATAATATCGGCAGTATTCGTAGAAAGTTTACGTCTTTTTACCGCTCTTGATGGAGGCTGGCACAAACTGCAAGCGAAGCTCCCTGCGGGTTGGTGTGCGTGAGTAATAAAATTGCCGTCGCAGCAGTTGCAACGGCTCAGCTCCAGCATGTTGCTTTCGACAAAACGCACAAGCGTCCAGGCGCGAGTCAGCGCCAGTAGCGGGCCGCCCTCTTGCGCAGGGCACTGTTCAAGGTATAAACGATAAGCCTTGATGACCGCATCAACACCGGTACATAAACCCGTGCGTAGTAAGAACTGCCAGGCGTTGCAAAACATAGAAGCGTGAATATTTTGCTCCCACGTCATAAACCAATCGGTAGAAAAAGGCAGCATTCCTTTTGGCGGCGGGCTACCACGTAGCTCTTTATACAGTTTGATCAGTCTGCCGCGGCTTAATTGTGTTTCACTTTCAAGCATCTGCAATCTTGCACCCAGCGTGATTAACTCCATCGCGAGTTGAATATCACGGGCTTCCTGAACAATACTTTTCTCGCTCATTTTGTTACGCCCTTTTTTTGCGCGGTGCCTCGTCTGTCGCGGACACCTCATTTAATAAGCGGGTGGATAACAAAATGCCAGTATGAATTTGCTGTAAATCATCCACACGAGAGTCTTGTGTTAAACGGGTAATTGTTTGCTCATCATTAAAGCGGAACTGACAAATCAATTGATTCGTTTCCGCTAATTTTACCATTTGCGGCAAGGTTAATTCGCTCAAGGAATTGGCCATATCCTCAGTCACGCCAAGACGAAACATTGCTGAGGGTTTATCACTGCTAATAAGGCGTTGAGCAAGCAGTAAGTACGACAAATTAATATCGTAGATATGTTTTAACAACTCGGATGTATGCATTTGGTTCATCCTGAAAAACTAACTTTTATACATGCGGCGATGCCGCACCCCGTGAGTCGCCGGAAAATTCCGGTTAAAATTAAAACAAGCAAAAAGCCAATATCAATTGACTGATAACACGCACTGAATCCACCGACACAAAAATGTGGTGGAGACTTCCTTGTTGGTGCGTTCTTATCCGAGAGTAAATTCTTATGGTGAAATTAAGATTTTTCTTAATTCCGGGCAAACTCTACTCGTAGCCCTGTAGACATACAATGCGGTTGCCGTTGAATTTTGGGATTTATGTGACGGTGATCACATATATTTACTTTATACATCCCATTAAAACATCAGTAAGACTTTTCAATTGAGTGCTTTATAACCAAAATCAGAATATCCGTTACGTTTATCTGGAAAAACCTTTTCTTCTGACTAACAATCTCATGACCTGCTATCAATATCGCTTCCTTAAGCTCACTTAGCTATGTGATTTATATCGCATTTTTATTGTCACCATCAAATACACTGAATTGCTTGCCTTTTTCAGTACATAACACCTTGTAAAATTGCCTTTTGTTGATGGAAAAGAACAAATTCTTAGTTAACGCAGTCATCGATTAAATCTTATTAAAATAATACGAAAGTTTGATGGAAATTTGAGCGCCACCTGCATCTCAATTCCGTTACAAGTTCATTACATTAGCGTTATTAATCTTTTTTCATGAGCAGACTCACATTTTCTACGGTTACTATCCTTGCGCTCTTCGGCAGATTGTTGTAGGAAAAATGTTAAGCGTCTGATTATCAGGCAACAGGAGGTTGTAATGAGTTACCAACATATATTGGTTGCTGTCGCCGTCAGTCCGGAAAGCCAGTTACTGGTGGAAAAGGCCGTTTCAATCGCCCGACCAGCGAATGCAAAAATCACTCTGATTTCACTGGCATCAGATCCTGAACTTTATAATCAATTTGCCGCACCGATGATGGAGAACCTACGGGAATTAATGCTTGAGGAGACTCAACTTTTTATTGATGAGCTTATTGTGAAGGCCAATTATCCTATTGCCGAAACAGTTATTACAACCGGTGAATTAAGTGAGCATATTCTGGCGATTTGTAATAAAGGCTCGGTGGATCTGGTGATCTGCGGCAACCATAATCAACGCTTTTTCAGCAAGATAATTTGCTCCGCGAAGGCTGTAGTCGCATCGAGTCAGGTTGATGTGTTGTTGGTGCCGCTCGGATAAAAACTGAAAATGAAATCTTTAAGTAGGTCGGATTAGCATTAGCGCCCGTCCGACATTTTCATCCGTGACGACAGATGTAAGTGGTGGATGGCGCTCGCGCTTATCCACCTTAAAAAACAAATACACCTAGGCTAATTTCGGAAATGTCGCCACCTTCTTATCCAAATGCGACTCATCGCTGCGCGGCTCGGCCTTCTTTAGGTCTTCAATAAACCTCTTCTGCCAGTGGTGAATATCGTTCTTCTCAATCACCGCCATCATTTCACTGTGGCGCGAAATCCGTTCGGCGAGTGGCATGGTTAATGCCCGATCAAGCGCTGCGGCTACGTCATCACGATCATACGGATTGACGATAAGCGCTGAAGACAATTCATTAGCCGCACCGGCAAATTTCGATAGCACCAGCACACCGGGGTTAGCCGGGTCCTGCGCAGCAACATACTCTTTCGCCACCAGGTTCATGCCATCGCGCAGCGGTGTCACAAGCCCAACGTCGGCATGGCGGAACACTTTCATCACTAATTTGCGGTCAAAATGCTGGTTGAGATAATAGAGCGGTGTCCACCCCAATTGCCCATACTTGCCATTAATGCGCCCTGCTTCTGTTTCCAGCTGATGACGAATGTCCTGATACGCCTGAACATCTCCCCGTGAGGTGGGCGCAATCTGCGTATAGCGTATTTTGCCGTGGTGCTGCGGGTAATTCTCCAGCAACGCCTCGAATGCCAGAAATCGCTCAGGTAAGCCTTTGGAATAGTCCAGACGCTCAACTGAGAAGATATTTTTAATGCTGCCCAGTTCCGCCTTGAGCTGCGCCAGTTTCGGCGGTAGCGGACCTTGCGCACTCTTTTTGATCTCCTCAGGCTCAATGCCTATCGGATAAACCTCGGTGCGGAAGGTGTTGCCGTAGGCCTGATGCTGGTTTTTGCCCAGATGGTCAAGCCGTGTCTGGCTGGCAATACCATCAAGGAACGCCAGGCGATCGCTCTCGGTCTGGAACCCCAGTAAATCGTATTCGCTTAACGCCTCGAGTAACTCTTCGTGTGGCGGCAGCGCATTGAAAACTTCCGGCGTCGGGAAAGGAATATGTAAGAAGAAGCCGATGCGATGATTAAGCCCCTGTTTGCGGCATTCGGCGGCAAATGGCAGCAGATGATAGTCATGCACCCATAAGATGTCGTCTTCTTCCAGCAGCGGTTTTAGCTTATTTGCCAGCAGCGTATTGACGCGGCTGTAGCCATCCCACGCTTCACGTTGGTAATCGACCAGGTCAAGACGATAGTGAAAGGCGGGCCACAGCACCGCATTCGAAAATTGCAGATAATAGCTTTCGTAATCTTCCTGGCTCAGGTTAAAAGATGCCCAGGTAATGTTGCCGCGTTTGGTCTTTTTTAAGGGTGCATCGGGGCAACCGACCTCACCACTCCAGCCAAACCACAATCCTCCTGCCGTTTTTAATGCCCCCAAAATACCCACTGCCAGGCCACCAGCACTACTTTTCTTATCATCTGGTGGCGCAATGCGATTAGAGACTACCACTAAGCGACTCATAATTTTCTCCCCGTAAAATATCTGGCTTTTGTTGTTCTATGTGTTGCGTTAATTTGCCAAGCCAGTGATACACCATGCGAACATTTGCCAGGCGATAATTGGCAATGGTGTCGCCGCTCCCAACTTTGATGGTCAAGCCACCCAGAGCATTAACCTGTTTAAACCCTGCTTCATCGGTTAAATCGTCACCGATAAATACCGGTTTGCGCCCCGCAAAAGGGGCTTCTTGCATAAACGCGCGAATGGCTGCTCCTTTGTCGATTCCTAATGGTTTCAGCTCCACAACACATTTCCCCGGCTGTAACGCCAGTTCCGGATACCGCTGAATCATCGCCTGAGCCAATTCAAATATGGCTTCTTTTGCCTCAGGGGCCTGGCGGTAATGCAGCGCGAAGGCCATTCCCTTCGCTTCCAGTTCAGTACCCGGATGGTATTGCAGTGCCTCACTCAATTGCTGATGCAAAGCCGCAACCATGGGTTCAGGGAGGGTAACGATGTGGGTTTTGTCATTGATATCGCGGCGCTCAGCCCCGTGCACTCCAGCCAGCGGGAAATGAAAAGGAGTCGCGAGCTTATCCAGCTCTGACATTGAGCGCCCTGAAATCAATGCCAGTGCCCCGTCACTCATGACAGACATTTTTTGCAGCAGCGTACGCACGGCAGCCGGAATGTAGACTTGATCCGGGTGCGGTTTGATTTCTGCCAGCGTGCCATCGAGGTCGAAGAAAAAGGCAAGATTGCCTGAAATTAGAGGCGGTACAGATGAAACTTCAGCCACCAGCGGCTCCTCCTTACACAGTTAAATGCGCCACCGTGACGGTAACGATAAAATATGATTAGCCATGTAAGTATAGACAGGGTGACGGGTGTCGCAATTTTCCAGGATAAATCGCCAGGCCGCGAATGGACTGGCGTTTCGGTGTGGCAGAGATAAGAAGAAGCTTACAGCGTACGTTTTGCTTTCTGTTTGTAGCGGTCGAAAATGACCGCAGCCAGCAGAATCAAACCGCGCACCACATATTGCGAGAACGGAGAAATATTCAGCAGGTTCATGGCGTTTTCCACGGTGCCGAGAATTAAAATCCCGGCAATGACGTAAGAAATTTTACCGATCCCACCTTTGAGCGAAACGCCGCCCAATACGCAAGCCGAAATCACAATCAACTCGTAGCCGATAGACGTCATCGGCTGGCCGCTGGTCATACGCGACGCCAGAATAATCCCCGCTGCCGCCGAGACTAAACCTGAAAGAACAAAGATGATGATTTTGGTGCGCACCACCGGGACACCCGCCAGGCGTGCGGCTTCTTCGTTGCCACCAATCGCCAGCGTGTTACGGCCAAACGTGGTTTTGTTAAGCAGTAAACCGAAGATGATCAGGCAGCCGACCGTTAACCAGATTGGCGCAGGCAGCCCCAGCCAGTTGGCGTAACCCAGGGCAAAGAAGCGCTCGTCTTCGATACCCACCGCTTTACCATCAGAAATGATGTACGCCAGGCCGCGCACAATCTGCATGGTGGCCAATGTGGTAATCAGGGCATTGATTTTAAGTCTGGCGATGACAAAACCATTTACCAGGCCGCTTAACATGCCGAGCAATAAACCCGCCGCCACGCCAATCCACAGGCTTTCGGTCATGTTGATCACCACCGCGGTGGTGACACCCGCGCAGGCAATCACTGACGCAACTGACAAATCGAAATCACCGGATGCCAGGCAGAACAACATGCCGCACGCCACCATTCCCGACATCGAAATGGCCAGTCCCAACCCCTTCATGTTCACAAAAGAAGAGAAATTCGGCACAAAAATGGCGCAGGCGAGGAACAGCACTGCGAACACCACTAACATGCCGTAGTTGTCCCAGATACGTCCGAGGCTCAGAGACGACGTTTTCTTGCTGCCACCAGATGAGGTAGTGGTTGATGATGCTTTTGTTGATGATGGAGTCAATGCAGACATTTTTCTCTCCTTACTCATGCGGCTGACGCGCTGGTTTTTGGCATTGCCAGACTTAATGCTTGCTGCTCGTTGGTTTCGCCGTGCAGCAGTTCACCGGCTATTTCCCCTTCGCGCATCACAATAATGCGGTCCGCAAGGCCGAGCACTTCGGGTAAATCACTTGAGGCAAACAACACCGCCACGCCTTGCGCCGCAAGGGCATAAATCACGTTATAGATTTCGTGTTTTGCGCCAACATCAATGCCGCGCGTTGGCTCATCAAGCAAAATCACTTTCATCTCTTCTGACAACCAGCGCCCAAGAATGGCTTTCTGCTGATTGCCGCCGGAGAGATTCATAATGAGCTGATCGGCTGACGGGGTTTTGATATTCAGCGAGCGAATATGCGTGGCGGCGTTCTCGGCTTCCCACCGGTTATCAATCAGGCAACCGGCGCTGATATGCTTGCGCCGCGCGCTGATGTTGATGTTGTCGCGCACCGAATGCACCGGAATAATACCGTCGGCTTTACGATCTTCCGGGCAGAGCATCATGCCGGCACGAATCGCATCGGCGGGCTTATTGATGTTGATAACTTTGCTATCAATCAGCACTTTACCGTCTGTGATGCGCGTGCCGCCAAACATCCCTTTCATTAACTCGCTGCGCCCGGCACCCACCAGGCCAAACAGCCCGACAATTTCACCGCTGCGTACCGTCAGGGAAATCGGGGTGCGCACGCCCGGGGCTTTTACGCCATCAAGACGTAAGCGCTCGGCTCCGTGCTCGCGCGGTTTCCAGCCGTAAATATCCCCCAAATCGCGCCCGACCATCGCCTGCACCAGCGAATCGTGATTCACCTGCTGCATGTCGTCGAAAGTGCGAACGTAACGCCCGTCCTTAAATACGGTGATCGCGTCACTTAAAGCGAAAATCTCTTCCATGCGGTGCGAGACATAAAGAATGACGCGCCCTTCAGCCCGCAACTCACGGATCACGCGGAATAAATTGTCGATTTCACGGCGGGATAGCGAACTGGTTGGCTCATCAAAAGCGATCACTTTTGCGTTACGCGCCAGTGCCTTGGCAATTTCCACCATCTGCCACTGGCCGATAGATAAATACTTGAGTGGCGTGCTCGGGTCGATATCCAAACCGAGGTGCTCAAGTTGCAATTTCGCTTCGTAATTCAATAAAGAACGGTTCACGAAGCCCGCTTTATGCGGTAGTTGCCCGAGGTAAATATTCTCGGCGACCGACATTTCCGGCACCAGGTGGAGTTCCTGATAAATAATGGCGACCCCGGCATTCAGGGCCGCAGGCGTGTCGGCAAAAGTGACTTCTTCGCCGCGCAGAACAATGCTGCCTTCGCTCGGCGCATAGTTCCCGCTAAGAATTTTCAGGAGCGTGGATTTCCCGGCGCCATTCTCCCCCATGAGTGCGTGAACTTGCCCGGCATAGCAGTCGAAACTGATGTCCTGTAAGGCTTTCACGCCAGGGAAAGTTTTGCCTATACCGCGGAAAGAGAGATATGGTGTCTGATGCTGCATGACAGACCTCAATGTCGGATGACGCTTGCGCTCATCCGACCTACAGTTTGGGTTGGGTGGATGAAGCTTGCGCCTATCCACCGTGTTTTCGCAGATTACTTACCGCCGAGACCTTTTTTCGCCAACTCTTCTTTAAAGTTATCGCGAGTAATCAGCACCACATCCGTCACTTCGGTGAATTTTGGTGGCTCCGCCCCTTTGCTCACCCAGTTGTAGAGCATTTCGCTGCTCTTATAACCGTGCACGTCCGGGCTTGGCAGCAAGGAACCGTAGAAGCCTGTCGCCTGCGCTTTCGACAATTCGCTGATCGCATCAACGCCGTTGATACCCACGCCAATCACATCTGGCGCTTTGAAGCCCTGACCTTCTGTGGCACGCACGCCGCCCAGCACCGTGTTGTCATTCATGCCAACAATCAGCCAGTGTTTCACCTCCGGATGCTGAACCAGCATGGAGTTTGCGGCGTCGAATGCGCCTGGGATGTCGTTAGATTTGGTGGGGACTTTGTAGATTTGTTTTTCCGGGAATCCGGCGGCTTTCAGGGCTTCCATTGAACCCGAAGTACGACGGCGAGCGGTATCGAGTTCGTCAGCGGTAATCGCCATCACGGCAGAATCTTTCACATCCCAACCGCGTTTTTGCATCTCTTTATAAAGCTCTTGCCCCTGACGTTCGCCAATTTTGGTCGCCGCCATCATCACCAATGGCACCGTATCCATTGGCTTACCTTTGGCGGTAACAAACTGGTCATCAACAGCAATCACCTTCATGTCGTAGCTTTTTGCTTTGGCGACGATCGCTGAACCGAGCTTGGGATCGGGCGTACAAATAACGAAGCCTTTCGCGCCGCTGGCCGCCAGGCTGTCGATGGCGTTCAGTGTTTTTTCACCGTCCGGAACCGCAATTTTGATCACTTCAAAACCGAGATCTTTCCCGGCTTTATCGGCAAATTTCCATTCAGTCTGGAACCACGGCTCTTCTGGTTGTTTGACCAGAAAACCGAGCTTCATCGTTTCCGCGATAGCGGATTGTGACATAACGGCAGCGATACCAATGGCCGCCAACGCTTTAGTAAATTTGTGCATGGAATACTCCCGCTCGATTTTATTATGTGTAGGGTAAGATTTAGTGAAAACAAGCCATTAGCACTGCTGGCTTTTAGCTTTTCAGGCCTGGGATAGTTGTAGCGGGAAATTAATAATCCATAGGAGAGCGCAATCACACAGCAGAAATACAGTAAAACCGTGCATGTATTCAGCAATTAAAGACATAAAAATAGAGGTATATGTCAGACAAATGAATAAGGGAATAGCTTATTTGTCCATAAGTTCAGCCAGCGCATCCCTGCGGCGGGTTCGCTACCAGACTTTAATGATTCCTCCCTGCTCTCCCAGGATGGCGGCCAGTTAGGGTTTCCAGTTCGATTGCCATGAGTGATCCCTGGGTAAAGGAGTAAGTATAGGAAAACCTTCTTTATTAATAGGTCATGAAGAGATGTGAAATATAATTGATTATTTTTAATAATATCAAGCAACAAATAAATTCACCAATTTTATATAATGTGCAATATAAATTGTTATCTACCCATCCTCTGGCATTACTTGTATCATACATTTCCTGGTAAATAGTCTCTCTTCTACATGGATGTTAAGTGAACAATGAATATAAAAAAAATAATCTTGAACAGTGGATTTACCTACCGCGAACTACTGACTATGAAAAATAAATTCCATGCGATGAGAAAATGGTATCGTTTGGAAAGAAAATCGATTCCTGAATCTGAGTCTAAGGATTTTATAAAATATATCCTATTGATTGCCAAAAGATCATGTTTTACACCATTCGTTAGTTTCATTATTGGGTGTTTGCTAACAATGGGTATCATACTCATGTATGGTGACATTCGGAGTACACTGCTAATGTTCTCCATTTCATTATTCTCTACGCTTTACGCTATCCACATCGCCGCAAAATCAGAGAGCTTAAACATAGTCACAACAGTAAAGTTAATAAAACTTCACACCATAATAAAATTAAAAAATCTGAAGTAGCAATTACATCATAACTAAAAGCACTCGATATATAGCAAGAACCAAATAACCGACCTGCTAAAATAATGGAAGTCCACAGTTAAAACAAACTTACATTATTTATACAATCAACTATCTAACTACATAAATTAATTTTTTAAAAACTCACAAAAAATTAGTTATCTTCATATTTATACCCATCTTCTATGAACTCAACAGTAAACCTCTTGAATTGACTACCAACCAGGAATCCTTTCATCGCCAGATTCTTTTTAGTCCACTTAGACATATAGTCACCACACCAACTATTGAATAACTTACCAGTACCAGGGCGCTCAAACCATCCTTTAGGAACCAGCCTATTTGAATTTTGAAATTCAACCGGCATTTTGACCGCACCATATAACGTGGCGCAAAAATCCACTCCCTCATAAATTAAATCACCGTTATATTTATCATAACCAAGAATTTTCGCACCCTTTCTGTAAATCCATCTCACAGGTCCTACACTTTGATGCTCAAAAAGAACCGGAGATAATGATTCAAACATATTGTTAGCGCCATGAGCTGCCAGGACAACACCGATGGCACCCATTTTTTTCACATGCAGTTTCTTACTAACTTCGAGCAGAGCCAAACCTGTAGATATTTGAACTCCTCCAGCCACCACCCCACCGGCAATTTTCGCATATTTCAAAACACCTTGCTCTTCAAAAATCTCCGTAGAAATGTATTTTGTATAATTCCCAAGCCTTAAAAGCTGATATTCCCGCTCTGCCATATCAGCTTCGGCTTTCACATCATTGACTATTCACATCCTTTCATTAGGATCAAAGGTCTGATGGAATCGATAATTCATCTCATTTATATAGTCATCGATTTCCTTCAAATAGTTCATCCTGATAATGGCATCTTCAAGAAAGAAGCCGGCAGCAAGATTGGCGACTCTCTTTAATGCGACGGCATAATTATCCAGGTCATATTTCAAATGAGAAATTGCCGAAGTTCCCATCAGAGCACCCTATCATTCCATAAACTCCACCCGCTGGTTCCTGAGGAAATATGTTCCCAGGTTATCGTTTCATAACGGATGGCAATGCTCTCTTGGGGCTGAACATCATTGTGAGTCAGAGAGTTGGGATAGAAAAATCGCACCTGGCTCAGCGTCGCGCCGGTGAGTTTAACTTTAAAAAAAAGCTCCATCCCGCCCGCTATTGAAGTGCGATACATGAAAAAATCACATTCAACTTTTTCATTATTAGAGATAGCCACACCTAACAGAGGTGTTGATTTATCGATGGGTTTTCTTATTTCAAGCGGATGATGAATGGCATTTTGCTCTCGAGTTATTACGTTCGACAGCTCGTAGATTAAAATTTGATCTTTATGTCCAAACTGATATGTGTTGCCGATGGAGTCTGCAGTCCCGCATCCTTGAGAAAGCATGCCCTGCTTTTCACCATTAATCGTCATATAAATGACATTTGCCATTTTGTTTTCTCCGCAATTAGAATTAATTAAATCACGAAGAATTAAAACGCCGGGAACAATAAATAACCATTTAAAAATAACGAACAACCGGAATCATATTTTCCAGGCTCCGAAGGTATTCAGACGATGTAATTCTCAATTATAATTAGAAGTTTTAATAATGATTAACGAAATGTATATCATGCATAATAATAAACTCACTCAGGAAATGATATATCCCCTGAGTGTTCACCACTACCACGGATAATAAATATGCTCCGCATGATCCCGTGCTGCGGCTTCATCACCTTCAAGCCGTGCCGCTACGGTCAGCGCAAAATCAAACACTTTCCCCAATCCTCTTCCGCTTATCAGGTTGCCGTCTTCGACGACATCGGCGTCAACATAAACGCCGTCGCCAACCTGTTGCCATAAATCGCCGGAACAAACATAGCGACGTCCTTTCAGCAAACCGTTCCCGCCCAATACGCGCGCGGCTGCGGAACAAATCGGGCAGATAAATTTCCCGAGTTCATCGTGACGGCGGACGAAGGTAATCACGCTGGCGCTTTTCGCAAGGAATACGCTGCCTTCCGGGCCTCCGGGCAGAACAATGGCATCAAATGTGTCGTCGAAACATTCACTCAACGTGGCATCGGCGACCATCGGTATATCGTGGTAACTCACGACCGCACGCGAATCAATACAAGAAAGGGTGCGCACATTTATTTTAAGACGACGCAGAATATCAATGGTAACAATGGCTTCTGCTTCTTCAAAACCAGGCGCCAGTAAGACTGCAACGGTTTTCATCACGACTCTCCATGTTGCCCCCGCAACATTACGGGGGCGAGAAAATTACCAGTAGAGACTCCACACCTGACGCACGCGTGCCAGTGCTTCAAGGTAGAAATAGTCTCCCCAACTACAGCATTCATCCACACCTTTGCCGCTTGCCATGTGATAAACCGAATGTTTCAGCAAGCCTTCACATGGCTCATCGTCCCGCGCCAGGTAGTTATCGGTCAGCGACTGAATCATGCGCAGCGCCATCTCTTCGTAGTGGGCGCGATGTTCATCCAGAACCGGCAGTACTTTCACCAGTTCCAGCAGCCCGCAAGCGGTAATCGCCGCGGCCGAGCTGTCGCGCACCGCATCAGTGCCCAGCAACGCCAGATCCCAGTGGCAAACGTCATCTTCCGGCAAACGATTGATAAAGTAATGCGCCAGGCTGCGGGTGAGATCGACCATACTTTTATCGCCGGTATACAGATACGTGAGCAAGAAACCGTATATGCCCCACGCCTGCCCTCGCGACCAGCACGAGCTATCGCTGTAACCCTGGTGCGTATTGCCAAAACGGGGTTCGCCAGTTTCCACATTCATATAGTAGGTATGGAATGTGGAGGCATCCGGGCGAACAATGTACTTCGCCGCCTGCTCCGCGTGCGCTGTTGCCGCCTCGGCGTAGCGAGCATCACCGGTTTGTTGGCTCGCCCAATAAAGCAGCGGAAGGTTCATATTACAGTCAATAATCATCCGCCCCTGTTGTTCTGGATCATTCAAATCGCCCCACGCCTGAATGATTTTCGCCACCGGGTTAAAACGCTCCATCAGGATATCGGCCGCTTGCAGCGCGGTCTGGCGGGCAATTTCATTGCCGGTTAAACGCCAGGCGTTGACGCACGAGAGCGTATAAAGGAAGCCCAAATCGTGAGTCGCGGTTTCGATTCGCTGGTCTAAACGCTCCGCAAAAGAGGGCAGATAACGTTCAGCCGCCTGGCGATATTTATCCTCGCCGGTCATCTCCCACGCCAGCCACAGTTGCCCAGGCCAAAAACTGGTGGTCCACTCGTTGTTCTCAGCAGGTTTCCACTTGCCGCCTTCGCAGGCTTCGTTAGGGAATTTATCCCCTACCAGAGCAATCGTCTTGTCCAGCTTTTTAGTGACGCTTTGCAACGCCTTATCCAGCTTATGTTTCAGGGCCAGGCGGTCTACTTGATGCAATTCAATAGGGCGCAGTGGCTCGGTCACCACTTTTTCAGTGACTACAGAACGGGTCATAACGTCTCCTTTAATTAATGTTTTACCGGCTCGACCGGTGAAGTGTCTAAAGCGGGTGGGAAGGTTTGAGATTCAGCGCGCACTGACTGGCAGCGCGAGAGCGTGAAAGCGGAAATCAAGGTGAAGACCAGCGCGCAGCAGCCCATTATTAAGTAGGTGTGTGCGAAGCCGATTTTGTCGTACAGATAACCGGCTGGCGGTGCGACGACCACCGATCCGACATAAATCATCGCCTGATAACCCAGTAAGTACATGGTAGCGTTGACCTTTTTGTGGAAATGCTCGGCAATGTATTTAAAGACGGAGATCAGCAACAGTGCGATTTCCACGCCGTAGAACGGCTTGATGATTGAAATCACCAGCGGATCGGATGTCAGACCTGAGGCAATCAGGCGCAAACCCACCACACAGCCGCACAGCAGCAACCCCTTTTTCGCACCGTAATGATTTACCAGCACCGGAATGAACATCATCATCACGAATTCCATGCCGGACTGGACGGTGCTCAAATAGCCGTACCAGGCGTTGCCCTGCTCTTTGGTGTCGAAGAACGAGACGAAGTAGCGCGGGAACTGCTGTTCGGCGACAAACATCATCCATGCCACACCGGCCACATACAGGCTGAACATCCAGAATTTGCGGTTTTTCAGCAACATGATGACATCGGAAAACACAATCTTATTCGCTGAAATCACGTTGTTATTGCGCAGCTGTTCATCGCCAATTTTGAGGCTGACCAGCACCACCAACATCAAGACCGAAGTGGTGCTGCTGACCAAAAAGTTTGCCAGCGGCGTGTAGTTGAACAACAAACCGGACACCGATGCGGCCATCGCCCAGCCGAGCGAGCCCCACATACGGATGCGCCCGAATTCCAGGCCATACAAACGGCTGAATCTGTCGGCGTACGACTCGGACGCCGCCACCCCTGCGTACCAGCCGAGGCTCAGATAAAACGCGCCAATGATGATGCCAATAGTGGTGTGCGTGAGCAGTAGCGGTTGATAAACCGTGACGAAAAACGGCGCCATTAACGCCGAGATAGCACAGACAAAATAGAGCAGCCATTTGCTCATCCCGATTTTGTCCATGATGTAGCCGTAGACCGGTTTCATCACCACGGCAAAGACGCCGTTAATGGCGAAAACGCTGCCGATGGTAATGCTGTCCAGCCCTACTTTTTGGCTCAACCACAGGGCATACAGCCCGAAGCTTGAAGACCAGGTGAAAAAGTAGAGGAAGATAAAAGTGCTCATTTTGATTTGAGCAGTACGCGTTGGTGTTGAACTATTCATTGAGGGTTCTCCAGAAACAATACGTGCTTTTGGTGGTGGCTCATCACCAGGCGTACAGCGCCCTCGCTGATAATGGCTTGCGGGCAAGATTGTTCGTTAAAGCCATCAGTATCCCCTGCCCAAACGGCACTGATTAGCAGATGTGTACCCACGTTTAATTCACCGCGCAGCAGCGGGACAGCCGCTCGTTCGGCGAACAGTAAGTTGCTGTTTGGCGGCGTTAAAATCTGCTCTCCGGTACGCGGTTGCGGGCTTAAACAGTAGATAGCGCTGGTATCGGTCGCAGTCCGCAGAACACTTTTCGACGCCGCCAGTTCGGTTTGCGGCAAGGGGCGATTGGCCAGGCTAAAACCGCCTTCGGCACAGTCGAGTTCACGTTCGGTTTTGAGGTAATGCACCCGCACTTGCCAGTCGCCAAGCGGCACCAGCCAGGTGTCGATAGTCACGTCATTCCATGGCTGCCAGCGGCTGTAAATCATGCCGTCGGCAGTGGTGACTTGCTGACATGCCCGACGCCCGCGCCAGTAATCATCTTTCTCAGAAAGCAGCAGCATTGAATCTGGGGAGGCGTGATTCAGGCCGTAACGTCCGCGTTCGATGGTGAAACCGTAGCGAGTGGAATAAGCAAATTTGCAGTATTTGGCTTCGGTATTAACGAAGTTATTCAGCTCCAGCTGGCCTGATGTCACCATCCATAAATTGTTGTCCTGATGAACCAGAATTTGAGCGGCGTGAGGAATGCTGTGTTCCGTATCCCGTGCAGGTAACGGTAATTCCTGGGCCTGCCAGAATTTATCGTTTTCACCCAGCGCCAGCACCAGCATGGTTTTCAGTCCCCAATAAGGCGAACCGGGCGCGTTGTAATCTTCCGCCATAATTAAGTTCGGATAGCTGTAACCCACGCTCAACACGCCATCGCGGTCAAACAGCGGCTGTTGCAGCCACCAGCGTAAATGGCGCAGCACGATACCTTTCACCACGCCAGGCTCGTAAACCTCAAGATCTGCAAAGGCAGCAGCGCTCCAGAACGCAGCCTGCGCGAAGCGATAAGTCAGGCTACGGCCAAACGGAATTGCCGCGCCATCGTCGGCGAAGAAATGGATAAAATCGGCGGCAAACAGTGTGGCGCGCTGGCGCAATGTCCGGCAGCGTTGCGGGTCAACCTCGGCCATTAATTTGGCGTAGATAAGCCCATAGAAATGGAATCCCATCGAAATGTAATAATCACGCGGACGACCGGGGCCGTCTGAATACCAGCCATCACCGAGGTAGTAGTGCTCCATCGCCGCGAAATGCTTTTCGAGCGCTTCGGCATTATTCGGCATGCCGCAATGGTGGAAACCGACCTGCACCAGAATCGGGAAGAAATGCCAGTTATTATCCGGGATATCCTGGTTTTCACTCTGCCTGAGCCATTGCCAGAGATGATGCTTTTCTTGCTCGCTAAAGTGCGCCAGCAGCGGTTTATGCGCCACCGCCAGCATTAATCCGTAGGCCGCCATCTCCACAATACGCTGATCGTAAGGTGCGACTTCTCCCCAGTAATCTGCATGTTCAGGGTTGGTGCCGTTTTTTATTGCCTGAATATAAAAAGAGAATTGTTCCGGCTCGTAGCCTCCCGCCAACAGTGGAGTGACGCCCCACAGTAAACGCGAGAATGTTTCCATATTTGCAATTTGCTGGCCGTAATGAGCAGTAAAATTAGCAAGATCGACGCGACTGGTATCTTTTTTAAAGAATGGCGAAACGGCATTCAATAATTGATTCACCAATTTATGAAGATCGTCCCTGTTTTGCAGAGGGTTATTCAGAGTAATATTTTCAGGTTGCAAGATTTCCTCCCGTCAGACACGAGAATATTGTAAGTTGTTGTTATTCATATTTTCTGTACGCTCAGTTTGCGCGTTGATGCAAAGAGTAGTCGCTTTTATTCCTGAGTCAGAGTGAGCCGCATCACAAAACTAAACCGTTATTTCACTTTCACTGGCTTTTTCTAAATCCAGGGGCAATAAATTACAAATCATGGCGTAAAAACTTAAATTTATTGTCCTGGAGGGGAAATGAGCGAACAACAATTTATGGAGCGGATCACCCTCGATAGCCAGGTTATCTCATTTCATCGGCTACGCGCCTCCAGCGCGCAGTATTACCACTGGCATCAGTGTGCTGAGTTTCTCTATATTTCAAAGGGATATGGAATAGTCGTGGTCGATAACCAGCATTACACGGCCAGGCCTGGGCGGCTATTTATCTTCCCGGCGTTTCGTCTGCACAAGGTTCACGTCGATGCCAGCGATACCAATCACTACCACCGCACCACTATGCATATTGAGCAAACGTCCATAATGAGCACCCTGCACGCTTTCCCGCGCCAGCTGGCACAATTTTCGGCCCTTGCGGCCAGCAATGCCCCGGCGCAGGTTTACGATTTAAGTGAACAGGGAGAGTTTATGGAGGTCATTCTCGAGCAGTTCGACAAACTTTGCCTTAATGGGCATTCGACCGCCAGCGATGTGGCGCTGATGGTGATGCAAATCATGGCTTTCCTGCCCGAGCAACCGCAGAAATTTATTCAGCCTCAACAGACAGTTGCGTCACGCATCATGCAGTGGGTGGAAAGCAACTACAGCGGCAAGTTTTCGCTGGATGAGCTGGCGCAGTCCATCGGGTTATCACGCAGCTATACCTCGCGTATTTTTCGCCAGCAAACCGGGGGCAGCATTCATGAATACTTGCTGACGCGGCGTATCAAGAAAAGTTGCGATTTATTGCGTACTTCGCCGCTAAGCATTGATGCCATCGCCCAGGAAGTCGGTTTTATCGAGGTGACTTATTTTATTACCTGTTTCAAAAAAATGATGAGCCAGACGCCGCTGCAATACCGAAAACAATCGCGGGCGAAATTAGCTGGTGAACAAAATATGATCTAAAACAAAAAGGCATCAATTCAGATATTCATTTTTCGATGGTGAATCACAACATTGATCATGAAATTTTAATTACCCAAGATAAACCTCAAGCCTAATAATTATTTCATTTTTTGTTTTTAATATTTCATCGTGAAGCATGTTGTAAATAAGGGTAAAACGGCAGAATTAAACGTATTGCAAATAACCCAGAAGAGGTATTATTTTAAAAGCTTCTCCCCCGACCTTTACCCGATGTTCCGCTTCAATAAGGAAATGATTATGGCAACCTCCGGCATGGTTCAAAGACTCAACTTGCAGATTAACCGCGATTTTTACTCTTCCAATCTCTATTTACGATTAAGCAGCTGGTGTTCTGAAAAAAGCCTGACGGGTACCGCGACATTTTTAAGGAATCAGGCGCAGTGCAATGTGACGCAGATGATGCGTATATTTAACTTTATGAAGCAAGCGGGCGGCACTCCCATTGTGGGGGCGATTGAATCACCACAAAGCGAATGCGACTCTCTGGAAATGCTGTTTGAAAAAACGGTAGAAGATTACCACCAGCGTTGTGCCACTTTAAATAAATTGACCGCTGAAGCGACGGAGTTAAAGGATTACCCGACGCTGAATTTCCTGAAGACCATGGATCGCGAGCAAGAAGAAGAAGGCGTTTTACTCAATACGATTCTCGACGAAGTGCGAAATGCACGCAAAGCAGGGTTATGTATGAGCCAGACCGACGTGCATCTGACCAATTTAGTAAACCATCAGCAGCACTGATTATGCCTATAGGGTGGATAAAGCTTGCGCTTATTCACCCTACAAAACCCATTTCGACAGCGTCATCCGACAAAAACCCACGTTTCAGGCACACCACATCAGTTGCTCACGCAAACTCAGCGTACCTTCCGGGAAACTCACCAGTACCGTTTTGTAGCGCGTCGCGTCTTTTGGATAACCGCGCATGGATTGCAACAACAGGCGCAATGCGCTATCCCAGACAATGCCGTCTAAATCACGATATGGCCACAAATCCGGGTCAGCGATAAACGGCATCAAATAATCAATCCCGAGCTTCACACTTCGGCCATCTTGCACCGCATTCCAGCGGTCGAACTCGACGTGTTCGGCATAGCGATTGAGTAGCAAATGAGCTTCGAGATTGAACAAGGAATAGTGGAACGGCACCGGGCGCTCCAGTTCCATGGTCTGTTTACCTTCCTGGTCAATTTGCGCCGCCATGCGTTGCGTGATTCCCTGCTGGATAATGCGCGCCACCAGCCCTTTATCACCGTAGAACAGCGCATTCACCGCGCGTTGCGCGTCATACCAGGTGCCGTGGTTGTTGTGCCAGACGTATTCCGAATGGCCAACATCGCTAAAGAACATCCAGTGGTTAAAGTCCCGGAACCACTGATGCAAACCGATAATGTCGTCAGTATCCAGTACGCCTGCATTGCTGATCAACCCGATGGTGTCGATAACCATCCACAATAAGCGCGTGTCGATAAGCCCCGTGCCGCGCCCGGACACTATTCCCGGGATCGCCTGGCCGTAATTCAAATGCGGGTTCATGCGCGTCTGTTCATCCAGGAACCAGCACTTGATTTGCTCCGCCGCCGCCAGCGCGTATTTGCGATGCCCCGTAAAATACCACGCCAGCCCTAGCGTCAGGCTACGTTCACACATGCGAATAATGCGCGTAGTGTCGGTGTCATTGTTCTGGCATTGCGGGTTGGTGTGCCCGTCGCGGCGAATATACGGCAGGCCATTTGGCCTGCGTGGATTGGGCCACCAGTAAGTCCCCAGGCTGTAGTAGTCGTGCGGGTCACCACTCACCGGGCGCAGCTTTTTATGCACTACGCTTTCAGGGGGTTGCCCGCGGAGTTTATCCGCCTCACTCACCAGTCTCCCCAGCGCCAATTGCAGCGGCGAAAAAGGTTGCTGCAAGCCGCGGCGGGCATTCTCCAGGCACGTAACATCCAGGGTGTATAACTTCATCAATCGCTCCTTCTTAATGACACGCTACGCGCAGCCCACTGTCGGCATCAAAAATGTGGATACCGGTCACTCTGGGCTGCAACCATACCGTTTCACCTTCCCGTACATTTAATCGCTGCTTAAACACCGAGGTAAAGGATCCCCCGCCAGTGTTGCAGAACAACTGCATATCAGAACCGGTATTTTCGATGGCGGTGATGGTCGCCTTCAGCGCCCCGCTTTGCTCGCTTTCGCCCACCACATTGACCTGTTCAGGGCGTATCGCGTAAACCACTTTTTGCTGCGGCTTCACCTGCACACCCGGCGGCAAGCTTAACAAAGAGCCATCGGCAAGACGTAACATCCTCTCTCCGTTTTGTAGTACCACTTCACCTTTTAACTGATTGATTTCAGGCGAGCCGATGAAACCAGCAACAAATAGATTTGCCGGGCGGTCGTACAATTCCAGCGGGCTACCGACCTGTTCGATTCGCCCCTCGCGTAGCACCACAATCATCTGCCCCATGGTCATGGCTTCAATCTGGTCATGAGTGACGTAGACCGAGGTCGTTTTCAGGCGGCGATGCAGTTCACGAATTTCGCCCCGTACCTGCGTGCGCAGCTTGGCGTCGAGGTTCGAGAGCGGTTCATCGAACAAAAACACCTGCGGATTACGCACAATGGCCCGCCCCATCGCCACACGCTGGCGCTGGCCGCCGGATAAATCTTTTGGCAAGCGGTCGAGCAACACGCCCAGGCCGAGAAGATCTGCCGCCGCTTCCACTTTCTGGCTGATTTCCGCTTTTGGCAGTTTTGCCATTTTGAGCGCGAAACCCATATTTTCGCGCACGGTCATTTGCGGATATAACGCGTAACTCTGGAACACCATCGCAATATCGCGCAGCTTCGGCTCAACGTCAGTGACGTCTTTCTGGTTAATCGCCACCTCGCCGCCGGTAATCTCTTCAAGCCCAGCAATCATGCGCAGCAAGGTAGATTTGCCGCAGCCGCTCGGGCCAACCAACACACAGAACTCACCGTCTGGAATGGTCAACGAGACATCTTTAATAACATGTGCGTCGCCATATGATTTACAGACATTTTTAAGCACTACAGACCCCATGTGTCGCTCCTTATCCTTTGACCGCGCCGGACATAATCCCGCGATTGAAATGTTTTTGCAGACCGAGATACACAATGATGCTCGGCAACATCGCCAGTAAGGTGATGGCAATAAAGATGTTTGGTGTGATGCTTTCATCAGTACGCAAGCGGCCGAGGATCACCGGAATGGTGTTCAGGCTGTCGCTGTTCACCACAATCAGCGGCAGCAGGTATTGGTCCCAAATCATGATGAAGCCGAACGTCACCACGGTGCCGAGCGCCGGTTTCACCAGAGGCAAAATAACGTGGAAGAAAATCTGCCATTCATTCGCGCCATCGATACGTGCGGCCTCTTCGAGTTCTTTGGGGATCGCCGCCATAAATTCGCTGAGCACGAAGATGGAGAACGCCCAGCCCACAACTGGCATGATCATGCCCAGATAGGTGTTATAGAGTGACGAGTCAATCAGCGGCAGTTGCCAATTGATAATCATGTACAGCGGAATGGCGATCACCTCTTCCGGCAGCATCATGGTGGAAAGGATGATCAAACTGACCAACGAGACGCCAACGAACTTTTTGCGCGCTAAGGCGTAGGCCGCCAGCGCACTGACTGAGACCTGCAAAATGGTGCCGAAGAACACCACCACCATCGAGTTCAACAGGTATTGCCAGACGCCAATGTCCTGCCAGGCAAAGATAAAGTTCTCCATTGAAAACTCATTCGGCCAGGCCAGCAGTTCACCAGGCTTCACGGGCGCACCACTGAATGCGGTGGCAACAATGCCCCAGAACGGCCCGACAAATACAATTAACAGCAGGCCATAAATCATCCAGCGGCCTACGGTATCCCAACGTTTACCTAACATGGGCAGCTCCTTAATAGCGGGCAATGCGCTTTTTCAGCGTGAGATGACAAATCGTCAGCACCACGGTGAAGGCGAATAACAGGAACGACACCGCCGAAGCATAGCCGTAGTCAAATTGCTCAAAACCCAGTTTATAGATGTGGGTCATGATCATCTCTGTCGCGCCGGACGGCCCGCCACCGGTGGTGGCGTACACTTCGGCAAACACGCGGAAGCCACGGATAAACGAGAGCATCAACACCACGGAAATAGCCGGGATCATGCCAGGCAGCGTGACGTAGCGCAGGCGGTTCCACCAGTTCGCGCCGTCAACATTTGACGCGTCATATAAATCACGGCTGATACCCGCCAGGCCGGCGATAAATATCACCATGTTGTACGGCACCGCTTTCCAGATATGCAGCAGCATGATCACCCACAGCGCCTGATCGGAGCTGGCGAGGAACCCCTGGTCGGCCACGCCAAACCAACTCAGAATATGATTCACCACCCCGTTCGGCGTTGGGTTAAACAGGATGCGCCACATTTCAGCGACGATAGCCGCACTCGTTACCGCAGGCAGGAAAATCGCGGTACGGATGAAGCGCAAATGACGGGCGGGGCCTTCAAGCAACATCGCCAGGAAGAATGCCAGCACCGCCCCAACCACCATCGTCACCACGACATAAAGGAAGGTATTGAATACTGCCGAATGCAGTTCGATATCGGCAAAAGCGCGGGCGAAGTTGGCAAACCCAACCCATTCATCTGGTTGATTGAAGTTCACCTTGTAAAAACTCATCACCAACCCTTGCAGCATGGGGATGAATTTAAACCAGGTAAAAATGACCAGTGCCGGAGCCAAAAATATCCACGGCACCAGGTTTCGTTTCTGGCGAGAAGTTAACATCGTTTTTATCGCTCTTTTTTGAAGTTAAGTGGCGGATGGCACTTCGTTTATCCGCCCTACGCTTGGTTTTGTAGGGTGGATAAGCGCAGCGTCATCCACCGTCTGGCACCAAACCTACTTCGCCAGCACCTGCTGTTTAGCAAGTTCAGCGTTGACCTTCTCGTTGGTGGCTTTCAGCTCCGCACTGATATCGCTATTGCAGTCAGCCAGAACACGGTTAAAACCATCGGCGGTTATCTGGCGGATTGGCGTCCAGTTCGGCACTTGCGGTACATAGCGGCCTTGTTCGGCGTAGAGTCTGGCGAAAGTCGCCCAGCGCGCGTCGTCATACACCGCTTGCGTGTCCACCTGTTTGTTCACGGGTAAACGCACCACCGGCATATGTTTGCTGCCTTTACCCATGCCGATTTCTTGCCCTTCCTGGGAAATCATAAATTCGATGAACTTGCGGGCGGCCTCTTTGTTCTTGCTGCTTTTCATCATGAAGACCGTGGTGCCTTCAGCCAGCGTGGCGCTGTTTTTCGGGCCTTCGAGCGTCACCACTTCAAACTTGTCTTTGCCGGGGTCTTTATCAAATAACGCGATGTGATACGGCCCGGTGAAGAACATGCCGGTTTGGCTGGAGCGGAATGAAGGGATGATATCGGCCGTCGTGGCATTGATAGCGCCTGGCTGGACCACCTTTTCGCATAACATGCCGCGCATAAACTGCAAGGTTTCCGTCGCAGCGGGTTCATCGAGCGAGGCTTTGAATGTGCCTTTTGTCGCCCCTTCACGGATAAAATCGCCCCCGGCTTGCCACAGGAAGGCACTCATAAACCAGCTGGCATAACCGCGAGTGGTAGAGCCTGGCAACAGAAAGCCGTAGGTATCGTTTTTGCCATTGCCGTCAGGGTCTTGCGTGGTGAAGGCTTTTGCCAGTTTCTCGACATCGCTCCAGGTTTTTGGTGCAGGCATTCCCAGCTTTTCACGCCAGTCTTTGCGCACAAACAGGGCGAAGGTTTGAGCGGATGTCGGCACGCCATAGTATTTCCCGTCGGTGTAGCGGGTACTTTCCCAGGCGGTTGGGTAAATATTGTCGCCCCCGGCGATGGCTTTCGGGTCGATTTCTTCAGCGATGCCAAGCTGGATGAATTGCCCAATGGCGACCGCATCATTGAAGATAAGATCCGGCAGCGCATTGCCCGCCGCCGCTCGCGCCAGGCGCTGCTCGAAATCAGTCGTGGCATTAAAATATTCGATTTTAATACCGGTCTTTTTTTCAAAGGTTTCCGCTTCTTGCTTGTAAATATTTTTTGAGTCGTTGCTGGCACGAATCCAGACATTAAGCGTTTGGGCTGCAAATGCTTGCGAAGCACTTAGCCCCAGGGCGGATATCAGAAATACGGATTTTAATTTTGTAGAGAACATTTATTTTCACATCCTTATTTTAAGAGATTTGATAATTGAATAAATGGAGTGAAGCAGATTATTTTCGATAAAAGAAAAGCTGCCCGATAATTAAATAGAATGGCTGAGTTAAACACAACGGCCTAAAACAGAAATACCGTTTCACAATGTAGAAATGTGTCATCAATCACATTTAAAAATGCGACATAAAGCACACAATAAAAAATAATCAATAAAAACATGAGGATACAAATTTAAACAAATGTAGCAACATATAAAAATAGATTTAAAACTGCTGTTTTTCGTGATCTATAACTCGCTTTTAGGGGCTATTTAGTATCATAAACAAGAGTTTGAAGTGCATCACACAAAAATTAATTCCGCCTCTTACACTGCGCAGGCAACATCAATAATATTATTTCCACTCTCACAATTGATGAATACGAATAACACCGACAATTAATAAGGTGATGGCTTTTATCACCCTGAATTCATTCTGCCGATGGACGGAGAAAATATGTGCCCGAGCAAACCCACTTTATTGTCCTGCCTGTCATTAATTTCGCTGGCGGTTGCAGGAGTATTAACGACTTCACCATTGTATGCCGCCGATGCGCATCCGCTGCAAATAAAACTGGATGATTTACGCTACAGCCAACAACAGGTAAAGGCACAAAATCCGCAATTTATCGGCGCATATCAAAAACTGATTGCCGGAGCGGATAAAGCGCTAACCAAACCGCTGTATTCGGTGATGGATAAAACCCTCACCGCCGCCAGCGGGGATAAGCATGATTACTACAGTTTCCCTCCGTACTGGTGGCCGGACCCAACGACCAAAGATGGGCTGCCGTATATTCGCAAAGATGGCCAGACTAACCCTGATGCCAACAGTGATGCCACGGATAAAAAGCGCCTGGTCAACATGAGCAATGATGTCTGGACGCTGGCGCTGGCGTGGCAATTTACTCAAAACCCAGCCTATGCTGAAAAAGCCCGCGATCAGCTTTTGAACTGGTTTGTGAAGCCCGAAACGCGCATGAACCCGAATCTGCAACATGCGCAGGCTATTCCAGGCATTAACGATGGACGAGGAATCGGCCTGATTGATAGCCGCGCGCTGGTGGAAGTGATTGATGCCGTTGAATTATTACGCCCGGCGAATGTTCTGAGCGAAGATGACTATAGGGTGATAAAACAATGGTATGGCGATTTTTATCACTGGATGACCACCAGCCAGAACGGTTTTGAAGAGGACAACTGGCACAACAACCACGGCACTTATTTTGATTTACAGGCCGCGTCATTTGCCCTGTTTAGTGGCGATGTGCAGGCGGCTAAAAAACGGCTGCAAATCACGCAGCTGCGCCGCATCCCCTCCCATTTTGATAAAGAAGGCCGCCAGATGGCGGAAATTGAGCGCACTCGCCCCTGGCATTACAGCAATTTCCACCTCGAGGCTTACAACAAGCTGGGGCGTTTAGGGGAAGTGACCGGGGTTGATGTGTGGAATTTCAACCTTGACGATCACAGCCTGCGCAAGGGATATACCTACGTCGCGCACTTCGTGAATAGCAATGAAACCTGGCCATGGAAGGATATTGATAAAATGGATGATAAAAAAGCGTTGGTGAATATGGTGAGCGCCGCGCGCGCGTGGCCTGACGACAAGCTGTTTACTGAAAAAGCGGAGTGGTTAATGGCGAAATATCCGGATGATATTTCTCATCTTATTACCCCGTTAAAACAACACTGAATGAGAATAAGGATCGAGCGATGAAGCAGTTCACCACGCAACAACTTATTCTTCTTCGGCAACGGATCAAACAACAGCCAGCAATCATTGAACAATTGATTGCCGATAATTCGGTGGTCCTGAACAACCCGTTGCACGTGCCTGAAACGGCACTGGCAACGTGGAATCTCTATTATTACTGCCCCGACCACGGGGTCAGGCTGATGTGGGACAGACACTCCCCCGCCTCTCATTGCTGCCCGGTAGACGGGCGGCAGTTTAGCGGTGAGCCTTACGACGGTGCATGGTGGCGCGAGCTGAACGGGCTGAATGCCAAAGCCTGCCACCAGCTTGGTGTGTTATGGCAATTAACGGGTGAGCATATTTATTTCGAGAAAGTCCGTGATTTGCTGATGCGCTATGCGGAGTTTTATCCGGGCTACGCCATTCACGGTGATATTCCCTATAACGGGCCGGGGAAAATGAACGCCCAGACGCTGTGCGAAGCCAACTGCCTGCTGGATTTCACCCTCGGGTTTGATTGCATCGCGCAAGCACTGACCGCAGAGCAACGTGAATACATCATCACGCGCCTGCTGCGAGAAGGTGCGCAATTTTTGATGGCTCACCGCACTGCGCAATTACATAACCATGAGGTCAAAATCGGCTGCGCGGTGGGTGTAATGGGTCTGGTTCTGGAAGAGGATTCGCTGCTGGAGTTTGCCGTAAACCAGCCTTACGGGCTGCGTTATCAACTGGAACACGGTCTGTTTGAAGAAGGGCTGTGGTTTGAAGGCTCGGTTCATTACCATTTCTACGCCCTGCAAGGTTTTCTGGCGTTTGAAAAGCTGGCGATGGGCACACGCTGGAGCCTGCTCGATGAACCCTATTATAAAATGATGCTCAGTTTCCCACTGACGTTGTTGATGCCAGACGGCACCTTCCCGCGCATCAATGACTGCATCTACGGCCAGGAAAAACTCGATCACGGCCATCTTTATGAATTTGCATGGTATTACTACCAGGATAGCCAATATGCCGCCGCGTTAAAGGCGATTAATCAGCATCATCCGCGCCTGAATCTGGATGCATTTCTCTACACTCGTCCATTGCCAGAACAGGTTCCGGAGTTGATCCCCACCGGGCATTTACATGCCCCGGATTGCGGCCTGACCCTCTGGCGCAACGCAGCAAAGCAGCGTGCTCTGCTGGTGAAACATACGCCTTACGGTGGCGAACATGACCACTACGATCGCCTGAATCTTGTGCTGTTTAATGGTGCGAAAGAAATCTTACCCGACCTGGGAACGACCGGTTACGGCGCGCCAATGCACTACGCGTATTACAAAAACAGCGCCACGCACAATACCATTACCGTTAACCAGACGAACCAACCGCCTGCGATTCCCGTGGTGCGCCAGTACCATGAAAGCGAGGCATTTTGCTGGCTCGATACGGAAGTGGACTGGCGGCAAACCCCACCGGAACTGGATAGCCATACGCGCGTGCAGTGGGATAGCGATGCCTGGCGCGATGTGCGTTTCCGTCGCCGTTTGCTGTGGCTGGACAACGCCCTGATTGACATCAGCAACGTGCAAAATCCGCATCGCCAACAGATTGACTGGACGCTTCATCTTCATGGCAAAGCACTTGATGTCGAAGGTGAACTGGCGACATTCAGCCACACCGGGCCGCTTGCGATCATGCAGGATGCGCATTGCACTCAACTGACTAATAGCCAGCCGCGCAATTTTGGTACGGTGCTGAATGGACAGGCGTTGTGGCTACACGGGAAGGCCGAACTCTGGCAAGGCAAGGCTCCTGATAATCCGGCGATTGAGGATCTAAGTTATCTGGTATTGCGCAGCGCTGAAAAAAGCCCTGAATTTGTTTGCGCGTGGGATTTTGACAATCAGCAGCCGATCACCGATATGCAGGTTATGCCCGATGGTGAAGGCATGCGCATCGCACTTAAGCGTGGCGAAAATGTGCTGGTGATTGATATCGCCAATGACGACACCAATCTTCCTCACCTCCAGCGCTCACACTGCCCGCTATAAACCACCACTCCGCTTCCGGGCGGGGTGTTAATAAAATGTTATTAAGCACCTGTTTTCATTGAATTTTAACAAACAAGATCTATGTCTCAATGGTAATCCTTACATTCTGTAATGCTAATTACATGTAAAACTCTAAGGGATTGCCATGATTACCATTGAATTTATTGTCATCATTTTATGCTTGCTGGTAGGGACGCGTTTTGGCGGGATGGGCCTGGGTTTAATCAGCGGTATTGGCCTGTTTATCCTCACGTTTATCTTCGGCCTTGAACCTGGCAAACCGCCGGTTGATGTCATGCTCACCATTCTGGCGGTGATTGGTTGCGCGGCGACATTACAGACCGCTGGCGGATTGAACGTCATGATGCAGTTCGCCGAACGGCTGCTGCGTAAACACCCACAGCACATTACTCTGCTCGCTCCATTCACCACCTGGATGCTGACGTTCCTGTGCGGAACCGGGCATGTGGTGTATACCATGTTCCCGATTATCGCCGATATCGCGCTCAAAAAAGGTATTCGCCCGGAGCGCCCAATGGCGGTCGCGTCGATTGCTTCGCAAATGGCGATTACGGCCTCTCCGGTTTCGGTGGCGGTGGTTTCGCTGATTTCTATTCTGGCGGCTAATCACGGCATCGGGCGCGCGTGGGGCATTCTCGATATTCTGTGCGTTTCTGTGCCCGCCTCTTTATTTGGCGTGTTGATTGCCGCGCTGTGGAGTTTACGCCGCGGTAAGGATTTGAAAGACGACAAAGAGTTCCAGGAAAAGCTTAAAGATCCCAAACAGCGTGAATTTATCTACGGCAGCAGCGAAACGCTGATGAATCAGGTGTTTCCAAAACAGGCCTACTGGTCAACGTGGATTTTCTTCGCCGGAATTTTAGTGGTGGTGTTATTAGGAGCGATTCCCACCCTGCGCCCAGCGTTTGAGATCAAAGGTGCGCTCAAGCCGTTATCCATGAATCTGGTTATCCAGATGATGATGTTGATTGCCGGTGCCGTGATGCTGATGGTGTGCAAAGTGAATGCTTCCGCAATCTCTAACGGCGCGGTATTTAAAGCCGGGATGGTGGCGATTTTCTCGGTATTCGGCGTGGCATGGATGAGCGATACCTTCTTCCAGGCGCATCTTGAAGAGTTGAAAATGGCGTTGGAAGGCGTAGTGAAGAGTCACCCGTGGACGTATGCCATCGTGCTGTTTTTGGTCTCGAAACTGGTGAATAGCCAGGCCGCGGCATTAACCGCCGTCGCACCAATGGGGTTGATGTTAGGCGTTGAACCGAAAATGCTGATTGCCTTCTTCCCGGCATCGTACGGTTATTTTGTTCTGCCGACTTACCCGAGCGATTTGGCGTGTATTGGTTTTGACCGTTCAGGCACCACGAAAATAGGTAAATTCATCATTAACCATAGTTTCATTTTGCCAGGTTTGATTGGCGTGAGCTGTGCGTGTGCGGCAAGTTATTTGTTGGTGATGACGTTCTTCTAAAAATACCCGTCATACTTCAAGTTGCCTCTTTGTTGGCTGCGATGCAATTTGAATTATTTAGGGTATTTGATAAGAAGGATTAATGCGCTTCGTTTTGCGGCGTGAATTTCAGCTCAATCAAAGAAATGGCTTTTTGAATCGCGCGGCGGGTCACAGGATCTGCCGCTGCCGGATGGGTAGCGAAATCAATCGTTTTTAACTGGTTCGCCATTTTTTCACGTACTTCTACCGGCGCAATCACATCGATCACATCCAGAATTTGCTTAATCACTAACTGGCACGCCACGACATCGGAAACCAGTTCCTGATCGGCAGATAATTGTTCAGACATTATTTCTCTCCTGTTTCGCAGTGGGCGTCATAGTACATTTCTGTGCGCGGGAACGGTATCAGTAATAGAATATTGCCAGAAAATATAGGGGCTAAATAATGACTGAACATGAGAAATTGCTGGCGGGACTGAGCTATAACACGCGCGATCCCGAACTGCTCGGGATGTACCACAGCGCTCGAGCCATCACCAAAAAACTCACACAACTGGATTCCCACGACTTTGACACCAAACTTTCGTTGCTGCGTGAAATGCTCGGTGGGTTTGGCGATGAAAGCTGGATAGAACTGCCTTTCTGGTGTGATTACGGCAAGCATGTCACCATCGGTCGCAACTGCTTTATCAATACCAACGTTGTGTTTCTGGACTGCAATACCATCACGATTGGCGATAACACGCTGGTGGGGCCAAATGTTCAGTTTTATACGCCGGTACATCCGTTATCAGCCAAAGAGCGCCTGACGGGAAACCCGGATTATCCATTCCTGACCAGCGCCAAACCGATAGTGGTGGGCAGCAATGTGTGGATTGGTGGCAATGCGATTATTTTACCTGGCGTGACGATTGATGATAACACCACCATCGCGGCTGGCAGTATCGTCAGTAAAGATATTCCGGCGGGAGTTCTGGCGATGGGCCAGCCGTGCAAAGTGGTACGGGAGCTGGAATAAGCTCCCGCCGTTGTTACTGTGCTTCAAACAGCCAACACGCCACCCGATGTCCAGGTGAAATTTCCTGCATGACCGGCGCCTGGCTGTGGCATTTCTCCATCGCCCGTGGGCAGCGGTTGCAAAACTTGCAGCCCGGCCAGTCGTTCATCGCACCAGGTAATTCGCCTTTAATGCCACCCTGGTCGAGCATTTGTACATGCGGATCGGCTACCGGAATAGAAGCCAGCAACGCGCGGGTATACGGGTGTGCAGGCGCGGTGTAAAGCGTTTCTGCGGGAGCCTCTTCAACCAGAGAACCGAGATACATCACGCCGATTCGGTCGGAAATATGGCGCACCATCGATAAGTCGTGCGCGATAAACAGGTAAGTCAGCCCGAATGCCTGCTGCAAATCCTGCAAAATATTCACGACTTGTGCCTGCACCGAAACATCCAGCGCCGAGAGCGGTTCATCACACAACACAAATTCCGGGTTAACCGAAAGCGCACGCGCAATGCTAATACGCTGGCGCTGACCGCCGCTGAACTCATGCGGGAAGCGGTTCAAATGCTCGCGTTTAAGACCGACTTTTTCCAGTAGCTCGAGCGTGCGTTCTGCGCGCTGTTCTTTGCCATAGCCGTGGATTTTCATCGGTTCGGCAATTAACTGCGCGACGGTCATCCCTGGGTTAAGCGACGAATAAGGGTCCTGAAAAATAGCCTGCATGCGGCGGCGCAACGGCTTGAGTTGCTTGTCGCTCATGTGGGCGATGTCCTGCCCGGCAAACTCTATTTCACCGTCGGTGATATCAAACAGGCGTAACACGCTGCGGCCAAGTGTTGATTTCCCACAACCCGATTCGCCCACCAGCCCGTAGGTTTCGCCGGGATAAATGTCAAAACTCACGCCATCCACCGCTTTAACCGGGGGCGTTTTGTTAAACCATCCCTGCTGGCTATGGAAGTATTTGCGCAGTCCTTTCACGCGGACCAACGGCTTAACGTCCTGCATGCTTCACCTCCGAATCCCATAACCAACACATCGCCTGATGATCTTCTTCGATTTGATACATCGGCGGCAGGCTGCTGCAACGTTCCATTCGCTGCGGGCAGCGCTCGGCAAACGGGCAGCCTGGCGGCGGGTTGAGTAAGCCCGGAGGCGAGCCTTCGATAGGCGACAAACGTGCGCCCGCTTCTCCCTGACGTGGCAACGAGGCGAGTAATCCGCGTGTGTAAGGATGCGCCGGGCGATAGAAAATATCTTCCACACTTCCCTGCTCCATCACCAATCCGCCGTACATCACCACCACACGGGAACAGACCTGCGCGACGACGCCGAGATCGTGGGTGATCAACATGATGGCGGTGTCGGTTTGCTGTTGAAGCTGTTTAAGCAGACGTAAAATTTGCGCCTGAATGGTCACATCCAGGGCGGTGGTCGGTTCATCAGCAATCAGTAGCTTCGGGTGGCAGGACAGCGCAATGGCGATCATCACGCGCTGACGCATACCGCCGCTAAACTCGTGGGGATATTGGTGATAACGCTGTTCTGCGTTACCAATTCCGACCTGTTGCAGCATGGCAATAGATTTCTCTTTTGCCGTTTTTTTGCCCAGATTCTGATTACGAATCAGAATTTCGCTCATCTGTTTGCCAATCGTCAGCACCGGATTGAGCGCGGTCATCGGGTCCTGGAAAATCATCGCGATATCATTCCCGCGAATTTGGCGCATTTGCTCCGGTGTTTTCCGGGCCAGATCTTCGCCCATAAAGTGCACGTGCCCGCCAACCACTTTGCCGTTGCTACCCAGCAATTTGAGCACTGATTTACAGGTGACGCTTTTGCCACAGCCCGATTCACCGACGATGCCGACCACTTCGCCGCGTTTCACCGCAAAGCTGACGCCGCGCACCGCTTTCACTTCGCCTTCGCGGGTGAAGAATGAGGTTTGCAGATTGTCGAGTTCCAGTAAATTATTCATCGCGGTTCGCTCCTGGCTCGAAAGCAGTACGTAACACATCGCCCAGCACGTTAAAACTCAATACCGTCAGCAAAATCAGCACGCCAGGGAACATCGCCAGCCACGTCGCTTCGCCAATAAAGGATTGCGCGTTGTTGAGCATACTGCCCCACGAGGCATTCGGCTGCTGGACGCCAAGGCCGAGGAAGCTGAGTGTCGATTCCATGAGGATTGCCGAGGCAATATTCAGCGTCGCCGCCACCATAATGGTCGGCAAAATATTCGGGATAATGTGGCGCGCAATAATAATTAACGGGTGTTCACCGCAGGCGCGGGCATACACCACGTATTCACGCTCTTTCACCGATAACGTTTCTGCGCGCACAAGACGCGACATGCTCATCCACGTCAATGCACTGATAATCATGATGATATTCGCGATCCCCGGCTTCAGATAAGCATTCAAAACCAGCAGCAGGAAGAACGCGGGAATCGACATCAGCACATCGACTACACGCATCATGATGTTGTCGATTCGCCCGCCAAAATAGCCGCTTACGGTGCCGACCAGCGTACCAATCAGCGTTGAAAATACCATCGACAGGAAACCGACCATTAAGGAGATCTGCCCGCCGTACAGGGCGCGAGTAAAATAGTCGCGCCCGTAGTCATCCGTACCGAACCAGTGCGTGGCATCAGGCGCTAACAACCTTGCGGTAAGCGACATCTGATTGGGGTCAAAAGGACTGAGTGCGGCCAGCAATGCCGCAATGCTAAAAACGATCAGAACCAGTAATGAGAATTGAGCTGGACGATTACGTTTCAGGCCGTGTTTAACTTGTTGCCAACGTCTACTCATCGTCTTACCTCAAGGCCTTAATGCGCGGATCGGCCACGCGATATAACAAATCTGCCACTAAATTACCGACGATAATCATCGTCGAAGAAAGCATGATCATCGCCATGATCAGCGGGTAATCGAGCGAGGTTATCGACTGAATCCCTAGCAGACCCATCCCCGGCCAGGAAAAGACGCTTTCTGTTACGTAAGCCCCAACCACCAGCTCGCCAAACGAGATACCAAACAATGTGATCACCGGCAGAAGGACGTTTTTCAGCACATGGCGGAACAAAATTGAACGGCGCGTGGCGCCATACGCCAACTGGGTTTGCACGTAATCAGCCGATAATTGAGTGATGGTGTTGGAGCGGATGTAACGCACGTAAGTGGAGAGGTTATAAAAGCTCAGGGCGATACACGGCAAAATGGCGTGGCGCACCACATCAAGCCAGGAGTCTTCCGCACCAATGGTGCGCATTCCCATGCTGGGCAGCCAATTCAACTGAACGGAAAATACGGTGATCAGCAAAATGCCGAACCAGAAAATCGGCACCGAAATACCAATATAGGCAAACATATTCAGGAAGTGATCGAGCCAGCGGTGCTTGTACGCTCCCGCCAGTAATCCCAATGGGATCGCCAGTATCATCGCCATAATCAGCGAGGCGCCCATTAAACCGAGCGTGGCGGGTATACGCTCGGCAATCATGGTTAATACCGGGCGATGGTAAATCAGCGAATAGCCTAAATCCCCATGCAGGACATTTTTGAGCCATAGCAGGTATTGCATAAATAGCGGTTTATCAAGCCCGAGACTCTGGCGGATACGCTCGATATCCTCCGGGTTCATACGCGGCGTGATATAGGCCTGAACCGGGTCACCAGGTGCTAGTTTAACCAGCAAAAACGATACCAGCGAAATGAAGAACAACATCGGCACTAATTGCGCCAGGCGTCGGACTAAAACATTATTCATACTGCTTTCCAGGTTTTACCAAAAACAAAAACCCCGGCACGGGATAAACCGAACGCCGGGGAATCAGTATGTTTTTTATTGTTGATAGATTTTTGACAGGTCCTGGAACATGTAAACAGGCTTAGGTTCCGCCTCTTTGGTTCCGGCAAAACGCTTATCTACTGCAACAACCGCGTTGGTATAAGCAATCGGATACCATGCCATGTCGTTAGCAACGGTCTGCTGGATTTGTTTATAAATCTCAGCGCGTTTCGTTTTGTCGGTTTCGGTCGCGCCCTGGTTCCACAACGCATCGAGCGCCGGGTTCTTATAATGCGCGTAGTTATAGGCTTCGTTGCTCATATACAGAGACTTATAACCGTCAGGTTCCATCCCCATAATGTAGCCGCCCAAACTCAGCTCATAATCGGTGTTTTTCATATCCAGGCTGCGTTGGGACATCGCGTTAGCATCGAGCGGCATCAGCTCAACCGCAATACCGACGTTTTTGAGCTGCTGTTGAATATACAGCCCCATGCTTTCCTGGGTTTTATTGCTGTTGATATAAGCCAGACGCAATTTCAGATTGGCCGGGGCGCCCGCTTCTTTAAGCAGCGCTTTGGCTTTTTCAGCATCGAACTTATAGGTTTCAACGTCGTTGGTTTGATACAGCGTATCGGGTGTCAGAATAGAAGCAGCCGGTTGCGCGTAGTCGAGCGAAGAAAATGCCGCCTGCACCAGTTCGTCTTTATTGATGGCATAAGCAATGGCCTGACGCAGCGCCTTGTTCTTCATGCTGTCGATGTTCTGGTTAAACGTCATGTACGCCAGACGCCCTTCCGGGTAAATCACGAAATCAAATTTCCCGGTGGTTTTCAGGCGAGTGACATCCTGCGGATCAATCATCTTCATGTTGATTTCGCCATTTTGCAGCGCAAGATTGGCGGAGTTGCTGTCTTTAGCGAAACGGTAAGTCACGGCATCAAGTTTGGGTTTACCGTTCCAGTAATCGTCAAAACGCGTCAGCGCGTAATATTGCCCGGCGCGATATTCTTTGAATTTAAAGGGACCTGAACCGACTGGAGCATCGTTTTTAGCACTCTTTTCCAGGTCGCCATTTTCGCTGGCAAATACATGCTGCGGGATAGGGTAAATTTGAACCAGGGTGCCGACAAACGCCGCACTCACCTGTGGCAGCGTGAATTTAACGGTCTGGTCATCAATTTTGCTGACCTGAACAGGTTTACCGCCATAAACAAACATGCTGCGGAAGAAACTGTGCTGCTTCTCATCCAGCAATTTATTGAAGGTAAAGACCACGTCATCAGCCGTAATGGCTTTGCCATCCTGCCACTTCAGATTCGGTTTGAGTTTTAAAACGTATGAGAGGTTGTCTTCTGAAGGTGTCAGGCTTTCAGCCAGGCCCCATTCAATTTTGTCACCGTTGAAGCTATAAAGCGGCGCGTACAGCGCTTGCATAATCGTCAGCGTAGTGCGGTCGCTGGCGTACAACGGGTTCATGGCTAACGGATCACCGGTGGTTACGCCAACAATTAAATTGCCGCCATCCTGGGCTGCTTGTTTTGCTGGGGCAGGACTTGCCGCAGTTTCGGTTTTCGCATCATCACAGCCAGAAAGGGCTAGGGCCAAAGAGGCAAACAGCGCAGATAACAACAAAGGTTTACGCATTTATTCACGGACTCCGTCTCAAGTAGAGCCCGCATAGTGCACCAGCCATACCCACAATGTAAATGAGTGTAAAACGCATAACGTTATGCGAAAAAGTGCTAAAGCAAAAAATGTGGATATAACGCGAGCAACTGACAATTAAAAGCCAAATTTCAGGCATAAAAAAACCTGCCGCAGCAGGTTTTTCTTCAGGCTGACAAATCAGAACATGCCAGCTGGCGGTACATCTTTAAAGGTCTTGCAGTATTGTTCAAACATGCTTTTCAGGATTTTGCGCATTTTCATTGTGTGCTCCAGTTTTTTTGTTTTGCAGATGTTGCTCGTTATGGGGCTAATAATATGACATCCGTCACACAAATCAATAGTTTTGTGATGCGCATCACACATTTTTCTTGTGGATTTTACAACTCAGTCACATGAAATGGCTTGCAAATCCAACACTTAACTGGTTAATTGGCTCAATTAATTTTTAAAACATTATTTTAATTTTGAGTTTTACTCATGACTAACTCCCCTTCTCCGGCACCTAAACGTGGCATTTCAGGTATGGCACTGTTGGTTGCTGGCGCATTTTTCATGGAATTTCTCGACGGAACCGTGATTGCAACCGCGCTACCCGAAATGGCAAAAACATTTGGGGTGGATGCCGTCGATCTCAACATCGGCATGAGCGCCTATTTGCTGACGCTGGCGGTGTTGATTCCAGCCAGCGGCTGGATTGCTGACAGGTTCGGCGCACGAAAAATCTTCACGCTCGCGCTGGGTATTTTCACCTTTGCCTCGGTGCTGTGCGGCATCGCCAATACGCTTGAACAGTTTGTTGCCATGCGCATTTTACAAGGCGTTGGCGGCGCGTTGATGGTGCCTGTCGGGCGACTTGCCGTATTGCGCACAACTCCCAAGCATTTGTTGATCACCGCGATTGCCACATTAACGTGGCCCGCGCTGGTGGCTCCGATCATTGGCCCGCCGCTCGGGGGATTCATCACCAGTTATGCGTCGTGGCGCTGGATTTTCTATATCAACCTGCCGCTGGGGTTAATCGCGATGGCACTGGCATGGCGGTTGATTCCTGATATCCATGATGATTCCCGCCGTCCGTTTGACAGCATCGGTTTTGCCAGTACCGCCATTGCCATGATTAGCCTGGTGTACGGGCTGGAAATGCTCGGACAATCGCAAGTCAATGTACTGCCAACGGTGAGTATTCTGATGTTGGGTGCGGCGGCACTTTGGTTCTCGCTCAGGCATTTTAAACGCGCAGAACACCCGATGATTCGCCTGGAAGCATTAAAGGTACAAACTTTTGGCGTGACGATGTACGGCGGCTCACTGTTCCGAACCTCCATCAGTGCGGTGCCGTTTTTGCTACCGCTGCTGTTTCAGGTTGGCTTTGGGATGGACGCGTTCCATTCAGGTTTACTGGTTTTAGCGGTATTTGCCGGGAACCTCGCGATGAAACCAGCAACCACACCGTTGATACGCGCATTAGGCTTTAAAAAGCTGCTGATAATTAATGGATTGCTGAACGTCGCTTCTTTGCTAGCTTGTGCATTTCTCACCCCTGACACCGCCGCATGGCTGACGATGGCGATACTGTTTTTTGGCGGTATGTTCCGTTCAATGCAATTTACCGGAATCAGCACCCTCGCCTTTTCCGATGTGCCGTCTACGCAAATGAGTTATGCCAATACGTTATTCAGCACGGCAACGCAGCTTTCCGTTGGGCTGGGCATTACTCTGGGGGCTATCGGGATTCGTTTAGGCGAGAAAGTCAGTCAATGGCTTGATATTACAAATATCCCTGGATTCTCAATCAAAATTTCGTTTGTGATGATCACGTTAATTTGCCTGCTTGGGCTGGTCGATTTGCTGCGTTTACCCCGTGATGCAGGAAGTAGCGTGTCTAAAAAGCAGTGAGTGAAAGTACCAAAAATTAAGGCCAGCAAAAGCTGGCCTTACGCATTTTCAGAAATGATTAAGCAAGGATTTCGCGAACGAATGCTTCAATTTCTTTGTTCTGGCAATTCTCGAAGAAACACTGCTGGAAACGTTCACCAGACACCGCGGTTTTCACCAGTTCTGGGTCGATAGCACGCAGCGTATCCAGATAGTTTTCTTTCACAACAGCAGCTTTAACCTGATTCAGGATACCGGCGTTACGAACCTGCGGCTCTTTACGCTCAATTGGGTAGCCTTCGCCTTTACGGCCAGTGAACGCTTTTTCGAACATATAGCGTACGTTCAGTTCTGCACCCCAGCCAAACCCTTTCGCGAATGCCAGAGACAGCGCATTACCGTTGTTGATTTGAGAGAACAGGAACGCATCGGCTGGATCCAGGCAGTAGCCACACACCACACCTGGGTGGATGTTCAGTGACATCATTGCACCCTGGCCTGTGCCACAACCGGTTACGACAAAATCAACCGCTTTAGCGTTCAACAGAATGCTGGCCATAATACCGAGGTGGATGTAAGTCAGGTGGTGATCCCGCTCATCGCTCATGCCTACGTTGTAAACCGGGTACTCTTTTTCAGCAGCAACCGCATTCAACTCATTAAGAATGATGGCATTTTTTCCAGCCTGACTGTTTTCCATCATCAGTGCTATTTTCATTTCCGTCTCCTGATTGGGTCACGGGATTTCCCGCGGTGAATAGCTTGGTATGCAGTAAAGATACTATCTAGCAAACATACTTTCAAATTTAATGAAATTTTGTTTCAAAAAATAAAGGTGTGCTCACACTTCTGCATTTTGATGATAGCTCAGTCTCCAGATCAGGCCGATTTGGCGATGCGGAACATCGCCACAATGTCGTTTAGCTGATGCGCCTGTTGCTCCAGATCAACCGACGACAACGCGGATTGATGCACCAGACTGACGTTTTGCTGTGTCACCGCATCCATCTGTCGAACGGCAATCCCGACTTGCCCTATGCCTTTGCTCTGTTCCCCCGAGGCATTGGCAATATCGCCCATAATATTATTCACTTGCATAACCGCATCGAGGATTTCGCCCATTGCTTCGCCGGCCTTTTTCACCTGTTCTGACCCGGTGTAAATGTTATCGACGGACTCTTTAAGTAACGTTTCGATCTCTTTTGCCGCCAGCGCACTGCGCTGTGCAAGGTTGCGAACCTCACTCGCCACCACCGCAAATCCCCGTCCTTGCTCACCCGCTCGCGCCGCTTCTACGGCGGCGTTGAGCGCGAGAATATTGGTCTGGAAGGAAATACTATTAATGACCGTGGTGATATCGACAATTTTGTGTGAACTACTGGTGATGGTTTCCATGGTCGTCATGACTTTTTTCACCGACTCTCCGCCATTGCGTGCGGTTTGAGTGGCGTTTTTTGCAAGATGACTCGCATGGTTGGCATTTTCAGCATTGAGCGTGACGGTACTGCTTAATTGCTCCATGCTGGCCGTCGTCTCTTCCAGAGCCGCGGCAAGCTGTTCTGAACGAGTGGATAGTTCGCCGTTTACGCCAGCAACTTCGGTGGCATTTCCTCGAATGGTATGTGCACTGGTGCGAATATTGGAAACGGCTTTTCCCCAGTTGGATTGCATTTTTTGAATCGGCGAGACCATCAGACCGATACAGTTACTGCCTAAATCCGGTAATTCTGTTTCCAATTCGCCGCGCGCCAGAATATGCATATGCTCGCGAATGCTCTCGACGGGTTTCACGAGGCAGTGATAAAGGTAACGTTCTGTCACCAGCGTAATAATCACGCTTGCCACGACAGAAGCCCCGAGTAAGAACTGAATAATATCTATCCATTTTGCTTGTGCGGCATTCAGGGCAATGTTCTGCTCAAGATCATTTAAAAACCACAATGCCAGGCCGGAAATAGCCAGCCAGGCAACCGTCGAAAAGATGAGTATCAGTACCACCATGACGCGGATTTTGATATTACGAATAAAATTCATGTGATGTATTTCCCCGGTGAAAAATAAAATTAACTTCCTGCATCAGCTGAGATCACTTCATCGCCGTTTATTCGGTTTTTGTATGACAAACTGAAGTTAAACCATGCATTATCTGTATTGTCGGCACGATTCAGCCAAACTTGATGGCCGCCATGATCAATTTTTAATCAAATCATTAATGTTACTGTTGATTACTATTAATTAACCCTCTCGCTTTAATTTGCGTTAAGTCTTATTTAATGACACACCTTAAATTAAATTACCTCGCTTTATACTGATGCTCATTTTCTATTTTTCTGCGTGCTAAAATAATAAAAAACATTCGGGTGTCAGCGTGATGAAAATTGTCTATTTAGTTTTAGCCACCGCGTTATTAACCGGTTGCACCATCAATAAAACACCGCAACCCGTCAAAGGCAGCGAAGTCGCTGGCGTGGTTCGTCTGGGCTTCGATCTTGCCCCCTTACAAAACGGAAAAGTGGATACTTACATTGCGCAATCAGCGGCCAGCCATCAGTGCCAACAATGGGGATATGTGTCAGCTTTCCCTTATGGCGAGCCAATCAAAACCTGTAGTGTGCACAGCGGGGCGCTGTGCCTGAATCAAAAGGTGACGCTTGAATACCAGTGTCGCGGAACGGGAATGGAAACGTTCCTCAGAGATGAAATGATTGTTCAGTAATGAATATAAAAGCTTGTCGATAATTATCGATAAGCTTTAAATAGCAATCATTCTTATTCCATTTCAGGATTGGTTTTTAAAAAAGAATAATATTGGCAACCATTCTCATTACGATAATTTAATTAACATTCTCTTTGCATTATTGAAATAATAAAATTAAAGTAGCGCTATTATTGAGAAGCGAATTCCACGGAGCGTGTCATGTTAAAAGCTGAAATGATCGAAAAACTGAATGAACAAATGAATCTTGAGCTTTACTCTTCCCTGCTTTATCAGCAAATGAGTGCCTGGTGCAGCTATCACAGCTTTGAAGGTGCAGCCGCTTTCTTGCGCCGCCATGCTCAGGAAGAAATGGAGCACATGCAGCGCCTGTTCGCTTATTTAACAGATACCGGAAGCCTGCCGCGTATTAATGCGATTCCAGCACCGGAACACGACTATTCGTCTCTGGATAATCTGTTTAACGCCACATACGAACACGAACAGTTAATTACACGTAAAATTAACGAACTGGCTCACGCCGCGATGACATCTCAGGATTATCCAACCTTTAATTTCCTGCAATGGTATGTTTCCGAGCAACACGAAGAAGAGAAGCTGTTTAAATCTGTGCTGGATAAATTAAGTCTGGTCGGTAAAAGCGGCGAAGGTCTGTATTTCGTTGATAAAGAACTCTCAACGCTGGATTCTCAGGCTCAGTAAATTGTCATCGGCAGGCCGCCTGGCTTGCCGTTTTTTCTGCCCCAACCTCCTCAATTCCTTCCTGTCTGCCCAACGTTTCGTCTACGACTTTTGGTTGATGGCACATCACGTTTCTGCGTCTATACTGCTTTAGCATGGTGGTTGTGGTTGTCATTTTCATCTGCCGCCAGGTAAGTGTTTGTTTCTTATTATTATAAATAAAACCCCCGCTGTTTTTCTTGATAATAGTGTTAACTAACATGGACACGATGATAAATGTTAAACACATACAGCATGTTAATTAAGAAGTTATTTTTCCATGAATCATGGGACATCATGATCATTAAAAATAACTCACATTTGTTCCCTGAAAATACCCTGGACATTTTAAATAATTCTAAAGCACAACTATTACGTAAGAAGTACACCTTCCAGGCTGATCCTTTTATCATTGAAAAAGATGACAAGCTGTATGTGTTCTATGAAGCATTCAGCTTTCTTAACTCCAGAGGCATGCTGAAATGCCGCGTTCTGGACAGCAATCTGGGTGAAGTCGAGGATATTAAACTTGAAGGTTTTGACGGATTAAAGTGCCACCTCTCATTTCCCTTCTTGTTTTATCATGAGGGTGAGTTATTTATGATCCCTGAGTCATCGGAACGAAAGGAAGTGATGTTATTCCGATGTACTGAATTCCCTGGGCGCTGGGAGATAGTAAAGGTATTAATTTCTGATGCAGAATTCACCGACAATATTTACTTTACGTCAGGTGATAAGAGTTATCTCATTTCTACAACGATGAAAAATGAGATGGTCATTCATACTGCTAGTAGCCTGTTCGGCAAATGGGAGAAAATAACCCCTGCCCTTAAATTAAGTAATTACCATCATCGTGGCGCTGGAAAACCTTATTTCGTCAATAATAAAAATTATATCCTGACGCAAGAATGCCACCCCGGTTGCTATGGAAAATCCATTTACATCAAAGAGTTAATTGGCATTAGTCCTTTAAACTTTGAAGAAAAACTTGTTGCGAACATCTCCCCACTTATTAATCAGAGCGCAGGTGTTCATACCCTCAATTTCACCGATGGCTATATCGTTTATGATACTAAAAATTTAATCTTCAGCTTATTATCTCCTCTTAAAAAGATTTCCTATAAGTTCCAGGTGAAATTCCGCAAACAGTTTTTTGCCTGAAACTCAAGATGAACAACCTATTCGTTGCTGGTACACTGACTCAACTTTCGTGGAGTAACATCGATAGAAAATCTTATCTGGAGAGACTATGGCTATTCTTGTAACGGGTGGTGCTGGCTATATTGGCTCACATACTGTTCTGGCATTACTGGAGCGTGGAGACGACGTCATTGTCATCGATAATCTCTCTAACTCCTCTAAAGAGTCTTTAGACCGTGTTGCAGAACTTGCCGGGAAAAAACCGACGTTATATGTTGCTGATATTTTAGACAAGAACGTTCTGAAAGAAATCTTTTCTACGTATTCGATAACCGATGTTATCCATTTTGCAGGTTTGAAATCTGTGGGTGAGTCGGTTAGAAAACCACTGGAGTATTATGAGAATAATGTCGTTGGGTCGATGGTATTGCTCAATGAGATGTTACTCGCGGGCGTTAATAGCCTAATCTTTAGTTCATCCGCAACGGTGTATGGTAATCCTGAAAGAGTTCCATTGAGCGAAGAATGCCAGACCGGGGGAACCACCAACCCGTACGGTACCTCTAAATTAATGGTTGAGCAGATTTTACGTGATTTCTCTCACGCGCAACCTGATTTCCGCATCACCTGCTTGCGCTATTTCAATCCGGTTGGTGCTCATCCATCAGGGCGAATTGGCGAAGATCCCAACGGTATTCCTAATAACCTGGTGCCTTATATTTCCCAGGTCGCCATTGGCAAACTTAATTGCCTGTCCGTGTTTGGTGATGATTACGCCACACCAGATGGCACCGGCGTGCGCGATTACATCCACGTGCTGGATCTTGCAAGTGGTCATCTCGCGGCGCTGGACAATAAATCGCAAGGAGCCGCTTTCAAAGCCATTAACCTGGGAACGGGCGTGGGTTATTCCGTCATTGATCTGATTAAGGCATTTGAAAAAGCCGCTGAAACGACAATTAATTATCAAATCGTTGAGCGTAGAGCGGGCGATGTTGCTGAGTGCTGGTCAGATTCATCTTTAGCGAAGAAAGAGCTGGGATGGCAGGCCACTCATACCCTGGACGAAATGATGCGTGATACCTGGAACTGGCAGAAGAATAACCCTAACGGTTTCAGCTCTTAATTTTATATCTTCACTGTTGCCACAATGAGCCAGCAAACTGGCTCATTGTGTATTAACTACTGAACGTTTATCTTTGATACCCGATACCAGCCGTTACTCTGCTGGCCTTCATTAGCCAGATTAATTCTTGGCTTGCCCTTCCCATCCAACATTGCCACTTCAATATAATATTGCCCGCTTGCTGAGTTTTCTGGAATGGTCAGTCGATAATTTGTGGAATACTCGCCCGGCAACCAGCTGCGAATATCATCTGCCGTTTGCCCCTGCGCAACCACTTTATTCGAGGCATCCACAACACGGTAATTCACGGCATATTTCAGGTAAATCGGTGCCACGCCTTCATTAATCCACTGGCTATTAAGCGTCAGGCTATTTCCCTTTGCTAATATCGACTCATGGCTCAGTGAGGCTAAGCGGAATCGATAACCCAGTTTCATCAGCGCGTTATCAACAATATCGCGATAAACCTCCGGCACCGCGCGCGACTTTAAATTGATAGTGCTGGCGTGATTCTCCAGCGCCCAGTCGAATGTGCGTTTTACTTCATCACGCGAGTAATGCTGCTCAGTTTTCCACTCCGGCATATAACCACAAATTTCTAAGCTAACAGGTGCTCTTTTCCACGCATCGTTAAAACCTGAAAATGCCGCCTGCGCGGCTTCTAAACGCTGGGGATAATCATCTTCCATATGATTCCAGGTGGCTGAGAAATTACGCCAGTCGCCCCAACAATCCGCACGCCAACCCGCCCCCTGGCGCACCGCGCTGGCAAGCGTATCGCCGCCGCTTATTAACATGATTTTGGGTGTTTTCGGAAATGCGGCAAAATGCATTTTAACGTATTTATCTAACTGCGCTGGCGCGTAGCGCTTTAACAACGGCGTCATGGACGGGAAATTACTGTTGTGCCACTCCCCCCAGGAACCCACCATGCCGATATCCACAAACGCCAGGTTTTCATTACCATCGTAGCGCTTGCCGAGGGCATTCAGTAATTTCTGGCTATAGGCCAGAAATATTGGGTCATCGAGATTTGGCGCGAAGGTTTTGTGATCGGAAGTCCATTCCCCTTTCACTCCTTTTTGGATAAGCCAGTCTGGAATTTTTGAGCCACTTTCAGGGCCATCAAGCGCCATAAAGCGCAGACCTACGTTCATAGCCGGCTGATGCATCGCCGCATACTTAAAAGCTTCATCGATGAGCGCAAAATTATACTGCCCTTCCACCGGTTCCAGATCACGCCAGTAAAAGCGCTCATACTCAAATCCAGTATTGGGATATTGTGCCTGGCTCAACTTCTCACCGTAACCCTCATGAAAACTGGCAACGCCTGTTCCGGGATTGGTTATGGGAACGGTCAGCGCTTTTGGCGTCACAACCGTCATCGGCGCGGCCAAAACAACACCCGGAAATGCCATGCACATCAACGCAAATAAAGTTTTAATCGTCATAGGGTTTCCGTTTGATTCCAGGCGTTGAAATTTAGTGATTTCTCAGACTGAGCCACCAGTCCCAGATGCCGACGTGAAAATTACGAATAAGATCGATACCCGCCGCAGATTTCAGCATATAGAGCGTCAATAACACGCATAAGGTGGCGAACAATATGCCGAACAGAATCAGGATGGTCACAATAATGCGCACCAACGTCGATTCTTTACGCGGCCGTTTACGCAAATCTCTGCCCAGTAAAAATACCAGGTAATACCGCGCCCCAAAAAAGGGGAAGCTTTTACGAACATCAATACGGTGACGGGACGCCAGAGTGATGGAAACTATCGCGTCCTCAATTTCTTGCTTTTGTTCCGGCGACAGTTGTGCCTGGGTCTGCTCATCAAGAACGTCATAAAACCGGTCAATCACAAGCGGGCGTCGGGTTGAATTGCTCAAATTTAACCTATTGATTTATCTATTATATGGTAGACGCTTATGGTTTTTCTGGCAATTTCGCGCCAGTCATAAGTTTTCAAAAAATCGCTATAGTCGGCGGTATCGAGAGCCGCTCTGGTGGTAATCTTTTCGGCTAAATCAGCCACATTACCCACTTTAAAATAGGCGTCGCCCGGCAAGCCTACTTCCAGATTAGCAGGGATATCGCTGACTATTGCCGGAAGAGAATAAGACATAGCTTCCAGGAGCGCTATCGGCAAGCCTTCATGATAAGACGGCATGATGAACATTCGGGCCTGCGAAAATACCGCCGCGAGTGCATCACCTTTTAAAAAACCGGTCAAAATAACATTCGGAGTTTTTAGCGCTAATTCCTTCAGGCGCAGGCTGTAATCTGAAGGATGATCGGCATCGCCTACTAATACCAACGGAATTGAAACGCCTGATTGATGATAAGCGGTAATTAAATCATGCAGGCCTTTTTCTTCGACAAAGCGCCCCACAGCAACGAGATAATTCTTAGGCTGAAGGTTATAACGCCCTAAAGTCTTGCTGATGGTTTCATCGGATAGAGGCAGCGGTTTATTCACGCCGTTGTAGATCAAATGAGCATCCATCCGGCCATGTTTCTTCTGGATCAGTTGGTTAATCACCTCAGAAATAACAATCACTTCACTGGCATATTTAACCGCAAACTTTTCGCCCAGCAGTAAAGCCTGTTTGGCAAGTCCTCCCCATTTCTGGCGTTCATAATCCGGGCCATGATGAGTAAAGACCACTTTTTTACCCAGTAAACGCAATAAAGGGACGACAAGGCCAGGGCCAATGGCGTGAACATGGACAATATCAGATTTATCAAAACAGGTCTTAAACGCGGCTAAAACTGAATGGGCTATCGCTTCGAGTGAACGTTTTTTCGGTGCCCATAAAGCCCGTGTTTCAATATTTTTATAGCTTGATTGGGTATATCCAACGTACGGAGAGCGGGCAAAGACACAAATATCAACATCACACTGTTGCTTGATAGCGGGATAAAGATTTTGGCAATGCGTTTCCACGCCACCTAATACATCGGGAATGCCACGCGTACCGATAACGGTTATTTTTTGAGTCATATTATGGCTTGCTTAGTAGTTCTTGATATAGATTGAGAAGCGTGTCCATGTGTTTGCGCAGCGCATATTTTTCACATAAACGTTCGCGAGCATTTCGTCCCATGAGATGAGCCTTCTCGGGACTTTGCGCAAAATCATCAAGCACACTGGCAAGCTCCTCGACATTTCCTGGCTCAAATAAAACGCCATCCACGCCATCACGTATTTGTTCAGGAATGCCGCCAATTCGCGCACCGATAACCGGGCGAGCAAATGACATCGCCTCGAGCACCGACATGGAGCAATTCTCATAACACTCCGAAGGCACAATAACGGCGCGAGCATGTTTAATCAGATGGTCTAAACCTTCACCTTGTTGTACATAGCCAAGGAATTCCGCATTGGGATATTGCTCAATAAGTTGGTTATACAGTGGGCCGTGACCCACGATTTTAAGGGGTATTTTATTGGCCATTTTCTGATGCGCGCGCAACAAAGATTCCGCACCTTTCTCACGACTTAAACGGCCCACAAACAGCAAGTAGCCAATATCTGCAATATCATCCACAGGCAGGCTGTCATCAATACCATTCACGATGACGTCGATGCGTGAGTCGGGCAACGTTCGTTTAATAACCCCACGTAAAAACTCACTGGGGGAAATAATCACATCCAGAGCCTGGTAATTTTTGGAAATGTATTGCCACGTCGCCTCTAAAGAAAGTAGTAAACTCTTCGATGCTGAACCGTCCTGGCAGCGATATCTGAAGGCATTAAATACTGTGCCAGTAATACAGGAATCACAGACCTTTCCATCACGCAGCATGGAGTAGGATGGGCAGACAATTTTATAATCGTGAGCCGTTAATACGGTCTTACAGCCAAAATCGCGGGCGACTTTTATTATGGCAGGCGTTAACTGGTGATAAATGTTGTGGAAGTGAACAATATCCGGGCGCTCTTTCTCCAGTAGCGCCTGCATTTTTTTGCAGGCTTCAGCGTTATGAATAAAGTTTACCGCTGTTTTAATCCCGCCCAGTAAGTTATTACCTTTATGATAATCGACATTGCTGACAAAATAGTCAGCATAATCAGACGGGAAGTTATTCTCGTGCTGCATTGAGAAATCAATGACCTCAACACCGGCTTGCTTGAGCATATTACGTTCTTGAAAATAAACCGTTTCTGCACCACCTTTGATGTAGAAAAATTTATTCACCAGTAGAATTTTCATTATGCCTGCCTATTCATGAATAACTTTGCTGTCCGGTGGTGTCATCGGGTCACGCGCTGGATGACTTAATCCTTTCAATAGCCCAATAGAAAGCACTGATAAATTGATAACACTTTGAATACCACTTTTTAATGAGCGATTCTTAAGCGTTTTCAAAATAATAAAGGCAATCAGGGGGAGTAATGCCAGACCAATAACGTCCAGATCAAACGTCAGGATGGCAATGAATAAAAACAGAAGATAAAGCAGAAATACCACTTCATTTTTGACCATTTTTAACGCATTACGCAGATAAGGCTTTCCCCACGCACTGCGCAATAATTCACCGGGAGCCTGATGATAACCGCTGCGCCAGCGATACTTCAGCAGTTTAAAGGTCGGCATGCTGTGCGAGGTGTGGCTGAAATAAGGGATATCCAGACGATGTAGCTTGTATCCGGCATCAAGCAAACGCATACCGAGTTCCGCCTCTTCATAGGCGTGAAGGTTACGATTTGTCAGATAACCAATTTTTTCAATGGCGGAGCGGCGATATAAGCCGCCACCGCCCAGATGATCGCTATCCCCGACCGGATATATTTTATGCAACCGCTGCTTACGCGATTTGAATTCATAATTTGTCGCATCATCCATTTCAACCGTACCCGCAACGCCCGCATATTCTGGATGCTCAGTCAGGAAGGCAACAGCGTTATCAATAAAGCCCTTTTCCAGTTCCATATCACCGTCCATCAGCAACAGAAACTCACCTTCGCTGTACAGATAACCTAATTGATGGCCCACACCACAGCAACGATCGGAAGGCTGAGTCAGCGAGACAACGGTAACGCCTTTGTCACTGGCAAGTTGCTGGGTGTTATCGGTCGATAAGCTATCGGCAACAATGATTTTATGCGGGTAATCAGTAAGTTGCTGCCGAATACTATCGATGGTTTTTTCGATACATTCCGCTTCGTTAAGCGTTTTGATGCTGACGGAGATAAAAGGTTTATTAATCATACTATTGCTCTGCATAACGATGAACGGACCGACGAATAACCAGACTTGAGCCTAGTGACAAATAGAAGAGGAATTGTAGCATCGGAATGATCATCAGTATCTGGCTATATGGCAGACTCAGTAAGCAACTGATAGCAAATGCATTAAAGGCAGGTGCAAAACTTAATAACTGGAGATCTTGCGCGTCTAATTGCTCGCGATCCAATAAGGGTTGAGGCCGTGCAATTTTCAAAATATAGATAATTAAACCAATGAATATCAGTGTTCCAATGACACCCACTTCCCAGAGCAGCATACTCAGCGAAGTTGAGTCGAGAATCAAATTGTAGGTTAGATTCAAAAAGCCCGGTGAAACCGTGCTCCCACTGTTGGTCGCATTCAGGCCGTAGCCAAATAAAGTCCCAGATAATCCCCAAAGATCATTATTTTTTAACCAGAAAATCAGTGTCGTAAAGCGCCCGACTTCGCCATTTGACATGATGTAATTGGGGTCAAAAATATAACTTAAAGAATCTAAAAAGATACTGAACGAACTTTGCGTCGGGTCACTGCCAAAAGCAGATGAATAACCCGAAGCTAAAATGACAACCGCCAGGGCAATTAATAACGCCATACCCGCGAATATCAGCAGCAGCGCTTTGATATTCACTTTGTTTACCCCTTTCACATAGCTGGGCATAATCCACACCCATGCCAGCAAAAGCGGTGAAAGCAGGATAACAAACTTCACTTCACCCACAATGCACAGCGCAAAGCCGAGAATGATATGCAGCGCCATTGATTTAAATGTGGTCAGCCCATGCTTAAATTCGGAAACCTTTAACAACATAATGAGCAGGCAGAACAATCCCATGGCTGCGGTGTTCCCTCCTCCCATTGGATCGCCGCCAAACGTTCCAACAACGGAGTCCCATTTCTCATCTTCACCGCGCATGGCGACTCGTTGTGGAACCACGAACAATAACTGATAAATAACAATCGGAAATTGCGCGTAAAATACCCAATACAATGTTTTGGTCACGCGATAAATTTGTGATTCCCGGCAGAAACCCAGCAATAAACACAGCATCACCAGCGAAATCGCAATTTCATTTTTAAAACCGACGATGGCAACCGTTAAGCCTCCTTGCAATACCGTCGAAACACCCGCCATCGCAAGGAAGATGAAATACAGCGCCAGAACAACAATCTCTTGTTTATCAAGCTGCAATGCTTCGTAACGCGTCTGCATCACCAGCAACCCAAGCATCAGCAAAGTCAGGAAGAATGGCAGCCACAGCACCGCAAGCACACCGGTGAAATATTGCACCAGTCCACAAAACACCAACGCGACAAACGTATAAGTCTGTAAGTAATGCCCAGTATTTAGATTCATAAAACAGCCGGCCTGTCTTTCAACAAATTAGCGCGTTTATTAACCTTCAGATAAATAAACGCATAGCGCACGAAAGTTAAAATGGAGAACAAGATAATCGATGTCGCATAGTCATTATAAAAATAAGGGACAACAATAAAGGCCATCAACACGATAGCCAGCTGTTCAAACTGGATACGTAAGAAGTAGCGGTGGGAGCCAAAAATCAGTTCGATAACCGTGAGCGGACAAACGGCCAGCGCCGGGAATAAGTAAGGCAACATATAGCGTGAAGTTGGAATGGAGTTTATCCAGTCTTCACTAAAACCAAGGTGCATAACGATGGGGTAGAAAATAAATACCCCCAGCGTGCAGACGATGCCTAACACCAATAGCAGCAGGCGTACTTTTTTATACTCATGGAAATTAAACGTGTTGTGTCTGAAATCAATCGACCATTTCGAGAAGATGGCGTTACGCACCGCATTCCCGACGATGACGACGGGTGCCAGGCAGAAGCGGCTGACTATAGAAAAATAGCCCGCAGTCAGTGCCGAGAACCAGAAGTTAATTAACATGATCGGCAGGTTGCTGTTCGCCATCGCCAGCACTTCTGCACTTCCCACTTTAGTAATGTGATGGACGTGTTTATTAAAAAATTCCAGATTATTTTTCGGACTCAAATGCTGCAATGTGACCGTGCGGATATCAAATGCACGAAGGATGCAGCCAATGGTCAGAAGCATCATTGAACCCGCCCACGCCCAATAAAATGCCTGAATGCTTGAAGTGAGCAACACAGAAAGCACAACGACAACCGAGACAGAAATACGTTGAAAGACCAGAAAACTGAAATTAGCCGTACGTAGCGATAAGTTTTCCGAAATCAAAACCCACGTATTTGAAAGCGTAAGGAGATACAGGAAAAAGATATTTTGATCAAATAACCATGCCGTGAATAAGGCGTAAGGCACCGCGATACTCACGCTTTGTAATAAGCAAAACACCACATTTTGCGCTAAATCTTCGTCATGCTGTTTGGGAATCAATAGCTGTGATGCAAAGGTACAAACCTGAGCACCAATCAACGCAATACTATAATTGAGCGCGTAAAGCCCCACTTCCGCCAGATGATACTTATGCGAAATCAACCAAATAGACAGTGCACCAATCAACTGCGAAATGACTGATGAACCGGCTATAGTGGATGCGCTCCTGAGTAAACTCATAACTGACCTGTACCGTGCATCAGTTCATTCGTCTGGAGGTTAAGTGAGCGTAATCCCTCTTTCGTTTCCAGATTTTTATCAATCACCTGATTGATAACAGCACCAATAATAACCGACTGGTTTGATTCGATTTTATCCAGCGTCTGACTAATATTTTCCGCAGGCGCCGTCCCGGCTTTGAGTACGAAAATCAGGCCATCCGTTACGCGGCTAATCAGTTGGACATCCTGGCTTTGGTTCAGCGCAGCGACATCAATGATAATGCGTTGATAGCGGCTTCTTAATTCACGCATTAAATGCTCAAGATTTTCTGATGACAGCATCAGCAACGATGAGACTTTGGCATTGCCACGCGCCAGGAAATCGAGATTCTCATTCACCTTAACGCTCAGATTTTCAAGCGTCGCTTCACCCCGAAGCAGCTCGGCAACGCCGGGTGCCGCCGGTTTAGCCAGCTCACTCGACAGCCCATCTTTGTTGAAAAAATCTAAGTCAATCAGCAGTGTTTTTTGATCAAAGCTAAAGGAGTTAGCCAGCAAATTCGCCAGCAGTGTGCGCCCTTCGCCGTGCTCTGACGACGTAATCGCTATGGTTTGAAGCTGCCGATTATCCAGCATAATGCGCGTGCGAATGCTGTGAATGATGTCGGCGTTCAATGGGTTATTGGCAATAACGTCACGGATTTGCGCCCGACTCCCGACACCAGGATAACGGCGAATCTCGCCTAACGGTTCGAGTTTCAAACGTTTTCGCATTTGGCTGAGGTTATTGATGGTGCTGTCCATCGCGGTTTTCACAATGATGTACATGATGAAGAACGCCAGCGCCAGCATCACGATCATGATCAGTAGCAGAGACTTATTCGGCTTGGCTGGGCGATCGGCAGGTACCGCCGGGTCATATAAAACCGCATCGGCATCGGCGTAGCTGCCGGATAAAGACTGTTCCTGGGTGCGCTGATAAAGCGTTTTGTACATGTCTTCGGTTTTATCGAGCGCCAGTTTCAGGCCATTATAGCCATCGCGCTTCGATGCAATTTTCTGGAAGATTTCTTTTTGCTGCTCCAATTGCTGCTGATAGCTATTTTCGTCCGTCAACGCGGCCTGATACTGCTGACGTAAGCCCGATTCCAGTTCACCCAGGACGATAGAGGTTTGATCCTGAATTGCCTGAACCTGAGCCTGCGCTTCCAGAATTTTAGCGTGTTTCGGGCCATACGATTTTCGTAGTTCGTAAAGCGAACGTTTCGCCTGAATGAGCGCGATACGCAAGTCCTGAATCTGCGCGTGACTAGAAATGGCGGGCAGTGAAATCACATCTTCCAATGATTTCCCGGCGTTATGGCGCACTTCGTTATACAGCGAAGCCGCCGCAATACGACGCTGAGTGGCATCGGCTAAACGATTGGTGACGATGCCCAATTGTTCTGTTTCAAAACCATCGACGCCACGAAATGTCAGCAGACCTTCTTTTTTCAGATAGTCATTAATCGCCAGTTTTTGTTCGGTTATCTGCTTTTGCAACTCATCCATTCGCTGCTGATTACTCTCACGAGCTTTCAGCGTATTCGTCCGTTTTTGTTCAACGGTGTAGTCAATAAACGCCTGTGCCACTCCGTTTGCGATTTCCGCTGCAAGCTGTGGCGAGGCCGATTCGTAAGAAATAGTCGCCAGATGTGTGGTGCGAACCGGGTTAAACGTCAGGTTTTTGAGCATCGTCTTCAATGCACGATCGACGCGCTGCTGTTGATTATCAGGGGTGTTTGCCTGTTTGCTCCCTGCCTTGACGCCGTTGAAATCGGGATTCTCATCCAGTTTCAAATTCTTGACTGCCTGCTCCAACACAATTCTCGACTGCATTAATGCATACTGTGTTTCGTAGTAGCCGTTGCGTGTCGAGTCATAGCCATCAACCTGCGGGAATGGCGAAATATTATCGGGCTGCGCCTTCACCAGCACCGTTGCCGTTGAGACATATTTCGACGTCATCATGCTGATAAGCGGATAAGCGATTGCCCCCGCAATCACACCCGCGAGCAGGATTTTCCAACTGTTCTTTTTCAATTCTTTGGCAAATCTTGAGAAGTCGATAGCGCTTTCCCGGTTCTTGCCATTTTCCACTATTGATAGTTTCATAGTTAGAAGAACCCCATGCCAATGATCACGACGTCGCCTGGGTGAACGGAATGTCTTACGTCCACGTTTTCAAGCAATTGATTAGTGCCAGATAAACGGATGTTGATATCTTTGCGATCGGCCCGGTCAGTGAAACCGCCCGCCAGTGCGATGGTTTTCTCAACGGTCAAACCCGGTTCGTAAGCGTACCCATTAGGGTTTGCCACCTCACCTGAGATATAAAATTTACGGAATTCGGTGATGCTCACCGACACCATTGGGTTTTGCAGATAATCACCGCGCAAACGATTTGTTAGCTCTTCACTAACCTGTTCAGGCGTTTTTCCCTTCAGAACTAACTCACCAATATAAGGGAAAGTAATCGTTCCACTTTTATCGATTAAAAATTTCATTGTCATATCGGGTTCGCCGTAAACGCTAATATTCACAGCATCACCCGCATCAAGTTGGTACCCTTTTGAGCCAGCATCCGGGCTATCCATTAATGGTGGCGTCGAGGTGCTACATCCGGCCAAAAGTGTACTGAGTAATAAAAATGCCCACAGTTTAATTATTTTCATTTTAAATCTGCACCTTAGCTGTAAACATTATCAGCGAGTTGTCATAACCCAACGTTCTCAGGACTTCCCGGTTGTCGTCAGGACCGATGTAAAACGAATCGGTATCTTTATTTGAGCGCAATGTATCTATCTGATATTTAAGTTCAAAATTAATTGAAGGCCTGAAGTCATAACTCATGGTGACGGTGAATACACCATCTTTATCGTTCCTGTCCTTGTCCTGTTTTTTATAGTCTTCCGTGGTGTACGAGTAATCTAACAAGGCAGAGAAGCGATCATCTAACCAATAATGCTGGTAAGAAATACCGTACTGAGAAACCAGAATATAACCCCCCACTTCCGAAGGGTCTTTAATACGCTGCGAGGTATGTGCCGTAAAAATAGACTGTTTGAGTGGTTTCCACTCAGCCTGAATATCCCAGTTTAGTCCATTAAAATCTTGCGAGTTGGGATTGTTTTCAAATGTTTTATACAGCCATGCAAGATTCATATCGATGTTGGTTTTACCCGTCAGCTGCGATTTCACGCCATAACGCAAATAATATTCGTTACTGTCTTTTTCTGACGCATTATCGTAATGCCGCTGGTTGGTAATAAAGCTATAACGGAAGCGTGTTTGTGATGTGTATTGATCGAAAATTTCTGCAATCAGGCTATTTTCGTGCCATTCCTGCTCGCGAATATAATTGTAAAAATCCTCATCAGTATTTTGCGTATCCTGAGTATTTCCAAATCGCAATTTCTTATACAGCAGCGCGAATTCTGCTTTTCCACGCCCCTCTGGAGCCCCGTAACTGTAACGTAATTCACTATTAAGCAAGTTAGTGCTTAGGGGGGAATTAACACCAAACTGTTGAAATTGCTCAGGTACAAAACCTTCAGTCACTCCGCGCCCACGTTCTTCATGGCCTAAAGAGTCCTCAATGTTAAACATCAGGCCATGCATTTGCCCATATCGCCAGGCACCATTAAAACGGAAAAAATGGTCAGCGTAATTATCAGCAGAGTCACTGTTATAACTGCGATAATCACCCGAGTACATTAATAGATATTTATCCTGGTAGCGCTCGCCGATCATGCTCAACATCGGCGTTACGCTCACAAAACCTGAGCTAATCGCGTCGTTATCATAGGGCTGATAAGTCACATTGCTTTCATGACCGTAATTCACCCCAACATTGCTTTGAAAATCAATACCCGCAATGCCGATATGCGATTTCGGTGTTAAGTCCGCTATGGCCGGTTGTGATAAAACCATTCCGGCAGCAACAATATATTTAATATGCATTTTTGCCGACAAATCCTTTAAAAATAGTTTTAATTATGATTTTTATATCCAACCATAATGACCAGTTTTGAATATATTCGATATCGTATTCGACACGTTTTTCCATTTTATATAATGCGTCGATTTCGCCTCTGTAGCCGTTAATTTGCGCTAAACCTGTGATCCCCGGCTTAACTTTATGGCGAATCATGTAGTTCTCTACTTGCTTACGATATTGCTCATTATGTGTCACCGCGTGGGGACGCGGACCGACAATCGACATACTGCCTTGTATTACATTGAAAAATTGCGGGAGTTCATCAAGCGATGTGCGGCGTAGAAACGCACCAAACGGCGTAACGCGTGGGTCATCTTTTGTTGCCTGAATGACCGTGTCCGAATTTTCCATCACGCGCATGGTTCGAAACTTCCAGACCTTAATTTTTTGCCCGCTAAGACCATACCGGTCTTGTTTGAAAAATACCGGGCCGCGCGATGTGAGTTTGATGCCGATGCCTATCACCAGCAACAACGAAGAGATCATGACCAGGATAATGCTCCCAAGCACTAAATCTTCGGCTCGTTTGATAAAGGAACCCACCCCCTCAAACGGCGAGCTGAAAATGCTGATCGTTTGCAAGTTATCTATCGAGCGCAGCTGCGACATATGCGTACTGTAGGAGTTGAAGTCCGGCACAATGTAGGTATCAACCGTGGTGTCTGACATCACGGCCAGAAAGTGGCGTATGCGTTCCAGCGCAACCATCGGTAAGGCGATATAGATTTCATCTACCCTCCCCGCCTGTGCGTCTTCAACCAGGCCGCTAACCGAGCCTTTGAATGGACTTTTTATTTGGGCAAACAGATCGCTAAACCGTGACGCATCTCGTTCGTCGTAAAAAGCCAAATCCAGCTGCATATTGGAATATTCTTTCAGTAATGCTGTTTCCGCAGCCAGACCATTCGCCGTTACCCCAACGATGGCCACGCGAATATTTTTCCTGATGGAATACTTAAAAACAAAAAGTCGGATCAAATAGAGCGGAATCAGTGAGATGAGATACCAAAGCAATACAGCGGGTATAAATGGGTTTTCGAGCGCACTCAAATATCCCAGAGAGGGCAACCCATCGGTCAAGATGCGGATAATTTCAACAAAGCAGATAGAGAGAAATGTGCACAAAAACAAGCGAAGTTGGCTGCGCAATCTCATATTTTTGAGATTACGAATGTAAAGCTCAGTGTACTCCCCGAATAACAAAAAAGAGGTAGCAAAAAGTAAGCTGTACATTATCACACTGCTCATAGGCGCTATCGCTAATAACCATGCGCTGATTATTAAAACCGTGGTAATAGCGACAAAGTCTGCCAGCTTGATAAATACCGGGTACCCTCCATGGGTAATTTTCAGTGAATTGCTCAGCATCATTAGACTCATTATTCATTGAATTATCGTTATTGATACATTCCTTTCTCACCTGATTATATCATATTTGTAAAGTTCCCGCGGCTTCGGTGTGAGGAATTGTAAAAGGCAATGTTACTAACATGAGGTGATTTTCAACCGGTGTGGCTTTCGGGTCTATGCGATGTGGGTGTTTGTTTTGCAAGGGATAGCGAGAGCAACATTTAGCCCTGCTTTTTTAATTTATGTCGCGAGAGAACGAGGGTTCAGACGGTAGGCTGGCAAATCAGGCAGCACACTCAATCGCTGCCTGATTGTTCAGAACAAATATATTGCTGTTGTGATTAATGTAGCGTTTTGGACTCAGCATCACGCTGTTCTTGCCAGTAATGATAAAGCTGTAATGCCGCAGGCCCAATTTCTGCCTGACTGGCTTCATATTCTTCTTCGGTCATTTTTTCCAGCGTGGTAATGCTCTCTTCATTGCCGTGAAGTGCAATGACATCGAGCATTTTTTGTTGTGCTGCTGGCAACGCTGTACGCTCAACTAGCGTTAATCCGCGCATATAACCAAAACACCACTCTTCAACGATGGTGTAGTCTTTGCCGTCCATTTCGCGATAACCGAAAAGGGGTTCAAACTGGTCTGGAGCATCCCGTAAACGCTCTGCAATATCATTCATATGTTGCAGTGCGAGTGAGTTAAAACGATTCATTTCTTCTTCAGACTCCCAGTTCGGGAGTTGATCCTCACCGCCCCACAAAGCTAATTGCCAATCAGCCGCCGGAAGCACGGTTGGAGCAGAAAGTATCGCGGTGAGCATACCGTCCAGTTCAGAGACATCCAGCACAGAATCATCGTTGCCGTATTGGGTCAGCGTGTCATCCAGCCATTCCAGTTCTTCTTCGTTTAGAGGCCCGTGATTCATAATATTTACTCCTGAGATTGTTCGATTTTCTGGCCGGGTTAGCGGAATGGGTGAATGATGTCAGGAAAGAGGATTTTCAGGCAATATAAATCCGGTTTCCTCCGGTAATAAAAGTGGGCAAACGGCAATATGAGTTGAAGGGGGAAGCCGCCTGCCCATGATCTTAAGCTAGATCAACATCTTTATGGCCAAAGAACCAGGTCAGAATAAAACCGCTGGCGTACGAGATGACTATCCCGACGGCATACACGCCCATACCGGCATAAATTCCCTCATGCGAGGTCATCAATGGCAGTGAGACCAGTCCTGATGGGCCAAACACGGTATTTAAACCGACTGGCAGACCCAACCATGCCACCAGACCAATGAAGAAACCACCGCAAGCGCCACCGAGACAGGCGGTCACAAAAGGCTTCACACGAGGTAGCGTAACCGCATAAATCAAGGGTTCCCCTACCCCCAAAAGACCCGGAATAATGGCACCTTTGACCTGAATACGCGTGGCAGAATCTTTCGCCGAGCGGAAGTAAAGAGCGAGTGCCGCACCGACTTGCCCGCCACCGGCCATGGCCAGAATAGGGAACAAAGAGTTGAAGCCCTGAACATCCATTAACGCGAAATAGACCGGGATAAATCCCTGATGAACGCCAAACACCACGGCAATCAAGAACAAACCAGCCAGAATAGCGCAACCGAACGGATTACCGTTCAGGTGTAAAAATAACCATGACATCCCTTTAAACAGTTCGCCACCAAACGGCATGATCACGGTAAATGTCAGCGCGCCGGTGATGAGCAGCGTCAACAACGAAGTGAGGATCATATCGAGGTTATCAGGAATAATTTTGCGCACCTGGCGTTCAATCCACGCGCCCAAAATGGCGGCAATCAACACGCCAATAATATTCCCGCGCGGGTCGATGCCCATACCAAAGAAATTATCGATGCCGGAAAAGTACCCGACTGTCGCGTCCGGGGAATAGCCTAACAGGAATAAAGAAGCAATTATCGCCCCGTTAACCCCAGAGCCACCAAAGGCTTTCTGTGCGTTGTAACCAATCAATATAGGTAAGAAGGTGAATAACCCTTTACCGAATATTTTCATATAACCGACGATATGAACGATTGTCGCATTCTTTTCAGCCGCACCTGCCAGCAAGCTTTGTTCGATTAATGTGGCGAACCCCAGCAACATACCCGCCGCAATAAACCCCGGAATGAGAGGCGTGAAGATGGTGGCAAACTTAGCGAGAAACTGATGCACCACGCTGGTTTGTTTCGCCTTCATTTTTTGTTTGTTGTCACTGGTTACCGAACGCAGATCCGCGGGTTCTGGAGAGTCATTAGCCTGCGAATTAATCATCAGGTTCATCATTTCTGCGGCGGTCTGCGCTTTCCCTGGACCCAGAATAATTTGCAGCTGGTCGTCGGTATTAATCACGCCCAAAACTCCCGGGAGCGCTTTCAATTTGTCATGTTCAATTAACTGGTCGTTGTTCAGCGTCAAGCGCAAACGCGTCATACAGTTTCCGCAGTTCTGAACATTTTTTTTATTGCCGACCAGTTGCAAAATTGAGGCAATCATCTGTTCCGTGATTTTGGCCATTATTCACTCGTCCTGTTGGCTAATGCTTTGCGAATAAATCCGTTGCTCTCATTGAGAAGTTGATTTGCTTCAGTCGCGCTGAGATTTCCCAGGACCATGACAATCGCTGTTTTGCAGTGCCCGTTGCAGCTGCGTAGCGCATCGGAAGCGGTTGGTTGGTCGCAATCCGTCGCCTGCATCACGATATTAATCTGGCGCTGCACCAGCTTCTGGTTTGTGGCCTCGACATCAACCATCAGGTTTCCGTAAACTTTTCCGCTGCGGATCATCGCGCCAGTAGTTAGCATATTGAGCACCAGTTTTTGAGCTGTGCCTGCTTTCATACGAGACGATCCTGTCACCACTTCAGCCCCGACTACTGGCGTAATGGCGATATCCGCTATTTGTGTGATTTCGCTTCCAGCGTTGCAGGTCAATGCCACAGTTGTTGCACCAATACTTTTGGCATAGTTCAGCGCCGCGACCACATATGGCGTGCGACCACTTGCCGCAATGCCCACCAGCACGTCAGAGGCATTGAACTGAATGTTTTTAAGGTCATCTTCGCCCATCACCAGGTTATCTTCCGCATTTTCAACGGCCTGCAAAATAGCCTGATGTCCACCGGCTATCAGCGCGACAACCTGCTCTCGTGGAGTACCATAAGTCGGAGGACATTCACTGGCATCAAGGATACCCAGGCGACCAGACGTACCCGCGCCACTATAAATTAAGCGCCCCCCTTTCGTGAATGCATCCACAATGGCGTCAACGGCTTGAGTAATGGCCGGAATGGTCTTTTCGACAGCCAGAGCGACTTTTTGATCTTCTTTATTGATGACTCTCAACATCTCCTCGGTCGAAAGCATGTCGATGTTTTCACTATCAGTGTTGCGGCCTTCGGTTGTCAGGGCAGATAAATCAATTTTCATCAGTGTCTCGCAGTGGATTGTTAACATGGCTTGCTGTGGCGTAAAGGTTAAATGAAGAGAACCTCACAGATGAAGGAATAATTAATTATTACAAATAATTTTAAAAGGAATAATTTATTCTTTGATGATGGAATGTGACGGCAATCATATTCTTGAGGATCAGCAGAGCAGGAGGTAGCCAGAACGGATGAAGAAAACTTTATGGAGTCGGTTTGAGGAGAAATGACAGAAAGGCGAATTTCAGACAATAAAAAACCACCCGAAGGTGGTTTTCACGACACTGCTTTATCATTGATTTTATAGCTTTTATTCCCATGGTGCCCGGGGCGGGACTTGAACCCGCACAGCGCGAACGCCGAGGGATTTTAAAATCCTCCTGAGAACAAATAAAATCAGTCGTTTAACTAACTTAATCCTAACATGTTTGCTTCACTTAAGTACTGATATTGCTAGTTTCGCTGGAATCATCTTAGGAACATAGCAAGCTACATTAAAAAATTTTTATGCGTTAAACGCACAAGGTACGTGGCACTCAGCACTGAGATGCATTAGCGTCAAGACTGGCACGTTATTCTTTACGTGCTTTTGGAGTCACTGCAACAAGCTTAAACATGTCGTATATCAATACTCTAACAATCTTCAACTATAAAATACGGCGCAAAATTGTTAAGTTTTCCAGAGGATTACATGCTTTATCTACATTCATTGCTGTTTGTTATTTTCGGAAAAAACGAAAAACTTTGGTACTACTGGCAAATGGAAATAATAAGACGACCTTATTTTTCCGTCGTTCGACTTTTGCGTGAGAAGAAATTACGCCATAGAAATTTTCTTTTCTGGTGGAGGCTTGCAAATGAGATGTACATAAATGGTAATAAACCACAAAGAAAAGCAGCCGAAAAACTAAACAATAAACTTATAGAAAGATTTGGTTGCGAGATTGGTCTTGGTGCCCATATAGGTAAAGGACTCATGATCCCGCACCACTCAGGAATTGTGATTCATAGCCTCGTAGATATCGGAGAAAACTTCGTTATTAGACAGAATACTGTTATAGGGCAAATAGATACCGATAGTAAAGCTTTACGCATATCGATTGGTAATAATGTAGATATTGGTGCAAACACTTGTATTATAGGATTATCCGTTAAAATTGGTGACAATGTTAAAATTGGGGCCATGTCATTTATAAAATCCAACATCCCATCAAACTGCACATATATTACAGACAAAACTTCCAGAATAATTATCAAAGAAAATATCTCAGACGATATTTAATTTAAATATCTGATGCAGAGCCTTCGAACTACAACTCTGCATCAGAAAACATAAACCCCATTTATTTCCCAAACACTCTGCGGGTGTTACTCATGACTATTCTATGCCGCAGGCGCAGAATAAGCAGCCACTTCCCCGTACAGCCCATTCACTGCATTCTGATAAATGATCGGGCCGTATGTTGTTACATCATGCTGGCTGGCTGTGAACGGATGTCTTTTCCCATTGAAAACTATCTCGCAGTCAATCATCACTTTATCGGGTGCTGAGAATTGGCAGTTTTCAATCTCAATAACCGCGGCCTCTTTCAGTGAAAGAAGCGCTAGTGAAATCACATCACAACGCTGAAACGGCATCACCGCCTTACCTCCAGACTGTCCTTGGCTGGCTGCATATCCCAGGCATCGCCACGTTCCACCGGCAGGGTTTACATTAGCCTGGAGCATGTAAAAAGCTGGGTCACTGACGGCACTATACGCAATTTCACTAGCTGCGACTTCATCACCAGGACGAAAATAAACCGATGAAGCGCCCGTTTGTACAACAAAAAAACCAATAAAACCGGGCGCCTCGAAATCAGGAATGACGTCCCCTTCCTGCCCCTGCGGAATACCGAGATTTAACGATTGTTCTGGAGAGTCGCCAATAATTTCAGCCGTTGCAGCGCTGCCGGCTGGCAGAGTGGTTATCGTCCCTATATTCAGAATATTTGCGGGTCCCGGCTCTCCATCTTCCCCTTTCTCGACATATAGTTCCCACGGCGCACCGGACGGCGGTGTCCCCTGAGTACCTACTAATGCCTTATATTGGCTTCCATCCCAGAAGACGACGTCGTTTTTCTCGTAAGCCGTTGCAGCATCATATGGCCCGAGAAATCTCAGCGCGTAGCTTGCCGCTTTTTCTGCCGATTCTTCTGCGGCTTTTGCTGCTGCCAACGTTGCCAGTAATATTGCCTGCATCTCTGCCAGGACAACCGGCGTCACATCATCAGGGTTAAACGCTGCCAGGTATTGATTTAGGGATGCATCCGGGCTGTCTGCGTAAACCTGAATAACTCCAAGATAGTCGGGGGCTCCTTTGATTTTGGCAGTTACTGCGTATACACCCGGTAGTACAACCATCGAATAGCTACCGTCTGCAGCTGTAACTGCTGCGGCGTTCGTCCCGGTGAAAGTTACTGATGTTGTCGTTCTTGCCGTCAGTTGAAGAACCACATTAGCCAGCGGCTGACTAAAGGGGTCATTAAAAATTCCTGATATCGTCGCCATCACTCGAGCTCCAGCTTAAATGTAAAACCCTGCTCAGCGAGGGTCATGTCGAGCTTACTGATATGCCATTGCTGGTCCTCTACTGAGCCGAACCCAGATGTTTCTATCAGGCATTGCGCCGTTAACCCCATTAATTCAGGCGCAGCAGGTAGGCTTATACTCATCCCTTTGAGCTTCTTTTTGTTTTTGGTCGTCGTACTACCTGCAACTTCCTGCGCTGAGGCCAGAGATGGCATAGGAAACTCGTTATGTGTAACCGGCTCTCCACTCCCTACCGTAATGGTCTTTATCTTCCCACCGTCGGTAACATCAACATAAGAAATAACATTGGTCCCACTGTTGGCGCTCGATGCGTCAGGATGATCGCTATTGTTGTGATAGCTTGCTGTCGAAACCATATCCGGCGTGATGACCAGCTTCTGCAGTTCGTTTCCGTTGACTGTTGTCGTCCCTTCCCGGGGCGTCAAAATCCAGTAGCCGTGGGAGACTTTACTCACTGCACTATATCGGTCCGCCAGCCTTGTCAGCAGGTTCATGTCGGATTCACCTAGCTGATCAACATGGGGGATCTGAATGCTGGCCAGACTCGCAGGAACTCGCGGCGTGAGAGCGTGTTCGGTTGCGACTTTGTTTACCAGGTCTCCGAGAGTTACGCCGGAGAACGAACGCGTTTTTTGCGACTGCAGCGTACTATGGCCCCTCTCGTTACTCTTCGAAAATGCCCGAGCGGTAACTTCAATAATTCGCGGCGACGAGGTTGAAAACCCGGACGTCGTAGAGTCGACTATATACGTCCCCTTGTCTGTCAGTTCCAGCCCAAACCCCAGCCCGATTGATATTTTCACGCCCTTCGCTGGCAGTTTCATATCCGGAGAGACAACGGCAAACGAAATCTGATCGCTCTTCTTCTCACTGCCGCCATAGTCGGTAAGTGTGAGATTTATGAGGTTAGCTCTTACAATTTCCGTTATATCTTCCCCTTCAACCGTGAGGGAAAAATTCGGTTGCCACGGCATTGAGCCAGATTTGATATATTGAGTCATGAATCATTCCCACAATGAATATTCTTGTTTTTTCTCATCCGGTTTGATGACTGGAAGGTCAATTTCAGTTCCTGCTGAAAAGACTTCGCTCGTCGTGAGGTCATAGTTCGCTGGCTCGTAAAGAGCCTGTTCAACGGCGTTATTCACGAAACCATATTTTTTGAAACAAATAACGTCGAGTTTCTCTCCGTTTTTGGTTGTATATTGCATAAACCCTCTATTATCTAAGGAGTTAAAATAACTATGTTTTATTTCATATCTGATTATTTAATTTTTATTTGGCTATGGGTTGGTGGGTCGCTTGCTGTGGCTAGCGTAGCCTATCAAACGGGAAGGTTATGGTTAGGATGGTTTGTTTGTTCTATTTTATTCACCCCACTTCTTTCCTCTATATTAATGTGCTCTGTTCCGCACACTTCAAAGAATCGCTCATATGGGATGAACTTATTAGAAGAATCTATAAAGAATGAGAAAAATAAACTTTAATTAAACTCTCTATTAATTGGGAACATCAAAAGTCGGTGAAAATGACGGTGTATTACCAATCAAAGTTTTAAACTGGTCATGCAGTGACTGAGCCTGCTCTTCAGGTGTTCCCGGCTCCATCGTGATATTGAAATAAAACTGATTATTACTTGTCTGACTGACCTTGTTTGCTGGAGACCCCGCTCCAGGTAGTTCAGGAATCGAGCCTCCAAAAGTACTATCATCAAAACCAACATAGTCAGGAACATTTGCAATACTGTGAGCATCTTTCCATGCCTGCTCAGCCTCATCCGCACGTTGATTGGCAAGACGACTGCTATCCCAATATCCCAGCCCCTGGCTATCTGCTTCCTGCGCAGCCAGTTCCACACCTCTACGTCTGGCCTGATCTACATTTTCCATTTCAGCAGGACTTCTACTCTCTGGGAGGAGCCATTTCAACTTAGCCGCTACAGCTAAAACTTCATCTGCTACCGTTTCCACGCCATTACCGAACTTAACCACACTATCCCAGAGCCGCTGCGGCCCTGTTTTATTGCTTCCGTCTGGCTTGAGCCAGTCAGTAACCGCATCAGTGATTTTCGGTTGCATCCCTTTTAACCAGTCAGCCAGTTGTAACGCTGCATCATCTACAGTCGGAGCCAGTTGGCCGGTTATTTTCCCGATAGTATCTTCCATACCTGAAACAGCAACGCCCCAGAGATTACCGACAGCCGTGTTCGCTTTCATTGCACCGTCTGCGCCTTCCTGCGTCAGCAGGTTATAGCGCTGTGCGTTGGCCATCGCCTGCTCGAACGACTTCCCGGTCGAGTGTATATAGGTGAGAAACTTATTCGCCTCGCCGCCCATAAGCTGATCTGCGAGCGATGCCGCTGCGCCGGTGTCTTTCATCCGGGACAGCCTGGACATCACTTCGTTAAACGCGTCCTCCCGGCTTTTGCCGTTAAGAAAACTTTTAGATAGCCCTATCTGCCTTAACATAGGATTCAGGGTTTTTTCGTTCCCCTGTTCTTTGAGCTTATTCACAAACTCTTCAGCCAGGTCGCCCCCGTTCTCCGCGTTCAGACCTGCCTGCCTGGCGATTATCCCCATGCCCTGAAACTGTTTGATACTCATCCCATATGATTTAGCCAGACCCGCGCTTTCTGCCGTCTCAGAATTAAGCGCAATAGGGCTGGCAATTGCAGCCGCCGCCCCACCCAAAAGACCTGCTCCGGCCCATCGGGTCGCGGTCATCATACTGCGACCAATGCCCCCGGCCCCTTTGCCTAAGCCATGCCCGATAGATGACATACCAGAACGGAAGCGAGCGCCACGCTCTGCCCGCTTCTGCTCTTTGGCCTGCTCTTTGCTGAGTTGCTCCATTTCATCAGTGGCGCGCTTGATGGCCACACCAACTTTTTTATAGTCCTCAACGAGCGCAGCTGTCCCACCCTTGCCGCTTTTGGTGCTTTCCCTAATCTCTTTTTCGAGTGCCTCCTGCTTTTTCAGCAAGGCGGACGTCGCCTGCTCCATCGTTTTCATCTTGCTGGCTGTACTGGCAGAACCAGACTGCAGGTCACGCATCCACTTTGTCTGGATGCCCATCGTTTTCAGGGATACGCTGCCGATATCTTCGATGCCACCCGTCAGCCGGTTAAGCGTTTTACCGACGGAACCATCGACAGTCGCCCCAAAATTAACCGAGGCGTTAAACTGCTGCGTTTTAGCCATCAGGCCTTACTCCTTTTCAGCGCCATTTCGCGATAACGCTTATAGACGCTGAGCGGTAATTCCAGTTGCTCACTCAGCGTAACGTGACAATATTTCGTTATGTAAGGCTGGTCGTTCAGGAACTCTGACTCTCGCGTTCTTCGGGCGGGAGCAAAAAACGATTCACCGCATCCGTTAACTGTTCGTAGTCATACGCCGGAAGGTTGTGAATATCACTGGCATTCAGACCACATAACGTTGCAATCATTGTCGATTCTTTCACCAGTGGACCGCCCGCCGTTTTTTCGTAAGTGAGCTTATCGACGACACGTGGTTCACGCAGGGTAAGTTCGGTGACTTCTTCGCCGTTGAGTTTGAATGGACGAGACAGAGTGATAACAATCGTATTTGCCGGGTAATTCATGGGTGATAATCCTTGTATAGAAAAATAGCGCCTACGCGGCGCTATGAAGTGTTTTTAGAACGAAGTGGCGAATTACATCAGCAAGGCGTCTTTCTCGTCCTGCATGACATTGGTGCCGTTAACAGAACGGATCATGTTTTGAGGGTCAATCTCGTAAATCTCTGCCCCATCGACCGTCAGTTTGTAATAGCTCAGGTTCATCGTTACCGAAAGCCCGACGCCCTCTTTGCTGTCGGTGCCACTCTCATCGGGCGTAATTGTGCCGATCAACCCTTCGAGCTCGTCGACAAACGTATGCAGCCCCCCGTTATTATCGCGGTACGTTCGGCGCGCCTGCACTCGGGTAGTTCTGCCAGGCATAAAGCCAAACAGCCCGAGAACATCGATATCAGCATCGGTTTTAAATTCACAGGACATCGGCTCCAGACCGTTATCGACCGGTATGGCCATATCCATCCAGGTCGTTTTTTTGTTGCCGATGGTCGCTGTGATGGCTGGCGCAGTGAAAGCATTCAGGCCCGCGATCCGGACGCTGTCCTGCGTCCATAACGCGGATTTACTGTATACGTAGGTTAAATCAGACATGTTGTCTCCCTATCAGGCTGCAGCGCTAAGCCCCAACGCCTGGACGGTGTAAGTGTTATCGATGGAATACGTGATAATGATTTCTTCCGCCGGCGATTTCGGACCGAATGCGACGTTCAGATAAACTTTGCCTGCAGCCAGTGTTTCCGCAGTATTTAAATCAGGATCAAGCCAGCAGCGACCGCCGTTGATAACACCCGCTTTTGTCTGCTGGCGCATATAGCTATTCACCGAACCGACTAGTGATGTCGAAAAGGCTTTATCGATTGGGCGGTCGACATAATTTTTCGTGACCATAACCTGAATAGAGTCTTCAATCGCGTCGGCAGTGCGGCGAACAGCTTCAAAGCGCCACTGCGGGTCACTGGAGCAGAGCCTGTTTCCCCAGTGTCGATAAGAGTCCAGCATGATGATCGTGCTGACGTTGGCCTGATTGAGCTGGTTAGCGACGCACGTCTCATCGCCAGTGACGAACGAATCGACCTGCTCCAGCCCGGAGAAGCCATAAACCTCTTTATTCGATTTTGACCACCAGTAGCCGAAGGCATTATCGATGCGCATGCGGTGTCCAGCTGCGGCGGCTGAGTATGGGCGGGCGTTAATCTTGCCGGTGACGTCATCTGTCACCATGATACGCGGTCGGAGAATTTCGACCCGCGCCCCGTACATCTGCGCACGTCGCGCAGCGTCTTCGCCAGTGGCCATGCTCGGCATATCAAGATAAGTGATTGCCCGGAGCTGGTTAGCTGTACTTTCCAGCGCTTTACCGACGCCGTCATCAGTGCTCCATTCCGGCGCGATAAGAATACGCGGTTGATAATTCAACGTGCCCTGCGCGAGCGCCATCGCCTCGATACCCTGGATGATATTGGCGCGCTGCTGCTCTTCGTCGTCGTTCTCATCAACACGGATAACAATAACCAGTGCGCCGATCTGCGCGAGAATATCAACCATATCAGCGTAAAGCGTCCCGCTATAACCAAGCTGCTTCGCCTTGCTTCGGCTCCCGGAAATAATGGCCGGGGTATAAAGCGGAAATGGCTCATCAGCACCACTGGCCAGCTTCGTCGCACCGAACGGGTCGACAACACCCGCGCCGGTGATACCGGAATATAACGCAGCAGTTATTCCAGAAGTAGCGACCGCTGCCACTGCTGCCACCACATCAGAGGCTGTTGCTGTGACTGTTCCTGCATCATCAATTCCGAGCGTGATTGTTAGCCGTTCGTCAGCGTAAGCTGCAGACGACGGGATCGCGACCGGCGTTTCAGTATCAAGTATTGCTGACACCGCCAGTACCTGCAGCTGGTTCCCGCCTGCGCCAACCTCAGCCGCAGTAAAGACCAGCGCATTATCGAGAATCGTACTGCCGACTGTCACTGTCGCCGCCGTACCTGTCAGCGCATCAGGTGCCGTTCCGACAAGACCGATGACGCTCATATTTACCGTCGTGATAGCCTTCGTCTGATTGTCCGTTTCTTGTGTGCGGACGCCATGAAGATCCATAAGTTACTCCCATAAAAAAGCCCGCTCATTTGGCGGGCTGTATCAGCTGATAAAATTCGGTAAGGGTGGCCATTCAATTTCAGGCGGTTTTGTTGTATCAATCCGACTCAATAAAACACGATATTTTTTCCATTCAGCAAGAGCCTTTAATTCCGATTCTGTCGCTATGATTAAATCTGCGGCGTCCTGAAGCGGCGCAATCATGTTATTGGCTGATTTCATGAGTGTGGATTTTTTTGACTCTGCCATAAAAGCAGCTTCTTCCGGCGTTGGGACCGGGGCGTCTACCCATGAGGGCATCCCGTCTTCTCCGGCCTCGCGGATTTTTCCGGGGGGTGAGACTTTGGCGGCATATTCGATATAAATTTCATCGGCAACTTCTTTTCCGTCGGTTGGCCATGTTCCGCTTAACTTGTAGGCGCGACTTAATTTCACAGGGTAAAACGCATTCTGTGACGGAGAGTAAATGTATTTAGACATGCTTTTAATATCCTGTTGCTACCCAAAATAAGCTGAATGGCTGGTTTGCAGTCAATGTCGCCGCGGTGTTTGAATATGCTGAGCAACCTGTCTCCATCGTTCCCGCCACACCATTTGTAAATGCAGTGACTTGAATGCCTACGCACACTGAAGGAAATGCAATGGGAAAATTTATGGGCTGGCTTGCGGAGACGGATGTTGTCATCCCCCATTGTGTTATGACACCTGTCGATGAATCTTTAAACCATCCATTGGTAGCATTCCCCGACGCGTTTTTAAGTTGATATTTCCCGTCTGATTCTTCTTTGGTATATGAACCCACCGCACTTGCAGAAATGGTGATGTCCACTGTGCCATCAAATGGCACGCCGTTTATATTTCGGGCAGTTGCCAGTTTTGTTGCGGCTGCTGCTGTGCCGTCAACAGGCAGCGCACCAGTATCGGCGGCTGTGGGCTTGTTACCTGTGGTGTAAAAACTGTGCCAAACATTCCATGTATCGTTATCCCCATTCTTAGCCCGGAATTTTATCAATCCCGGTGTTGAATAGCTGGCGGCTAACTGTGTGTTATAAGTTCCGTCTAGCCCTCCAAAATCCAACACTGACGCTTCAAAATCAGGTGAATTGGTTGCAGATGAATAAACAAAACTTACTGAGTTTG